>JAHEJA010000005.1 GCA_024639125.1 Paracoccaceae bacterium
ATGCAGATAAATCATCCGACTTATGAAATGGTGCTTAGGATGGAATTTCCCAAAGACCGCCCTTGTATTGAAGCTTGGCCAGAGGGGCGCATTTCTGCCATGCCATTAAAACTGCCGGCAAGCGCATTCAAATTCCAAGATGGGGTCGCCGAATTGCGCATTATCCAGCCACAACTTGGGGGACAATATTTCATCCATTGGCGCTGGTGACAGGTGTGGTTTTGGAACCCTGATTTGCAAGCCTGTCATTCAGGTCGGCAACCAAGCCGATGCAAATGAATACGCCAGTTGCGCGAGTCAGTATTGGTAGGCTCGCCGAATTTGGGACACCATTTTGGCAACGGATGTGTCGATCCTGAAACCAGTCCGCGTTTATTCCGCTTGGTGTTTAAAACAATGATCTATTTTGAACATCCGATTGGCGCTGTGGCGTTCGAAAGGGATGTATGTGGTTCATAACGCGATGACTGAAATATCAGTAAGCAATTGTTTGGCGCTATGTTGCAGCTTTTTGCTGTGGAATTCGTTAAGGTGATTTGGTCGTTTATCGCGAATAGTCTTTGCCGCGACCAATGTATTGGGCTTTAGGCGATCAATGTCGTGAAACAGTGCCGCCTAAAAAGCAACTACAAGAGCAGGAAATTGGTCCTGCGCGCTGTCTTGGATGCGCATGTATGAATTCAGTGCTTTACAAATTTTGCGCAGATGGTCCTGAGCCAGCGGATCGTTGTCCGTATTTTTGGTTAAGGCATCTTGATATTTCGCATAGGCTGCACCACAGCGATCCTTGGATGCTTTTACGGAAACGGCTTTTATGTTCACTTGATATGTCATTGGCATTTCCCCAAAGGTTGTGCGGCCAGTGATGAATTTGGCTGCTCTGTTGCACATCCGAGCATCTGCGAATCTTGTGCATCGGATGAAAAAATAGTCTCGTTACAGGGTTCATCGCTTAAGGTCGCGTAGTAAACGACCAAATTTTTAACGCGTTGTAGATCCATTTTATTATTCCCTTCTACTGATGCTATATGTCTACATGCATCAAGGGAATATTCTTATTCCCCAATAGGGGGGGCAGCTCGTGAATACAGATCGGCTTTGCCAATATTTTGAAAATAAATGTTTGAAACTAATGCTTTAGGGCTTCAATGACTGCGTGACGCGTGGTTTCGTCACCATTTGAACGCGCAGAATCAATTGCAGATTTGATTTTGCTTAGGTCAGCATTCAGAAGCATGTTTTTCACAGGTCCAATAGATGCAGGGCGCATAGACAGCGTCGTGATTCCAATTGCGGCAAGCGCGGCTGCTTCGATCGGGCGACCCGCATCTTCGCCACAGAATGAAAGCTTGGTATTTGTGCGAACACATTTTTCTTTGATCAACTCTAAGAAGGTCATGAAACCACTGTTCAAGGTGTCATAGCGTTTGCGTACCAGTTCGTTTTCACGATCGGCAGCAAAGAAGAATTGTTTTAGATCGTTGCCACCAATGGACAGAAAATCCACTTTTTCAAAGAACTGTTCAGAGGCATAAGCAAGCGATGGCGTTTCTAGCATGGCACCGACTTCCAAGTCTTCTGGAACCACATGTCCGAGCCGAATTTCACGTGCCAAAGCTTTGTCGACTTCGGCCTTGGCGAAATCAAATTCGCTGGGTTGCGCGATAAAGGGAAACATGATGCTTAGGTTGCGGCCCCGTGCGGCCCGAATAAGCGCCTGTAACTGCATTCTAAGAACACCGGGTTTATCCAACCCCACACGGATTGCACGCCAACCAAGCGCCGGATTTGGTTCTTTGACGTGCGGCATATAAGGAAGCACCTTGTCTGAACCAATATCTAAGGTTCGAAACACCACACGCTTGTCGCCAGCGGCATCCATAACACGCCCATAAAGTGCCGATAATTCCGATCGACCGGGCATTTGGTTGCGGACAAGGAATTGCAATTCGGTCCGGAAAAGCCCGACGCCTTCGGCCCCAGAATTTTCAAGACTTGGCAAATCAGCCATGAGGCCCGCATTCATGACCAATTCAATGCGCTGACCGTCTTTGGTGACTGTTTCAACACCGCGGATCGCGCCATAGCGCTCTTGCGCCTTTGCTTCCATCGCGATTTTGTCGTTAAAAGCATTTGCCACAGTTTCATCCGGGCGAAGATGAACAATACCTTGTTCGCCGTCGACCAGGATTGCATCGCCGTTCAGTGCTTCGGTTGTGATGTTGGCTGCGTGTATGACCAAAGGAATAGCCAAGGCGCGGGCGACGATTGTCGCATGACTGCCGACGGAGCCTTCTTCTAAGACGATCCCACGCAAAGAGCGTCCATAATCCAGCAATTCAGCAGGACCAATATTGCGTGCAATCAAAATCGGGTCGGCTGGCATTTCAGCGCCGGTTTCACGGCCTTGTCCAGTCAATATACGCAGCAAACGATTCGATAGATCATCAAGATCATTCAAACGGTCGCGCATATAAGCGTCGGACACTTGGGACAACCGCGCACGTGCCGAGGATTGTTCTTTTTCAACCGCAGCTTCCGCAGAGAGGCCATTCACAATATCGGTTTCAATTCTGCGCATCCAACCGCGAGAATTTGCAAACATACGATAGGCTTCCAGAACTTCGAGCTGTTCTTTGTCCCCGGATTTGACGTTTTCTAACATGTCGTCAACGCTGGAACGTAGTTGTTCAACAGCGGTATTAAGGCGTATTTTTTCGCTTTCGGGGTCTTCGGAAACAAGGTTGGTGACAACAACGCGGGGTTCGTGCAACCAGACATGACCGCGCGCGGCGCCTTCTTGGGCTGTGCCGCCGCGAAACATGGTTGGCTGTTGGTGCAACGCTTTAAGCGCAGCACCTTCGCCCACAAATGCGCCAAGCTCGGCCATTTCTGCAAGCACCATTGCCACGACTTCTAAGGCATAGGTTTCATCAGACGAAAATTCACGAGCCACTTTGGACTGAATAACCAATACGCCCAGTTTTTCCCCAAGCCGTTGGATGGGAACACCCAAGAAAGAGGGGTAAATTTCTTCGCCTGTTTCTGCCATATACCGAAAACCGGGTTCGGACGGGGCATCGGCTGTGTTGATGATTTTGTTAAGGCGCGCCACGCGACCAACCAAGCCTTCCCCCAAGCGGAGGCGTGTTTGGTGAACCGAAGCCGCATTAAGCCCCTCAGTTGCACATAGTTCCAAGGTTTCAGAATCGCGGAACAGATAGACAGAACACACCTCACAGCCAAGCGAATCCGCTATGAGGTGCGTTATTTTATCAAGCCGCTCTTGGCCTGCGGCTTCTTCGGCCATTGTGTCACGAAGACGCCCTAAAAGTTTGCGGCTGTCGCTATCTGTTCTATCTGGCATGGGCGTGCTGCCCCTTATGATGCTTTCTCTAGTTCAAATGCATCATGCAATGCTTGAACGGCAAGTTCCATATATTTACGATCAATCAGCACAGAAATTTTGATTTCTGATGTGGCGATGACCTGAATATTGATACCTTCGTTGGACAAGGTTTTAAACATTTTGGCTGCAACACCCGACTGGCTACGCATCCCAATTCCCACGGCCGAAACTTTGGCAACATTGGTGTCTGAAATCAATTCGGCGAAATTCAGACCACCTTCTGTTTTGGCCAATTCCAGCGCTTTTTCTGCACGGATTACTTGATCCGTGGGGCAAGAAAATGTCATGTCGGTACATCCGTCTTCGCCAATGTTCTGGATGATCATGTCAACATTTATGCCCGCATCAGAGAGCGGCCCAAAAATTGCGGCAGCAATACCAGGGCGATCTTCGACTGCGACAAGTGTCATTTTTGCTTCGTCGCGGGAATAGGCGACGCCTGAAACAACGTTGGATTCCATGATTTCCTCCTCGGCACAGACCAATGTGCCAGCTTCATCTGATGGTTCTTCAAAACTGGACAGAACACGTAGTTTGACTTTGTAACGCATTGCTAATTCGACGGACCGAGTTTGCAAAACTTTGGCACCGAGAGATGCCAGTTCTAACATTTCTTCAAAAGAAATCTTATCAAGCTTGCGAGCTTTGGATGCGATACGTGGATCGGTTGTATAAACACCGTCAACATCGGTATAAATATCGCACCGTTCCGCATCAAAAGCCGCTGCGAAGGCAACGGCTGTTGTGTCTGAACCGCCACGTCCAAGTGTGGTGATGCGCCCCTCGGGGGAAACACCCTGAAAGCCAGCAACCACTGCGACACGCATGCCTTCGGCAAATTTTGCCATGATGTTGTCTGATGGAATTTCTTCTATCCGGGCAGAAGAATGCGCTGAATTTGTTTTAACTGGAACTTGCCATCCCTGCCAACTGCGCGCCGGAATATCCATTTCCTGCAAGGTCAAAGACATCAACCCAGCGGTCACGTTTTCCCCAGACGAGACAACAGCATCATATTCACGCGCGTCATAAAGGGGCGAGGTTTCATTAACCCACCCAACCAGCTCGTTTGTTTTCCCAGACATTGCAGAGACAATAACAATCACGTCATAGCCTTTTGCGACTTCTAATCCTACGCGCTTGGCGGCACGTTTTATCCGATCCAAAGTGGCGACAGATGTGCCGCCGAATTTCATCACAAGTACGGGCATTTTGTTCCCTTTAGTCATATATTACAGGGGGTTTATGACTTTGCTGGCTCAAGCACAAGGTGCTATTCTTAAAATGAGCCGTGCTGTCGCACGTCACAGGTTTAGCAGAGGACCAAGTCGCCCCTTTGGGGCTTGGTTTGTCCTCTGCAGATTGGTTAGTTTTTTTTGCGTTTGGGCATAAAAGGCAGGGGGATAATTGGGATGCCATCGTCGATTAGTTTTTTTGCATCTTCTAGTTTTGCTTCCCCATAGATTGAACGTTCTTTGGTGTCCCCAAGGTGCATTGATCTGGCCTCGGTTGCAAATTTTTTACCAACGTATTCAGATGTTTCTTCTACTTTTTTGCGAACGTCTTCAATGTGGTTTTCGTTTGAAGAGGTTAGTTTCCCTTTTGCGTTTTTTGAGGAAGTGACGCGTGGTGCCATGATTGCTTTATCGACATGAGTTGACCCACAAAACTCACAGGTGATCAGTTTTGCGGCTATGAGTTTGTCAAAAGCTGCTGCCGATTGAAACCAGCTGTTGAATGTATGATCGTTGTTACACTTTAGCGCATATTGGATCATTGAAAGCCTCTTTTGTGATCCACGAGTAAGTAGTCGATAAATTTGTGGAATCAAGCGCCATTTATTTTGCGTGTTTATCACGCCTCCGGCGGGAGTATTTTAGCAAAAAGAAAGCGATAGTCCACTTTGGTTTTCTTTTTGCATTAAATACTCATATCACTCCATCAGAAATACTTGAAACATTTCATGGGATGCGGTCAGGTTTCTATAGTTTTAACAATGGGAGACAATCAATGAGTGTTTTTGACGAGGATCTATTTTTAGCGGGTATGGTGCAGCGCAAGGCGACGTTGGGGGCCGAATATGTTGAGAACAATCTGGCGGCCGCTGATGATTTCACGCGTCCTTTCCAAGAGGCGATGACCGCTTGGTGTTGGGGGTTTGGCTGGGGAGACGATGTTATCGATGCTAAAACGCGATCGATGATGAATTTGTCAATGATTGGTGCTTTGGGCAAAATGCATGAATGGGAGCTTCATTGTCGTGGTGCCGTGAATAACGGGGTCAGCAAAGAAGAGATCCGAGCGATCATTCATGTTATCGGGATTTACTGTGGCGTGCCTCAGGCTTTGGAGTGTTTTCGCGCGGCAAAAAGGGTCTTTGCGGACATTGAATAGCCAATAGCAGGATTAAAAAAGGCCGCCTATTTGGCGGCCTTTTGTTTGTTTAGAAGTTCAGCGACAGATCTTTGTGTACTGCGGTACAGGATGCTAGGTATAGAGCTTGCTCTTTACTTAGTTTTGACTGCACGCGCGATCCAATTGTCGTTTGAAGCGCGGTTTCATATGTTGCAACTTCTGCTCCGATTTGCTGATTTACACTGGATCTCCAAATGAGTTGCTCTTCGTAAAGTTTTACTGCTTTATCAAAATCTGCCAACGCAGCTTCACGATCTAGGTTACGTTTACCCAAAGCCTTTTTGGCATCTCCAAGAGCTTTCTTGACATTATCCGCTCCAGCGATTTCACGGAAGGTCCGCTCCATTTCTTTGGCGGCGTCTTCTGCAATTGGGAAGTCTTGGGTTTCTAGCACTTGGCGAAGGGCTTTTAGGTCCGTCTCCATTGCTATGAAGCTATCGGATGCAGCAACAATTTGTTGCAGCTCTTGGATTGCTTCATAGGATTGATCACCTGCGCGACGGTACTCATTGCGTGCCTTGGTTTCCGCATCTGTGAGCGCCTTGAAGGTGTCATGTGCATCTTTCCATTCTAAAGGGATTTCCGATTGAAGTTCTGAAATTTGGCCTTCTAGGACCGCAATTTCAACTTCCAATTCCTCGCGGCGGTTATTCTGCGCTGGGTCAGTAATCCGTTTGAGAATAGTTGTAAGCTCTTCTTCTTGTTCCCTGATATGGCGGATTTTCTTTTCAAGTGAACGCACCTCTTTGAGCAAAGGACGATAGGCTGGTTCAGCTTGCGCCACCGCATCCACACGAATTGAAATATCACTTAGCTGAGCCAATGACATTTCTGCCTTGCTTGTTGATGATTTCAACAATTTACCAAAGTCCTTGGGAAGCCCGTCAAGATTGATGTTTTTAGCTGCTTCGATTGCGGCGATCGTTGCTCCGCCATCTTGGGCCACTTTTTCCATGACGAATTGATCCAAGCAGAATTGAAGCTTTGGATTTCGTGGGGGTGGTGCAGAGTCCGACAAAAAGCTTGACCGGTTTGGCAAGTAGTTCACCAACTGTGGGTAGACCCCGACGATTGTCAGAGCGAGCAGTTGCAGTGAAATGAATGCAATCACACCCTTGTACATTTGAACTGTTTTTACAACCGCGGGGGCGACGCCGCGCAGATAGAACAAGGCAAAGCCAAAGGGCGGGGTAAGGAAGGACGTTTGAATGTTCAAACCAATCATGACGCCGAGCCAAACAGCTGTGATGTTTGCTTCTGGATCAGCAAGCAGAATTGGCGCAACAATTGGAACCACCACAACCGCAATTTCGATGAAATCTAGGAAGAAGCCCAGAACGAAAATGACAGCCATAACGATAATGAATTGTGTCCAGAACCCGCCGGGCAATGTGATCAAGAATTCGCGTACCAATTCTTCGCCACCAAAGGCGCGGAATGCCGCGGTAAGCATGGCTGCACCCAAAAGGATGATAAAAACGAGCGCAGTCGTTTTTGCGGTTTCCATCATCACGCCGTCTAGTGTGCCTTCGATGCGCATTACGCGCAGACCGCTCCAGACAATACCTGAGACCATGAGCGCTGTGCCAAAGACACCAATCCGCAATCCCATAAGATCAGACGCGGATTCGGCTGCTTTGATGTTCATGTTGAAATTGCTAAGTGCAAATCCAATGATCACTAGGCCAGAAATTGTAAGTAAAGCAGGAACATAGGTAAGTCGATCTTTGTCTACCAAACGGTAGCCAGCCATCACCAAGGCACCGGCGGCACCGATGGCTCCGGCTTGGTTCACGGTTGCAACGCCTGTGATGATCGATCCCAAAACCAAGAAAATCAAGGCAAGGGGTGGGATCAAAGTTAGCATAACTTGGCGTAAGAATTGTGAATCATACTTGCCTTCGTAAGGAACGGCAGGCGCAGCCGATGGTTTCAAGATCGCATAGACCAAGATGTAAACCATATAGATCCCAACCAATAGCAAGCCTGGAATGAATGCGCCAAGGAACATTTCCCCAGCAGAGGTGGAACCAACGTCAAACACGCTTGGCATCTGAAGTTCACCTGTCGCTTCTTTGTATAGGGCTTTACGCGCAGTTCCTGCTTGGTCTGTGGCTGATGCCAATTGGTCCGCAAGAATGATAAGAACAATGGACGGCGGAATGATCTGGCCGAGTGTCCCAGATGCAGCAATTGTTCCAGTGGCAAGTGATGGTGAATAGTTGTTGCGCAACATGGCGGGCAAGGAAATCATGCCCATGGCAACAACAGTGGCCCCAACAATACCTGTTGTCGCCGCCAGCAAAGCACCCACGAAAACAACAGAAATCCCAAGACCACCGGGGACTGGACCGAACAGTTGGGCCATTGTGACCAAGAGGTCTTCGGCAATTTTAGAGCGCTGAAGCATGATGCCCATAAAGATGAACAACGGGATCGCAATAAGCGTGTCCCGTTCGACTTCCCAATAAATACCTCGGAGGTTGATGACCCCCGCCGACATCCATTCAGAAGGTCCACCAGAGTGGAAGAAAGCATCAGTATCCCCAGAAAATAAATATCCTGAGATAGCCGCAAGTAAGATTGTGATGATTGCCGATCCCGGAAGGGCAAAGGCAACGGGGTATCCTGATCCCAGCGCAGTGGCCATGATCAGCATGAGAACGATTAAGAAAAAGAGTTCCATGGGTGACCTCAGTGAGAAACAGGAGCAACTTCGCGGCGACCGGGTTCATCCCGGAAATCTGCGATGGCTTCAAAGAAATAGCTGATGAATTGGATGATCATTGTAATTGCAAATAGTCCGATAAACACGGCCATTTGATATTTTATGAACATGCCAGCGGATCCTGACTGCGAAATTTCAAACGATACAACGGGGGCATTGATCATTGATTGGCGTCCAGACATTCCAACAAGAAGGATTGCCCAACATGTGACAGACCCAAGCATCAAAGACCCAACAGCATTTACAAAGCCTTTGGTCTTTTGCGTGAAGCCTGCATATAGAATGTCAACGCGCACGTGGCCTTCATCAAACAAGGTATAGGCCGAGGCAAACAGGAACAGTGCTGCATACCAATAGCGCACCAAATCGCCCATGAACGCTTGTTCGTAAGAGAAAACAAACCGGGTTACCACGATTAAAAGCTCGGCGGCCACAATCAAAAGAGCCAGCCAGGTGAACCCAAGTGTGCGCGAAAATAGAGCAACGATGAACCCAAGCGCGACAAGGGGGATATGCACATAGGGTGCCACAAACGCGGCGCGACCGAATTGGCGAGCAGCGTCATCTGACATGAACAAAGACAACATGTTTTCGACACGCATCAAAGCAATCCCCGCATCAGCGAGACCCACAAAAAACACGCTAAAGAACAGCGCGCGAATCAAGTAGCAATTGAATTTGTGGATGGTTGCGGCATCATATCGCAACGATGTTGTTTTCGATCTTTGGACGTATAAAAACGCAATGAGTAGACCAATAAAGTAAACCCCGACTGTCACACTTGAAAGCGTGCCGCCTTGGCCTGATATTATATCGGACACGTTTGGCATCCCATATCCAACATTCAGAAAATTGTTGATTATATATCCTGCCAAAATGGCAAGCATACCCCATCCAACAAAGCGTACAACTGGTGCAGGTGTACCTTTTTTTGGAACGGCATGAGCTGCATGTGCTTCAGCCATGTATTCCCCCTGAGTAACATAAATCCATGAGATTGGATCAAAAAAGGATGATGCGAATTATCAAAAAACGGGGCCCACAAAGGAGGCCCCGTTCTTGTTTCCGACGTCTATGACCTTAGCCAAGACCCAAGATACGGTTACGTTGGTTGATAAACGTCCCTTCAAGGGATGCAATTGTACCACCGATTTCACGTAGCTTCGCTTGGAATTGATCATCGATTTTTGCAGCCATAGCTGAGTGAGCGCGTGTCTCTTCAAAGACTTCTTCTGCGCCTTCGGCAAAGGCATCCCAGATTTCGTCACTGAATTCACGAACTTGTACACCTTGCTCGTTGATGAGCTTTTGCATGTACTCGCCGTTTTTCGCCATGCCTTCGCTGTGCGAGTTTGCGTGCTCTTCATAGGCCGCCGCTGTGATAACTTCGCGCTCCCAATCAGATAGGCTTCCCCACCAAGATGCGTTTAGACCTAGTGCAAGTCCGCCACCTGGTTCGTGCATGCCGCCAGTATAGTAGTACTTGGATGCTTCGTAGAACTTCATGAAGTAGTCGTTGTAAGGACCAACCCACTCAGTCGCTTCGATCGCGCCAGACACGAGGTTTTCGTAAATCTGACCACCAGGAAGTGAAACAGCAGAGGCACCCATTTTTGTAAGAACCTGACCACCAAGGCCCGGCATACGCATTTTTAGACCTTTAAAATCGTCTGGGCTTTCCATTTCTTTGTTGAACCAACCACCGGCTTGTGTGCCTGTTGAGCCAACTGGTAGCTTTTTCAAGCCGAATTCGCCGGATAGTTCATCCCAAAGCTCTTGGCCGCCTGCGTATTTAACCCAAGCATCCCATTCTTGTGTGGACATGCCAAATGGGACGGATGTGAAATACGCGAAACCTGGGTGCTTACCAGTCCAGTAGTAATCAGCACCAATGTACGCATTCGCGTTACCAGAGGATACTTCGTCAAATGAGTCAAACGCACCAACGCGCTCGCCTGCGGCAAAGTATTCAGTTTGGATCGCGCCATTTGACAAAACGTTTACACGCTCAGCGAAACGCTGTGCTGATGTTCCCAAGCCTGGAAAGTCACGTGGCCATGTGGACACGATTGTCATTGTGCGTGTGCCTTGCGCAACCGCTGGGGCCGCTAGTGTTGTTACACCAGCACCTGCAAGCGCAGCACCTTTTAAAAACTTACGTCGTTCCATGCAATAAACTCCTCACTGTTGCATTCTTTTGTACGCTTTTATGATTAAGCTTTGGTAAGGTTACCTTACCAGTCGTAATCGCGCAACTTATAAAGAGAGCTTATGTCATCTAAATCATTTGGCAAGGTCTCTGCGCAATAAAACCACGGACAATAGGGGTTTACTGGCGGGAAATATCAATATGCTTATTGAAAAAAGCAATGATATTGCGTTGGCACTTGATTTTTTATTGTCTTAGTCGAATGTTTGAACTTGGATATTACAAGACAAAAGATGCGCTTTTATAGCTTTTGCTAAGGATACTGCACCTGCGGTATCACCGTGAAGGCAAACAGTATCAATTTGGGTTTCGATGCGTTTTCCCGTGGCTGTAATGATCGCACTTTCTTTGATCATTTGGGAAATGCGCGGCCCGGCCAAGTCTGCGTCATGTATGACGGCCCCATCGATTTTTCGATCTACCAAAGTGGCATCGTCATTATAAGCACGATCCGCAAAAATCTCTCCGACCCATGCGCATTTTAGCTCTTGAACTGCGTCCATTTGGGCAGTCGCAGAGAGCACCATAATGCGCGCGTTGGGTGCAACGGACAAAGCCGCCTCATAACACGCCAGCGCCATCTCTTTGTTTTCGGACGTCATATTCGACAAAGCGCCATGCAGTTTGATGTGCCTAACTTGGCTGCCGATGGCTGTTGCCATGGCTTGGGCCGCGCCGATTTGATACCGGATTTGGTTTTGTAACGTGTCCCAAGCAATCGGAAGCCGGCGGCGTCCAAATCCCTGAAGATCGTCAAAGCCGGGATGCGCACCAATACCAACCCTGTTCGAGGCGGCCAGTTTCATCGTGCGCGCCATTACATCAGGGTCGCCCGCATGAAACCCACAGGCCACATTTGCCGACGTCACGATATCCAGTAGCGCGCTGTCATCGCCCATGGCCCATGGCCCAAACCCTTCGCCCATATCGGCATTTAGATCGATCCGCATATCGTTTCCCTTAGATTTTCAATTGTGTAACAGTGTTCAAGAACATTGAACTAAACCCAAGTCCAAAGGTCAGCCCATGTGTATCAGGTGGCAAGCTATTTTGCGCAAACGCACTTGGTTTAATGAAATTGGCAGCCCCCAAAGTGGCCACATGAAAGGCCCAGACCGTTTGAGACGCTTGGGTATCATCCAAATTTAGGGTTTGAGCAAAAACTTGGGCTAGTTTTTCCAACCCTTGGGATTGGCTGCGTTTGAATTCCACAAAGGTTTCTATCGGTATATTGTGCTGGATGCGGTTTTGCGCGTCGCACATCAGCGGAACGAGCAAGGGATCGCGTTCTAGGCTGGCGCAATAGGCGCGGCAAAAATTGTCATAGGTATCACAGCCTGCAACATCTTGGGGCAGGGCATTCAACCAATTCCAAAACACGGAAAGATAAAGAGCAGCCATGATTTCTTCGCGCGTTTTAAAATAAAGATAAAGCGTCCCTTTGGCCACATTACACGCGCTGGCCAGTTTATTCATCGAAAGCGCGTCTAACCCATTGTCGCGTAGCAATTGGGTTGCTGTTTCCAAGATGTGTTCGCCCTTGGCGATCTTTTGTTCAGGGGAATCAGGTTTAAACATATGCGCCTCCTTCCGTCCAACCTAGCGTTAAAATGAACGGCGGTCATCAATGATTACGCGGCGAAATTGTTTTTCGTGGTTGTTGTCTGGACCAAAGCAAGAGTAGCCTTTGTAAAAACAACGAGACAGGCCATGCTAAACGGTATCCGCATTATTGAATTCGAAGCCCTCGGCCCAGCGCCATTTGCATCAATGATGCTGGCAGAGCTTGGGGCCGAAGTGATCACAATTCATCGCGCCAACGCCGCAACGACACCTGCTAAATCGGATGCCTCTTTGTTGGACACGGCAAAGAAATCGATCGTTCTGGATTTGAAATCAACGGCGGATGTGGCCCTTGCCAAAGCGCTTGTTCAGTCGTCGGATGCGTTGATCGAAGGCATGCGGCCCGGTGTTATGGAACGGCTTGGACTTGGTCCATCTGACATCCATGCGATCGCACCCAAGGTTATTTACGGGCGCATGACCGGGTGGGGTCAATCGGGACCACGTGCATTACAAGCGGGTCATGATTTAAATTATATCTCGCTGTCAGGTGCGGCATGGTATGCCTCTAATCCAACTGAAGCACCTTTTACGCCACCGACTTTGGTTGGCGACATAGGCGGCGGGGCATTGTATTTGGTTATTGGTGTGCTTGCGGGTATTTTAAACGCGCGCGAAACGGGCAAAGGGTGCGTTGTTGATGCGGCAATCGTGGATGGATCTGCGCATATGATGAACCTGTTGATGTCGCTAAATGCGCTGGGCGGTTTGTCCGAAACCCGTGGGCAAAGCATGCTTGATGGCCCGCACTGGAGCCGCACATATGCGTGTGCTGATGGGAAATTTATGTCAGTTCAATGCCTTGAGCCCAAGTTTTATCAAGAATTCTTGACCTGTCTAAAGCTAGAGCATGACCCCAAATTTGCACAGCAGTTTAATGCCAAGGAATGGCCGGTTCTAACAGCACGGCTTGCGGGGGTATTTGCAACCGAATCGCAATCTTATTGGACGTCGGTCTTTGCGGGAACTGATGCCTGCGTTGCACCTGTGCTTTCGCCGCAGCAAGCGCAGTCTGATCCACATATCGCAGACCGGCACATTTGGCATGACCAAGGTGGACATTTGCGTGCAGCGCTTGCGCCAAGGTTTTCAAATTGGACGCCGCATGGCGCCGGTGTTATCCCCGAAAAAGACGCGCATCGCGATGAAATTATCCAAGACTTGCACACAAAAGGGTTGCTGTGATGGAACATAATGAAATGGACACGCTAGAGGCATTGCTTGTGGCGCGGCATTCGTGCCGTGCGTTTTTGCCCGAACACATACCGCAGGCCACCATTGAACGCATTTTGAGCGCGGCACAGCGTGTTCCGTCCTGGTGTAATTCGCAACCTTGGAAAGTGACCATTGCCACCGGTGAGGTTGTCACCGAGCTGTCTGCGCGGTTGTTTGCTGCGCGAATGCAAGGGATGGAGGAACCCGATGTGGCCTTTCCTGAAACCTATAAAAATGAATATAAAGTCAGGCGATCCGTGTGTGGGTGGCAATTGTACAATGCAGTTGGCATCGCCAAAGGTGATCGCGAAGCATCAATGGCGCAAATGATGGAGAATTATAAATTCTTTGGCGCACCTCATGTTGCGATTATTCATTCGCCTTCGGAATTAGGGGCATATGGTGCGCTTGATTGTGGTGCGTTTATAACGGGATTTACATTGGCCGCTCTGGCCATGGGCATAGCAACGATCCCGCAAGCAGCCATTGCTGGGCGTGGACCTGTTGTGCGCGATTTCTTTGATATACCCAAAGATCGTGATATTTTATGTGCGATTTCTTTTGGGTATTCAAACACAGACCATCCCGCAAACCAGTTTAGAACAGAGCGTGCGGGACTATCCGAATTTGTGGACTGGGCTTAGGCTTTGGCCGCAATCACAATAATTTCCACCAAGTGATCCGGCGTCGCAAGCGCAGATTCGCCCGTTGCACGCGCAGGGGCACAGCCTTCTGGAACCCAAGCGTCCCAAACAGCATTCATTTCCGCAAAGCCCGCCATGTCCTTGAGCCAGATTGTCGTGCTTAGGATTTTGGTTTTGTCCGAACCGCATTGTTCAAGAAGTGCGTCAACCTTGTCCAAGCAGCTTTGTGTTTGCGCGCTCACCGAGGTGCCCGGTTCACCGACTTGACCCGCAAGATAAATGGTGTCGCCATGCACAACCGCTTGGCTCATGCGCTGACCTGTTGCAATCCGTGTAATCGAAGACATAGTGATATTTCCTTTTGATTTGCTGTGATGTCTAAAGCGCACCGCAGTGTGTTTGACAATAGAAATTAGTTAAATGTGATCGGCTTTAGGACATCGGGTTCAATCACGTTCACATCCGGAAGGGCGTCGATAAGAACCTGAGCATTTTGTTCTAGCAAGGGAAACGTGCGGTAATGGCAGGGGATCACAGTTTTGAAATTGAAAAAGCGTTTCGCGGCATAGGCTGCGCGCTTCATATCCATTGTAAAGTGTCCACCGGCTGCAAGAATCCCGATGTCTGGAGCATGAAGATCGTTAAAGATTTCCATATCCGCCATCACATCTGTGTCTCCGGATAGGTAAATGGTGCGATTTTCGCCTGAAATCATAAAGCCGCATTCAGATCCCCCGTGCAGCAGCTGATCATCTGCGCCAATGGTGCTAGAGTGAACAGCGTGCACCATTGTCACATGCACACCATTCAAATCCACTGTTCCGCCTTTGTTAAAGCCGATTCCAGTGATTCCTTGGGTTCGTTCCCATAGGCCCACCAAGTCATATTGGCCCACAATCGGTATATTTTGGGATTTTGCCAATTCAACAGCGTCGCTTGCATGATCGCCATGGGCGTGGGTGATCAAAATATGCGTCGCGCCGTGGATTGCCGCGTCTCGATCGGATGTTTTGAGCATTGGGTTGCCCGTCAGCCAAGGGTCCACCAAAAGGGTTTGCCCTGCGATTTCAATTCGAAACGAGGCGTGTCCGAGCCAAATAATATTCATGATGCAGTCCTTTTGTTTGCTGGCAGCTTAGCTTTTTTGATCTGCTGCGCGAGAAGTTTTTTACGTTCGGTGGCTTGGTAAGACAGTGTTTGTGAGTATTTTTAGCAAAAAGAAAGACAATAGATGTGGTTTTGCTTGAGTTTTATGTGCAATTGCTTGCAGCCACATGCGCTGGGCGTTAAAGGCATATCCAAGATGACAAACGGAGGCTCCCATGTCGATTGATACCGCGATCGCAGCCAAAGTGGCCAAATTGGCCCGTATTAAAGTGGATGCAGAAGATCTTCCTGCTTTGGCGCAAGAATTTAACAATATTCTTGGGTTTATTGAGCAGTTGAATGAAGTGGATGTTGACGGGGTTGAACCGATGACATCCGTAACGCCGCAAACATTGAAGCGTCGCGCAGATGTTGTCAGCGACGGGGATCAGCAGGCTAAGGTTTTGGCGAATGCACCCGATGCGCGAGAAGGCTTTTTTGCAGTTCCAAAGGTGGTTGAATAATGTCTGATATGAACACTTGGACCATTGCGGATGCGCGTGACAAATTGCGTGCAAAAGAAGTGACTGCTGTTGAGTTGAGCGAAAGCTGTTTGGCGGCAATTGAAGGCGCGAATGCTTTGGGAGCATTTGTTCACAAGACGCCTGAGTTGGCTTTGGCGCAGGCTAAAGAAGCCGATGCGCGATTGGCTGCGGGCGATGCGCCTGATATGTGTGGCATCCCTTTGGGGATCAAGGATTTGTTCTGTACCAAAGGTGTTGCGAGCCAAGCGGCAAGCCGCATTTTGGAGGGGTTCAAGCCGGAATACGAAAGCACGGTTTCACAGAATTTACGTGATTCTGGTGCGATCATGTTGGGCAAGCTTAACATGGACGAATTTGCCATGGGCAGTTCGAATGAAACCTCTGTTTACGGAAACGCCGTGAACCCTTGGAAAGTTGATGATCGTCAATTGACGCCTGGTGGGTCCTCTGGTGGATCTGCGTCTGCGGTTGCAGCCGATCTTTGTTTGGCGGCTACGGGCACGGATACAGGTGGATCTATTCGTCAGCCTGCGGCCTTTACGGGCATTGTGGGGATCAAGCCGACGTATGGTCGGTGTTCGCGTTGGGGTGTCGTTGCTTTTGCGTCTTCTTTGGATCAAGCTGGACCTATGACCAAATCGGTGCGTGATGCGGCGATTATGCTTGAGACAATGTGTTCTTATGATGCGAAAGACAGCACAAGCGTTGATATTCCTGTGCCGAATTTTGAAGCGGCTTTGACGGGCGATATCCGTGGAAAGAAAATCGGTATTCCGAAAGAATATCGTATGGACGGAATGCCCTCTGAAATCCAAAAGCTTTGGGATCAGGGGACTGCTATGCTTAGGGATGCAGGCGCGGAAATCGTTGACATAACCTTGCCGCATACAAAATATGCATTGCCTGCCTATTACGTGATTGCGCCCGCGGAAGCATCGTCTAACCTTGCGCGTTATGATGGCGTTCGGTTTGGTCGTCGCGCGGCTTTGGCGGCGGGCGACGGCATCACAGAGATGTACGAAAAGACACGCGCCGAAGGGTTTGGACCAGAGGTTCAGCGCCGGATTATGATCGGCACATATGTATTGTCTGCTGGGTTCTATGATGCCTACTATAATCGCGCGCGCCGTGTCCGTGCATTGATCAAAAAGGATTTTGACGATGTATTTGCAGCCGGTATTGATGCGATTTTGACACCAGCAACGCCCTCTGCTGCTTTTGGGTTGGGGGAAATGACCGATGCGGATCCGGTGCAAATGTATCTAAACGATGTATTTACCGTGACTGTGAATTTGGCTGGATTGCCAGGTATTTCGGTACCTGCTGGTTTGGATGGCTCTGGCTTGCCCTTGGGGCTTCAGTTGATTGGGCGTCCGTTCGAAGAGGGCGATTTGCTGAATACCGCTTATGCATTGGAACAGGCCTGTGGGTTTGTGGAAAAACCGAATAAATGGTGGTAAGTCTGTCGTTTGGGGCGAAGGGGAATATGGGAATGCGTTATATTGTTTTGACAGTTATGGGGTTGGCTTTGGCTGCCTGCGAACCGAGTATCCCAAATAGTGGATACACAGGGGCAGGGGATCAGGATCAAATCCTACGTGATGCGGCGCTTGAGGGATTGCCGGCGCAAAGTGATGTGTCTACGGCGCCTCTGGATGCGACGGGTCAAGCAATCACTGCAAACCCGAATAATCCGGGTCTATCGGACGAAAACAATTTTAATGCGGTCGCAGAGCGTCAAACAATCGAAAGCGATGCAGAACGCCTAGAGCGTAATCGTCAGCTATATCAAGTGATTGAACCGACCGCTGTGCCGATGCGTTCGGAAACAAATCGTCCTAACATCGTTCAATATGCGATTGAGACATCTAACCCTGTTGGTGTCCAACTTTATACGCGTAGCTTTTTGAACACTGACGCGCGCACGGCGCGTAACTGTGGGAAATATGCGTCCTCTAGTGAAGCACAAGAAGCGTTCTTGGCCAAGGGCGGTCCAAAACGTGACCCCCAAGGTTTGGACCCAGATGGGGACGGGTTCGCATGTTATTGGGATCCAACGTCATTCCGGTCTGCGGTTAACCGCTAAGGTGACTTGATGCGTCAGTGCCCGTCCCCAAATTTTGGCGATCGTAAGGGCACTGAGGCGCCGTCTTATATCATTTTACACTACACTGCGATGGACACCGCTCAGGCCGCGATAGAGCGTCTGTGCGCGCCAGAACACGAGGTATCGGCACATTATGTGGTTGATGCGTTTGGGCAGGTTACGCAGCTAGTCGATGACCGCCAGCGGGCTTGGCACGCGGGACGATCCTATTGGCGTGGGGAAACAGATTTGAATTCGCATTCGATTGGCATTGAATTGGCGAACACTGGGTTTCAACCATATGCAATGTTGCAAATTGACTCACTGATCAAGCTTTTGCACGCGGTGATGTCGAGGTGGCGCATTCCGCCGCAAAATGTCTTGGGGCATTCCGACATTTCGCTTGGTCGCAAAACCGATCCAGGTGCGCGATTCCCCTGGACGCAACTGGCGCGTGCGGGCTGTGCCATCCACAGCAGTGCGGAACCGGCCAGTTCAACGTTGCCCGTGTCTTGGGATGAGTTTCTGACGCAAGCGAAACGATTTGGATATGATGTGAGCCAGCCAGAGGATGTCTTGGCGGCTCTTCGGATGCGCTTTCATCCTTGGATTGCGGGACCATTGAGCGCAAAGGATTGTGCTGTGATGGCGGATCTTGGGGATCGCTTTGGCATTGACCTTTCTTTGGGAACTGCGTAACCGAGACCCTGCGCGGATCGCTGGATGGCCGCGGGCCTTGTGTCCGAGGAAAGTCCGGACTCCACAAAGTAATGGTGCCGGGTAACGCCCGGACGGGGAAACCCGATGGACAGCGCCACAGAAAATAAACCGCCTATGCATGCATAGGTAAGGGTGAAACGGTGGGGTAAGAGCCCACCGGGGGCATGGTAACATGGCTCGCATGGCAAGCCCCACCAGGAGCAATGCCGAATAGGAATGTCGCGCGGGGTTGATCGGGCAACCGATATCACCGCAGGGTTACTTTGGCCCAGACGTTCGGGTTGGCAGCTAGAGGAAGGCAGGTAACTGTTTTCCAAGAGGAATGGTCATCCAGAGGGCATCTGCCCTTGGACAGAATCCGGCTTATAGGTGGTCCGCGCATATTATTTGATCTAATACGATCAAAAACACGCGAATTTAAAACAAGAGCTGTTGACTCGGGCGTGGGGTTAGGTAAAAGGCAGGCTCAATCGGAATTCACGGGCCCGCTTTGTGCCCGGCGCAGGAGATGTAAAATGGCGAAGCCAACCACAATCAAGATCCGCCTGAACTCGACCGCGGGCACCGGTCACTTTTATGTGACAAAGAAAAACGCACGCACCATGACTGAAAAGATGGTTGTGCGTAAGTATGACCCAGTCGTACGCAAGCACGTCGAGTACAAAGAAGGCAAAATCAAATAAGATTTGACCCTATTTGGTATTTGAAAGAGCCGCACAGTGTGCGGCTTTTTTTATGGGGTGCTGGTCTCTTTAATTTACCCTTTTTTGAAAGATGACTTTCGTTTAGGTTTGAATTTGTTACAGATACAAATATCGCCTTTTTGGAAGTGACATGACCATATTTGCAAATAAACCCGTTTTCACATTGGACCAAGTGGCTGACCAGCTTACGACAGAGGGATGGTCCTATTATGGTGACACCCCCAGACGGTTTGATGTTGTGACTGGCGGCTCTTTGACTGTCAATATTTCTGACCTAAACGGCGCTGGTAAAAAATTTGCGCGGGCAGCTCTTGATGCGTGGTCATCCGCAACCGGACTAGAGTTCAAATTTCGCCAAGGGCATGCCGATATTTATTTTTCAGACGATGGAAAAGATACTGCATATGCGGATTCCTATGTCAGCTATGACGGGTTTATCTATTATTCAGAGGTAAACATTTCCCAAGATTGGATTGCCCAAGATTGGTTTTGGGAAAATGGCTCTCGAAAAGTGGATTATGCCAGTTACAGCATGCAGACCTACATTCATGAGATCGGGCATGCGCTTGGCCTTGCACATGCTGGAAATTATGATGCAAGCGATGTGGATGCGTCTGGCAGCGATTTTGCAACAGAAGCCCTGTTCCAAAATGACAGTTGGCAAACGACTGTCATGTCATATTTCTCAAATTTCGAAAATACTTACCTTGATGCGGATTTCGCTTATGTTTTGACGCCAATGCCGGCTGATTTGGTTGCGATACATTCCCTGTATGGCACGCCAGTATCGGCCAATTCAGGGGATACGGTCTATGGCTATGATCAAAACCTTGGCGGGTATTGGGACACTTTGGATTATTCATCTGACCTTATCTCGATGACGATCTTTGACACGGATGGCATGGATACATTGGATCTAAGCAAGTCGCTTTGGGATCAATACATCGACTTAACGCCCGGTGCGATATCAGACGCGGGCGGTTTGACGGGCAATGTTATTATCGCTCAGGATACCATCATTGAATCCGCGGTGGGTGGCTATGGTCATGACATAATCACAGGAAATTCTGCAGACAATGTAATTACTGGTGGACAGGGCAATGATGCCTTGTTCGGCGGCGAAGGTGCGGACATCCTAATTGATGCACTGGGAAGCAATCTGCTTGATGGAGAGGGCGGTGATGATGTGATTGCCGCAACTGCTGGGGGGAATACCATTCTGGGTGGTCAAGGCGCGGATATCCTAATCGGAGGGCGCGCGCGTGATGATATGTCTGGTGGTCAAGGCGACGACATATTGATTGGTGACGGCAAAGCCATTTACTTTGGGGCCGCAGATCGGCTTGAGGGCGGCGAAGGCAACGACCTTTTGATGGGTGGGAAGGGGGCGGATGTATTTGTCTTTTCGCCCAATTCTGGCGTCGATGTCATCGTGAGCGTTGCGACCGAGGGACTTGATCTTCAGACATCGGAATTTATTTACGCGGGCGCCGATTTTGAAATTGGTCGCGATATCGTTGAATTGGACGGATATCGCGGACTAAGCGCGGCAGTCATTAACGCTAACATAACCCAAACTGACGACGGGGCTATGTTTACCTATCAAGGTAGCCAAATACTATTCTGGGATATTTCAGCCAGTGAATTAACTGCGGATAGCTTTATCTTTTGAAACAAAAAGGGCCGCCGAAGCGACCCTTTGAACTGTGATGTCTTGCTGTGTTTTATTCTTGGTTGCCCAAGAACATGAGCAAGAATTGGAACATGTTCAAGAAATCTAGGTACAGGTTCAATGCACCGTGGATTGCTGATTTTTCCAACCATTCTTGGTCGCCGTGATGTGCATGCGCTAAGTAGTTAGTTTTGATGTTCTGCGTATCATAAGCGGTTAGGCCTGCAAAAATCAAAACGCCCAAGACGGAAATCGCGAACATGATCGCGGGTGATCCCAAAAAGATGTTTACGATTGATGCGACCAAGATACCGATCACACCCATGATCAAGAATGAACCCCAACCAGAAATGTCGCGCTTTGTTGTATAGCCATATAGCGAAAGACCAGCAAAAGCGACGGCCGTTACGAGGAACGTCTGAACAATCGAGAATGTCGTGTAGAACACAAAGATTGAGCTAAGCGAAACGCCGATCAATGTCGCAAACGCGAAAAAGAAAAGCTGAGCCGCTTGTGCCGAAGCGCGCTGCATCACGGCGCCAAAAGCAAAGATCATTGCCAATGGGGCGAACATGATCACCCAACGCAAAGCAGATGTGTAAATTGCGGCCCCTAAGCCAGTCAGCATTGTGCCGTTTTTCATTTGCCCAACTGCAAGAGCAGGATCCGTCGTGACCGCTAGGCCAGCAATTGCCCATGCAGCCAAAGCCGTAATCAACATGCCCACGGACATTGTTCCGTAGACTTTGTTCATGTGGGCGCGAAGCCCTTGATCGATCTGTTCCGCGCGCGTGCCAGCAGCAGAGCGCAGTGTGTCGAATTGTGCCATTTATGCCTCCAAGTTTGTGCACAACTGGATATCCAAGTTGTCACGTCCAATATTGGGTGAGCTTATCCAAGTTTCAAGGATTTGTCGCCAAAAAATTCGTTTACTTTTATCTAAGTTTCATCGTGATTGATTTTGATCACAACTTTACCGGTCGATTTACGGCTGCTTAGGATTTCTAGTCCCAGAGCGGCCTCCTTTAGGGGGAATGTATGGCTGATATGGGGGCGAATTTTGCCTTGTGCATACCACGCCATCAAACAATCAAGGCTCTCTGTCACGATGTGTGGCTTGAACCCTAGATAACCGCCCCAATAGAACCCTTGGACGGTGATGTTTTTGACCAAAAGATGGTTTGCCGCGATTTGCGGCACATCGCCAGAGGCAAAGCCAATTACAATTATCCGAGCCTCTGGATTACAGGCGCGAAAGGCATCTTTGAACTGTGATCCGCCCACAGGGTCATAGACAACATCGGCCCCGCCATAGTCTTTGATCTTGGCCCGGATGTCGTCTGTTTCCGCATCAATCAAATGATCCGCGCCGCGTGCCTTGGCAACAGCCAGCTTGTCCGCCCCCCGTGCTACCGCGATCACGGTCGCGCCCATCAGTTTCCCAATTTCAACTGCGGTCAAGCCAACGCCACCCGCGGCCCCAAGAACCACAAGTGTTTCACCAGATTTCAGACCTGCTTTATAGTCTAGGGCGACGTGACTGGTGCCATAAGCAATCTGAAAGGCTGCGGCGTCGTCAAAGGGCATGCTATCGGGAATTTGAACGCAGCGGGACACATCAAAGCAACCGTATTCAGCAAGCCCGCCATGACCGCCAAAAACTGCAACTTTGCTGCCTAGTTTTGGCCCCTCCGTGTTCGGCCCGACGGCGTCTACAATACCTGCAACCTCCATTCCCAAGGTGAACGGAGCAGGGGGAGTATCCTGATAGGTGCCTTTTTGCATCAAAATATCTGCAAAATTCAAACCACAGGCGTGAATTTTTACGCGAATTTCCCCTGTTTTTGGAATAGGTGCATCAATTTGCCTGATTTCGGCTGATGCGCCTTCTTTTGGAATGTGAAAAGCTATCATTATCAGTGACCTCCTAGGATTGGTCGCTAATCTATGGGCGTAGGCGAAGGGTGTCAAATTCAACCATACCTAGTACGAATGGATCGGAAATCCCGTGTTTTTCGTGTAAAACAACCCTTTTTAGACTGTGATTAGCATTTTTTAATGCCTTGCGTGGTAACTTTCTTATGGTACATTCGTCGTAATGCTGTAGGGATGCGCAGCGATAAAGAAACCGGACAAAGATAGATATCTTGTGGCCTTTGCCGTTGGCACAGTAAAAAGGAACCTAAAATGACGCACCCAGTCGATGTTCATGTTGGGAAACGCATTCGCCATCGCCGTTGGTTGGTTGGCATGACACAACAACAATTGGCGGAAAAAGTTGGAATTAAATTCCAGCAAATCCAAAAATATGAAACTGGCGCCAATCGCGTTAGTGCGTCCCGCTTGTGGGATATCGCGTCTTCATTAGAAGTTCAAATCAGCTTTTTCTTCGATGGTATTGAAACCGACGAAAACGCAACAAGCGTGAATGACTCGGTTCCTGCGGATTTGATGGGCGATAAAGAAGCCCTTGAATTGGTGCGCTCTTACTATGCGATCCCCGAAAACCAACGCCGCCGCCTGTTTGATTTGGCGCGCGTGCTGAGCGACGTTGCTTGATTTTTATCTGACTTTGCATTAGCGCCCCTATCAACCAAGGGGGCGCAATGACATTCACCAAAGCACAACTTCCCAAAACTTTACTGACAGAATGCGATGACATAATCGCCACCGCCCATGCTATGGCGGATGCCGCGCGTGCAGTGATTTTGCCGTATTTTAGAGCAACGCATCTTGGGACTGAAAACAAAGACCAGTCAGGGTTTGATCCGGTAACACTTGCAGACCGCGAGGCCGAAAAAGCGATGCGCGCGATTTTGGCGACACGACGGCCGCATGATGCAATCTTTGGCGAAGAGTTCGGGAAAACCGCGGGAACAAGTGGGTTGACTTGGGTGCTTGACCCCATAGACGGAACGCGGGGATTTATTTCTGGCACGCCGACATGGGGCGTTTTGATCTCTGCTATGGTTGCGGATGGGCCCGTGTTCGGTATCGTTGATCAGCCATATATCCAGGAACGCTTTGTCGGTGGCTTGGGGCATAGTTTTGTCAATGGGCCGATGGGTATGCGCAGTTTGGGCACGTCCCAAGTTGCCACACTTGATCAAGCAATCATTATGACAACATTCCCTGAAGTCGGCACAGACCAAGAGGCCAAAGGCTTTCATTCGATTGCCTCCCAAGCCAAGCTGGTGCGTTACGGCATGGATTGCTATGCCTATGCGTTGCTTGCCAGCGGACAGGTTGATTTGGTGATCGAAGCTGGCCTGAATGCCTATGACATCCAAGGCCCGCTTGCTGTGATCGAAGCCGCTGGTGGATCGGTGACCAATTGGTCTGGTGGTCCTGCGTTTGACGGGGGCCAAGTGATTGCCGCCGCAAACCCAAAGCTATTTGCGCAAGTTTTGCCATTGCTAACGCCTTTTGCAAACTGAGGTAGGTCATGTCACAGATTTTGATTAAAAACGCTGATACCATTTTGACAATGGATGACGATCGTCGCGAATTGACAGGAGCAGATATTCGGCTCAAGGACGGCGTGATTACGGCGATTGGGACCCTGGAGCCGCAGGATGAGGATGTACTTGTATCCGCCAAAGGCTGTGTTGTGACACCTGGTTTGGTGAATACGCATCATCACTTATATCAGTCGCTGACGCGTGCGGTGCCCGGTGGCCAAGATGCGCTTTTGTTTGGCTGGCTTCAAACGCTTTATCCGATTTGGGCGAAATTTGGCCCCGAAGAAATGCGTGTGTCTGCGATGGTTGGCTTGGCTGAATTGGCCTTGTCGGGCTGCTCTATGAGCTCGGATCATTTGTACCTTTATCCAAACGGGTCGCGATTGGACGACACTGTCGAGGCGGCTCAGGAAATAGGTTTGCGTTTTTTCCCAACGCGCGGCGCAATGAGCATCGGGGAAAGCGATGGTGGCTTGCCGCCTGATCATCTTGTTGAACAAGAAAGTGCCATCCTAGAAGACTGTATTCGTGTCGTGGACAAATTTCATGATGCCTCTGAAAGTTCGATGGTGCGCGTGGGGATCGCGCCGTGTTCGCCGTTTTCGGTCAGCCGCGATTTGATGCGGGATGCGGCTGTGTTGGCGCGGGATAAACGTGTGTTTCTTCATACACATTTGGCCGAAAATGAAGAAGATATTGCATATTCATTAGAAAAATTTGGCTGTCGTCCGGGGCAATATGCCGAAGATTTGGGCTGGACTGGGGACGATGTGTGGCATGCGCATTGTGTGAAATTGGACGGCAAGGAAATTGATCTCTTTGCGCGCAGCGGAACAGGCGTTGCACATTGTCCGTGTTCTAATTGTCGCTTGGGTTCTGGTATTGCGCCGGTGCGGGGGATGCGGGATGCCGGTGTCAAAGTTGGCTTGGGCGTTGATGGGTCTGCCAGCAACGACGCGGGCAATTTGATGTCTGAAGTGCGTCAAACCATGTTGTTGCAGCGTGTCTCGCTTGGGGCGGATGCCATGAGCGCCCGAGAAGCGTTGGAAATCGGAACGCGCGGTGGGGCCGATGTTTTGGGACGCCCTGAATGTGGTCGTCTTGCGGTCGGGAAACGCGCAGATGTCGCGATTTGGGACGTCAGCGGCATTGAAAGCGCCGGAAGCTGGGATCCAGCAGCTTTGGTGCTTGCTGGGCCGCAAAAGGTGCGTTCACTGTTTGTCGAAGGTCGCCAGATCGTGCGCGATTGGCAGCTGGTCACCCAAGATATTCAGCAATTGATCGCGCATCAAAATAGATTGGCACGCCGGCTTATTGGGTAACCGAGCGCCCTGCGATCCAGACATCATGGATCGCACGGTCATCCCCCATCATGATTGTTGGGAATATGGCTTCCCATAGATCATTCGCGCGCATGGAGCGTTGTTTGATCTCGGGTGTGGACCCTAAATCAAGCACGACTAAATCTGCAAAATGGCCCTCGCGAATATTCCCAATCTCATGCTCTAGATGAAGCGTTTGGGCCGAACCGACTGTTGCCAGCCACAGCAGTTGTGCGGCATGCAAAGGGGTGTGGTTCAGTTGGCCAATTTCATAAGCAGCGGCCATTGTGCGCAGCATTGAAAAGCTAGAGCCGCCACCTGTATCTGTGGCTAGTCCAATCCTGTGACCAGCCTGAGCTAGCGCCGCAGTTTGGAACAGCCCAGAGCCGATAAACATGTTGGACGTTGGACAATGGACAAGCCCTGCGCCTGTTTCTTTCAAGCGATCTTTTTCGCGCGGCTCAAGGTGAATGGCATGCCCGTACAGACCGCGTTCGCCAAGCAATCCAAACTGTTCATAGGTGTCCAAATAATCCCGCGCATCTGGGAACAACTCTTTGACCCAAGCGATTTCATCGATTTGTTCGCTTAGGTGGGTTTGCATCAAACACGTGGGGTTCGCGTCCCACAGAGCGCCCATAGCCTCTAGTTGCTCTGGCGTGGATGTTGGCGAAAATCGCGGGGTGATCGCATAGTGTAGCCGATCCTGTTTGTGCCATTTCCCAAGCAAGGCGGCGCTGTCATCATATGCTGACTGCGCGGTATCGCGTAACCCCTCTGGTGCGTTTCGATCCATACATGTTTTGCCCGCAACGACGCACATATTGCGCGCCTGCGCTTCGGTAAAAAAGGCGTCCACGCTTTGAGGATGAATGGTGCAGTAGCTTGCAACCGTTGTGGTGCCATGAGCTGTGATGAAATCCAGATATGCTTTGGAAATGTCTTGTGCATAACCAAGCTCGCCAAAGCGCATTTCTTCGGGGAATGTGTAGCTATTGAGCCAATCAATCAGGCGCTTGCCCCAGGACGCTATGATGCCTGTTTGTGGATAATGGACATGGGCATCCACAAATCCAGCCATCACAATTTTATCTCCGTAATCCACCACATGCGCTTGTGGGTAAAGCGCGCTTAAATCGCTGAATTGCCCGATCTTTGCAATCTTGTCGCCCCTCAGCAAAATTGCGCCTGTTGACTCTAAAATAACGGCATCTTCAATGGGGTTTTCAAAAGGATTAGCTTTAAACCTTAGTATATGTCCCTTAATGAGAGTGGGTAGAGGCGGTTGATTCATATTCATATCCATCAGGATGAAGGTGACTTTGCCGATATATGCAAGCGACGTGATCGGAATGGTTTAATAAGACCTATCCGATGTTTCAGACCAAAGTAAATGCTAGGAGCGAACATGACAGAAGAGATCCACGTGCAAGAACACGAACTTGACCACGAAGATGCCTATGTTTTGGATCGTAGCACAGTTCATAGCATTTTCGATGCTGTCGAAGAAGGGGATCGCGAAACTCTAATCACATTGATGGAGCCGTTGCATGCGGCCGATATCGCCGACCTTTTGGAACAGGCCAGCTCTTTTGATCGTCGCGCACTTGTTCAGTTGTATGACCGCGAGATTGATGGCGAAATTCTATCCGAGCTTGATGAAAGTATCCGCGAAGAAGTTATCCAAACGCTGACGCCAGAAACGCTTGCCGATGCGGTTCGTGAACTGGAAACAGATGACGTTGTCGACCTTTTGGAAGACTTGGACGCACAGGAACAAGAAGCCATTCTTGGTGCTTTGGATGATACGGATCGTGTTGCCGTCGAGCAATCCATGTCTTATCCAGAATATTCCGCTGGTCGTCTTATGCAGCGCGAATTTGTGATGGCACCGGAACATTGGACCGTTGGTCAGGCGATTGATCATTTGCGCAACGAAGAAGACCTGCCAGAGCAATTCTATCATGTGATCCTTGTCGATCCCCGCCTTCATCCGGTTGGGAATGTGACCTTGGGCAAATTGATGTCGTCAAAACGCAACGTGAAACTAAGCGATATCGTCGAAGATATGTTTCAGGTCATCCCTGCAACACAAGAAGAAGGCGATGTTGCCTATGCGTTTAACCAATACCATTTGATTTCCGCGCCCGTTGTGGACGAAGAAAACCGCTTGATCGGTATGATCACCATTGACGATGCGATGGCGGTTTTGGATGAAGAACACGAAGAAGACATTTTGCGCCTTGCGGGTGTTGGTGAAAGCAGCCTGTCTGACACGGTTCTGGAAACAACCCGTCAGCGTCTGCCTTGGTTGGCGGTGAATTTGGTCACCGCTATTCTGGCATCCTTCGTTATTGCCCAGTTCGAGGCAACAATTGCAGAATTTGTGGCTTTGGCTGTATTGATGCCGATCGTGGCGTCAATGGGCGGCAATGCAGGCACCCAAAGTTTGACGGTTGCCGTGCGCTCCATAGCCACCAAGGATTTGACCGGGTCCAACATATGGCGCGTTATCCGACGCGAAGCCTTGGTTGGAGCAATCAACGGTTTGATTTTTGCTATTGTAATGGGCATTATTGGTATTATTTGGTTTGGTTCGCCGGCCTTGGGCTATGTCATCGCTGCGGCAATGATTATTAACCTTGTTGTTGCTGGTTTTGCCGGAACTGCAATTCCCGTTGTTTTGGAACGGTTCGGAGTTGACCCTGCGTTGGCTTCTGGTGCTTTTGTGACCACAGTGACGGATGTCGTCGGATTTTTTGCCTTCTTGGGCCTTGCTGGGATAGTATTGTTGTAATGACCCTAGACGAACAAAAAGCCGCCGCCCGAAAAACAGCGTTCGCCGCCCGAAAATTGGCCTTTGATGCCTCTGTCGGGGCTGACGGCGGTCTTTTGTCGTCGGTCTTGGCAGGATATCGCGGTGTTGCCATGTCGGGTTACATGCCCATTAGATCCGAAATCAATCCATTGGATGCAATGGCCGAGGCTTCGGCGCATGGGGTCGTTGGGGTGCCTGTCATCCAAGCGGCGGGCAAACCTTTGTTGTTTTCGCGTTGGGAACCAGATTGCGACCTGAAAGAGGGGCCATTCGGGGCCAGTATCCCTGAGCAGGATGATTTCTTTGAACCGGAATTGGTGATCGTGCCTTTGGTGGCTTTTGATCGTCATGGTGGACGGCTTGGCTATGGTGGTGGATTTTATGATCGCACGTTGGAATTGCTGCGCTCCAAGCGGCCAACTTTGGCGATTGGCTTTGCGTTTTCTGCACAAGAGATGACAAATTTGCCGCTAGAGTCTACGGATCAACCCCTAGATATGATCGTCACCGAAGCCGAAGTAATCGAGATCCGGCGTTAGAGGGGTTGCCCTTTTGATCCAACCATCTTAGGTCTGACGCCCATGAAAATATTGTTCCTAGGCGATGTTATGGGGCGTGCTGGCCGGCATGCGATTTGTGAAAACCTTGCTCGGCTGCGTACCGAGTGGAAGTTGGATTTTGTCGTTGCAAACGGTGAAAACGCATCAAGTGGCATGGGCCTAAGCGGGGATCACGCAAAAACATTGCTTGATGCAGGTGCGGATTGCTTGACGCTTGGGGATCATGCCTTTGATCAAAAGGACATGTTGCAATACATTGAAAACGAACCGCGTATCATTCGGCCTTTGAACTTTGCTAAAAATGCACCGGGGCGCGGCGCACGTGTGTTTTCTGATGCACGCGGTCGAAAAATCCTTGTTACCCAAGTGTTGGGACAAGTGTTCATGAAACGCGCATTTGATGATCCGTTTTCAGCGATAGACCAAGTGTTGCGCACCCACGCATTGGGCGGGGGCGTCCAAGCAGCGTTAGTCGATATCCATTGCGAGGCAACATCAGAAAAGATGGGCATGGGGCATTACTGTGATGGCCGCGCGAGCGTTGTTGTGGGCACACATACCCATGTTCCAACTGCGGACGCGATGATTTTGCCCAATGGCACGGCGTATCAAACCGATGCGGGCATGTGTGGGGATTACAATTCTGTTATCGGGATGGAAAAAGCCGAACCCATGCGCCGCTTTGTAACGGGCATGCCCAAAGCCCGGTTTTCGCCTGCAGTCGGCGAAGCGACCCTAAGCGGTTTGTATGTGGAAACCGATGATCGCACGGGGAAAGCGACCAAGGTTGCAATGGTGCGCCAAGGCGGATTGCTGCAATCGTCGGCGCCATAATCTGTGTTATGTGATAAAGTGTTTCAACGCTATAGTTCCACTTGCGCAGATCTCAACTTGGCGTAGAGTGACGTGAACCTATTCAGAATTGATTGAAATGATCGACGCATTAAATTTTATTCCAAACGCACCTGCTATTGTGGCTTTGTTGGTGGTTGGTGCCATGTTCGCGCTCTTTATGAAAGAAATGTTCCCGACCGAGGTCGTCGCGATCACTGGCGTGTCGGTGATGCTGATCACGGGGATATTGCCCTATGACGATGCCGTTAGCGTATTGTCTAATCCGGCGCCTTGGACGATTGCTGCTATGTTTATCATCATGGGTGCCTTGGTGCGAACCGGTGCTTTGGATGCCTTTACGGTTCTGGCGGACAAGCAAGCCCAGACAAACCCGGCGGCGGCGGTTGTCATGCTAATGGCCTTTGTCATCATAGCCTCGGCATTTGTGTCAAATACGCCCGTTGTGGTTGTCATGATCCCTGTTTTTGTACAGCTGTCCAAGACGTTGAACGTCTCTGCCAGCAAGCTACTGATGCCATTGTCTTATGCCGCTATTCTAGGTGGTACGCTGACCTTGATCGGGACGTCTACGAACCTTCTTGTGGATGGTGTCGCGCGGGATCAGGGATTAGAACCGTTCACTATTTTCGAAGTGACGCCGCTTGGGATTGCCTTGGTGCTCTGGGGGATGGTTTACCTTAGGTTTATTGGGCCGTTGGTCTTGCCTGATCGGGAAAGCATGGCCAATCTTTTGTCTGATAAATCCAAGATGAAATTTTTCACCGAAGCAGTGATTCCACCGGACTCGAACCTTATCGGACGCGAAGTCACGGGTGTTCAGCTCTTCAAGCGCGAAGGTGTGCGGTTGATTGACGTTGTCCGTGGCGATTCGTCGTTGCGGCGGAACCTTCAGGGGGTCGAGCTACAGGTAGGGGATCGTGTTGTCTTGCGGACGCAAATGACCGAATTATTAAGCTTGCAACGCGATAAAAGCCTTAAACGCGTTGATCAAATTTCAGCCGTGGAAACCACAACAGTCGAAGTGTTGATTACCCCCGGGTGCAAAATGGTGGGGCGTCGGTTAGGCGATTTACGGCTTCGGCGTCGGTTCGGTGTGTATCCTTTGGCGGTGCATCGCAAGAACCAAAACATCGGGCGTCAGTTGGATCAACTAGATGTGCGCGTTGGCGACACTCTCTTGCTTGAAGGTGCCCCAGAAGACATTCAACGCCTTGCGGCTGAAATGGGGCTTGTGGATGTATCACGGCCCTCTGCGCGGGCGTTTCGACGGAGCCACGCGCCAATTGCGATTGCCGCGATGGTTGCTATTGTTGCGCTTGCTGCGCTTGGCGTGGCCCCGATCTTTTTGCTAAGTATTGTGGCCGTGGCTGTTGTTTTATTCACACGCTGTATTGATGCAGAAGAAGCCTTTTCTTTTGTTGATGGCCGTCTTTTGGCGTTGATCTTTTCGATGCTTGCGATTGGTGCGGCCTTGCAATCGTCTGGTGCTGTTGCACTGATCGCAAACGCTATTGCACCGTTCCTTGGGAATATGCCCGTATTTTTGGTGATTTGGATTGTCTATTTGTTGACGTCCGTATTGACCGAATTGGTGTCGAACAATGCTGTTGCCGTCGTCATGACGCCTATCGCCATTGGTATCGCCCAAGTTTTGGGCGTCGATCCTCGTGCGCTTGTCGTGGCGGTTATGGTCGCGGCTTCGGCGTCTTTTGCGACCCCTATCGGATATCAAACCAATATGTTGGTTTATGGTCCGGGCGGGTATAAATTTACGGACTTCATGAAGGTGGGTATTCCCTTGAACCTAAGTGTGGGAATATTGGCCTCTGCTTTGATCCCGTTGATTTGGCCTTTGTGATCTTCAAATTCCCGAATTGATGGTAAAAATATCCTGCTTTGGCCTGCGAAAGCTGGTTTGCAGTCTTGCCGAGGTATCTACGCCTATCTTATAGAGGCGTGAACCTAAAGCATATCGGAGGGTACTATGGCAGGTCACTCAAAATGGGCAAACATTCAGCACCGCAAGGGACGCCAAGATGCGGCGCGCTCAAAGCTGTTTTCCAAGCTCTCCAAAGAGATCACTGTTGCCGCAAAAATGGGCGATCCTGATCCAGAAAAAAACCCACGTTTGCGCATGGCTGTTAAAGAAGCCAAATCAAGCTCTGTGCCAAAAGACGTGATTGAACGCGCGATCAAGAAATCTTCTGCGGGCGATGGCGATGAATACGAAGAAATTCGTTACGAAGGCTATGGGCCGGATGGGGTCGCCGTGATCGTCGAAGCAATGACAGACAACCGCAATCGCACAGCTTCCAATGTACGTTCAACGTTTTCCAAGAATGGCGGGAACTTGGGGGAAACCGGGTCTGTTGGATTTATGTTCGAACGCAAAGGTGAAATCACCTATCCTGCCGATATTGGTGATGCAGATACTGTAATGATGGCTGCAATCGAAGCCGGCGCCGAAGATGTGGAAAGCGCAGAAGAGGGGCATATCATTTGGTGTATGGATACTGATCTAAACGATGTATCGCGCGCCTTGGAAGCCGAACTAGGCGAGTCACTGTCAACGAAATTAATTTGGAAGCCAGTGACCACAACCGAGCTTGATCTTGAAGGTATGCAAAAACTGATGAAGCTTATTGATGCGTTAGAAGATGATGACGATGTTCAGCGCGTCACATCAAACTTCGAAGCTTCTGACGAAGTCATGGATCAACTTTGATTCGCGTTCTGTCGCATGAACCCTGCGCCGTGCGGTTGTACGGCGCATAATTATTAATTTAGCTATCATAATTATATTTTAGACAGCTTGAGCTATATTTATCAATGTAATGTAAATATGAGACACGGTAATTGACGTGCGTTATGGGTTTTTACTTTAGTATGTATAGCGTTGAATTCTGAAGTTTAGATATTTTTCGTTCATTATTTCAGGGACTTGTGGATTTTTTGCGTTGTTTTTAGAATGAGGGATGTCCTACACGCATTGATATTTTTACGCGCTCGCAATATTTCATATCAAATTAAAGCCAAGTTTGTTATCATAAAGACACAAATAGAAACATTAAAAGCGAGTATGTTATGCCCCTTCAACGATATTTAAACGTGTCCCAACTTCGTGAATTGATGATTGGTATGGAATACGATCTAGGTTTGGGGCATCTGAGCCAAAATGAAAAAGATGTCTTTTATGCTGTGATTTCGGTCATTGATGCCAATCGTGGCCGTGATGGGGTCGCCAAATCAGAAGAAATCAAAGCACATATTTTGGTCGCGGACATGACGCAACCAACCTTTCACAGAAGCCTCAAGACATTGATCGATTTGGGTCTTATTGATCGTGCGCCAAACACCAAAGCCGGTTCTTATATCAGCCCAAATAAAGAAATGAATGCACTAGCTTAACTATTCCCGCGATACATATTAAGCCTAAGGTGAATAACACTATTTGGGTTTTGACATGTCTCTTTCTTTGCTGTCGGGTTTTTCACTTGGCTTATCCCTTATTTTGGCTATTGGATCGCAAAATGCATTTGTTTTGCGTATGGGAATTGCCAAAACGCATGTTTTATCAATTTGTCTAATTTGTGCTATTTCTGACGCGACATTGATCGCATTGGGCGTTGGCGGCTTTGGAGCGTTCGTTCAATCTTCTCCGTTTCTTCTGGTCACAATGCGTTTTGCCGGTGCTGCGTTTCTTATTTATTATGGTTTCAAAAGTGCGCTTTCTGCTCTGCGTGCGCAGAGCAGCATGACCATATCTGGTGACCCTGTGTCACTTCGATCTGCGATGATGACGTGCTTGGCTTTGACATGGTTAAATCCCCACGTTTACTTGGATACGGTTGTGTTACTTGGATCCATCAGCGCGCAATCTGCATCACCGTTTTGGTTTGCGGTGGGGGCAATTTGCGCAAGCTTTACGTTTTTCTTTTCCTTGGGATTTGGGGCGCGGGTGCTCACGCCGTTTTTTCAAAAACCGTCGGCTTGGCGCATATTGGACAGTATCATCGCATTGACAATGTGGGCGATTGCGGCCAGCCTCATTTTCTGGAAATAGAAATCCGCAACCCACGAGGCGGGCATGAGCAAAACAATACAGTCATCCCCAGTCATGGGTGTGTTTTGGATGGTTGTGACGGGTATATTGTTCGTGCTGGTAACAGTGCTTGTGAAATATCTAGGTCCACGTATCCCGGCCGCTGAATCCGCGTTTTTGCGCTATGCTTTGGGGCTGGTGCTTTTGATTCCTATGATAAAACCCGTTATGGCGACATCGTTTGATCGGTCATTGATCAAATTATTTACCATCCGCGGCGTTGCGCATTCATTCGGTGTGGCGCTTTGGTTTTATGCCATGGCGCGTATTCCAATCGCGGATGTCACGGCGATGAACTATATGTCCCCGGTTTATGTCACCTTGGGAGCCGCGTTGTTTTTGGGGGAAAAGCTTGCCTTGCGTCGGTTTGTGGCAGTTTTGGTCGCCATGATCGGGGCTTTGATCATATTGCGTCCAGGGTTTCGTGAAATCCAAGCGGGGCATCTTGCCATGGTTTTTGCCGCTATATTTTTCGCCTGCTCCTATTTGATCGCCAAACGAACAAGCGGGTTGGTTCGTCCAGCGGTGGTCGTGGTCATGCTATCAATCTCTGTGACGATTGGCTTGGCGCCTCTTGCGGCGATGGATTGGGTGCGCCCAACTGGGCATGAGGTATTTGTTCTGTTTGTGGTCGCATGCGTCGCCACACTTGGGCATTACACAATGACACTTGCCTTTGCTGCGGCGCCCGTCACGGTCACACAACCGGTAACATTTCTTCAGCTGGTTTGGGCTGTGTCGGTTGGCGTGATCCTTTTTGGGGAACCCATAGATCCTTGGGTGATTTTGGGCGGAGGGGTCATTATGACGGCGATTTCCTTTATTACATGGCGTGAAGCTTATCTTTCGCGCAAGCACCGCACACCGCATGTCACGGCGACCAAGGTTTAGAGCCCAACCGCCAAAAGTTATTGAATGACGCTTTCATTTTCCTATGCTAGGTCTTTCCCTACCTAAGGACGTCAATAAATAGGGAGGGAAAATAACTATGATGACATCCATTATTTCTTTTGGGGTGCTGCTTGCCTTTGTGCTCGTGATCTATTGCACCATTAAGTGGTGGAATTTGCGGCTAACTGGAACGGACCCTGTGTCTTTGCTGGTTTTTTGCTCAATCCTTTTCACGTCTGGATTAGACGTTGGTTTGATCATGTTCCCACTTGCCTGGGACTTTCCGCTTTATGCAGATATCGCTGCTGAACCAGCCTATGGGTTCACCAACCCGCTTGCGATTGAATTCGGCTATTGGGGCTTTTTGATCTGGGCGTTCTATTTCCTAACTGGATTTTACTTTTGCGTGATTGAACCGCGCATTAAGTTCTTTGAAATCCCGTTGGTGAAACTGGTGAATAACCTTGTTATCATTGGCACATGTGCATTTACGGGTGCTTTGTTCCTGATCTATTTGCCATATTACATTCCAATGGTTGGAGACGGTGAAACCGTTATTCCGGCGTTTTATGTTTTGACCTTTTTGGTCATTGCTGCGGCGGCTTATTCATCGACGGACATTAAATTTGTGAAAATTTTGTCTGTTGCGTCTACTGGTTTGTTCTTTGGCCTTATCGCACTTGCGTGGATTATGGCGGGCATGGGTGTCGGTGACTTTATGGCATCTGCTTCTAATTTGACTGGGTACTTTGGCAATTTGCACAAGTTTGTTTTGCCCATGTCTGATTACCATGAATTCTTTTTGTTCTGGTGGTTTGCATGGTCTATCATGATCGGCCAATTCACAGCGCGTTTTATTGGCGGTCTGAAGACGTGGCAATATTTGTTGGCGCTTCTGGTTATCCCGTCTATTCCGATGGCGCTTTGGTTTGCTGTGATTTACCACTACTATACAGCTGGCATTGGCACCGAAGGCATTATGAATTGGGCTATGGTTGTTGTCGGTGTGATCTTTGTTATCAACTCGTTTGACTCTTTGATCCGCCTATACACTGACAATATGGGTCTGACCGTGGCGAAGCTGGGCAAAGTGCCGTATCTCGTTGGGAACGTCGTTGCCTTGTTCGTGTTGACCTATCTGTTTCAGTCTCAGTGGCTTCAGATTTCATGGGTCGGAACAGTTGTGATTGCGCTTTATGTCGGTTGTATTGCCTTTATCTTGCTGAAGCATCGCAAAGAGGTCATGGCAATCAATTCCATGCCCGAAGGCCAGCGCGTTTAATCGGGATTTAAACCCAAAAACCAACCTCCGCGCATCTTAATGGTGCGCGGGGGTTTTGTTTAACAATGACTGTTTACGTAGGGTTTCTAGTTGATTTACCGAAAAAGCTGATTTCAATTGGCGAAACACGGAGGAGCGGATAAAATGCAAGCTGAATATGTGATTGTTGGTGCTGGAAGTGCGGGCTGCGCAATGGCCTATCGTTTGGCAAAAGCTGGCAAATCCGTTCTGGTGCTAGAGTTCGGTGGATCTGATGCTGGCCCCTTTATTCAGATGCCTGGTGCGCTAAGCTATCCAATGAATATGGCGCGATATGATTGGGGTTATCATTCTGATCCGGAACCCCACTTAGGGGGGCGGCGATTGGCCTGTCCACGGGGCAAGGTTATTGGTGGCTCATCAAGCATTAATGGCATGGTCTACGTGCGCGGACATGCCAAGGATTTTGATACATGGGCGGATATGGGCGCGACGGGATGGTCCTTTGCGGATGTGCTTCCCTATTATAAACGCATGGAAAATTGGGATGACGCGGGGCATGGGGGGGATCCAACATGGCGCGGCAATGATGGGCCTTTGCATGTGACCCGTGGAAAACGGACCAATCCATTGGTCAAAGCCTTTGTCGAAGCCGGTCGCCAAGCAGGATATGAAACCAGCCAAGATTATAACGGACAAAAGCAAGAAGGCTTTGGTCCGATGGAGCAAACCACCTACAAAGGCCAAAGATGGAGTGCTGCAAATGCGTATCTTAAGCCTGCAAAAAAGACGGGCAATTGCCGTGTCGTTCGTGGTCTTGCGCTGCGCATTGTGATTGAAGACGGCAAAGCCACCGGTGTTGAATACGAAGCCCAAGGAAAACGCCACATCCTTGGTGCAACACAAGAGGTGATTATTGCCGCATCTGCGATCAATTCGCCCAAACTCTTGATGTTGTCGGGCATTGGACCTGCGCAACATTTAGCGGAACATGGGATCAAAGTTGTGGCCGATCGTCCGGGTGTTGGTCAAAACCTTCAGGATCATCTAGAGCTTTATATTCAAATGGCAGCCAGCCAGCCTGTGAGTTTGTATAAATATTGGAACCTGATCGGCAAAGCCTATGTAGGTGCGCGCTGGTTGTTGAATAAATCGGGGCCGGGGGCGTCTAACCAATTTGAAAGTGCGGCGTTTATTCGCTCTGATGCGGGTGTTTCTTATCCTGATATTCAATACCATTTCTTGCCTATAGCCGTGCGTTATGACGGCAAGGCCGCGTCCGAAGGGCATGGGTTTCAAGCCCATGTCGGCCCAATGAGAAGCCCGTCTCGTGGGGCTGTGACGCTGCGATCTGCGGATCCCAAGCAAGATCCGAAAATATTGTTTAATTACATGGCTCATGAAAAAGATTGGACCGATTTTCGCAGATGCATTCGCCTAACCCGCGAGATATTCGCGCAGGATGCATTCAAACCCTATGTGAAATCCGAAATTCAGCCGGGCGCGGATGTGCAATCGGACGCAGCTTTGAACGACTTCATCAAAGAGCATGTAGAAAGCGCGTATCACCCCTGTGGAACTTGCAAAATGGGCGCGGCCAGTGATCCGATGGCAGTGGTTGACCCCCAAGGGCGGGTAATCGGAGTGCAAGGATTGCGGGTTGCTGATAGCAGTATTTTTCCGCAGATCACCAATGGCAATCTAAATGGTCCTTCGATCATGGTCGGCGAAAAAATGAGCGATCATGTTTTGGGCAACACGCCTTTGCCAGCGTCAAACCAAGCTCCTTGGAACCACCCAGACTGGGAAACATCCCAGCGTTGATTGCGAGAAAAGGGCAGAGTGGTAATATTACCAAAGTTATGGTAAGGTGTTCTTATTCGCTTTTTACTATGAAAGCGATGCTCTAAGCGGCAACACGCCAACGCCTGTGATGTCCAAGAACGTAAGGGGTTTGTGTGGATTCGCGGTCCCTTTCGGGATAATTTACTGACTTTAGAAAAATGCATACATCATAGTGTATGTACACTATTTCATAGGTCATGTCTTATATGACTTTGATCTTGTTTTTATCCTTTTGCAAACCTTCAACTAATTGATCCATGTCAACTAGAGCAATAGATACTGGGATAGGATGTAATTGGAACAGGAGTAAATATGATGACAACTCATGAAATATATGCGCTTTCACCTGCCTTGATTTCTGATGATGACAACGCAAAGCATTTTTCGAACTTGAAGGCCATGTATTCACACTTTGACCAAGTTCGTGGTGCATCTGATCATTCTGATCACAGATCGGATGAACAATTGGATCAGGTTTGTAATTTGCTTCGTCGGCAACTTAACCGACTGGAACGCATGAACTAGCTCACGCGATACGGTAGCTTTTCCCGTTGGAATGGGTCGACGCTAAGTTGACGTTCCAACGGTGGTACAGAGCGTTGGTGACACTCACGTCGTTCACACAAGCGACACGAAATCCCAATCGGCTCATAGGCTTCTGGATTGTTGATATCCATTGTATCGGTATATACCAATTCATTCGCATGACGAATTTCACACCCCAAAGCGATTGCAAAACGCGGAGTGGGTGCGCCAAACGACCCCCCAGATTTAGAAACCTCACAAGCAAGTGAAATATAGCGAACCCCATCGGGTGTTTCGGCCAATTGTCGCAAAAACCGACCCGGCGTTTCAAAGGCTTGGTGAACATTCCACAGCGGACACGCCCCGCCAAATCGTGCAAATTGTAGCCGCGTGGCAGAATGGCGTTTTGTTATTGTGCCAGCTTGGTCAACGCGAACGAAAAAGAATGGCACACCTTTGGCTTCTGGACGTTGCATCGTGGACAAGCGATGCGCCACTTGTTCCAGTGATACACCGAATATACGGGTCAACCGTTCCAGATCATGACGTTCTTCGCGCGCTGTATCCAAAAACTGTGCATAGGGCATCATTGCGGCGCCAGCATAGTAGTTTGCCAAACCAATTTTTGCGATATCACGGGCCTGTGGGCTATGAAACCGTGCAAAGTCCAAGGTTGCTTCGAATAGCTTGTCTTGGGTCATGAGCGCAAGTTGTAGTAATAATTGAAACGTCTGCGTCGGCGCTGCAGCTTGATTAGATAATGTCAGGGTGTTGGTGCTTGCGTCAAACCGTCTGATATCTGTCGTATCGATGAACCGTATATGGACCCCAAGTGTTTCCAGCATTGTGATCGTTTTTGCACGCACCCAGTCCGGGCTATTGCGTCCTTTTGAAAATTGCTCGGCTGCGCGATCCACGGCATCGATGTAGTTGTCGCAATAGTGGAAAAAATCGCGCACTTCTTCCCAAGGCGAGGCTTGCAATTTGGCGCTGCTGTTCCCCAAAGCTTCGTCCAAGGTCGCAAGCCGTTCTTGGGTTTGTCGATAGGCTCGGTGAAGTTCCAGAAATGCCCGCGCAAACATCGGAACATTGGTGGCTGCAAGCCTAAGATCAGAAACAGGTGGCACGGTTTCGGCAAAAATAGGATCGGCAAGGGCTTCTTTTATGTCGCTCAGAATCCGTTCGTTGTCACCCGATGCAAGTTCGGTCACGTCAAACCCGAATTCCTGTGCCAATGCTAACACAACTGCACCGGAAATCGGGCGGTTGTTGTTTTCCATTTGATTTAGATAGGGCAGAGAGACACCCAGCTTGGCGGAAAATTCTTTTTGGGTTATGGCCAAGCGTTGTCGAATTTCTTTCAGCTTGGCACCAGCGAAAATCTTTTTGACCGACATGTTAGTGTCCCGTCGTAGGGCTGTCTAAAGTGGCGACTTTTTTATTACGCTTGATGACGAGGATAATACAGAAAACGCCCAATATAACCGACCCCCACATTAGCCAGAGTAATGGAATTTCTGATGCTTGACCGTCCAACGTAACGCCAGCCAGAGCCGACAAAGCCGCGCCGCCACCAATCATTATTGAACTGCCAAGACCCGAAGCTGTCCCAGCAAGCTTGGGTCGCACTGACAACATTCCAGCGGTGGCATTCGGAATGGTCAAGCCATTGCCTAGACCTACGATTGTCATTGATCCAAAAAAGCTTAGGGCGCTGCCGTAACCCAGATACGAAATGACAAGCGAAAGGCTTAGACCCAGCAGCGTGGTAACCAACCCCCAAGAAATCATGCGGTCAATGCCAAAGCGAACAGAAAAGCGTCCCGATATAAAGTTACCAACAAAGTACCCTAATGCGGGCGCGCCAAAATAGATGCCAAGTGTTTCTGGCGTTAGGTGAAAGACAACCGATCCAACGAAGGATCCACCGCCCAGATAGGCAAAAAACGCCCCCGATCCCAAGGCCGACGCCATGCAATAACCCCAAAATCGTGGTGAGGTCAGCAATTCGGGATAGTCGCCCACTTGCTTGCGCATTGACCCACCCGTATCCGGAGCGGTTTCGCCCAAATCCAAATAACTGAGCACTAACAACATTAGTCCCAAAATCGCGGTTAAATAAAAGCTCGCCTGCCAATTGATATATTTGTCTAAGAAGCCGCCGATAGCAGGACTAAGCATTGGGACAACCGACATGCCCATGGTGACATAGGCCAATTTGGATCCAGCTTTGTTGGTTTCCGTTGTATCGCGGATAATTGCGCGGGATAAAACCATTGAACAAGCCGCGGTTGCTTGCAGCGCCCGCAATGCCAAAAAGGTATGCACTGTTGTTGCAAAAGGGGCCAATATGCTGGCAATGATGAAAATAGCCAGCGACCATAGCACCACAGGCCGGCGTCCAATAGCGTCGGAAATGGGGCCTGAAAAAATTTGAATGATCGCGCTTGCGCCCAAGTAAACGCCAACCGATAGCCCCATGATCGCTGGCGTGCTGTTGTAATGCACGGCCATCTTGGGAAGGCTTGGTAAAAAGATGTTCATCGCCAGAGCCGAAATACTGGCCAAAAGAATAAGCGTGACGATATGTGGTTGCGTGTGCCGGTCAAATAGGCGAGAGGGGCGTAAGGGTGTCATGCTAAATTGAATACTCCTTTCTGGGTAAAGGTCCACTAAATTTTGCTAATATTTGCAAATTTGCAGTTTGTTATTTGCAGAAATTTGCAAATTTGCGAAATTTGGCTTTCAGCGTGTCGTCCAAACGTATAAAAAGCCCCAAAGTTTCAAGAGGGACATTATGAAAGACATACTTCAAGAACTAGAGGAACGTCGCGCCAATGCACGCCTTGGTGGTGGACAAAAGCGCATTGATGCACAACATTCCAAAGGCAAATTGACCGCCCGCGAGCGTATCGAGCTTTTGCTGGATGAAGACAGCTTTGAAGAATTTGACATGTTCGTTGTGCATCGCTGTACAGATTTCGGAATGGAAAACCAGCGCCCTGCAGGGGACGGTGTCGTCACCGGATGGGGAACGATCAACGGTCGCATGGTCTATGTTTTTTCTCAGGACTTTACTGTTTTTGGTGGGTCTCTTTCCGAAACGCATGCGCAGAAAATTTGTAAAATCATGGATATGGCGATCCAAAACGGGGCGCCTGTGATCGGGATCAACGATTCCGGTGGTGCGCGTATCCAGGAGGGTGTTGCTTCGCTTGCGGGGTATGCCGAAGTGTTCCAGCGCAACATTATGGCGTCTGGCGTTGTGCCTCAGATTTCTGTGATCATGGGGCCATGTGCCGGTGGTGCGGTGTATTCGCCTGCGATCACGGACTTTATCTTTATGGTCAAAGACAGCTCATATATGTTCGTAACGGGCCCTGATGTTGTTAAAACCGTCACCAACGAAGTTGTCACTGCCGAAGAATTGGGCGGCGCGTCCACACACACCAAAAAATCATCGGTTGCGGATGGGGCGTTTGAAAACGATGTCGAAGCCTTGGCCGAAGTGCGTCGCTTGGTCGACTTTTTGCCGTTGAACAACCGCGAAAAAGCACCTGTGCGTCCGTTCTTTGATGAACCAGGTCGCATCGAACAGTCATTGGATACGTTGATCCCTGACAATGCGAATACGCCCTATGACATGAAGGAATTGATCCACAAGGTTGCGGACGAAGGTGATTTTTACGAGATCCAAGAAGATTTTGCCAAAAACATCATCACCGGATTTATCCGCCTAGAAGGTCAGACAGTTGGCGTTGTTGCAAACCAACCAATGGTATTGGCTGGATGTTTGGATATCGACAGTTCCCGAAAAGCGGCGCGGTTTGTGCGGTTCTGTGATGCCTTTGAAATTCCGATTTTGACCTTGGTTGATGTTCCGGGTTTCTTGCCGGGCACGTCTCAGGAATATGGCGGCGTCATCAAACACGGTGCCAAATTGCTCTTTGCTTATGGGGAAGCAACGGTTCCCAAAGTGACCGTTATTACCCGCAAAGCTTATGGTGGTGCGTACGATGTTATGTCCTCTAAACACCTTCGTGGTGATTTCAACTATGCATGGCCAACGGCGGAAATCGCGGTGATGGGTGCCAAGGGCGCAACTGAAATTATCCACCGCGCTGATCTTGGCGATGCAGAGAAAATCGCGCAACATACCCAAGATTACGAGGATCGGTTTGCCAACCCATTTGTAGCGGCGGAAAAAGGCTTTATTGACGAGGTTATTCAACCGCGTAGCACACGTCGCCGTGTGTCGCGTGCCTTTGCGTCTCTTCGTAATAAAAAGCAAGAAAACCCTTGGAAAAAGCACGATAACATCCCGCTCTAGGGGGTGCACCACAAGGCATTAAGACTTGGTGCGGGGTTGATCCGCACCGCGCGATTTATTCGCATCAGGAGAGAACACAATGGCATTGCCATATATGACCAAGCACCGCGGTTTTCCTGGGCGTGTACCCGGGACCGATTTTCACTTTGTTGTGCGTCGTGCCAATCCCAAAGGGGCAACCCCCCTCAAGGCATTGCAGCGATTTCGGGACCGTAAGCCAGCTGACAAACGTGCTGACACGGCTTTTGTGCGCGCCTTGATGGAGCATTTCTGGGATCAACCCTTCGAGCGGGGCAACTTGGATGCAGGGCGCCTGAGCTGGTTGTTTGGTCGTGAAGTCAAGCCACATGATCCTGATACTTTCAATCCAGCAGACTACGAAGCACTTTTGGTGTTGGATCTGCATTTGATCAAGGCCAATTTCCCAGACGCCTTTGATCCCGAATAAGAGAGGAACAGACAAATGTTCGATAAAATTTTGATTGCAAATCGGGGCGAAATCGCTTGCCGCGTTATCAAAACAGCCCGCAAAATGGGTATCAAAACCGTCGCGATCTATTCAGATGCGGACAAAAATGCATTGCACGTGTCCATGGCTGACGAAGCCGTCCACATTGGCCCCCCGCCTGCGAACCAATCTTATATCGTTATTGACAAAGTCATGGATGCGATACGCCAATCTGGCGCACAAGCTGTTCATCCAGGCTATGGGTTTCTATCCGAAAACCCGAAATTTGCCGAAGCTTTGGCAGCAGAAGGCGTTGCTTTTGTCGGACCACCTGTTGGTGCCATTGAAAAAATGGGTGACAAGATCACGTCGAAAAAAATCGCCCAAGAGGCCGGTGTTAACACTGTTCCGGGTTACATGGGTTTGATCGAAGACGCAGAAGACGCGGTTAAGATTTCAAACCAAGTTGGCTATCCCGTTATGATCAAAGCCTCTGCTGGTGGCGGCGGCAAGGGTATGCGCATTGCATGGAATGACGACGAAGCACGCGAAGGGTTTCAATCGTCCAAGAACGAGGCTGCCAATAGTTTTGGCGATGACCGTATCTTTATCGAGAAATTTGTAACCCAACCGCGCCACATCGAAATTCAGGTTTTGGCAGACGCGCATGGCAACTGTATCTATCTGAACGAACGCGAATGTTCGATCCAACGTCGCAACCAAAAAGTGGTCGAAGAAGCGCCAAGCCCGTTCTTGGATGAGGCCACTCGCAAGGCAATGGGCGAACAATCTTGTGCGCTTGCCAAGGCCGTTGGATATGCTTCTGCGGGGACAGTGGAATTTATCGTTGATGGGGATCGGAATTTCTATTTCTTGGAAATGAACACCCGACTTCAGGTGGAACATCCCGTCACAGAATTGATCACGGGGATTGATTTGGTTGAGCAAATGATCCGTGTGGCCAATGGTGAACCTTTGTCGATCACGCAGGATGATGTGAAAATCAACGGTTGGGCGATTGAAAACCGTCTTTATGCCGAAGATCCATATCGTGGATTTTTGCCCTCAATTGGTCGTTTGACACGCTATCGCCCACCAGCCGAAGTTGCTTTGGATAGTCACGTGGTTCGGAATGACACGGGTGTGTTCGAAGGCGGCGAAATCAGCATGTATTATGACCCTATGATCGCCAAGCTTTGCACATGGGCGCCGACCCGTTTGCAAGCAATCGAAGAAATGCGCATCGCGCTTGACAGCTTCGAAGTCGAAGGCATTGGGCATAACTTGCCATTCTTGTCCGCCGTGATGGACCATCCAAAATTCGTATCCGGTGATATGACCACGGCGTTTATTGCCGAAGAATATCCAGAAGGCTTCGAAGGCGTGACCCTTGCGGATGCGGATCTTCGTCGCATTGCAGCATCCTGTGCCGCTATGAACCGCGTTGCTGAAATTCGCCGCACTCAGGTTTCTGGTCGTATGGACAATCACGAGCGCCGCGTTGGGGATGATTGGGTTGTCACGCTTCAGGGCATGTCTTTTGCGGTCAAAGTTGCCGCTGATACGACTGGATCAACGGTGACATTTGATGATGGTCAGGCCTTGCGCGTTGCTGGAAATTGGACACCGGGCGACATGCTTGCCAATATGAGCGTCGACTCTGCTCCTTTGGTTATGAAGGTTGGCAAAGTGTCGGGCGGGTTCCGTATTCGCAGCCGGGGTGCTGATCTAAAGGTTCATGTGCGTACGCCGCGTCAAGCTGAGCTTGCGCAGTTGATGCCCGAGAAAATGCCGCCAGATACGTCCAAAATGTTGCTCTGCCCAATGCCGGGATTGATCGTCAAAATCGACGTTGAAGTGGGGCAAGAGGTTCAAGATGGTCAAGCGCTTTGCACAGTGGAAGCTATGAAAATGGAAAACATCCTGCGTGCAGAACGCAAAGGTGTTGTGGCCAAGATCAATGCCGCTCCGGGGGATAGCCTTGCTGTTGACGAAGTCATCCTTGAATTCGAATAAACTGACGACTGTGACGCGCCGAGCCACTGCTGCGGCGCGTCCTCCAATTAGGAGAGAGAAATGTCTCAAGACAAAAATACATGGCGTCAAATCGCTGAAAAAGAATTGCGCGGTCGTCCTGTTGACGATCTGACGTGGAAAACATTAGAAGGAATTGATGTTCAGCCGGTCTATACATCCGAGGACACATCAAACCTTGATCATATGGGAACTTTGCCCGGGCACGAACCTTTTACACGTGGTGTTAAAGCGACAATGTACGCAGGCCGTCCTTGGACGATCCGTCAATATGCAGGGTTTTCGACCGCAGAAGAATCCAATGCGTTTTATCGCAAAGCGCTTGCTGCCGGTCAGCAAGGTGTATCGGTTGCTTTCGACCTTGCAACCCACCGCGGTTATGACAGTGATCATGAGCGCGTTGTTGGCGATGTTGGCAAAGCCGGTGTTGCGATTGATAGCGTTGAAGATATGAAAATCCTGTTTGACGGGATCCCCTTGGACAAAGTGTCTGTGTCCATGACCATGAACGGTGCGGTTATTCCGGTTTTGGCGAATTTCATCGTCACGGGCGAAGAACAAGGCCACGATCGCGCGCTGTTGTCGGGAACCATTCAGAACGATATCCTAAAAGAATTCATGGTGCGGAATACCTATATTTACCCACCCGAACCCTCGATGCGGATCATTGCGGATATTATCGAATACACGTCAAATGAAATGCCTAAATTCAATTCCATTTCGATCTCTGGCTATCACATGCAAGAGGCCGGTGCGAACTTGGTTCAAGAGCTTGCCTATACATTGGCCGACGGCAAAGAATATGTCCAAACGGCGATGGCACGTGGTATGGATATTGATAAATTCGCAGGGCGCTTGTCGTTCTTTTTTGCGATCGGGATGAATTTCTTTATGGAAGCCGCAAAACTGCGTGCTGCCCGATTGTTGTGGCATCGCATCATGGATGAATTGGGCGCAAAAGACCCACGTTCCAAGATGTTGCGCACGCATTGCCAAACCTCGGGCGTGTCTTTGCAAGAGCAAGATCCATACAATAACGTGATCCGCACGGCTTATGAGGCGATGTCTGCCGTGCTGGGTGGCACGCAATCTTTGCACACGAACGCGCTGGACGAAGCAATTGCTTTGCCCACTGATTTTTCGGCGCGGATTGCACGTAACACGCAGTTGATTTTGCAAGAAGAAACAGGTGTGACCAATGTTGTGGACCCTCTCGCTGGGTCATATTATGTTGAGAAATTGACAGCTGATCTTGCTGATGCCGCATGGGCTTTGATCCAAGAAGTGGACGAAATGGGTGGCATGACCAAAGCCGTCGCGTCAGGCATGCCAAAGCTTCGGATCGAAGAAACCGCAGCACAACGCCAAGCCAATATCGATCGTGGCACGCAAGTCATTGTCGGTGTAAACAAATATCGTCTGGAAAAAGAAGACGATATCGACATCTTGGATATTGATAACCAAGCTGTTCGTGTGTCTCAGGTCGCGCGTTTGGAAAAACTACGCGCCGAGCGTGACGATGCGGCGTGTGAGGCTGCCTTGGCTGAAGTGACACGGCGCGCCAACGAAGGGGGTAACCTTTTGGAAGCGGCAGTAGAAGCCGCACGTGCACGGGCCTCAGTTGGAGAAATCTCTATGGCTATGGAAAACGAATTCGGTCGTCACCGCGCAGAAGTCAAAACATTAGCAGGTGTCTATGGCGCAGCTTATGAAGGCGACGAAGGTTTTGCAGCAATCCAAAAAGACGTGGAAACATTCGCCGAAGAAGAAGGCCGCCGCCCACGGATGCTGGTTGTTAAAATGGGGCAAGACGGACACGATCGGGGTGCCAAAGTCATTGCAACAGCTTTTGCTGATATTGGGTTTGACGTGGATGTTGGTCCCTTGTTCCAAACCCCAGAAGAAGCGGCACAGGACGCGATTGACAACGATGTACATGTGATTGGCATTTCGTCCCAAGCGGCGGGTCACAAGACGCTTGCTCCTGAACTTATTCGTGTTTTGAATGAACGCGATGCAGGCGATATCTTGGTCATATGTGGCGGAGTTATCCCGCAGCAAGATTACGACTTTTTGAAAAACGCAGGTGTTAAAGCGATTTTCGGTCCGGGAACCAATATTCCGAAAGCGGCCAAAGATATCTTGGAATTGATCCGCGCTGCGCGATCTTGAAATGAAAAGGGGGGCTTTGCCCCCCATGTTGGGGCGGCTTCGCCCCAACGTCCCCCCAGCCTCTGGCGGGATATTTTTAAAAAGAAGAAGACTTTAGGCTTCTACTGGTGATAGTTTGCGCGCTCTTGCTAGAGCGGCATATCCAAGAACCGCAGAGATAATTGACCCGCTTAGGACCCCAAGCCGTGTTTGGTTCATCAACTCAGCATCTGCAAAGCTTAGCCCACCGATAAACAGAGACATAGTAAAGCCGATCCCTGCAAGGCAAGAGATGCCATAGATATGCAGCCAAGTGGCGTCTTGGGGCATGCGGGCCACGTTGAATTTGACTAATAGGTAGGTCATTCCAAAGACCCCGATTTGTTTACCCAAGATTAGGCCAAGAGCGATACCAAGCGGCAGAGGCGCGATTATGTCAGCCATCGACAGGCCATTGAGCACGACACCTGCGTTTGCGAAGGCAAAGATTGGAACAATCAGATACAGCACATAGGGCGTTAGAGCATGTTCCAGGCTATGCAGCGGAGATTTGCCCCATTTGTCCTTTAGGGGAATAAAGAACGCTGTGATGACCCCAGCCAATGTTGCGTGTACGCCGGATTTTAGAACCAGAACCCACATTATGATCCCCAAAAGGATCATTGGCGCCATGCGGTGTTGGCCTTTGATATTCATCCATGCAAGGCCAGCAAGTGGGAGCAGCGCCAAGAAGAGATAGTCGATTTTGAGCGAGCTTGTGTAAAAAATCGCGATGATGATAATGGCACCTAAGTCATCAAGAATTGCGAGTGTGAGCAAGAACACTTTGAGTGAGGAGGGCAGCCCCTTGCCGACCAATGCCAAAACACCAAGCGCAAATGCGATGTCTGTTGCTGCTGGGATGGCCCAACCGCCAACAGTTGCAGCATTTCCAAAGTTAAAGGCAAGAAATAGAAGGGCTGGCATGGCCATTCCGCCGACAGCGGCCATTCCGGGAAGAACGATGTCTGACGGATTTTTAAGTTTGCCTTCGGTGATTTCACGTTTGAGTTCTAGCCCAACGAGGAAAAAGAAAACCGCCATCAGGCCATCATTGATCCAGAGGATCAAAGGCTTGGCAAGTCCTTCGCCGTTTAGGGTCACCGATAGTTTTGCACCAAGAAATGCGTCATAGAGTGAAAATAGCCCGGAATTTGCCACCACCATTGCGGCAACTGCTGAGAGCATCAATAGGATGCCTCCGCTTGCTTCGTGTTTAAAGAAATTTTCCAAAGATCGTATCAGCATAAAACCACCTATTTCTGTCAGCTATTGGGTACATGGTCTTTTTATCAGAAATTCCAAGGGTTAGTAGTTTTAAAAGTACAAAGGACTTGAACGTTTTTGGATTAAATTTTGCCATTTCGAATATTTTTCTTAAAATCATAGGCCATCGCGTCGGTATTATAAGTAAGATTGTCCCATAGGAGTACGAATGCTAGCACTTGATCACATCGCAATTTCCGCTGAAACATTGGTTCAGGGGCGCGAATTTTTAGAAGACATGCTTGGTGTTGAACTGAGTAACGGTGGCAAGCACGCAAAATTTGGCACGCACAATATGTTACTTGGCGCGGGGGATATTTATCTAGAAGTTATCGCTATTGATCCGGATGCGCCGCCGATTGAGGATGCGCGCTGGTTTGACTTGGATAATTTCAAAGGCTCCCCAAGGATTACCAATTGGATTTGTTCTACTGAAAAACCAAACCGTGTTGTGGGCAAATGTTTGCCCGGGACAGGTGATATGGTCGAAGTAAATCGCGGGGATTTGACGTGGGATATTACTGTGTCCAAAGCAGGGACATTACCGTTCGGAGGCTTTGCTCCGGCGATTATTGATTGGAAGGGCGCAGGCAGCCCAGCGATGCGATTGCCAGATGTCGGTGTTCGATTAAAGTCGTTTCAAGTTCGCTCGCCGCATGCAATTACCTTGCGTTCTTTTACGTCACGCTTATTTTCAGACCCAAGAGTCGAAATTTTAGGGGCGGAGACTGCGTCATACGAACTGATATTGGAAACCCCGACGGGGCTCAAAACGATCACATCCTAATTCGCGCGGCGCAGGCTGATGATGCCAGTGCGATTGCACAGATTTGGAACACGATTATCATCGATACGTCCGTGACGTTTACCAACGAATTGAAAACCCAAGCTGGCTTGAGTGTGGATATTTCTGCAAAAAACAGCAATGATTGGGACGCGTTCTTGGTTGTTGAAAGTCATGGCATCGTTTCTGGCTTTGCCACGTTTGGTCAGTTTCGGGCAGGACCGGGATATGCAAAGACCGTCGAGCATTCTGTGATTTTGGCACCAAATGCGCAGGGTTCTGGCGTTGGGCGTCGCTTGATGGGCGCGCTTTTTGATCAGGCGCGGCAGTGTGGTGCGCATTCTATGTTTGCCGGTGTAAGCGGGGAAAACCCTGCTGGCGTGGCGTTTCATGCGGCACTTGGGTTTGACGTCATTGCGACCCTACCGGAGGTGGGTTTCAAATTTAATCGTTGGATGGATTTAATCTTGATGCAAAAGATGTTGTAAGGGTTAGGATTTTGGGAAAATAAGTTAGGATAATTTATGTCAATTTGGCTGCGCATATCAGAGGCAATTTCGGCCTTGGCCAAAGGTGAAGGGCTTTCGGCGGTATTTGATCGTTTGTCATCGCCACCTGAAAAAACAGTTGCCTTTACGATTGCAGTCATTGCCTTGGGGGCAAAAATGGCAAAGGCTGATGGTCAAGTTACCAAAGACGAAGTTGTTGCCTTTCGCCAAGTTTTCTACATTCCCGCGTCCGAAGAAGCTGGTGCCGCGCGGGTATTCAATATGGCGCGTCAGGATGTCTCTGGCTTTGATCACTATGCGCGTCGCATTGCGAAAATGTTTGGCTCTGGCAGTGAAATTTTGTCTGATTTGTTAGAAGGGTTGTTTCATATTGCAATGGCGGATGGGTTTTATCACCCAAATGAAAACAAATTCTTACAAGACGTAGCCCATATCTTTGGGATGAGCGATGCGCAATTTGCGAGGTTTCGGTCACGTCATGTTCCGGACGCAAATCCAGATCCCTTTGCGGTTTTGGGGATTGAGGAAACAAATGACATGGCGCTCGTCAAGACAAGCTGGCGGCAATTGGTGCGTGAATGTCATCCGGATATAATGATGGCCCGTGGCGTTCCCGAAGAAGCGGTAAAGTTGGCAGAAAAGCGATTAATCCAGATCAACCGTGCTTATGATGAAATCTTGGGTAAGCACGGATAGATGCGCATAGCGACCTATAATGTCGAATGGTTTAATGCGCTGTTTGATGCGCAGGATCGGCTGGTTGTTGATGGAACATGGTCGGGGCGTCACAATGTCACCAAGCAAGATCAAATTGCGGCCTTGGGGACCGTTTTTCATACAATAGACGCCGATGCGATTTTGATAGTCGAAGCCCCAGACCATAGCAAACATCGCAGCACTGTGCAGGCATTAGAAAATTTCGCCGGACATTTTGAACTAAGAACGCGATCAGCGGTCATTGGGTTTGCAAACGACACGCAACAGGAAATAGCATTATTGTTCGATCCCGATGTTGTTTCTGCGGAACATGCTCCGTTACAGTCTGAGCAAGCACCGCGATTTGACAGTGAAACAACTATTGATCTGGATCAAGATGCGCATCCTGATCCAATTGTGTTTTCCAAACCTCCGTTGGAATTGGTGATTTCACCTAAAATGGGCACAGAATTCCGCATGATCGGTGCGCATTTAAAAAGCAAAGCCCCCTATGGCGCGCGTTCAAAAGACGAAGAAATACGAATATCGATTGAAAACCGTCGCAAGCAATTGGCGCAGGCAATTTGGATGCGCGGGCGTGCAGATCAAATTCTTGAAAATGGTGATGATTTGATCGTTTTGGGTGATTTAAACGATGGACCGGGCTTGGATGAGTTTGAAAACTTGTTTGGGCGTTCATCTGTCGAAGTCGTCATGGGGCAAGGGCATCGGTCGTTGTTTGACCCGCATGCCGTTAAAACGGTGCAAACGCCCTTTGCAGAACGTCCAAGTACAGCGCGATTTTTTCAACCCAAGGAGGATCGCTACCTTGAGGCTTTGTTGGACTATGTTATGATTTCAGAGCGACTAGTGGCAAAAAGCCCGACTTGGACAATATGGCATCCCTTTGATCATCCCAAGGCTTGGAACACTCCCGAGGTTCAGCGCGCTTTGCTAACCGCTTCGGATCATTTTCCAGTGGTGTTGGATATCGATTTTGAAAACCATACGTGATTCTTTTAGTTAATTTGCAATCAAGGGTTGTGCATTTGTTTCCATTTAGGAAACTGTGTTCGCAATATATCCTGCATTGTTCACGTATTTGCTAAGGGTTTGTATCAAATTTGACTCTGTCTATTTGGGGGTGTTATATTATCCGAAAGGATATTTTGGAGTGATATTATGATTGCAGTAGCAGTACTTTTGCCAATTTTATTAGGCTGGGGCGTATTAGAGCTGACTGGTGTATTTGATGACGGCACAAATCCGAATGGTGATGACGACCCTATTGTCGATGATGTTAATGAAATTAATGCTTTTGGGCAGGATAACGATATTTTAGGAACCAAGGGCAATGATCTGATCCACACTGGTGCAGGCGATGATACCGTCAGCAGCGGCATGGGATCGGACACTATCAATGGCGGCATTGGCAATGATTTTCTGAATGGTGGCGTTGGTCAGGACCTTATTGAAGGCGGCTTTGGCAAAGATACCATTAGCGGGGCTTCTTTTGCGGACACGCTTGGTGGTGGTGGTCAATCAGACTTTATTACAGGTGGAGATGGCGACGATCGCATTTTTGGCAACGACGGGAATGACTCGTTGGATGGAAACCGCGATAATGACATCATTTATGGTGGCGGCGGTGCCGACATAGTCGCCGGTGGTAAAGGCGATGACATTTTGGATGGGTCCAACCCGTTTGACACGTATATCACGAACCCCGAAACAGGCGCGCCTTTGGATGTATCTGTTGAGTTCATGAATGCATTGGCTGCTGCGGAAGCGGATAATGCAGACAATCCCGATATCACGCTTGATGAACTGCTCGCATCCCCGCGCTTTGATGGTATCGAGCCATTGAAAGATGCTCAGCTTGACGGGGCGGATACTCTTTATGGCGGCGAAGGCAATGATACACTTTATGTGGGCGGTTTGGATGTTGCCAAAGGTGGATTAGGGGATGACATCTTTATCTTTGACGAACTTGCAAACGGCGAAGCTGGAACAGTTGTTGACTTCAAAGTTGGAGATACCGTTCAAATTACTGTTCCAGAAGGTTCAGCTGATCCAGTTGTCGAAATTCGTATTGATGGCGACGATGCGCTGCTGGTCGCGGACGATAATGTGGTCGGCACGTTTACGGGCGCAGCAAGTGTTTTGACATTGGAAATGGTTGCTCTGTTAAAGTAACACGCCTGTTGTGAAAAATGTTTCAAAAGCCACCCTTGGACTAAAGGGTGGCTTTTTTAGTCTATGATTTCAACTTTGCTGCGTTTGGCAGCGATGAGCGTTGCCAAGGATTGGAAACGCGCTTCAGCGACCTCACCGAATAGGTCTTCTGAGTGTTCGCGTAACTGCAACTTAAGCACGCGGCGTGTAGGGTCCCAGTGCAAAGATGCATTTTTGTCCCAGAGCATCGCCCCAAGCCGCATTGCGCTGCCTAAAACGGTCGCTCGACGTAGGGTGCGTTCGGTCAAAAGCTTGCTTACGTCTTCAAATTTTTTGCCACCGCGTTGATCCCGATAACGATGCATCAACGATAGCCCAAGGAAAACCCGTTCTTGATGGTTTAACCCACCAAGGTTCGATCGCGTGACATTGTCAAAACAGGTTTCCGCACGATAATCGGGATGTGCGCGCCAGCTTACGTCATGCAAATGACAGGCGGCCCGCACCAATCGTAAAAACTTGTAGTCGGCATTGGGAAAGAGGGGGCTAACAAAGTAAAATAAATTCTTACCAAACCCGGGAATCCGCGCATCCTTGAATTCGGAAAACTTGCTGGCTTCGATCAAAGGATCCCGATCGCGTAGCTTTTGCGGCATTTGTTCATATAACATGCCTTCTCTAATGCCATAGCTGGAAATCGCAATCTCTTCGGGTTTAAAGGTTTTGATCAATCGCTTTAGAACTTCTGTTGCAAGCGGCAAAAGCCGCATACGCGCCGACGAAATACCACAGGATTTCCGTAACTCTTCGTGATCGATCTCGGCTAGGTAAGCGATGGTGTCACGAATGTCTTTTGGCGTCATTTCATATTCATGCAAAACCAAAAGCGGATAATTGCGTCGATGCATATCCACCCGCGCAAAGGCCCGCCATGATCCGCCAACCAAATAGATACGGTCATGATCAGTACCCATTTCATCGGCTAGTTTTTGAATTGTTTCCTTAATAAAGGCCCGTCGACCAGATACGCCGCCTTTTACATCCTCTAGTTTCAGCGGTCCCAAATCCGACGTCACGCGCTTGCCGATGGTGCGCGCATTGATATGTGCAAGCTCCATTGAGGATCCGCCAATATCGCACATTAAACCGCTGGCTTCCGGCCACCCCAAAAGAACACCCTGCGCGGAAAGCCGTGCTTCTTCTATGCCGTCAATAATGTAAATTTTGACGCCTGTGGCCTGGAGCACTTCTTCGCAAAATTCAGCGCCGTCTTCTGAATCCCGCACCGCAGCAGTTGCCACAGCGGTCAAATCACTAATACCCATCGCAGTTGCCAATTTGCGAAAGCGGATCATCGAAGCCAAGGCGCGTTTTCGGCCTTCGGGATGAAGCCGGCCTGTATTCATCGAGCCGGTTCCTAAGCCACACATTACCTTTTCGTTATAGAAATAGGCAGGGGATCGGGCCGCGCCATCAAAGACCACCAAACGTACCGAGTTAGATCCAATATCAACAACAGCAACTTTGCTGAGGTGCCGAACAGAAGGATCATCAAATAATGGTTTGGCAAAGGGGTCCCAATGGGCTGGCTTGTCTGGGGGCGTCAGGGACAAAACTGATCCTTTCAGAGGCGAGTTCGTTTGAACCTTAGAACTCTCTTGTCACAAAGGTCAATCCGAGTCGACGCTAGAAAGCGTTTGAGCAACAAAGCTGCGTGTCAAAGCCCGCTTTTCGGATAGGCCGCGTTGATCCAAAAGTGCAACAGTTGATTGCGCAACTGCAAAGCTGCGCTCTAGTCGTGTCACAAGATACTGAAGCACGTCAGGCGTTGGGAACATTTGCCTATCTGCAAATAACTTGGCCAACAGAGCGAAAAACAAACTGTCGTCCGGATATTCTAGCGCGGCATTACGTGTCCCTAGCAGCCGCGATTCTAGATCCTTTAGCTGGATGCCCCAATGTTGTACTGCATTGCGGCCCGTGAATAAAATTTCACTGCCATTCGCCAAGGCCATATTGTGCAGATGAAACAAGGTGGTTTCTTGCTCCGCATCGCCTGCAACGCAATGCACGTCTTCTACGACAATTTTTTGTGCGGCCAGTTCGGGAATAGCGTCTCGCAACACAGCCGCCGCTTTTATCAAAGTTGCACCCGATTGTTCCGCCCACACATAGGCCAAATGCGTTTTCCCCGACCCCTTGGGGCCGGTTAATGTGTGTTTGCGCGATGGCCAGTTTTCCCAATCCTCGATCATTGCCAAGGCCAGTGCATTGCTGTTCGAGATGAAAAAATCACCGCGTCCCAGTGCGGTTCGAATAGGCAGATCAAAAGTAAGCTGTTCGGCCATTAATCCGGCTTTCGGCCTATGATGCCTTGATACAGGCGGCTTTCTAAATATTGGGCCGAGGCAAAGCGTGCCAAAACGCCAATTGACGCGGCTACAGGGACCGCAATCAACATGCCGATAAACCCAAAAATTGTGCCAAATACCGACAGGGCCAACAAGAGCCAAACAGGGTGAAGCCCGACAGACCCGCCAACCAGTTTAGGCGTCAGATAATTGCCTTCGATAATTTGACCAAGAAAAAAGATGCCAGCAACCAACCCAAGGCTTACCCAGTCGCCCCAAAATTGAAACAAACCAAGCCCAATAGCCAAGGCGCCACCCACCAATGATCCGACATAGGGAATAAATGTGATCAAGCCTGCGACTGCCCCAACAACAAGGCCAAAGTCCAATCCGACAAGCATCAATGCCGTCGCATAGTAGCCGCCTAACATTAAACACACAGACCCCATGCCGCGCACAAATGCAGAGAGAGTTTGATCTATTTCACCAGCCAATCGCCGGATAACAGGTGCATGATCAAGCGGAATAAGGGTGTTGACCTTGGCGATCATATTGTCCCAATCCAACAAAAGATATACGGCAACCACCGGCGTCACGACAAGAAAGCTAACGATGCCTAGCAGCGACGCCGCCGAAGACAAAACCGTTCCCAACAAAGCCCCGCCGCGTTCTTGGATTGTTAAGCCAATTGACGTCAACGCTGAACGCACAACCGAGGTTTCATCCTGAAGCGATGGGAAACGGTCCGATAAAAACAGCTGCAAGTCGCGAAATAGCTTGGGTGCAACGTCAAATAAGTTCATGGATTGTTGGATCAACGACGGCAGCAAAAGAAGCGCCATGATGACAAAAATCAACAAGGCGACGATTGCAATGATCGCTGTTGCCACAACCCGCGAAAGCCCCATCGTTTCCAACCGATCTGCCACGGGATCCAAGAAATATGCAATGGCTCCACCAACGACAAATGGCAAAAGCACATGCCCCAAATACCATAGCAAAGCTGTCGCGATTAACAGGACAATGCCCCAGTATTTCATCTGTTCCCGAACTGTTAATGCCATAAGCCGTCCCTCTTGACCGTCTGTCTTTACACATCGGTCATCGTGCCCTCTGTTTCAAGGGTAAATCTCTTAGGATTGGCTTGTGTCTATGCTTTTCACTCGCTAAACCAATCATGAACTTGACATGAAAGAGGTCCGCCTAATGCGCCTGTCCCGCTATTTTGTACCCGTATTAAAAGAAAACCCAACAGAAGCCCAAATCGTTAGCCACCGCCTTATGTTGCGTGCTGGTATGATCAAGCAAGCCAGTGCAGGTATTTATTCATGGCTTCCGCTGGGGTTCAAAATGTTGCGCAAATTGGAAAACATTGTGCACGAAGAACAGGTCCGCGCAGGTCATATTCCGATGCTGATGCCGACGTTGCAATCGGCGGATCTTTGGCGTGAAAGTGGCCGCTACGATGGGTATGGCGAAGAAATGCTTCGCATGAAAGATCGCCATGGTCGTGACATGCTATTTTCGCCAACCGCTGAGGAAATGTTTACAGATGTGTTCCGCTCGCACGTAAATAGCTACAAAGACTTGCCTTTGACGCTTTATCAAATTCAGTGGAAATTCCGCGATGAAATCCGTCCACGTTTCGGGGTGATGCGCGGGCGTGAATTCCTTATGAAAGACGGGTATAACTTTGATCTGACCAAAGAAGATGCGCTTCATGCCTATAATCGTCATTTGGTTAGCTATTTGCGGACCTATGAACGCATGGGGCTGCAAGCCATTCCAATGCGTGCAGACAGTGGACCAATCGGTGGCGACTATACGCATGAATTCTTGGTTTTGGCCGAAACCGGTGAATCCGAAGTGTTCTATGATAGCAAAGTGACGGACATTAAGTTGGGCAAACGTGACATCAACTATGACGATGTGGCGCAGTGTCAGGGCGTCATGGAAGAATTCACATCGCTTTATGCACGCACGGATGAAACCCATGAAGCCGCTGCATTTGACCAAGTTCCAGAAGACCGCCGCCGTATTGCGCGCGGTATCGAAGTGGGGCAGATTTTCTATTTTGGTACGCAGTATTCGGAACCTTTGGGCGCGACTGTTGTCAACGAAAGCGGCGAACGCACGCCAGTTCACATGGGCAGCCACGGTATTGGCGTCAGCCGGTTGTTGGGCGCATTGATCGAAGCAAACCATGACGAAAACGGGATCATTTGGCCCGAAGGCGTCACCCCATTCCATTGCGGTATTATCAACTTGAAACAGGGGGATGAAGAAGCAGACGCCGCCTGTCAGGCGCTATACGATAGCTTGACGGCTTTGGGGCTTGATCCGCTTTATGATGATCGCAATGAACGTGCGGGTGGCAAATTTGCCACGATGGATTTGCTTGGCTTGCCTTGGCGCATCACAGTCGGGCCGCGTGGTTTGAAAAATGGCGTCGTCGAAGTCACGTCGCGCCGGACCGGTGACAGCGAAGAGATGACCCCAACGCAAGCTGTTGAAAAGATCGCACAGATCTACGCAAATCTGTAAAAATTATCTGAGCCGCCCTGCTTGGATGTGGGGCGGCGCGTTTCAGTTTTTAAAAAATGCCCAGCACGAACGTCAGCAGCTTGGTACGGGCATATATGTGATGGCCGCCGTTTCGCGCCCATCGTTCAAAACCCTAAGCTTTTTTATGATCATACTGTTCCAGAATGTCGAGCGACACGATGGATAGAACTTTTTTATGGGTTGCTGCCAAATTAACCAAAGGCGCACAGCCTTCGTCATGCGCTTGAAGAAAACGACCAGCACAAAGACACCACCAATCCCCGGGCTTAAGCCCTTGGAACATTGCTTGGGGGTTTGGGGTTGTCAGATCATTCCCAAGATATTTTGAAAACGCCAAAAATTCGGCAGTCATTTGGGCGCAAACCGTGTGTGACCCGGTGTCTTGTTCGCAGGTGTTACAGGAGCCATCCCGAAAAAATCCCGTGATAGGGGAATACGAACATGGTTCGATGGGCTGGCCATAAATATTAACAGGAGAGTCTTTTTGCATCAAAGCCTCGGAAAATGATAAATTAATTTACTATTTGGATTAGTAAGGACTTACGAAAAAACAAAACAAAACAACATATATCCATAGGGGTAGTAAATGGTGATTTTGCTACCTTTTGGTTAAGTTCACGGTTGAAAATGAGGGGAATAATTCAATAAGTTTGTCTAAATTTATGATAATTTAAGTTTAATAATAACTACGTAAACTTATCCAGTAATTTTTGAAGCGGTGATTTCGCGCTATCTTCTGAAGGATCTGGCTTGGAAATCACCGTATCATTCTTGGGCTGGGTTGATTTTTTGGGGGTGGCTGGTTTCACACGCAGTGCGACAGCATTCATAAATCCTGCGCTGTCCCCTTGAGCAAGTTTTTCAGCACCATCCCCAATGCCGCGAATGAGATCATCCAACCAAACCTGTTCAGATTTGGCAAAATCGTTCAAAACATAACTCGCCACTTTATCCTTGTGACCGGGGTGTCCGATCCCTAGCCGGACACGGTCATAGTGTTCGCCAATGTGCTGGTGAATCGAGCGCAGCCCATTGTGGCCGGCGTGACCACCGCCAGATTTCACACGACATTTTCCGGGAACAAGATCCAATTCATCGTGGAAAACCACAACATCATTTGGGGTCAATTTGAAAAATCGCATTGCTTCGCCAACCGATTGACCCGATAGGTTCATGAATGTTTGCGGTTTAACAAGCACAACTTTTTCACGGCCCAACATGCCTTCGCTTATCTGTGCTTGGAATTTGGCTTTCCAAGGCCCAAACCCGTGATCAGAAGCAATCTGATCTAGGGCCATGAACCCAATGTTGTGACGGTTTTGGGCATATTTTGCACCAGGATTGCCAAGGCCTACAAAGATTTGCATGTCGGAATACTCTTTTGTTTTTGAAACTCTAAACGCAAAAGGCGCGCTGTTCAAATGACATAAAAAAAGCGGAGACAATGCTCCGCTTTTTCAATCTATGCGCTGAGGATTATTCCTCTGCGGCATCCTCTGCCTCTGCTTCGTCGCCATCTTCGTTATCAGAAGACGCCAAGCCAGCTGGTGCTGAAATGTTCGCGATCACGAAATCACGATCGATTGTTGGACGCGCACCTGAAGGAAGGTCAACGCTGGAAATTGTCACAACGTCACCGATGTTCAAACCAGTTAGATCAACAGTGATCTTTTCAGGAATGTCACCCGCAGTTACAACCAATTCTACTTCTGGACGTACAACAGTCAACATGCCGCCACGCTTGATACCTGGCGCTGCTTCTTCGTTGATGAACTCAACTGGGATAAACAGGTTGATTTTTGATGTACGACGAAGACGCATTAGGTCCAAATGTGTTGGAAGGTCTTTGACAACATCGCGCTGAACGTCACGGCAGATAACGCGAACGTCTTCTTGGCCTTCAACTTTCAAGTTGAACAATGTTGAAAGGAAACGACCTTGCTTCAAACGCTTTAGCAAAACGTTAAAAGGGATTTGAATAGCAAGTGGGTCTTGACCACCGCCGTAAACAACACCTGGTACCATTCCGTCGCGACGTGCTTGACGAGCGGCGCCCTTGCCTGTCCCCGTACGTGCGATTGCTTCAAGATCTGGAATCTCGTTAGCCATTTTAATTCTCCAATAAATAAGGGTGGGGCTCCTCCAAGGCTGTAGCCCCACGTGAAGCCGCGCGTATAGACCAGATTCCGCTGAAATGAAAGCCCAAAAATAGCTATAAAATATCCGTTTTAGAGCTATTGATAAGATTGAATTTAAGGGCATGAGATAAGTTATCTTGTCTCGAATGAAAAACTCTATATTCAGATATTATGAAAATTGTAACCGAACTTGTCGCTTCTAAACCTGTCGCGCCCGCATTTGTTTTATTGGGTGTGTTCTGGGGGGCTTTCGCCGCCTACGTGCCTGAAATAAAGCAAATCATTCAAGCCAGTGATGCGGCTTTTGGCACTGCGATGCTGATTGCGGCGATCGGTGCTGTCATGGCGATGTGGCTTGCGCCCAAGATCGACACGCTTCTTCCGCGTTATGCCATTGTTGTGTTAATGCTCCTGGGCTGCGGTCTATATTTCATACCGACACATGCAACCTCTCTCTTAGTATTCACTTTGGGAATGCTGTTCATGTCGTCCATATCCGGCACACTTGATGTGGTGATGAACGCGCGGCTTAGTCAAATTGAAACCGAAAAATCAATGTCACTTATGGGGCTGAACCATGCTGTATTTTCGTTTGGTTATGCGTTTGCGGCCCTGATCGCAGGGATGTGCCGCGGTCAAGGCGTTAGCTTTGGGCAGTTTGCCATCGGCGTGATGTGTTTGGCGCTTGTGTTGACGCTTTTGGCGGGGCCATCAAACAGTGTGGAAGATGACGCAGAACCAGAAGTCAAAGATGTGAAAGTTACCTTTAAACTTGTTCTGATACCCGGCGTGATCATTATGATTGCCTTTATGACAGAGCAAGCAACCGAAGCATGGTCCGCCTTGCATATTGAACGCGTATTAGAGGTGTCGGCGGAACTTAGCGCCTTGGGTCCAGCAATTTTAGGCATAACAATGGGGCTAGGCCGCTTGGCTGGGCATTATGGTATGAAATCACGCTCTGAGCGCGGTGTTGTTGCCGCTGGTGCGCTGGTCACAGCTTTTGGTGCATTGCTGGCGGCATGGTCAAATGCGTCGATTGGTGTATACGCGGGCTTTGCGCTTCTTGGTGCTGGTGTTTCTGTGATGGTGCCGATGATCTTTTCTTATGTGTCGAAATCCACGCCCAAGCGGTTGCGGACACAGGTGATTTCTCGCGTATCGGTCATCGGCTACGCTGGGTTTTTCCTAGGGCCACCCATGATGGGACTTCTGTCGGAAATTGGAACGCTGACATTATCATTTAGCGTGATTGGTGTTTTATTACTGTCTGTTCCGATCCTGCTATTGGTGGAGCGGCGCACTTAGCGCCACTCGTAGCCAAAATTTTCAGGAAGTAAAACGGTGTCGCGGCTGATGTCGCTAATGTGCCGGTGTCCGCAAAGGGCCATCGAAATATCCATTTCTTTTTGGATCACGGTTAGGGCATCGGTGACACCTTGTTCGCCCTTGGCACCCAAGCCATAGACAAAAGCCCGCCCGATGTAGGTGCCTTTTGCACCAAGAGCCAAAGCCTTGATCACGTCCTGACCAGAGCGAATACCGCTGTCTAGGTGAACTTCGATTTTATCGCCAACAGCGTCCATTATTGAGGGCAGGGCTTTGATCGAGCTTATGGCGCCATCCAACTGGCGACCGCCGTGGTTTGATACAATGATTGCATCCGCACCAACAGATAAAGCCATTTTTGCGTCTTCGGCATCCAATATCCCCTTGAGGATAACTTTTCCGCCCCATTCGTCTTTGATCCGTTTGATTTTATCCCAATCAAGCGAAGGATCGAATTGTTCGGCGGTCCAGCTCATAAGGCTACTTGGGTCCGAGATATTATCGACGTGACCCACGATATTGCCAAAAGACCTGCGCTTGGTGCCGAGCATTTCAAGCCCCCACGCCCATTTCGTGGCCAAGTTTGCCATGGTTTTCAGGGTAAGTTTGGGCGGCGCAGAAAGCCCGTTTTTCAAATCTTTGTGCCGTTGACCCAGAATTTGAAGATCAAGTGTGATGACCAAAGCGGATACATTGGCGGCCTTGGCACGTGCAATCAAACGCGAAACGTAATCCGTGTCGCGCATCGTGTAGAGTTGAAACCAAAATGGCTGAGTGGTGTTTTCCGCAACGTCTTCGATCGAGCAAATCGACATCGTCGAGAGCGTGAAAGGCACCCCAAATTTTTCTGCGGCTTTGGCGGCTTTGATTTCGCCATCGGCAGATTGCATGCCGGTCAACCCCACGGGGGCAAGCGCCACAGGCATGGCGACCTTTTGACCGATCATTTCGCCAGCGGTTGTTCGCCCTGACATATCCACTGCAACCCTTTGGCGCAGGCGGATTTGATCGAAATCGGACACATTTTCGCGAAAGGTTTGTTCTGTCCAGCTTCCGGATTCTGCGTAGTCATAGAACATCTTGGGCACGCGACGTTTGTAGATACGTTTTAGATCGTCAATATTGGTGATCACGGCCATGGCGGTATCCTTTTGGTAATAACTGGTTAGGTTTATTTACCAATATTGATAATATTGCAAATTATTTCTGGCAGGAAAGGGGGCGCAACATGCAAAACTCACGCCCCTTGGTAAATGGAGCGTGCGTGAGTATTTATTCAAAGATGAAGCCTATTAAGCGCGGTGTGCGCCGTCAGCTAGGGATTTAACAAAGGCAAGAACCTCGGTTACGGATTTGCCGTTTTCCAAAAGGGATACGATTGCCGATCCAACAACAGTGCCATCCGCGACGGAGGCAATTGCCTCTGCGGTTTCTGGTGTCTTGATGCCGAAGCCAACAATGATTGGAAGATCTGTTTGTGATTTGATCCGTGCGACTTCGGGGGCAACATCGCTGGCTTGTGCTTCGGCTGCGCCGGTAATGCCAGTGATCGAAACATAATAGACAAAGCCGGATGTGTTTTCCAAAACCTTGGGAAGTCGCTTTTCATCGGTTGTCGGGGTTGCAAGGCGAATGAAATTAAGCCCGGCTTTTTGCGCCGGAATGCAAAGTTCATCGTCTTCTTCCGGGGGAAGGTCGACGACGATCATGCCATCAATCCCAGCCTCTTTGGCGTCCTGAAGGAATTGGTCCACTCCGCGATTATAGATGGGGTTGTAGTAGCCCATAAGAACAATCGGAGTTGTGTCATCGGTCGTGCGAAAATCGCGCGCCAGTTGCAAGGTTTTTTCCAAAGTCATGCCGGCTTCGAGGGCGCGTTGACCTGCGAGCTGAATGGTTGAGCCATCTGCCATTGGATCGGTGAAAGGAAGGCCAAGTTCAATGATGTCTACGCCTGCCGCAGGAAGTCCTTTGACAACTTCGAGGGAGGTTTCGTAGTTTGGATCACCTGCCATGACATAGGTGACAAAGGCTTTTTTGTTGGCGGCCTTGAGTTTGGCGAAAGTGTCGTCAATGCGTGTCATGTCAGAGTTCCCTAGTTAGCGTTGTGACCATGTGCCCAATCTTGGAGAGAAAATCAATGGGAGCATGGGGTGTAAATTCAAGAATTTAAGCGAATTGTTAAGACGCCGATTAAGGTTGTGCAAATTGCAATTACTTTTAACCAAGTGAGGCGTTCTTGCATAAAGACAACACCTATGATGAGCGCAAATACCATGCTGGTTTCACGAAGCGCTGTTACGATAGCAATCGGGGCTTGGGAAAAAGCCCACATAACCAAAGAATACGCGCCAAAAGAGGCAAACCCACCGCCCCAGAAAATCAGCTTGTTCTTGATTGGTAGAGTAAGTGGATTGACGTGACCGATGGTGTGAACATAAAGCCCCATCAGAGCGGCGTTTATCAAAGCCAGCCAGCAATAAAACACAATTGGGCTTGTCGATATGCGCGCGCCATATCCGTCATTGAGCGAGTAGGATGCGATAAAGCATCCTGTAATAATGGCTGTTAGCGTGGCTAACCCTGCTTTGGGCTGATGACGTCGCAGGCCCATTAGAATAATTCCGCCAGCCACGAGCAGGATGCCGATGATCTGATTAGATCCAAGCGGGACCGAAAGGAAAAAGACCGAAACAAGGGTCACAATCAACGGGGCCGTGCCGCGCGCAATGGGATACACTTGGGATAGGTCGCCTATTTTGTAGGAACGTACGAGAAAGATCTGATAGCCGAAGTGAAGCACGCCGCCTGCAATTAAATATGGCCATGAAGCCCAGTTTATTGGCGGCAATACAAACATGATCATCACGGCGTAAGGTGCGTGTCCAATGGTTACCGCCGCCATTTGTGTAAGTTTATCTGATCCTCCTTTGACGCCGGCATTCCATGTCGCATGAAGAAGGGCTGCCAGGATGACGGCGATCAAGACCGAATGAGACATGCGTTTTGCTTTCTGCCTTTGGAAAATGAGTATTTGCAACAAAGATGAAGCAAAAGGTGCGGATCGAATTGTTGGGATTGTTGCTTAGAGCATTGCGAAACGCAACAACAGAGCATAGAAGCGGTCAAAATTTCTGATAGGAGGCCACAATGGGCTTTAAGATGGGAATCGTGGGTTTGCCTAATGTTGGGAAATCAACGTTGTTTAACGCTTTGACAAAAACAGCGGCAGCGCAGGCGGCGAATTTTCCGTTTTGTACGATCGAGCCCAATGTGGGGGATGTTGCTGTTCCAGATGGGCGTTTGGACCAATTGGCCGGTATTGCAATGTCGAAACAAATTATCCCGACGCGGATGACTTTTGTGGATATTGCCGGGCTTGTAAAGGGAGCGTCTAAGGGTGAAGGATTGGGTAATCAATTTCTTGCGAATATTCGGGAAACCGATGCGATTGCCCATGTGCTGCGGTGTTTTGATGATGGTGATGTCACCCATGTGGATGGGCGCGTTGATCCGGTTGAAGATGCGCAAACGATTGAAATGGAATTGATGCTGGCCGATATGGAAAGCATCGAAAAGCGTTTGGCAAACGTGTCACGCAAAGTTCGGGGCGGCGACAAAGAGGCCATGCAGCAGGAACGTTTGCTAAAGCAAGCGCTTGAGGTATTAGAAGCAGGGAAACCTGCGCGGGCCGTTGATGTGTCTGATGATGACAAGCGTGCTTGGAAAATGCTGCAGCTTTTGACCACAAAGCCTATTCTTTATGTGTGCAATGTAGATGAAGCCGATGCTGCGTCAGGGAACGCCTATTCTAAAGCAGTGCAAGAGATGGCTGCCGATCAGGGTGCAGCAAGCGTGATTATTAGTGCGCAAATCGAAGAAGAAATTAGCCAGCTAGAAGTTGATGAAGCCGAGATGTTCTTGGGCGAAATGGGGTTGGAAGAGGCCGGGCTGGATCGGTTGATCCGAGCAGGTTATGAGCTACTGCACCTTGAGACGTATTTTACCGTTGGCCCAAAAGAAGCCCGCGCATGGACCATCCGCAAAGGCACAGCCGCACCACAAGCGGCTGGTGTGATCCATGGTGATTTTGAGCGTGGCTTTATCCGTGCAGAAACCATTGCATTTGCAGACTATGTGGCATGCAAAGGGGAAAGCGGCGCAAAGGAAGCCGGTAAGATGCGCGTTGAGGGTAAATCATATATCGTCCAAGACGGCGATGTGATGCATTTCTTGTTTAATACGTAGCATAAATTTGCTCTAACGTCGCTTGTGCAGTTAAGTGACGTTGGAGCAGCAAGCCATAACAAGCTGCTTTGCGATGTTTGTATATCTGCCCTAGGCGTCGCAAGCCGCTAGATTTGCGAAAATACGACAGCTCCCCCAGGATAGGCGTGCGATTTGGTATGACGCGGGGCGCATTCGGTGGACGATTGAAACCCCTTATATTTATGAATTATCTTTGAAAGGGTCGGGGGCCAGTGATTGGTCCACCTGACTTTGGATCATCCTCGCATATTAAGATATGGTGTGCTTTCGGTAAGAATGAGCCAGCGCACGGGATGAAGGGGATACGATATAACCCGCTCTGCGGTGTCGTTTCGCAGAAAACAGCTGGCTTTTTACTATCCGTGTTTTTAATTGCAATTTTGTTGGTTCGCCCTCTTGTTCTCAGTTGAATTCGCCGCTAAACCCGTCGGCGGAAACGTGGCCGAGTGGTCGAAGGCGCTCCCCTGCTAAGGGAGTAGGCGGGAAACCGTCTCGAGGGTTCGAATCCCTTCGTTTCCGCCATTTCCCTGCATGTGTAATCTATTGAAATTGTTGTCACTTCTTGAAAATAAGTGCTTTTGCTGAAAATCGGCAACACGTTTGTACGAGCGAAGGAGCCTAGACAAATT
>JAHEJA010000075.1 GCA_024639125.1 Paracoccaceae bacterium
GTAAATATGTGGTTCCCAATTTGAAATCCTGCGAATGGGCAATCAGTACTGGTAAAAATGGGTTCTGCATTGGGTGGCAATGTTGTGACTTGTTCTTTGTGCGATCCATAAAGGAAAAAGCTCGGCTGCATGCCTCCCCATGGCGTGCTTGACACACTGTGATTTTCAATTGCACCATGTTGCCAACCTTGGGGGTTTTTCCCAATTTTGCCGCCCAATGCCAAGGCAATAGCTTGATGTCCAAAGCATGCTCCGAACATCGGTACCTTGGCTGAATGCGCCGAACGAATAAGATCAAGCAAAGTGGCAATCCAAGGAAATGGATCATTCACCGAAGATGGCGAGCCAGTAATCATAAGCCCGTCAAATTCAGTAATGTCCCGAGGGAAATCATCGCTTTTGACATCGAAAATAGTAAAGGTCCATTGGGGACGGTGATGTGCCAAAAGGGTGGTAAATTTTTCACCATCTAATGGACGTGCCTGAGCAAAGGGGCTTGTGTCTGTATTGGTCACTAAAATCGCAATTTTCATGGCAAAACCCTTTATTTTGTTTGCAATATTATAAGGGGCGCTCCTATGATTTAACAAGTTAAATAGCGAGGAATGGACCATGACACTCTGGACGCCAACCGACGATGGGTATGCGGATTTAACCAGCCATGACACATTCGCCAAAGGTGCGCCGCATAAGACCTTTGCGCGTCTGCGCCGAGAGGACCCGATCCACTGGACCGATTGGGATCAAGGCCAAGGGTTTTGGTCCATCACGCGGCATCAAGACATCACCGAAATGAACCGTAATTTCCAAGTGTTTTCCTCGGCCCAAGGGATCCGAATGGAAGATCAAAGTTACGAAGAATATCTGGCACGACGTACGTTCCAAGAAATTGACCCACCTGATCACATGAAAACGCGGATCAAGGTGGCAAAAGCATTTTCAAAACCAGTCATCGCAGAATTTGAATCCGCAATGCGTGACTTATGCGCCGAAATTCTGGATCAAGCGTTAGAGTCCGAGGAAATGGATGCAACCAAGGTGATAGCGCGTCAATTGCCAATGCGTATGCTTGGGCGCATTCTGGGCACACCTGACTCTGATTTGCCTTGGTTGGTTGAAAAAGGGGATGCTTTGATTGCCAATACGGATCCAGATTTTACCGATCATGTCTTGGATAAAATGACGACCGATGAATATCGTATGATGCCGTTTAATTCCCCTGCTGGTGCCGAACTTTATAACTATGCCAAAGACCTTATGTCCACCAAGGCACGCAACAGCGACACGAGCGGTGTGCTGCATTTGATTTTGGAACCTGACAAGGATGGTAATGTCATATCCCAAGAAGAGTTTCGCAATTTCTTTTGTTTGCTTGTGGCTGCCGGTAACGACACCACGCGTTATTCCATTGCGGCAGGCATGCAAGCGATGTGTTATCAGCCCGAACTTTTGGGGCAAATGCAACAGGGCGGTGATATTTGGGAAACTGCACCGGATGAAATTATCCGCTGGGCGACGCCGGCGTTATATTTCCGCCGAACCCTATTAGAAGATTACGAGGCACATGGCCAAACAATGCGCAAAGGCGACAAGGTTTTGTTCTGGTTTTCGTCGGCCAATCGCGACGATCACGCCTTTGAGGATCCGTTTCGCGTGAACCTCGCACGATCCCCAAACAAGCATCTGGCATTCGGTCAATCGGGTCCGCATATCTGTTTGGGAATGTGGTTGGCACGTCTCGAAGTACGTGTCTTGTTCGAAGAACTGTCCAAGCGGATATCATCCATTGAACCTGCCGGAGAACAGCAATTCTTGCGTTCAAACTTTGTAGGAGGGCTGAAATCTTTGCCCGTCCGGATTAAGAAAAAATAAACAATAACAATAAACTAACATCCGAATAGGGAGACATCACATGAAGGATCGACTAAGGGCGCTGTTTTGTGACCATCTGTCAATAATGCGCGGTAAATACCTACCTAATTCGAAAATTACCGATAGTGAGACGCGATTTTGTCGGTCCACCTTTGGGGTGCATTACGACAAAGATTTGCTTCCGGCGCCCGGGTCCATGATGATGCAAGGGCTTCCTGATATGGAGCTGCGCTGGGCAGCATCCGATATCCGCCAGAGTTGGGATGAGAACACGAAAATAGTCTTGGGTGATTTGTATGACCACCAAGGGGCGCCACTTGGCTTGTGCCCGCGTGGTGCATTAAAGCGTGCCGTATCCGCTTGGGAGGCAAAGGGGCTGACGCCAAAAATTGGGATCGAACTCGAAGCATTTGCGCTTCAGGCCGATGACCAAGGCAGGTTGGTACCTTATGATACGCCCGGTGCGGTTGTCTATGGCACCGGACCCGCCAGCGATCCGTTACGGTTCAATGATGCGATTTGGGAAATGGCCGAAGAGGTGGGGTTCAAATTGGATATGATCACTGCGGAATACGATAGTCCGCAGTTTGAATATACACTGACCTTTGATGATGCGGTCAAAGCCGTGGACGATATCGTTTTGTTTCGTTTGATGGCGCGGGAAATTGCGCTTGAACATGGTCTTGTTCTGACCTTTTTGCCAAAACCACTGGCAGAAGCAGGTGGCTCTGGAATGCATATCAATTATTCCTTCACTGATGAACGGGGTAAAAATGCGTTATCAGTCGGGGATCGTAATGGGCCAGATGTGATCAATGATCTTGCCAAAGGGTGCTTGGCTGGGGTTTTGCATCATCACAAAGGTCTTGCAGGTCTGATTGCGCCAACGGCAAATTCTTATCAACGCTTGCAACCGGGGTCTTTGTCTGGGTTTTGGAAAAACTGGGGTGGGGATCATCGCAATGTGACCACGCGGATCAGCTG
>JAHEJA010000038.1 GCA_024639125.1 Paracoccaceae bacterium
TGGTGACACGGTTCTATTTGCTTCACGCGGCAACGATACTATCGATGGCGGTCAAGGCAATGACACGATGCAAGGCGGCTATGGTGCAGATACGTTCATCTTTAGAGCCAGCGAAGACGGCCATAACATCATCACCCGGATCGAAGGTGGAGGTCGCGACTTTGAAATCGGGACAGACGTTGTCCAACTTCATGGCTTTGCAGGGTCGCTTTCATCTGACACCATCATGAATTTTGTAAACAATAACGCTTCTGGAAACGCAGAGTTTTCGGCAGAAGGTGTTTCAATCGAATTTGACGGCATTTCAGCTGCGAATTTGTCTGCGACAGACTTCGACATTATCGCTTAGGGCAAAGGAGAACCAAAATGCGTAAATCAACACTCTTACTTAGCGTTCCCTTTGTAACCCTACTGTCCGCATGCGGTGGTGGCGGAGAAGAGGTTGTCACAGATGCACCCATAATCAATACGCTGACAAACCTGTCTGACGCGACCGAGCTTTTAAAGCTGTCCCAAGGCTCAACTGGCGTTTCTTTGGCAGATGCAACAATTGCATCAACCAAAGACAACTGGGATTCTGCCAAAACGTTGGATTATGTTGCTATATTGAATGATGACGCCAGTAGCTTAGTCGGCCTTGCGTTCGACGAAATACCAAATGATGTGTCCTTTTCATCTCACGCAGGTTCCATCTACGCGCTTGTCAGCGAGGATGAATATGTATTGGTTGATGGTGTCGTCGATGCAACGATCAGTCGTTCTGGCTCTTTTGACTTAAACATCTTGGGCGACGCACAAAAAACAGATCGGCTTGGAAGCATCTCTGAAGCCAGTCTGTCGATCAACATTTTAACCGTGCAATCTGGCACACCATGTGGTGGGGCAAATCTGTTTTGCGGAGGTGATATGACGGTAATAGCAGGCGGCGGAACCCATACCACCACATTAGAGGACAATGACTTTACCTCAGGTATCTTTGGACAATCTACGTCAAATGTCGAATTGGGCGGCGTCATCAATTATGAAAATGAAACACCTGGTGATGGCATCAATGCTGTCGTTGGTTCATTTATAGCCGACTAACACCGCAACACTGTATTGCAGTCTGATTTAGGGCTGCAATACAGTTACATTCCGCTAAAGATTTGGAACCCCTTTTGTTCGCAATAGACGTTTTTGAGCAGCAATGCGGAACGGTGCGTTGGGGCCTCCAAAGCCTTGGTAATCATCGCAACGTTGTATGATTTCAAAGAACATCCCATTGGCAAAAGGTTTGGAATAGAGCTGAAAGAATGCGCCATGATCATCGCGATCATAAAGAATGTTCGCAGCCTTTAGACCCGCAAACATATCCGGGTCGATATCAAAGCGCGCTGCTAAATCATCATAATAATTCGCAGGCATAGGCAATGCCCCAAAGCCACGATCGGCCAAATCTTGGGCCGTTGCGAAAATATCGTTTGTGGCAAACGCGACGTGCTGAACCGACGCCCCAAAGGTTTCAGCCAAGAATGACCCGGCCAAAGTGCGATGCGTGTCAGCCCCATTAAGCGTTATCTTTAACGCACCCGATTGGGATTGCACAACTTGGCTTCTTACCAAGCCATCTGGGTCAAACACATCCACCATGGGCAGTTTTTTCATGTCAAACAAAGACGCATAAAACAGTGTCCACGACAGCATATCTTCGTAGCTCATGGTTTGTGCAATATGATCAATTTGGGTCAATCCCGCCCCATGATCCGCAGTTTTCGCATCAAATTCCAGTTCCCAAACACGGTCAAGTTCCAACGAATTGTCCATAAAATGAAGCACAGATCCAGACAGCCCACGCACCGCAGGAATGCTAAGTTCCTGTGGGCCTAGCGGTTGCTCGAATGGCTCGATCCCCAAAGCCGTTGCGCGGGTTAGAACCGCTTTCGCGTCTTCTACGCTGATACCGATGTCGCAAATGCTTGTTCCTCGAACGGTCCAGGACGTGCCTGCATGACCTGTGGTTTCTTGGTTCACGACAATGCGTACCTGTCCTTGTTGCCATAGCTCTACGGCCTTGAAATGATGGGCGCCCACTTTGGCAAACCCCATCGACGTCAGCAAGGATTTCAGCGCGATCGCATCTTCTTTTTGAGCCGCGAATTCAATGAACGACACACCTTTGGTGGCAATTCTAGGCGGCATTTGCACAAGGTTTTCAACACTGTTTGGCTCTTGGCGGCGGACATCATCAATCAAAGCCATCAGTGAGCAATAGCCATCTTTGGCAACAGTGCGCGCCGAGCTACCACGAAACTGATCATTAAAAATTTCCAAGCTAATTGGCCCTGCATACCCTGTCGCCATGACGGCACGCATGAAATCAGTCACCTTCAAATCGCCTTCGCCCGGCATATTGCGGAAATGGCGTGACCAATACAAAAGATCCATTTCTATTGCAGGAGCATCCGCCAATTGAACAAAGAAAACTTTGTCCCCAGGAATCCGTCGAATAGTGTCAGGATCAATTTTTCGCGCCAGAGTGTGAAAGCTGTCCAAGATCAATCCGACATTATCATGATCCGCGCGACGCACGATTTCCCATGCATCCCTATGATCGTTCACATGACGACCCCAAGCCAACGCTTCGTATCCGATGCGCAGCCCGCGTGCCTTGGCTCGATCACCCAAGGCCCGTAAATCATCCGCAGCACGATCAATGCCACCCAAAGCCTGTGGGTGACAAGATGAGCAGATCAAAACCAAGTCTGTTCCAAGATCTTGCATCAAATCGAATTTACGTTCCGCTCGATCAAAGGCTTTGGCGCGCAGCGGATCAGGTAGCCCTTCGAAATCACGAAACGGTTGAAATAGCGTAATGTCCAAACCGAAATCACGCACCATGTTTCCAACATCACGTGGCGCGCCGTCATGTGCGATGAAATCTTGTTCAAATATTTCAATGCCATCGTAACCCGCTGCCGCGATCGCTTCTAACTTGTCACGCAGATTGCCGGAAATTGACACCGTAGCGATGGATGTTTTCATGGCTTGCTCCTAAATCGGACCCAAGGAACCAGACAGATTTACTTGGTTAAACTGATAAATTTCTGTGTCATGCGGTCTGGGTTGGCTTTGGTCCCTGTGAACAATTCAAATGCGGCCACAGCCTGATAAATTGCCATGCCACGCCCCTGCATAACCGCGTGACCGCCTGCGCGCGCGGTGTTCAACAGCTGGGTGTTCAGCGGGAAATAAACGATATCCCCAACCCATGCGTCAGCCGACAAGACATTCGGATCGATAGACATGCCCGGATAAGACGTCATGCCCAAAGGCGTCGCATTGACGACCCCGTCAAATTTTTTGGGATCAAGGGACGTTACATCCATCACACCTTGTACCGATTTTTGCGGCCTAAGCTGCGCGATGCGATCCGCCAAATCCGAGGCGCGCCGCCCACTTGGATCACAGATCACAAGCCGATCACATCCTTGATCCAAAAGAGCCAAGGCAACGGCGCCACCAGCGCCCCCTGCTCCCATCAAGAGAACCGATTGAATCGATCCCAGCCCATGCTCAGCTGCCAAGGCCGAGCGAAATCCGATATAGTCCGTATTGTGTCCGATACGTTTTCCGTCTTTGAACACCATAGTATTGATCGCGCCGATATCTTGGGCGATGGGGGATAATTCTTGGGCAAAACCAACTGCATCAATTTTATAAGGATGCGTTATGTTAACTCCTGCGAAGCCTTGGGATTGGGCAAAATCCAACAATTTGGCCAAGGACATCTCTGAATATTCAGGCTCTGCAACATCCAGTCGGGAATAGGAATATCCAAGCCCTTGTGCTTGACCTTCGGCTTCGTGCATCGGGGGTGTCAAGGAGGCTGCGATACCGTGACCTATCAATCCCGCTTTGATATGAATTGTCATTTGATCAACCTTGATACCCAAAGAGACGCGGCAGCCACAAGACAATGTCCGGCGCTACGATCATCACCAATAGAGCAATAATCAAAACCCCGAGAAACGCCCAAATCTCGCTTATAATTTCCTTTAGCGGAATACCCGTCACAGCATTGATAACAAATAATAAAATTCCATATGGCGGTGTGATCAATCCGATCATTGAGTTGACAACGATCAACACGCCGAAATGAACCAAATCAATTCCCAACGCTTGGCACGTCGGAATAAACAAAGGCACAATAACCAAGATAATGACGGTGGCATCCAGAATGCACCCCAATAACAGAACAAGAACGTTGATCATGAACAAAAACGTCAAAGGACTGATATCTGCACCATCCAAAATCGATGATAACATCTGAGGTATATTTTCCTGAACGACCACATAGGTCAGGATCATAGAGGCCCCGATCACCAAACCAACCGAAGCCGCTGATCGCGCACTTTCCACAAAAACATGATAAAGTGTTTTCAACTTGATCGCGCGATAAAGACCCGCAGCAATGACAAAAGCATAAAGTGCGGCGATTGCTGCGGCTTCGGTCGGGGTTGTGATCCCACTATACAGACAAAACAAAAGAATAAACGGCATCAAAAGTGCAGGAGTAGCCTTGACCGTTAGACCCGGTAGCTCCCTTAGAGGGACCGGATCTTCGCTGCCGAAATCACGTTTATGCGCAATGTAGACGTTCAATAACATCATCATAAATGCCATCAAAAGACCGGGGATAATACCGCCCAAGAATAGGTCTTTTATCGAGGCACCAGACACCAAGGCATAGATAACCATAGGAATTGACGGAGGGATAATAGGCCCAATTGTCGCCGTCGCCGCAGTGATCGCAGCCGCATATCCACGGCTATATTTACCGCTTTTCACCATCATTTCTATGATGATTTTACCGATACCTGCGGCATCGGCAACAGCAGAGCCAGACATACCTGAAAAGATCAAAGACGCCACGACGTTTACATGCCCCATGCCGCCGCGGAAGCGGCCAACAACAGCGATACAGAAATTTAAAAGCCTATCGGAAATAGACCCCGCATTCATAATATTTGCTGACACAATAAACAGAGGGACCGCAAGCAACAGAAACCCATCAAACAGGCGCTGAACCATTGCTTCACCGGCAATCGTAATGTCTTGGCCAGCGACACCAAGGTACACAATCACACCCGTCAAAATAGCAAAGGCCACAGGCGTCCCAATAGCGGCCATTCCAAAGAGAACAGAGAGGCCCAGAATAAGCTCGATGCTCATGAGTGGTCTCCTGTTGCGTCTGAAACAATAGCATCCACAGCCGTTTCAGGGGCGCCAAAGCGCAGAGAATAAACAATCTGCCAAAGCGCCCGCGCTATGACAGAAACCATAAGCAACACATAGGGTGCAAACAGCCATTTCATGGGGATTTTATCGCCCGTAAAAGGTACGCTCAATGTTTGAATTTTCTTAAGCTCCATGAGCCGGTTTGCGAACACCAAATCCCACATCGCAGGAAACGAATAAACCATAGCAATCAAAAGCCCAATGGCAGACAAAATAGCCATAACGCGCCGCGTTTTATGGGACATTGCCAGATAAAGAACATCAAATGTGACGTGATCTCGCGACCGCACGATGAAAGCCGCGCCAAAAAATACGATCCACACCCAAAGTAATGAAATAAGGTTCACGGTCCAGCCTATGGGTTCAAGCAAACTCATCCAATTTGAAATGGACGGAATAGGCATTAACCATGCAATTTTAGCTGCGTAGCGCGAAAATATCTGAACCAAAAAAACAACAAATACCGCCGCCAAAGCCATGGCGGCGATAAATTCAGCCAAACGGGAGAGCCGTGAAAACAGAAATGTCATTTTTACTGCCCTCCCTTTTTTACTTAGTTACCAAGAGCATTGATGCGGTCAAGAACCCCATCAGGCCAGCTTGCTGCGGCGTCTGAGCCAACATATTGTGCTTGCACATGATTACGGAACGCAGCGAGATCTGGCGTATAGATTTCAACACCTTGGCTACGAATAAAATCTGCCAAGTTGTTTTCCATATCCAACTGTTTCAAACGCCCATAAGACGCTGATGCATCTGCCGCGCGCTGCACTGTCAACTGCTGCTCAGGTGTCAAACCATCCCAAGTTTCTTTTGAAAACGCGATGTAATTCAAGTCAACCAAGTGAGACGTCAAAGCAATCTGCTTTGTCACTTCGTAGAATTTCTTGTCTACAACCGTTGGAAGTGGGTTATCTTGGCCGTCAACAGCACCTGTTGAAAGAGCAGTGTACACTTCGGTAAAGGCAAGCGGTGTTGGTGATGCGCCAAGCGCTTTACCCAAGAACTGCCATGCGTCTGTACCTGGCATCCGCAAATTCACGCCTGCCAGATCCGCAGGAGTCATGATGTTTTTCTCGGACCGAGGAAAACGTAGGTTGACGTGACGACGACCCAAATACATGACGGAAAGCAATTTAACACCTAGCTCGTCTTCGACCTTTTTCTTGAAAGGATCCATCAAAGCATCGTTGAACACGCGCACCTGATGTGCCGCATCTTGGTGAACGTAGCCAGTCGCAAAGATTGAAAATTCAGGAAAGAACTGGGCCAATTCCTGAGCAGATGTGATTGACATCGTTAGGTTGCCACGCGCAATTGCGTCAAGCTCTGTGCCTTGGGCAAACAACGTGCCGTTATATCCCGGCTTGTATTCCGCAAAGCCCGCAACCATCGGGGCAAAGACATCTGCTAACGCAACGGACCGCGCGTCTGTTTCAGAACCAGCAGTCGCCATAGTAAATGTCATGCCATGACCGGCTGCAATCGACATAGTTGCAACGTTTGCCGCAAGACCAAAAGCCGCAAATGATGCCAATGCGGCGCGGCGAGTTAGTTTAGTAATCATCTAATTTCCTCCCTAGATGAAAAAATGGCGCAATATTATGCACCGGTTTTTAATTCAGCTCCCGTTCGAGACGTGAAAGTTTTCCTTCCTCGATGCTCTGAGATTGAGCCAAAGAAAGGTATTCGGCCATTCGAACCGAATTCCCGGTCTGGGCAGAGTGTTGGATTGCGCTGACAACTGCCATGCTAAGCAATCCTTCTCGACCAGACACTAATGGTGTGGCTTCTCGACGAATGACCGCCGAAAAATGCCCTATCTGATTGACCAACGGATCCGAAATATCGCGTGGTACATAGGTTGCAGAGATTGGCGTCCACCAATCCCGCTTTTCCTTGTGCGTCCAGAGCGCCAAATCGGGAATAGACAACGAACCGTTGCTACCACCAATTTGCATCGCACTTTGGGGTGTATAGGGATAAATCGGGTTTTCCCCTGTCGTATGTTCCCAGCTCCATGGCGCAGCGATACTATCGGACACAGAAATTGTGCCAATCGCCCCATTTTCAAATGTCAACAAAGCCGCTGCAACGTCTTCGTTCGCATAGCCCCGCACAGAAGAAGCCGCCTGGGCTTGAACGCTTGTGATTTCACCGCAAAGATGCCGCAACAGATCAATGTCATGCACCAAATTAACAGAGATCGGACCTGCACCCGGCTGTTTACGCCACGGCGCAATTTCAAAATAATCATCTGGCTTATAGAACCAGCACACGGACTGAACCGCGCGCACATCCCCAATGTTACCAGCTTGGATCATCGCATGCGCTTTGCGGATCAAGGGGTTGTGACGACGATGATGTCCCACCAAAATCGCAACATTCTTGCTCTCTGCCTTGGTGACCAGATCAAATGCAGATCGCACATCATCAGCAAGCGGTTTTTCCACCAAAACAGGAATACCCGCATCAATACAAATTTGCGCTTGCTCAACGTGCAAAACAGTAGGCGTTGCCAGAATAATGCCGTCGGGTGATTGCTCTTTTATCATACGGGAAAGGTCATCATACCATGCAACACCACGTCGCGCGGCCTGTTCCTGACTGGCTTGTGAAGCATCCACCACAGCACAAAGTTCGGCATCTCCGACATGATCAATCGCGTCCGCGTGACGCAAACCAATTAACCCAAGCCCCACGATAGCAAGCCGAACGCGGTCTTGTGTTGAATTTTTTGCCTCACCTAGATCCGATGTCACGGTATCCCCCGATTCAAACATGACGTTACCCTAGCAAAGGGAACGAGATTCCCAAATAGATAATTGCCTATATAAAAGATAAATTTAAAAATACCATATATTTTTTACTTTATCATAATTTTATCAAATTCCTTGCCAAGGGGGAGAATTCTAGCAATATAGGGTATTCGGGGAATTTGTGGATTTTTGTGATGGCAAAGCAACAGCACACGGTCGGTAGTTCGACCTATGAAAATATCAAACGTGATATCATGTTTGGCCACCTTGCACCGGGAGCCAAGCTAAAGCTTGATGCGCTAAAATCACGCTATTCCGCCAGTGTGTCCACTTTGCGCGAGGCATTAAATCGATTGGCCAGTGACGGATTTGTCAAAGCGGCCGAACAACGTGGGTTTTTTGTAACACCCGTTTCAAAAGCGGACCTGTTAGAAATCGCTAACCTTCGCGTTTTGCTGGAATGCCACGCACTAAAAGAATCCATTGAAAAAGGTGACACAGAATGGGAAGGCAATCTGGTTGCCGCCCATCACAAACTGCATCGCATGGAAATATTGATGCAAAATGGTGATGAAACACAAACCGAAACATGGAAACGCTATGACTGGGAATTCCATCTCGCGATGATCCAAGCCTGCAATTCCCAGAACTTGCTTTCGCTCCACTCTAAAATATACGACAAATACTTGCGGTATCAGCTGCTTGTTCTGACCTTTCGCGGGGAAACAGCGGCAGAGGAACACAAGAACATGCTGGATGCCGCTTTGGCGCGTGATGTTGAAACATCACTGCTGCTCTTGGAACGCCACATTCAAAACGGGCTTGATCACTGTTTGGATGCGATGGATTGACTTAGGCTAAAGCGTGAACCGCTGCGCTGATTGCCCGTCATGGGACACAAGGATCAAATGATCACGATGTTGCCCCAACAATTGCCCCAATTCGGGTCGTTTCATCAATTCAGCCGGGGTGGTGATTGCCATTCGTAAAGCCCGCTCAAGCGTTACATCTAAATGTGCAACCAACCGCGCGACACCTTGAGCTTGGGTGATATGGGCGCCAGCCAAGGTGCCTTCGGAATTGATCAAACGGCCATCGCGCAATTCGACCTTGGCACCATAAAGTTCAAAACTTTCGGGACCATCGATCGTAGGCATAGAATCCGACACGATAAACAACCGATCTGGTGATTTTGCGCCGCGTAGCGTCATACGCAAGACCATATCATCCACATGATACCCGTCACAAATTATCCCTGCATAAACACCGGCATCCAAAGCCGCCGCAACAGGGCCAGGATCCCGATTGTAAATCGGAGCCATAGCATTCCACAAATGCGTCATTGCCGTCGCCCCTTGATCAAATGCATCAAGGCACTGCTGCGCATTTGCAGATGTGTGACCCAAGGACACCACAGCCCCCATTTCACTCAGCGCTGTTATATCGCGCGGCTCTGTGACTTCGGGAGCCAAGGTGATCAGAACAGCGATGTCATTGGCGCGCAACTTTGCGACCAAATCAATCGTTTCTTGCGCCATGGGTCGCACGTATTCCAACGCATGCGTGCCCCGTCGGTTGGGCGAAATATGCGGACCTTCGATATGCAGACCTAAAATGCCATCCATGCCCTTGGTTTGAATTGCCGCCTCTGCCGCAGCTTTGATCACAGACGGGTCATCAGTTATCACAGTAGGTAAAATCCACGTTGTACCATGGCTTAAATGTGCGGCACGAATATCAAGAATGCCCTGAATAGTCGGATGGTCATTCAATAAAACGCCCCCACCGCCATTGACCTGAACATCCACAAACCCAGGGGATAGAGTGCCCGAAATTTTATCAACCGCTGCATCCGGCCGCACCAAAGTTACGTCCCGAACATAGCCATTTTCATCAAACCCGACATAGGTTTCAGATGTCACTACCCCATTGTCAAAAACACGATCAGGGGTCACCCAATTTTCTATCATCATTCTAAACCCCCTACGTGTTCCGAGGACCAAAGGTAAGGGGCGAGCGCCTCTTGGATTTGGGCCAATACCAAATTCCGCGCTGTGACCCCGCCCAAAGTCCCTGCGCGTGATATGACAGTCGGGCAAAAGAACTCTGCCGCTTCGATCTGTCCTATATTTGCTGTTTCAAATTCTGCCAATACACCATTCACCACAGCTTGTGCTGTTTCATCGGTCCAATAGTACCGAATACGATCGGCTAGGCCCAAATGCAAAAGCGACCCGATCTGAGGATCAGAAGCATCATAATGCCCGCGCCAATAGTTGGGGGAACGCTCCATCAAATCACGCATGACGGGCGCAATTCTGGGCGCTTGTCCTAATCGCAGCGCCAAAATTTGATCCAACGCATAAAGCGCTTGACGCCATGCATAAGTCAACGCAGGCCCAACTTTTTGAAAGCCAAACCCAAGCTCGGCTAATTTCGGATAGACTGACGGATGTTGATAATCTGTCGAATGCGCTTCGAGTGTTAGGTTGGGCCATGCCGCCATAACACCACTTAGATCAAAGTCGCGATCCATGGGGAAATGATGTACCTGAGACGGGCTAAATTCCACACCGGGCTGCACAACCAGCCCCAAGACCTGATTCATAGCCTGTGCTATTCCGTGATCCGCAAACGCTTTGGCATGTGCGTCTATCGTCTTTTGGGCGCTATCAGATGTTGTTGCAGGAATATCGCCAGCTTCATCTATCCGCGCCCCTCCGGGCGGGGGAACTTCGGTTCCGATCACAAAGACAATTTCAGTTGGCTGATCCGCCGCGTCCAAAGCAACCTTGGCCAGTTCCGCCGAACGTTTTGCCGTAACGCTATCTGCCAGTTGCGCCGCTTCGCCAAGGCATCCTTCGGAACAATCCAGATGGATTTTGCGAAACCCTGCGGCAACATAGGCTTTGATCATCTCTGCGGCTTTGCCCATAGCAATATCCGCCGATTGATCCCGCCATGCTTGGGGACCAAGATGATCCCCCCCAAAGACTACCAAATCCGTCTGAACATTGTGTTCCGCACAAAATTGGGTCACACGCTGGACAAAATCAATCGGGGTCATGCCCGTATAGCCGCCCTCTTGGTTGACTTGATTTGACGTCGCTTCAATGACAATCGGTCGGTTTAAATCGCGCGCCATGATCAAAGAGGCGCGCAAAACATCCTCATGTGCAGAACACACTGATGGAATGGCACAGCGCTCTCCTGATCGGTTCCGTTGAACAATATCTAGGAGAGCATCGCTCATTGTGTTTGCTCCTGCCATGCAGCAAGGGCCGCACCACGCCCCCCACTGCTATCACCACCTTGAGCCAAAAGAATTTCGGGACGCATAAACCCAGGAAGATGAGCACGATCAACGGCCCGTGACAGCTCGGCGCAGACACCTTGAATTTGCGACAACCCACCGCCAAGGATCACAACGTCAGGTTCGATGCACATAATCACGCTAACGACTAATTCTGCGGTAATGTCCAACCAGACCTGCCACGCGGCTTCGATCAACGGATCGCTTAGGCGCAATGCGGCAACTTGGGGTGGGGTCACATCCTGACCGGTCATAGATTTTACAATCCGAACCAACCCGGGACCAGACACATAGCTTTCGTAGCAGCCAATACGCCCGCATCCACAGCCAAACAAAGGGAGGCTCTGGGTCATCAATACCGACGCCGGGGCCGCGATATGCCCGATCTCTCCGCCGACCGCACGCGGATCGGCAATCAGACGCCCATCAACGCAAATGCCGGCACCAACCCCTGTTCCAAGAATAAGCCCGACCACAGTCTTTTTGGATTGCCCTGCTCCAAAGACCGCTTCGGACAGCGCAAACGCGCGGCAATCGTTGATATAGCTTATGACTTGTCCAGAACGCGCAGATATATCATCCACAATCCGTTCGCCCGTGGCTGGCAAATTTGCAGTCAAGGCACGCCCATCTTTGGTCACCAACCCCGCCGCCCCAATACCTATTGGACAGGTGGCTGATTTGGACCGCACCCAGTCGATTTGCGACGCAACCGCAACAATCAATTCAGGATAGGTTGTAGGGGTGGCAATCCGATGCTTGTCAATCAATGCCCAGTCCGCATCGAACAATTGCGCTTCGATCTTGGTTCCGCCTAAATCTATCCCTGCGGATATCATGCGCGCACCTCATATAGCTTCACCCCATCCACAACGCGGCTTAGGGTGCCTTTGCCGTCAAATGGATTGTCCACATTTAACCCAAGTGCATGGGACCATAGGGCACCTTGAAGCTGAGCAAAGGCCACATAAATCGGTACATTCCACACATCTGGTCCGTGTAATTCCTGCGCAAGCATGCCATCTGGTCCAATGGAAATGACCCGATTATTGGGGAATTGCGCATGAAGTTCTGACACCAAGTCTATGTCATATTGCCGTGTGTACGGATCAGAAGACATCAAGACAACGATAGCCGTATCCGCCAAAACAAACGATTTGGGACCATGGCGAAACCCAAGGCTGCTATCCCAAAGCGACGGGATCTGCCCTGCGGTCAATTCTAGTGATTTCAACGACGACTCCCGCGCTGCAAACGCTAATGCGCCCGAACCGACATAGACCACGCGCTTTGGCATTGTTTGCGCATCGGCAAGAAAGCTTGGGATATGCGCGTCAAAGGCATCTGCCAATTGGCACATCATCTCTGCGCCATTTGCATTACGATCAAAAATCGCCAAAGCCGTCAAAAGCATTGTCGAAAAGCTGGACGTCATTGCAAACCCTTGGTCATGGGTTTCAGGGGGCAGCACAATGGTTTTTTGCGGACCTTCCCCTTGGCGAAGCGCCAAGGCACCTTGGGGGTTACAGGTGATGTTCAACCTTGGAGCATATGGCGCCAGCACGTCCAAAGCAGACAAGGTCCCAAGGGTTTCTGCACTGTTCCCAGAGCGTCCAAAATTCACAACCAAGGGTCGGCAACCAGTCAACAAAGCATTCGGGCGTGCGACGATATCTGTGGTTGGAACCGACCGCAGGCGGACCCCATGTGTTGCCAAACCTGCGACAAGAATATCCCCGACATAGGCCGACGTGCCAGCGCCACAAAACCAGACCTCGTCGATATCTTGCTGAACAACCCACTCACGCACCTCTTGAGCGTCAAATGATGGCCCCCATGCCCGCCAAATTTGGGGCTGGGCCATGAGTTCACGGTACGTGGCGAAATGTGCAAGCTCTGGTATCATCGGGTTACTGTGACTTTGGAAAGAGCCGCCGGAGTATCTGGATTATAGCCAAATGCAACTGCAACTTTCCGAATTACGGGATATAAGACGTTTATTGCGATAGCCGCGCCGATTGCGGGTGATAATTCGCCAAGCCCAAGGTCGCTTGGGCGAATGCGGAACACAGTAGAGCCTGCTTTTTCAAACCGATCCTGAGCAATATCCAGACT
>JAHEJA010000073.1 GCA_024639125.1 Paracoccaceae bacterium
GCAACATGAATTTGCATTTTTGTGAAATGGCAGGGGCACCAGGGCTCGAACCCGGGACCTACGGTTTTGGAGACCGTCGCTCTACCAACTGAGCTATACCCCTATCGAGGTCGGGTGTTACGCTGCACAATCAGAAAGATCAAGACTTGATTTTCAATTGAGGCCAAGAATTTTAGGCTGCATATGGACAACGGCTGAAATTCGGTGAAGCGACAACCCCCTTGTCAAACAAGCGGCCCATTTCACCCGTGGTCATTCCCAAAACCGTTTCAAGGATTTCCTCTGTGTGCGCGCCAAGTTCTGGTGCGATTTGCGCCGGAAGTGTATCACATCCAGAAAATGAAACGGCGTGTCGGGGCACAAGGTATTCGCCGATGTTAGGCTGCATCATTTTTTCAAACAAAGGATTCTTTTCGAATTGATCTTTGTTTTCATGAACCGCTTCCTTGATTGTCCGAAAGCGGGACCAAGTCAGGGACAGTGCGTTAAACATATTTTCGAATTCATCTATGCGACGGGCCGCGAACCAAGGGCGCAAGACATCCGTGATAAAACTGCGGTGCGCCCAGCGGTTGCCTTCATCATCAAAGGAGCACCCGGCGCGCCGCTCTGCGGCTTTCATTGCCTCGCTTGTCTCTGTTGCCTTGAGCAATCCACACCATTGGCGATGGGTCAAGCCAATCACCATCACCCGCCCGCCACAGGCACAAACAAAATCCTGACCATATGCGCCGTATAATGCATTGCCAGCCTTGCCACGCGGCTCATCCTGCACTGTGGCCTCTGCGATCATGCCCAGATGTCCAATCGTGCTGGCCGCAACATCCATCAAGGAAAATTCGACGTCTTGACCAACACCTTTGCGCAACCGGTGACGCTCTGCCGCCAAGAGCGATGAAACAACCAAGTTGCCTGCCATACAGTCCCACGCAGGAAGCGCATTAGCGACAGGATCTTGCGATCCCTCTGGACCCGTGATTGACGGGATACCAAGTGCCGGATTAACCGTATAATCCACCTGCGGACCACCATGGCGATCCCCCGTTAACGTCACCGAAATAAGATCAGGACGGTGCTGCGATAACGTTTCGTAATCCATCCACCCACGCACCCGCAGGTTGGTGATAAACATCCCCGCATCGTCGCCCTCTGCGGTAATGATCTGGGTGATCAATTCCCGCCCCTCAGGTGATCGCATATCGACGGCCACAGATTTCTTGCCCTTGTTCAGACCTGCCCAAAACATGCTGTGACCCGACGGAGCAATCGGCAAACGCGTGGAATCCAGCCCCCCTTCTAGGCGATCAAACCGAATAACCTCTGCGCCCATCTGCGCAAGCTGCATGCCCGCCAGCGGAACCGCAACAAAAGCCGATCCTTCGACGACACGCATACCACTTAGAATGCTCATACTGTGCCCTCCCACAGGGCCGTGGCCTGCATGCCTTGATGCCCGTTTTGTCCAGTATATAAATCCAGAGCCCCGTCTTGTTCCACTGCAACAAGATCTAGCCCCTGCCCTGCGAACATGGGATGAATGGCCTTGAAATGAAAATCGCTTGGCACGCGGCCCGTCTGTTTGGTGGCCATTTGCATCAACATCATGGCTTGCAACGGCCCATGCACAACAAGATCCGGATAATGCTCTACCTCTTGCGCATAGGTTTTATCATAGTGAATACGATGCGCATTGAACGTCATAGCAGAAAAGCGGAACAAAAGCGTTTCAGGGGTCTCGACCTGCTGCAAAGCACCTGTGGGCAGATTGGGCATCGGCGTCGTTTTCTGTGCGACAGGCTGTTTGGGAATATCAAGATACACAATGTCTTGGCGTTCTTCTACGGCCAATGCACCGTTACACAGTATCTCGTGATGCAATGTCATCAACACCATGGGTCCAGCGCGTCCTTGTTTTTCGGTAATGTGACCGATCCGGGTGCGCCGCCTGATTGTATCGCCAATGTGTAGTGGCGCGTGAAACCGCAACGCACCACCGGCCCACATTCTACGCTCTAGCCGGACAGGTGGCATAAATTCACCCAGCCTTGGATGACCATCGCGCCCCAAATGGTCGGTCAGCACCGTATTTGGAAAGGCAAACCAATGCCACAGCGGCGGCAGCGTAGAGGCGACCTTGAGGCGATCAGGCGCAGAATAATTCAATGTTGCCGCAATCATCGAGGCCTGTGCGTCCGAAATACCGCCGGTTTCTGTAACTGTGCGCCCAGACCAGGCATCGAAATTCACTTTGTCCATCGGTCGTCTCCTTTTGGTTCAGCAGACCAGAAAGAGAATAAAAATCAATATATTTTATGTACTTACGGGAATACCATCGCATACCAATCGGGTGCACATCCGCATACAGAAACGCAAATGAATTTCCTTTTCCGAGGGTTAGTCTGTTCGTTTTGGCGATGCAGAAAAAATTTCTGCACCTGCTGCGTGCGACAATTTATACACGCAGACTTCGTTAAAATCGCACTTACGTGACAAAAAAGGGCCGCTGATGCGGCCCTTTACAACACCTCTTTACAAGAGTTCTGGCTTACTCGACGATTTTGGAAACGACGCCTGAGCCGACTGTGCGGCCACCTTCGCGGATCGCGAAGCGGAGTTTTTCTTCCATCGCGATTGGTGCGATAAGTTCGACGTTGAACTTGAGGTTG
>JAHEJA010000027.1 GCA_024639125.1 Paracoccaceae bacterium
AATGGTGCCTAGGGGCGGAATCGAACCACCGACACGAGGATTTTCAATCCACTGCTCTACCCCTGAGCTACCCAGGCACTGGAAACGACACGTCGTTTGGGTGTGGCGGTTCTAGGCCGTTGTTCACGTCGTGTCCAGAGGCTTGTCGCAAAAAACATCGAAATGTTTAAAATAATTTCTTCAAGCACAAGTCATTGAGACCATTGCAATGTTCAAGTTTGCAGATAAAGCAGGAAATCCCCCTTATCGCCGTCCTAGGACGAGACCTGACGTGCAAAAATATCGACAAACCGTGCTCGGGCAGAGGGCATGTCAGTCAAATCTAATTGTTTGGCAACTTTGCTTTTCCAGAAGAACTCTAGCACCTGAAGACCTGCCAACACATCAGCATCCTGACCGGTTCCAGTGTGCTTTAGACAATCAGGAAGCGGCAAAAGCCGGTCCGCCCATTCCCCTGCCCCTTGGCGCGATACTGCCCGTCCAGATTTAGGGGAAATATAAATCAAATCCTCAATTTCACCTGTCACGGCGCAGCTTTCCAGATCAAGACCGAACCCGATTTCCTGCAATACTTGCATTTCCCACTGCACGTAAGCCAATGGAAACAGGTCTGTTTGTGGCAAAAGATCCAAAAGCCGCTCAGTATGGGCATAAAGCTGGGGGCATGCTATGCGTTCAGCCAAGGTCACATGTGCCATTGCGCAAACCGCGTTCAGACCGGCCAAAGCAAGGCGATCATTCAAAGCAACGGCAGCACGGCTTTTGATTGGCTCAACCGTGAAAGCGCCAAGATGGGCTTCTAGCCGTGCACGCCATGCAACATCAAGCCGCGCCCCAAGCTGAAGAACGGGCGCCATACGCCGCCCTGCCCCGCCACGTATAATGCCAGAATGACGGCCATGCTCTTGGGTTAGGATATCAACGATTGCTGATCCCTCTCCGTGTTTGCGCACGCTTAATAATACGCCTTGGTCTCTCCATTCCATGGGGTCAAGGTGCCGCGAATATCGTGAATTGCCAAGCGTTAATACGCATCAAGGAAATGCCGCCCTTGCGCGTCTTCTATTTCAATAACCCATAGATCAGGATCGCTTTTGCATTGACGTGCGATCACAGTGTCAACTTCATGCTCTGGCCCTATGCTCAGCTCGCGCCATATTTGATCGTTGGCTTCGAAATCAAATGTCTTTTGGAATAGTTTTGCCTGCCCATCTAAGGTCGCTAATTTCACTAAGATTGCGCCGGCGGTATCATCCCCGTGACGCACGACAAAGGCAGGGATGTTTTCCAGGGAAAGCCGTTTGATATAGGCTTTTACCCAGAATTCACTTGCCAGTCGGGTCATGCGTTCCCGTCTTTGAAATCAAGACCCATTTCGGAATAACGCTCGGCTTCTTCAAGCCATTTTTCGCGAACTTTCACTTGGCAAAACAGGTGGACGCGACGGCCCAAGAATTCTTCGAGCTCTTCGCGCGCCGCTTTAGACACCGATTTGATAGTTTCGCCCTTGTTACCAAGGATAATGCCTTTGTGACCATCTCGGCTTACGTAGATGATTTGATCTATGCGCGCGCTGCCGTCTTTGCGCTCTTCCCAATTTTCTGTTTCCACAGTCAATTGGTAGGGCAATTCTTGGTGCAAGCGAAGCGTCAGCTTTTCACGGGTCATTTCCGCAGCGATCATGCGCATCGGAAGATCGGCAATTTGATCTTCTGGGTATAACCATGGGCTTTCGGGCAGCTCGCCTGCGAGCCATTCCCGAAGCGCCTGCACCCCGTGGCCTTTTTCGGCAGAGATCATAAACGTTTGTTCAAAGCCGAACCGCTCATTCATATCTTGTGTCAACTGCAATAGAACTTCGGCTTGGACACGGTCGATTTTGTTGATGGCCAAGGCAACACGCCGCCCTTTGGCGACTTCGTTCATTTGGGTTAAAATATTTTCGACACCTTCGGTAATACCACGATGCGCTTCGATCAATAGGACCGTGATATCCGCATCTGCAGCGCCGCCCCATGCCGCAGCAACCATGGCGCGATCCAACCGTCGACGCGGGCGGAACAATCCGGGCGTATCGACGAAAACGATCTGGGCATCCCCTTCTAGGGCGACACCCCGAATACGCGCCCGTGTGGTTTGCACCTTGTGGGTCACGATGGATACTTTGGCACCCACCATGCGGTTCAACAGTGTTGATTTACCTGCATTTGGTTCACCGATTAAAGCGACAAATCCCGCCTTGGTCATTTTGTTTCCAATCTTGTCAAAAGCTCTTTGGCTGCCATTTGTTCAGCGTGTCGCTTGGTGCCTGCTTTTGCTTTTTGTGTTTCACCGTTTTCGACCTGAGCTTCGATCACAAACATCGGAGCATGGTCCGGCCCTTCGCGCGATATCATAACATATTTAGGGGGTTGATAGCCACGGGCTTGGGCCCATTCTTGTAACGCGGTTTTTGGGTCACGCGCGTCCGTTTCTACTGTGTTGATGCGTTTGGTCCAATGCTTCAATATGACAGACTGTGCAGCGCCAAAGCCACCGTCCAAATATACCGCAGCAATGATTGCTTCCATGGCATCCCCAAGCAGTGCTTGCTTGCGACGACCGCCTGATATCATTTCAGATCGGCCCATTTTCAACACGGAGCCAACATCCAAATCCAAGGCAACATCTGCGCATGTTTCTTTGCGAACCAATGAATTGTACCGTGGTGCAAGCGTGCCTTCGCGGGCTTTTATATCATCTGCGAGCAATGCTTCGGCCATAACCAACCCCAATACGCGATCGCCTAGGAATTCAAGCCTTTGATTATCGCGTTTTTGGGCTGTTACAAATGACGAGTGCGTCAAGGCTTCTATCAGCAATTCCGGCTTGCTGAAGCTATGCCCTAAACGTTTGGCAAAATCTTGGACGTCTGCAGATAACTTCACTCGATAGCCTTAAAGTAGCGGTCTGAACGCCATGTCCAGAAGAACAGCACAGAGCGCCCAGAAGAGGAGAACACGATGCGGTCTGCACGACCAATAAGGTCTTCGTATGGGACAAAGCCAACACCCCCCCGTACTTGGCGTACGCGGCTATCCGTAGAATTATCACGATTGTCACCCATAAAAAAGAAATGACCATCAGGAACCGTAAAGACTGGCGTATTGTCTAGACTCTGATCGCCTATATTCAAGGTAGAATACTTGACCCCATTGGGAAGCGTTTCATAGCGGCGTTCTTTTTCACAGAGGGCACCATCACCAACAGCGCCGTTTGAACACCGTGGGCGATTGCCAAATGGTCCCTGAGGTTCCATTATTTCTTCAAAGGTGCCAGCAGGTTCAATTTGCACGGCAACATCGTTCAAATAAATGACGCTATCTTTGACTTGAACGCGATCTCCGGGCAATCCGATCAATCGTTTGATATAATCACGGCCCGTGACAGGATGGCGGAACACGACCACATCGCCGCGTTCAGGATCCCCCCCAAACAGCCGCTTGTTATCTTTTTTCAAAAAGCCGCAGATGTCTTCGGCATCAACGTTGATCCCAAATCGCGGGATAATCACACTGGGACAGGACGCATAAGAATACCCATAGGCCATTTTATTCACGAACAGAAAATCACCAATCAGCAATGTGTCTTTCATCGATCCTGATGGGATCCAAAAAGGTTGAAACAAAAGGCTACGGAACAGTCCGGCCATCAGTAGCGCGTAAACCACCGTTTTGATTGTTTCCCACAAAGAGTTGGATTTTTTTGCTTCGCTCGCCATTGGGCGTCTCCTGAATTCTGGATAAGTGCTACATGGTCGCTACGCCACAAGGAGTCAAGCGATTGGACGTGCTTCGATCACAACAAACGCCTGTGCCCATGGGTGATCATCCGTCAAAGTCACATGTAGAATTGCTTCGTGTCCGGCGGGTGTCATGTCATCCAAACGCTGCTTGGCCCATCCCGTCAGATGCATAACCGGCTGACCGGTTTTCAAGTTGGACACCCCCATGTCCTTCCAGCTGATCCCCATTCTTAGACCCGTCCCCAATGCCTTGGAACAGGCTTCTTTTGCGGCCCAACGCTTGGCATAAGTTCCGGCAACATCTTGCCGCCGCTCTGCCTTGGATTGCTCTCTGTCAGTGAACACGCGATTGCGGAAACGGTCGCCATGACGTTCTAAAACACCAGCGATCCGTTCAATATTAGCAAGATCCGACCCGATGCCCAAGATCATGGCTTATCCTCGTGCTTCATCCATCAAACGGCGCATTTCTTTGATTGCTGGCTCAAGACCCCGAAAGATTGCTTCGCCAATGATAAAGTGGCCAATGTTCAATTCCTGAACTTGGGGAAGTGCCGCGATCGGTGCGACTGTACCATATGTCAAACCGTGACCTGCATGCACTTCAAGCCCAAGAGAATGCGCATAGCTTGCCATTTCAGTTAGCTTTTTCAGCTCTTGATCACGCTTGTCAAACGCGCCCTCGGCATGAAAATCACAATAGGCCCCAGTGTGCAATTCAATCACATGCGCACCAATACGATTTGCGGCATCGATTTGACGTTTATCCGCAGCAATAAAGATTGAAACGCGGCACCCTGCATCGAGCAAAGGCGCAATAAAATGCGCAAGGCTGTTTTCTTCTTTTGCGACTTCTAACCCGCCTTCGGTGGTGCGCTCTTCGCGCTTTTCCGGAACGATACAAACCGCATGCGGTTTGTGCCGCAAGGCGATTTTTTGCATCTCAGAGGTGGCGGCCATTTCAAAGTTCAACGGGACGGACAAAGCCTCCATCAATCCATCAATGTCTTTATCCGAAATATGACGGCGATCTTCGCGTAGATGCGCGGTGATCCCATTTGCGCCCGCATCTTGTGCAATCAGTGCCGCACGTACAGGATCAGGATAGGCAGACCCACGGGCATTGCGCACTGTTGCCACGTGATCAATATTCACACCCAATCGTAAAACATCGCTCGCTGTCATCATGCTTACTCCAAATAAATCAGGCACATGCTAGTCTATTTATTTTTGCTCGTCAGTACCAGATTTAGGCTTTTTCTTGAGTTTTAAAAGTTTTTCTTTCAACGCACCTTTGCGGCGATTTTGATAGGCATGAATAATCGGTACACTTAGGTAATAGGAAATTACTGCGGCAATGGTTCCCGGTATTATGGCGCCAATCATGTAGGGCAAGAATACTTCGTTATAAAACAAAATAAGCTTGGTCCAATCGGTGGTATTGTTGGTAAACAAAGCCATAACATTATGCTTTAAATCAGCGGATGCATCGACAAATTTGCCAAGCAAGCCCCGTTCCAAATGCTGTGCAGTGCGCAACGGTTGCCCAAGCAAAAAATGCCCTGTGCTTAGTGAAACCATCGCAATCGGAACATAGGTCAATGGATTACCAAAAAAGGTAGCCAATAAAGAAGCTATGACGTTGCCCCGAAAAATTCGCGCCAAAACAAAAGCGAATATAAAATGAAGCCCGAAAAAAGGGGTAAAGGTTGTAAAGACACCAACACCGATACCACGCGCAATTTTCGTAGGCGTATCAGGCAAACGCCGCACGCGATGCGATACGTAATAAAAGGCCCGTGCCCACCCACCGCGCGGCCATAGGAATTCTTTTATAACAGATAAAAGAGGTCGCCTGTCTCTGCGCTTAAAGACCACACATCACCTCATCCTTTTGCTTTGAGGATACGCGACTTGACAATGTCTGGCCTACGTAACCGCACCACCGAGGTCACTTCGTTTTCTGCTTCTAATGATGAGAGAACAGAATGAAAATGCTCAAGGTCGCGTAAATCTACATCCATGTGGATCGTATAAAAATCTTGTCTACGGTCAACAAATTCAAGATCAGAGATATTCGCTTGTTGCTCACCGATCAAGGTGCAAATATGGCCTAATACGCCAGCATCATTGCTAATCGTCATAGCCATAGTAACATTATATATAGCCGGATGTTTACCAACATGCCAATGCAGGTCTAGCCATTTTGCCGGATTGTTTTCGAACATTTCTAATAATCCGCAATCAATTGCATGGACAATCACGCCCCGCCCCGTTGCTTTGATCCCGACGATACGTTCGCCTGGCAAAGGCTGACAACAAATGTCACGATTGACTTGCTGCCCTTTTGACAATCCGATCACAGCACGCTGTTTGTCGATATTTTCCACCTCGACATGACCAAGATCAGAATAAACCGCATGCACGACATCCCGTGGTCGAATGTCGTTCGACCCTAGCTTGGCAAGCATGTCATCCACACTAGGCAGATTTAGCTTTTTGGCGGCTGTTTCTAACGCTTTATCCGTGGCTTTCTTGTTCACATGTTCAAACGCAGCGCGGGCAAATTCGCGGCCCATCAGGATATATTGATCCCGAACTTGTTCCTTGATGCTTTTGTTAATCGCCGTTTTTGCTTTGCCTGTGACGACCATTTCCAACCAATCCACATGCGGCATTTGCCCCTGTGCAGTGATCACTTCGATCGTTTGACCATTTCGCAATGGCTTGTACAATGGATACCGCAAGCCATCTACTTTGGCTCCAACCGTGCGGTGCCCGATACGCGTGTGAATAGCATAAGCAAAGTCAATCGGCGTAGCGCCGCGTGGTAATTTGATCACCTCGCCTTTGGGGGTAAAGCAGAACACTTTGTCTGAATACATTTCCAACTTAACGGCTTCTAGAAAAGCTGTGGGATCTTCGTCGGTGTCAAATTGTTCAATAAGCTCGCGAATCCAACGCACCGGATCAACCGTAAACGGATTTTCACTGCGTGATCCGTCTTTGTAGGACCAATGCGCAGCAACACCGGTTTCCGCAACATCATGCATTTGCTGTGTGCGCATTTGCACTTCGACTTGTTTCCCATCACGGCCTTTGACCGTGGTATGGATCGAACGATACCCGTTGGTTTTTGGCTGGCTGATATAATCCTTGAACCGTCCTGGAACGGCGCGCCACCGTTGGTGAATAACGCCTAGAACACGATAACAATCCGCTTCATTTTGCGTGATTACCCGAAACCCGTAAATATCGGACAGACGCGAAAATGACAGCTCTTTTTCCTGCATTTTGCGCCAAATAGAATAGGGTTTTTTGGCGCGTCCATACACGGTTGCTTCGATCCCAGCTTTAGCAAGCTCCGTGCGCATATCCGTCGAAATGCGATCCACGACATCGCCGGTTTCTTTTTGAAGGGTAATAAAGCGACGAAGGATCGACGTCCGTCCTTCGGGGTTCAATACGCGAAACGCCAAATCTTCTAGTTCTTCGCGCATGGATTGCATGCCCATACGTCCAGCAAGAGGCGCAAAGATATCCATGGTTTCGCGCGCTTTTTGCACCTGCTTTTCGGGTGTCATCGCACGAATTGTGCTCATGTTATGTAGACGGTCCGCCAATTTAACCAACATCACACGCATATCTTTGGCGATTGCCATCAATAGTTTACGGGTATTTTCGGCTTCTTTGGTTGCTGTCGAACTTAGCTGCATCTTGGTTAGGTTCGTCACACCATCAACAAGCATTGCGATTTCTGGGGAAAATAGCTCTGCAATTTCTTGCTTGGTCGAGGCTGTGTCTTCGATGGTATCGTGCAGCAATCCCGTAATGATGGACGCATCATCTAGCTTTTGGTTTGCCAAGATCACGGACACGGCAACGGGATGTGTATAATAGGGTTCGCCAGATTTTCGAAACTGGCCTTCATGTTTCTCGCGGCCATAATTGTAGGCCGCGATGATCAAGTCGCTATTAGATTTGGGATTATAGCTTTTTACCAGCGAGGCAAGGTCTTCGGCAGAAATCATATGCAGAAGCCTTTGTCCGTTTTAAGATTGACCCTGTGCCGCCATCAAAGCACGTAGAAGTTTTTCTTCTGACATATCATCTTCTTCGGGGCGATCCGCTTCGCCGCCCATCAAAAGCGCCATTGAGTCATCTTCTGGCTCATCAACTTCGATCTGTGTTTGATTGCTTTCGATTAGCCGCTCGCGTAGCTGGTCCGCAGTCTGGGTTTCGTCTGCGATTTCACGCAATGAAACGACTGGGTTTTTGTCGTTGTCACGATCAACAGTGATAGCAGATCCCGCGGAAATTTCACGCGCACGGTGGGCTGCCAACATGACAAGCTCGAACCGGTTAGGGACTTTATCTACGCAATCTTCTACAGTAACGCGGGCCATTGGACACTCCAATAATATCGATCGATGAAACACGGCTTTTACGCCGCTCTGGATAGAAACACAAGCAGGTATTACAAAACCTGCAACTCCGCGCGCAAAGCGCATGGCAGGGCTTGAAACATCTGCGCTACGGTTCGGCCCGTAACGGGGTGAGACCAGTCAGGAACAATGTCATTCAAAGGGCCTAACACAAACGCTCTATCTTGTATGCGAGGGTGCGGAAGTATCAATGTATCAGGCGCAATTTGCATTTGTGATGCTAAATCTAGATCCAACCAACGATGAAATTCGGCTAAACTCGGTTGGATTTCATTATTATATGACAGTAAATCCAAATCCAGCGTTCGCATGCCCCATCGCTGCTGTCTTTCGCGCCCGATGTCGGCTTCGATTGCATGCAGGGTGTCCAATGTCTTTTGCGCCGAAAAGGGTGACCGAATCAACACACACGCATTGACATAGTCTGGTCCTGCCCCAGCCGGGAAGCAGGGGGTTTTGTAGAACTTACTAAGTCTAGATAAAAAAAAACCTTTTCGTCTCATGCGGATGAGCGACAAATGTAATATATCCAATGGGTTGATATTTGACCACTCTTGGTTGCTGCCTAACGCAACCAAACAACCATAGCCATCCGCCCGTATAATATTATTACTCATCAGGGTAATTTCCTTAATCGTTTGTCACATATTCATGGGTTGCGACTGCCGTCTAAATGGTTAGTGTTGCTGAGGCTTGTCCAGTCACTAGCTAAATCACTCACGGAAAATTAGGGCAAGCATATATTTGAAAGGGTATTATTTATGTTCTACAAAGACGAGCGGCTTGCGCTGTTCATCGATGGATCAAATCTTTATGCGGCTGCAAAGTCACTTGGGTTTGACATCGATTACAAATTGTTGCGCACAGAGTTCATGCGTCGCGGTAAACTATTGCGCGCTTTCTACTATACTGCTTTGCTTGACAACGAAGAATATTCACCGATCCGTCCTTTGGTCGATTGGTTGAATTACAATGGCTTCACAATGATCACCAAATCGGCAAAAGAATACACCGATAGCCAAGGTCGTCGCAAAGTCAAAGGCAACATGGATATTGAACTAACTGTGAACGCAATGGAACTCGCGCCGCATGTAGATCATATCGTTCTGTTTTCAGGCGACGGCGATTTCCGCCCGCTGATCGAAAGCTTGCAACGCCAAGGCGTGCGCGTTTCAGTCGTGTCAACAATCCGCAGTCAGCCACCGATGATTGCCGACGAACTACGTCGCCAAGCCGATAATTTTATCGAGCTAGATGGATTGCGGGATGTTATTGGCCGCCCGCCTCGTGAAGATGACGATCAAACGGCTCAGTATAGCGAAGAATAAAATTGAACCCTTGGCAGTGCCAAGGGTTTTTTTAATCAACCCATTTCGCAATTGCTTTTCTAAGGTCACTTAGCGCGAATGGTTTAGACAAATAATCGTCCATTCCAGCCGCAAAACATTGATCCGCCTCTCCGAGCAACGCATTGGCGGTGATAGCAATAATAGGGGTGCGGCGGCCCCTAAGTGCGAATTCAGCTTCTCTTATTTTTTCGGTCATCGCAAAGCCATTCATCCCCGGCATATGACAATCGCATAGGATAAGATCGTAGTTACCCTTTTCCCAATGCTTGTAGCCATCAACACCGTCTTTTGCGATATCTGCTGTTAGCCCAATTTTACGCAGCTGTTCGGTTATGACGATTTGGTTGATTTCATTATCTTCCACAACCAACAACTTTAATGTTTCACCATCCACGAGTGATATTTGACGGATATCTGATGGGTTTTGTTCACCGATTGTTTGCTCTTTAAAATCGACTTGCGCCAAGTGCGCCAGCGCACTCCAAAGCTCACTCACCAATAATGGTGTCCAATGGACAGTCTGCAACACGTCCGACGTATTTGACCCCAAAGCGCCTCTGTGTGAGGTAAAGGTTAACACTTTTTGCTGCGGGTATAGGGCATTCACACGCAAGGCGACTTCTCGCATTGCAACGCTGGTGCTTCCCGAAAGCGCGACCAGTGCAATTGTCGTGTCAGTCTCGCAATCACCTATGGCTGCGCAAAAGATGTCTTCGTCATCAAAAACCGTGTAGGACGCACCAGAATATTCAAGATACCCGCGCAAATAACGTTCAATTCCAGGCTCCGGAACGTAGGCCAAAACATGGAATTTGCTTAGATCCGGTGCACGGATTTTTCCGCTCGACCCCTCTAACGGAAGCTTCACCGTAAACTCGGATCCAGCACCAAGTTCACTGGTCACATCCACAGTCCCGCCCATTTTGGTGACAAGCTGGTTTACAATCGTTAACCCAAGCCCGGTGCCGCCAAATCGTGCGGACGCCCCCATTTTCGCTTGGACGAATGGTTTGAAAATATCGCTTAGCTCTGCTTCGCCAATACCAATTCCATTATCTTGAACACGAATAATCAAACTCTGCTCATCGGATTCGACATAAATGCGAACAAGCCCAAGTACCGTTGGATCGTCTTTAGAAGAAAATTTAATGGCATTCGACAGTAGATTTAGCACCACTTGGCGAAGCCGCCCGCCATCACAAATGATCCTTGCTGGAATTTTGGGATCTACCCTAAAATTCAGCTCGACCCGTTTGCTATCGGCAAAGGCCGTGATGCTTTCGACAATGCTTTCTATCGTCGGAAGCACCAAAACAGGTGCAGGATTCAATTCCAACTGTCCCGCTTCGATTTTTGAAGTATCAAGGATGTCGTCGATAATGCGCAAAAGGGATCCAGAGCTTTCACGCATCGTCCTAAGAATGCGTTTCTGATCCTTGTTCATTTCTGGACCATCCAACACTTCAAGAAGCCCAAGCACCCCATTCATAGGCGTGCGAATTTCATGGCTCATATTGGCCAAAAACGTGGATTTCGCTTCGCTAGCTGCCTGCGCGTTTCGATTTGATTCAAACATCTGCAACCCGTAAGCATTCGCAATAAGCGCAAAATACCCAAGCTCAATCAAGATGATGGTTAACGTGGTTAGAGCGACCGGAAGTTCTATGTAGGTTTCAGCAATATATTGAGGGATTAGAATTGTCCCAAAATAATCAGCCCCCAAATACCACACAACGCCCCAGTAAAACACGTTTGAAAATGAAAAAAAGAAAAGGTATTTCTTTTCACTCCACAGAGAAAACACAAGGAACGGGCCGCCCACGATCGCGCAAAACATCATTGGCACGTTCGCGGTCTGATCAACCACGAAACATCCGATTAACACCGCAACTTGGCCAGTAAACATCCAAATACAGCGGCCCAAAAGATGGTGTGCGGAATTAAGAGTGAAAATTGCGACCACAGAACCAAAGACGGCCACCATAGAAATGCCGACCACTTCAAATTGACCAATGGATAGCCCAAGCAAGGACCACAAACCACCAACAACAATAATAAACCACGATGTAAATCGAACGGTTTCTGTACGTTGATGATGCGCGTTGGCATCGACTTGATCATACGTATCGTCGTAATCTGGGGGTGCGAACATGCTCTACCCTAATACCTTCAATTCAGTCCCCACTCAACTCAAGCCGTTATAATGAAATTCAATTAAATTGCTACAGCAAACTTAAGTTTGTGCGGCACGCGCACCATTGAAATTTGCCGCTGCTTCAGACTAAACTGATGCAAATTAAATCAAAACGAAAGACAGCAGATGACAAAACCCAGTTTGACGATCTATTTGGCTGCCCCGCGTGGGTTTTGTGCTGGCGTTGATCGCGCAATCAAAATTGTAGAAATGGCGCTCGAAAAATGGGGTGCGCCGGTCTATGTGCGCCATGAAATCGTACATAACAAATTTGTCGTAGACGGATTACGCGATAAAGGGGCTATTTTCGTAGAAGAGCTAGAGGATTGCCCGAACGACAGGCCCGTCATATTTTCCGCACATGGCGTTCCCAAAGCCGTTCCTGCCGAAGCCGACCGCCGCAATATGATTTATGTGGACGCAACATGCCCCCTTGTATCCAAAGTCCACATCGAAGCGGAACGCCATCATGCTGCTGGCTTGCAAATGGTGATGATTGGTCACGAAGGCCATCCAGAAACCATTGGCACGATGGGTCAGCTACCTGATGGCGAGGTGCTGTTGGTTGAAACCGTCGAAGATGTTGCAAAACTTTCTGTCCGTGACCCGGATCATTTGGCGTTCGTGACACAAACAACTTTGTCTGTTGATGATACGATTGAAATCGTCGCCGCCCTGAATGCACGCTTTCCCAAAATCGTTGGCCCCCACAAAGAGGACATTTGCTACGCCACCACCAATCGGCAAATGTCAGTCAAAGAAATTGCGCCCAAGGCGGATGCATTGCTTGTTGTTGGTGCGCCAAATTCGTCAAATTCGAAACGCTTGGTTGAAGTGGCCGCAAAAGAAGGCTGCCAATATGCGCAGCTGGTTCAACGTGCCAGTGAAATTGATTGGCGCGCACTTGAAGGCATCAAAACCCTCGGCGTCACAGCAGGTGCCTCTGCTCCTGAGGTTTTGGTGAACGAAGTGATCGATGCCTTTGGTGAACGTTATGACATCACTGTTGAACATGTCGAAACAGCAAAAGAAACCGTAAACTTCAAAGTTCCTCGCGTTCTTAGGGAAACAGCATGACACCTATTCCACGCTCCGCACTTGTCCTGGGTCTTGCGGGAACCATCCCGTTTATTTGGGGTGTCATCACGCTGCTAGACGGGAATTTGCATCTTTGGGGAAGCAACATGATGGGCCAACGTTTTGTTGGACCTTATGTTCAACTATTTTACGGCTCTGTGATTTTGTCATTTATGTCGGGTGTGCTTTGGGGGTTTGCAACCAAAGCAACGGGCAAGCTCGCCACCATTGGATATGTCCTATCCGTTCTTCCAGCACTTTGGGCGTTTTTCATGACGGGCAGTGGTCCGATCACGGCAAGCATGAACCTGATTACTGGATTTATTGCTGTGCTGATGTTGGATTGGTTTTTCTGGAAAGCTGGCCTTGCCCCCGAATGGTGGATGAGATTGCGCATCATGATTAGCGTTATCGTCATTGCTTGTTTATTGGTGGCTGTTCTGTGAGCGACCCTGATCAGAGAACACTTGCAATTTATGACGCACGCGCCGGAGAATATGCCAAGCTGACAGAAAACGATGGTGCGCCCAAACTACAACAACAATTTGCCCGCCATATCCCCCAAGGTGGCAAGATTTTAGATTACGGCTGTGGCCCAGGGTTTGCCGCATCATATTTTGCCGAATTGGGCTATGACGTAGATGCATTTGACGGCTCACTAGAAATGGTAATGCTGGCGAAAACACGCCCGCATATTTCTGTGCGACATTTAACGTTTCAAGATTTTTCTGCCCCGAATACATATGATGGAATTTGGGCAAGCTTTTCGCTTTTGCATGCGCCACGCTCGGAATTTCCAACCCTGCTTCGCACGATACACCACGCCCTTCGCCCCTCTGGTCAGCTGTTTTTAGGAATGAAACTAGGTAGCGGCGAACATCGCGACGATTTGGGGCGTCTTTATAGCTATTATTCCGAACAAGAGCTCAGAGAGAGACTTAAAGAAACGGGTTTCCATTGGAGAGATCACCAATTAGGAAGCGGCAAAGGGCTTGATGGAAGCCACTCAGAATGGATACTAATTTTTGCACATGCCTAATCTTTTTGCATATACCGATGGCGCTTGCTCTGGAAACCCCGGTCCCGGGGGCTGGGGCGTTTTGCTCCAAGCCAAAGACGGTGACACAGTCGTCAAAGAGCGGGAACTAAACGGCGGAGATGCGCAAACCACGAATAACCAAATGGAACTTATGGCGGCCATTGCTGCCCTTGAAACGCTGGAACGTTCCAGCATGATCACAGTCATCACTGATAGTGCTTATGTCAAAAATGGGGTAACAAGTTGGATATTTGGTTGGAAACGCAATGGCTGGAAAACATCGAACAAGAAACCCGTCAAAAACGTTGAACTCTGGCAAAGGCTGGATGCAGCCCAAGTGCGCCATTCTGTGACCTGGGAATGGGTCAAAGGCCACGCCGGACATCCAGAAAATGAACGCGCCGATGAATTGGCGCGTGCGGGCATGGCTCCGTTCAAGCCATGATTTTAACTCTGCTCGATTACGCCTCTGTTTTGATTTTCGCCCTCACCGGCGCTCTGGTCGCCAGTCGCGCCCAGCTCGACATTGTCGGATTTGCATTTGTGTCAACTCTGACAGCCGTCGGAGGCGGTACAGTTCGGGACCTACTATTAAATCGTGATCCGATTTTCTGGATCGAAAAACCATCTTTTATTGCGATGTGTGTCTGCGCGGCGATCGTTGTGTTTTTCTCGGCTCATTTGGTAGAAAGCCGCTATCGCCTATTAATTTGGCTTGATAGTTTTGCCTTGGCTATTGCTGTTGCCGCGGGTGTCGGGATTGCGCTTGAATTGCAGAAACCTGACATCATTGTTGTGATTATGGGAATTTTAACCGCAACACTTGGCGGTCTGATGCGTGATGTTGTCTGCAACGAAGTGCCGCTTGTCCTTAAACAAGGCGAACTTTATGTAACGGCTGCGTTCACTGGCGCTTCGGCAGGCAGTTTTGCCGTTTCATATCTTGGGCTTGCCCCTGAGTTTGCATTGTTGATTTGCGCGATAGTGACATGGGGTCTGCGTGCAGGGTCTTTGGCCTTTGGCTGGCGGTTACCCGTTTACAAAGCCCGTCCCCCTAAAGCTTAACGGAATTTAAAATCCGCATGATCGCCCTTGCCTTGATCAGAGGTAAACCGAATTGTCTGGCCTTCTGATGTGATCTCTTGGCAATTATACCCAAGATCGCGCTTGCCCCACGTCAAATTCCGGCAGAAATAACCATCTTTCCAAACCCAATCACCACTGACAGGCAGCGATGCGCCGGATCCTGTGATATTTCCATCCGCTGTGACAAAGAGTTTGATCAATGGGCGCGCTAGGGTTTTACCATCGACGCGCGAAAGAAAGTCTTCTTTGCTGGTGATGCGCGTCATCTCTGCCACAGCAGAAGTGGCACCGAATAATGCCAACCCTATACAAAAACCAAATACACGACGCATAACTGCCCTCAATCACTTAAAGCTGTAAGAGGCTAGCCAATTTCATAGGAAATTTATAGCCCCAATACATCCAACATATCATATTCGCCCGGCGCTTTGCCTTGTCCCCAAAGCGCGGCCTTAAGCGCACCCCGTGCAAAAACAGCACGATCAGTGGCTATGTGACGTAATATAATGCGCTCTCCTTCGGCGGCAAACATTACGTCGTGTTCGCCAACAATATCACCACCACGAATCGCCACAAAGCCGATATCGCCGGATTTGCGGGCGCCGGTTATACCATCACGCCCACGATCCTGAACGTCACTTAGGGAAACATTTCGACCCTCTGCAGCCGCTTCACCCAACATAAGCGCGGTACCAGAGGGCGCATCAACTTTTTTGTTGTGATGATATTCCACGATCTCGATATCGAAATCTTCATCCAAGGCTGCTGCAACTTTTTTCGTCAGCTGGGTCAACAAATTCACACCAAGCGACATATTCCCCGCGCGAACGATTGTTGCATGACGTCCGGCAGCAGCTAATTTCGCAAGATGGGTGTCATCCATTCCCGTCGTCCCAATCACATGCACCGCCCGCGCCTGTGCCGCTAGGGCCGCGAATTCAACTGTTGCCTCAGGTGCCGTAAAATCGATCACGGCTTGGGCCTTGGCAAAAGCATCAAGTGGTTCATCGGTGACGATAACACCTATTTCAGCGCCCCCCATTGCGATACCCAAATCCTGACCAACCCAATCATGACCAGACCGCTCCACAGCGCCCACCAATTTGGCTTTGTCACTGCTTTGAATCGTCTTCACCAACATTTGGCCCATACGGCCTGATACGCCCGTTACGACAATCCCTGGTACATCGGTCATAATACTCTCCTTAATTGGGTCTTTGTGACTTCTTACATGACCTTGGTATCTTGGCAAAGGGCAAAGAAGCGCGTAGATGGGACACATGGGAAAGAATAAATTTCATGATGGCGATGGCCCCTCTCAGAGACAGCTCCGCGTTGGCGAGCTGATCCGTCGTACTTTGTCCGAAGTTTTGCAGCGTGGGGATATTCACGATCCTGACCTAAACAGAATTTCGATTACTGTGGGCGAGGTCACAACATCACCTGATCTAAAAATCGCAACGGCCTATGTTTGCCCGTTAGGTGGACAGGGTGGGAAAGATTTGATTACGCTTTTGGCGCGTAACAAATCCGAACTGCGCCGCGCGGTTTCGAAGAACCTGGCGTTGAAATTCACGCCCGATCTTCGGTTTCGTCTGGACGAAACATTTGATCGCATGGACGAAACACGTCGTCTTTTTGCCCAAGATCAAGTGCGGCGCGATCTAAGCGAAGAAGAAGAGTAGCCCGGTTTCAACCGAGCTACTCGATCGTATTAGTTAGCTAATTTTTGACCCTTCCAAAGCAGGTGTCTGCGTTGAAATGTCGATACGTCTCGGCTTTAGCGCTTCGGGTATTTCACGCCGCAGATCAATGTGCAGCATGCCATCCGCATGGCTTGCCGAAGTCACCCGCACATGATCAGCCAAATGGAACCGACGTTCAAAGGCCCGTGTTGCGATACCACGATGTAAATATTCCCGCGCGTCTTCTGTTTCGGCTTTTTGGGCAGACACCACAAGCGCGTTTTCCTTGACTTCGACTGTCAAATCTTGGTCACTAAATCCAGCAGCTGCGATTGAAATGCGATATGCGTCGTCCGCCGTTTTTTCGATATTAAAGGGAGGATAGCTTGCGTTGTTAGTCGTATCCGCAGACAACACGCGATCCATCAAATCAGCGATCTGATCAAAGCCAACAGTTGCACGGTATAGGGGTGTAAAATCAAAATGTCTCATAGGGTTATCCTCGTTGAGCGATACCAGTTTTGCCTGTCCAATTGGACCAGACGGTTCAAAGCGGACCCAGATTTGGCCTCCGCTTATTCATAGGTAGGAAGGGTATTTTTCGCTTTCAAGTGGGCGCAGCTTAGGGCTTTGAAAATTTCGCGCCAATTTCCCGACGATGCGTAGGAGTGAACTCTTGGGTTACGGCACCGGTGAACGGATCCACGCGAAGCGAAAATTCATCAGCAAACCCCGCCAGCAAGGGTGTTAAAGCGGCCCCCAAGGATACTTTGTTTCCTTTGAATTTAGCCATTGCAGACACCACAGAAACTATACGGGGGTAGCCAAGTGAAAAATCGAAAACAGGCGACCCTGAGGCGCCGAAATCCACATCACAGGTCATGATCAACATATCTTGTTGGCGTTCGAAAATTTCACAAATCCGTTGATAGGAGGGGATTTCAGAACGACCGCGTGCATAGGAAACAACACTTACATTTTGACCAACGGGTGGAATGTTAGAAATCTGAAAGGGTTTGATTTTCGTGCTTTTGATGGGGGTCACAAGTTCAAGTAATGCCAAATCAGACATCACGCGATCGACGGTTACTTGGGGCTGATATTTATAATTAGGATGCGGCAAAGCAAGTCTTACTTTGCGATAGGCTTCGGCACGACCATTCCGAAAACCAGCCTGAAACTCCATATCCGCAACATCAAGCCGTTGCGCGGTATCAGGATCAAAAAGACAATGCGCCGCTGTGATCAATAGCGTTGGCGTAATCAAGGAAGCGGTACAAAAACCTTCTCCTCCATTGATGGTCAATCGCCCAACAGCAGACCAATCGCGTCCCTCGTCAAGTGTGGTCAACGGCTCAACATTGGTGCTTTCTGCTGAAACCGGCCAAGAAAACAAAACCCACACAATAACAAACAACAGGCGCAAAAGTCCCTCCACCCTCGTAAAATACTAGACTTACCCACGGGATGTGGCAGGAATAAGGCGACCTGTCTAGCGCAATATTGGCACCTTTGGTTGTTGCGCGGTTTGGTCTAGCGCAGGCGGTTTTGGCCCACCGGTCGCCCAATCTAACAGCTCGACTGTATGCACAATCGGGACATCCGTTGCCGATCCGATTTGCATCATACAGCCAATATTCCCCGCAGCGATAATATCGGGGTTCACGGCTTCTAGCGTGTGGACCTTGCGTTCTTTGAGTTGGGCCGAAATGTCCGGTTGCATCAGGTTATATGTGCCTGCTGACCCACAGCATAAATGGCTATCTGCGGGTTCTGCGACCTTGAAACCAACGCGCTTCAAAAGCTGTTTGGGAAAGGTTTTGATTTTTTGGCCGTGCTGCAAGGAACAGGCCGCATGATAGGCGACAATCGTGTCTTTGGGCTCAAGCTCTGGAAGATCCAGTTCAATCAAAAGCTCGGACACATCTTTGGCAAGCGCTGACACTGTTTTAGCGGCTTCGGCTAAGGGCGTCTCACGGAACATGTGCCCATAGTCTTTGACTGTGGTGCCGCAACCGCTTGTGTTGATGACGATTGCATCCAAACCACCGTTTTCGATTTCAGACATCCAGGCGCGAATATTCGCTTCTGCGGTGCGATGGCTTTCTGATGTTTTGCCCATATGGTGGGTCAAAGCACCACAGCAGCCCTGGCCTTTGGCAACCACAACTTCGCATCCTAGCCGTGTCAGCAAACGGATCGTCGCGTCATTGATATCGGTATTTAAGGCCTTTTGCGCACATCCTGTCATCAACGCGATCCGCTTGCGTTTCGCTATTTTTGGCGCAAAACTTTGCGGGTCATCATTCCGGCTAACCGGAGGAATGCGCTTGGGTGCCATGGCGATCATCGCACGCAAACGTTTATCCGGAACAAACCGCACAAAAGGACGCGCCATTTTCGCCCCAAGCAAGGCCACACGAAATCTGGTTGGATACGGCAACACTTTGGCCAAAACCCACCGCAAAGCACGTTCTCCAATGGGACGGTTATAATTTTCCTCGATATAAGCGCGTGCGTGATCGATCAAATGCATGTAATGCACACCCGATGGGCATGTGGTCATACAGGCCAAACACGACAAACAGCGGTCGATATGTTTGACCGTGTTTTTGTCAGGCACGCGGTTGTTTTCCAACATATCCTTGATCAGATAAATACGCCCTCGCGGACTATCAAGTTCGTCGCCCAACACTTGATACGTGGGACAGGTCGCGGTGCAAAATCCACAATGCACACAGGCACGCAAAATTTCATTACTGCGTTTAAAATCGGCATTTTCTAATTGGCTTGGTTCAAAAAATGTTTGCATTGTTACGCCATAAGCCCCTGATTTAGTCGTCCACTTGGATCAAATTTTTGCCGGATTTTATTGGAATAGGCAGCCACAAGGGGCGCTTCTGGGTGGAATTTTGAAATCGTCTCTGTCGGCCCTTTGATCAGAGTTGCATGACCGTTTATTCCCATATCACGTGGGTTGGTCGATGCAGCGGCTGTGCCCCAAATCAATCCACCGGACCAATCCATAAAGCCACCTGTAAAGCCTGCGCTTTTCATAATGGCAGGACCGTCAGTCGGCTTGACGGATACTTTCCAAATGGCTTGTGAATGACCATCCAGTGGGGCCAAAGTGCGGATATCATTCCAGAATGCAACCGATCCGGCATCATCTAGCTGGCTTTGCGTATAGTCGGACAGCAGCTTTTGCAGTTGTTCAACGCGATAGGCAACCGAACCTTCGAACCCTTCGATCCGAATAACCGTCTTTGCGCCCGATGGATCGAATGGCAAATGTACAGCGCCCGAAATTTCAAAAGGCGACCCAACGCATCGTGTCATGGCATTCACGGCCTGTTCAGAAGTCAATCCATGCAAGACCAGTGACCGCTGCGTTTCCGATTTTGGCAATGTTTTAAAGGCCACTTCGGTCAAAACACCCAAAGTCCCCCAGCTTCCGCATAGTAATTTTACCAAATCATAACCCGTGACATTTTTCATCACGCGGCCACCGTTTTTCAATATTTGACCCGTGCCGTCAACAAAGCGGACCCCCAACAGAAAATCACGGGCCGCGCCGGATTGGAAACGACGTGAGCCGCTGTTGTTGATCGCAAAAACCCCACCAATCGTAGGATCACTCTGTTGGCCCAGAACTTGCCCGAAATCCACTGGTTCAAAGGCCAGCCTTTGGCCTTCTTTGTCTAATACCGCCTCGATCTCTGCCAACGGTGTTCCCGCTTTGGCAATCATCGTTAAGGCACCCGGTTCATAGTTGACGATCCCAGTTAGCCCTTGGGTCGAGATCGTTTTTCCGGGGCATGTGACGCCTTTGGTACCGCCCCCTTGGATAGCTAGAGGGCCTTGGGATTGCGCAATAATGTCTGCAATCTCTGCCTCGGTCGTCGGATTGTAGTCTGACATCTTTCCCCCTTAGGCCGCTGTGCGACGCGCTTGACTGTTGGCGAGTGGAAATACCTTGGCCGCATTTAGCAACCACTTGGGATCGAAGACATCCTTGATTTTCATCTGAGCATCCAAATCAGCTTCGCTAAATTGAACGTTCATCAAATCGCGTTTTTCGATACCAACGCCGTGTTCCCCCGTCAAACATCCCCCAACTTCGACACATAGTTTTAGAATTTCTGCGCCAAAGGCTTCGCATTTTTCCAAATCACCTGGCTTATTCGCATTATACAGGATCAGCGGATGCATGTTGCCGTCGCCAGCATGGAATACGTTGCCCACATCCAAACCAAATTCTTTGCTCAATTCACCGATACGACGCAAAACATATGGCAATTCGCTAACAGGAATAGTCCCGTCCAAACACATGTAATCATTGATTTGACCCATCGCGCCAAAGGCAGATTTGCGCCCAAGCCAAATGCGCGCTGCTTGATCTGCGTCTTGGGCTTCGCGTAGTTCGACTGGATTGTGGCGACGTGCGATGTCTAAAATCTTATCAAGTTGTTCTTGGATTTCCGCATCACTGCCTTCGACCTCGACAATCAAAAGTGCCTCGCAATCGGGGTAACCTGCGCCGGCAAAGGCTTCGGTTGCGCGAATGCACGGACGGTCCATGAATTCGATCGCCACAGGCAAAACACCCGCTTTGATAATGTCGGATACGCATTGGCCTGCGACTTCGTTGCTATCAAAGCCCATCAATACCGGCCGCGCACCCTCGGGTTTGTGCAAAATACGCAACGTTGCCTCGGTGACCACGCCGATTTGACCTTCGGAACCACAGATCACCCCCAATAGATCAAGCCCCGCCGCATCCAAATGCGCGCCGCCAATATCCATTATTTCGCCTGCCACCGTGACCATACGCACACCGAGCAGGTTATTCGAGGTCACGCCATATTTTAGGCAATGTGCGCCACCGGAATTCATCGCGATGTTTCCGGCAATGGCACAGGCCAGCTGACTAGATGGGTCAGGCGCGTAAAAGAAACCATCTTCTTCGATAGCCCCTGTCACACTTAGGTTAGTGCGGCCAGTTTGAACGCGAATAATACGGTTATCGTAGTCCGTTTCCAAAACGCCATTCATCCGAGCGACGCCTAAAATCACAGAGTCAGCCGTGGGCAAAGCCCCCCCAGCCAAGGACGTACCCGACCCACGAGGCACCACTGGGACGTTGTATTCATTGCAAATTTTCATAATTTCAGCAACTTCTTCGGTCGTTGAGGGAAGCACCGCCAACATAGGAGGACACCGATACGCCGACAGCCCATCACATTCATATGCGCGCGTTTCAGCAGGATCTTCGATCACAGCGCGGTCTGGCAAAACCTGTCTTAGTCGGGCCGCAATCATTGCCTTTTTAGCGATGATTTCTGAATTTGGTGCTGGCATGTCCATGGCTATATCCTCATAATTGGTAAACAAACTAAACCAATTTCACGAATTGGCAAGAGCAAAGGAAACCGTTAACACTAGGCTATGACTTGGACCGATCGTATATCCCTCTTTTCTGCTGTCGATTTGACGGCGGTATTTCTATTGATACTGGCTTGGTTTTTGACCACCTATCTAATTGAAAACGCACCCACACATAGACCTTCTGTGGCAATGTTGATGGCCCATTTCCGACGGGACTGGATGCGGCGTATGGCGGAACGGGATGTGCGGATTTTTGATGCTCAGATCATGAATGGATTGCGCCAAGGGACGGCATTTTTTGCATCAACCACAATGATCGCGATCGGGGGTATTTTGGCGTTGATCGGGAACACCGACCTGTTGGCAGGTGTGGCAAGCGACCTGACGCTCAATCGCGCGCCCAAGTTTGTATGGGAAGTCAAAATGATGTTGACCTTGGCCTTTGTCACAAATGCGTTCCTCAAATTTGTCTGGTCGCATCGCTTGTTTGGATACTGTGCAATTTTGATCGCATCCGTGCCCAATGATCCAAACGATCCATCGACGTTTTCCCGCGCGATGACCGCCGGCGAAGTCAATGTAACAGCAGCAAGAAGCTATAACCGTGGTCTGCGCTCAATTTACTTTTCGATAGGATCGATCGCATGGATTTTAGGCCCAATCCCATTGTTGATCGCCACCGCTGTGACGGTAAGCGTGCTTTGGCGACGCGAGTTCATGTCTAATTCACGTCGGCTATTGATCCAAGAGCTTGCTTCAAAGTCCTAGCGCCGGCGACCCTCGATCAGCCAAGCGGCAAGAGCCAACGTCAATATGATCAAGGCCGCAAGCCATGCGGGTACCCATGGCTTGGACGATACGCTTAGAACACGTTCCGCATTGCGGCGCGTTATTCCCATCCATCCATTCCCCGCTGCCACGCGATTTTCCGCGACCTCGCGAAGCCTTGGGAGCCCGTCCTCTAATTGAAACACCCCACCGCCTGACGTTTCAGACATGGGTGCTAAAATGGCACTGTCCAACAAGGGCGCTTCGAATTCTTTGGGGGACAGGGCGCCCAAAGCAAACACAGTGTCGAAATCCCCTTCGCTTAACCGAAACAAACCAATTTCATCGCTTTGAAACACGGCTTTGAATTCGCCGTCGCGGACCTTATCAAATGTGACCTCTGTGCTTTGCCCAGATGGGCTTACCACACGCGCCGATTGCACAGTATCCTCTAACGTCCGACGGGTTATAACGACGCCGCTATCTGTTTGTTCGGCGCTTAGCACTTCTTCTTCTAATTCTGGTTCTTTCATCAACCAATGCGCCAAGCGGCGTAGCAATTCACCTTGGGGACCACCGCCTTCATAATCGCGGCCCCATAACCATGTCTGATCTGATAAAAGCAATGCGACACGCCCGTCTTGAACCCGATCCAAAATCAAAAGCGGTGTCTCATCTATGCCATTCAAAATCGCCTGCCCTTGGGTTTGGTCCACATCAATTTGCCGCAGCCAAGGCCCCCATGTTTCTGGATCCCCCAAATCTTGGGTCACAGGATGCCGATACCCTAGATCCGACAAACGCGGTTGAAATTTCTGATCCCGAACACGGCCATTCGGCTGAGCCGGCAGGACAGCTTGCAACGGGGAACGCGAAATAGACGCGGCACTGGCAAAATCTGGCCCTGCAGCAATCAACAAAGCCCCACCTGTTTGGACATAGTTCACGATATTTTCCAAATAAGCCGTCGGAAGGATTCCCCGCCGTTTGAACCGATCAAAAATGATCAAATCAAAATCATCAATCTTGTCCAAAAACAATTCACGCGTCGGAAAGGCAATCAAGGACAATTCATTGACCGGAACGCCATCTTGTTTTTCGGGAGGGCGCAAAATCGTAAAATGCACCAAATCAACCGAGCTGTCGGATTTCAGCAAATTGCGCCACGTCCGTGTTCCGGCATTCGGCAAACCAGACACCAACAAAACCCGCAAGCGATCCCGAATACCATTGATCGACAAAACCGCAGAATTGTTGATCGACGTTAGTTCACCAGGAATGGTTTGCGTATAAAGGTTAATGATATTCTTGCCCCCATGCGGCAAAGGGAACTGGACCTCGACGTCGCGGCCTTTTTCCAATTGGAATTCGATTGGATCCTGACCATCGATGGATACAAACAGGGGGACTAAATTACCCAAATCAGGGGCAGCGCCAATATCCTCTACCGCCAATCGAAGCGTAACATTTTCGCCCAAAATTCCAAACGCAGGAACATTCGAAAGCCGCAGCCGTCGATCCCAATCCGTACGTTCACCCGTGAGCAAGATATGCAACGGCGCTGGCAAATCACCCACTGGATCAAGTTCATGTACAACACCATCTGTAATCGCAAAAATGCCTGCGATTTGACCACTTGGATGCGCATTCAACGCCTCACGTAAAATGGGCGTAAGCAGGCTGCCTTGGTTATCGGCACTATCTCGGACAGTCGCTCGATGGACGAGAATATTCGGCTTTGCATTCAAGCGATCCATCAGCCCGTCCAAAGCTGCTTGCTGCTGGCGCGGGCGTTGGCCCAAACTTTGTGAACGGGTGATGTCATCAATCACGATCACAATGTCTTGCAGTGGCGCGACTTGTTTATGTTGAAGCTCGGGCCCAAACAAAACCCCAAGAGCGACAAGCATCCCAAGCGACCGCAACCCGACACCTTTGACGCGTCGCAAAAGCAACACAACAATTGTTACCGCGACACCTGCGCTAAGCGCCCAAAGGATCGACCAATCAAACAGTGGAACAAAAACAATCTGGGTCATTCTGTTCCCAACCGTTCCAAGAGCGCCGGAACATGAACCTGATCGGATTTATAGTTCCCTGTCAGCACGTACATGATCAAATTCACCCCAAAGCGATAGGCCATTTCCCGTTGCCGATCCCCGGAAAATCCGGCCCCAACAGGCAAAAGTGGATCTCCATTTTCACGCATTGCCCAAGCTGAGGCCCAATCGTTGCCCCCAATCAAGACAGGCGACACACCATCATTCAACGAACGAAATGGAATACCATCGGATTGTGGCCCCTTGTCCAAAGCGGCCTCAACCCAAAGTTCACCCGTTGCATGCCGTCCCGGAAACGCATCCAATAAATAAAAGGCGCGGGTTAAAACATGATCCACGGGGACGGGTTCAAGTTTTGGAATAGTTAGCTTTTCCGACAATCGTGACAAAGCGTTGTTCACTTTACCAGAGGCGATATCTGCATCACGCGTGTCAAAAAGGATAACACCACCCGTGGCCAAATAGCTGTTTAGCTTATCATAGGCCGCATCGCTTATGGCGGCTTGTTCTGGCGTAATCGGCCAGTATAAAAACGGATAGACCCCTAGCTCATCCCGTTCGACATCGACCCCCCTAGGGGCGCCCGGCTCAACAGAGGTCCTGAAAAATAGCGTCTCGGTCAATCCGAATAATCCAGCCTGCGCCATATCGTCAACGCGCTTGTTGCCAGTAATCACATGGGCCAAAACCAATTCACGACTATCAAAGAAAGCTGCATCCTGTGCTCTTGTATTATTGGGCACGGACATCACCACTCCGACGAACAGACCGATCATTGCCGTCTTTGCCGCTGCTGAGAAAACAAATGCCATAACCCATCCATCAAAGACCAAACCTATCAAACCAAGTGCGATAAAATAGCGCCCAAGTTCAACCGGCGGGGTGTCGGTATCTTGGACCTTGAGCACATCAGCGGGCCAAACCATTGGCGTCACCTGTTTCGGGTCAATATTATGGTTCAACGCGATGACTTTGCCATCGTTAACATATAGCCCCGGTAGAAAATCCTTGGTGAACCGACGCTCACCAAGTTGCGCACCCCGCACCCCAGCATAATCGGTCGCGGCAATCAATTGACCCTGCCCCGTCATAACCTGCATCGGGCGCCACATAGCATCAGGCGCCGTGCTAAAGTCTTGGTCGGTTGCAACTGGGCTGCTAAGCCGCTCTAACATATCAAGAAACAGCTCACTTATGGGCAGGTTTGACCAATCCGCATTCGCCGAAACATGAAACAGCACAACTTGCCCTGATCCATAAGATCGCCGCGTCACCAACGGTGTGCCGTCTTGAAGTCGGGCAATCACGTGTTGATCCAGATCTGGGGAGGGTTGTGCCAAAACTTGGGCGTAGACACGCAAGTCATCAGGGATCTCCAAGCCGTAAAAAGGACTATCTGATGCAAATGGACTAAGCCGTTTTGGATCCCCCCACGTCATTGCACCGCCAAGGCTACGCCCCCCTGGGCGCAAGGTCACTGGCAAAAACGGATCACGCGACAAGCTATTCACAGTTTCCGAGGCAAGGCTGGGCCCAGCAAAGCGGATCAGGTTGCCCCCTTGGGAAAGCCAGTTTTCCAACGCACTTGGATCAGGTACGGCCGTGGCATCGGTCATAATAATCGCATCTGGGTTTGCGCGGATGACATCTGTCAATCCCGCCCGAATTTGGCGCACGTCGGTGCCTAGGGCCCGTTCGAGATAGTGATAGGGGTCCAACAAAGCATCGGTTTCCGCAATACGCCCAGCGCCAATCAACCCAATTTCACGCTGCCTCAGGTTGCTTGGAGCAAGTCGATGGGACGCTGCATAGGGCTGTGCTGCAACACGGAACCCGATGACGCGCCCCACCACTTCGGGACGCAATGTAAACAGTGTATCCGCCTCTAGGCTATCTTGGGTAAACATAATTTGCGACTGCGCGAGAACCGCATTCCGACCTTTTAGATCAGTGCCATAGGCTTCTATCGTGATCGCATCGTTGGCCGTGGTATCAAGCCGTGTAACACCGACAAGGATACCTTGGTCCTGACGTTCAAGTGTATTGAGATAATATGGACGCGCGCTTTGTGCATAGCGCACAGTGCCTTTATCAGACAATGCCCTTAGCAGTGTCGCCCGTGACTCTTGGTAAGCAACACCATCGGATAACCACAGGGTGTCAAATTCTGCTTCTGCACTGTCTTGAACCGCTTGTAATCCTGATTGAAAATCCGGGATCACGGCGAGGGGTGACAGAATGTCTTGGCGTGTTTGTGCATCATTTGCAGAGGTAAACAAAAGCGGTTGCGGGTCGCTTAAATCCAAAATGGCGACCAATTGGTCCGATTTAATTGCTTGATCCCAAAGATCATCCAATAGCTTTTGATCCGAAATGCGATTTGCATCTGACATCCATCCATTGTCCACCACAACGACCAATCGGCTAGACCCTGTTGTAATTTGTGTTGGCCCAAGCATCGGCCCTGCAAACCCAATGATAAATGCAGCAACCGTCAAAACCCGCAAAAGGATCAACCACCATGGCGTGTGGGCCGCCGATTGCGTTTCATCCTTGAGACCGAGCAAAAGCGCAAGACCGCCAAACACAACTTTGGTCGGTGAGGGTGGCACAGCGCGCAAGATGACCCACAAAAGCGGTAAGCCAAGTAACCCAAGCAATATCCAAGGCGTCACAAAAATCATCTGGTTCCTCTGCGCCCTAAATAAACATGCAGCTTTTGCAAACACCCAAGCATCGGATCAGAGGTCACATGATCCACCAATCCCCACTGAGCGCGCCGTGCAATATCAACCAACTGATCCCGTCGTTCAGCAAAGCGGGCAAGATAGGCTTGCCGAATGTCTTGGGCGACTTCGGCTTTATGCGTTTGGCGGCCTGAAATATCTTGAAAAACAGTGCGCCCTTTAAACGGGAACGCATGTTCACGTGGCTCTGTCACCTGAAGCAAGACACCATATTGCCCAGCATCCGCAGCTTGGGCGACTAAATTTGTGATTTCGTTCATATCCCCTAAAAAGTCCGAGACAAGCAATGTCACAGACTTAGGAACAGAGGGGTGTAAAACGGCATCGCCTTGATCTGAGAGGCGCGACGCGATCCGAGCAAGGGCGCTCTCTCCTCGACCTAGTTTGTCGGGTTCCGACAGATGGCCAATCTTTTCACCCATGTGATCCGCAAGGATGGTGGTTGCCATCGCGACTACAGCAGCATGATAAGATTTTGACTGATCCCGTGCCGGAACGGATTGCATGCGGTCTGCATGATCCACCCAAATCATCAAAGTTTGCGACACCTTGTGTTCATATTGCCGCACGAACAAATCATCACTTTTTGCTGAGCGGCGCCAATCAATGGCATTCATACCGTCCAGATACGTTTCATAGGGTCTATATTGCCAAAACTCTTCGCCCGCGCCCGTGTCGCGGCGTCCATGTTCCCCCATGATCACCTGACGCGCCAAAGACTTGGCATGTAGCAACACCCCTGCAAAAGGATCTGCAAGGCGATGCGCCTCTGGTCTTGGATCGTTTAGCGTGATCACGCGGCTTGCCCCTGTTGGACAAGGCGGGTGAGCTGCTGTTCAATTACATCATGCGCAGTTAGTCCCTGTGCCTTGGCTGCAAAGCGCAATGACAGGCGATGCGCCAAAACGGGTCCGGCTATCATGCGCAAATGATCTACGTTAGGCGCATAGTCCCCTTGCAACAAAGCAAGTGCTTTTACGCCAGCAACAAGCGACTGTGCGGCACGTGGACCCGGACCCCAAACCAATGCACTGTGCACATCATCGGAGGCGTCAGGCTCGGTTGGACGCAAAGACCGTACCAAGGTCAAAATCAGGTCAACCAAATTATCCCCTATCGGCATTTCCCGCACAAAATGCTGGGCGGCCTGAAGGCTGATTGGATCAAACACAGGCTGGGGTTCTGTTTGGTCCTGACGGCTGGATGCAAGAACAATCGCTTTTTCCGTGTCGCGATCTGGATACCCCAAATCTATTTGCAACAAAAAGCGGTCAAGCTGAGCTTCGGGCAAGGGATAGGTGCCTTCTTGTTCGATGGGGTTTTGCGTGGCCATAACGTGGAATGGTTCGGGTAACGGTCGGGTTTCACCCGCAATCGATACGCAACGTTCCTGCATTGCCTGTAACAAGGCCGACTGCGTTCGCGGACTTGCACGGTTAATTTCATCAGCCATCAACAATTGATTAAAAATCGGTCCTTGGACAAATTTGAACTGGCGCTTTCCAGAGTCAGATACATCCAGAACTTCAGAGCCCAAAATATCTGATGGCATTAAATCCGGCGTAAATTGAACGCGGCTGGTCGATAGCCCCAACACTTTGGACATCGTTTCAACCAAAAGCGATTTCCCCAGCCCGGGCACACCCACCAAGAGGCTATGCCCTTGGGCAAATATCGCAGCCAGCGCTAGATCAACAACTTTAGTTTGGCCAATAAACTTTTTAGCGATTTCAGCTTTGGCCAAACCAAGACGTTCGCCAAGGTCATCCGCCTGTGCCTGTAAATTTTTCAAATCTGCCATGTAATATGTCCCAAGAAACCTATATGTTTTATAAGAGTGTATAGCAGTATTGGAAAATGGCAAAAGAATGAGTGGCGAGAAATTGACAACACCATCTGCCGAAGGCATCGCAACAGCGGTGCGTAGCGCGTCCAAAGGCCGTGGATTACCGCCGGTTCACCTATGGACTCCACCGTTTTGCGGTGACTTGGACATTCGCATTGCGCGGGATGGGACGTGGTTTTATCTGGGAACGCCGATTGGTCGATTTGAATTGGTGAAATTGTTTTCGTCGATCCTAAAGAAAGAGAACGGAAAATATTTCCTCGTTACGCCAGTCGAAAAAGTTGGAATAATCGTCGATGACGCACCCTTTGTTGCAGTGGATTTCACCACAACACACGAGGAACAAGGCCAAGTATTACGCTTTGAAACCCATGTTGGTGATTACGTTGTCGCAAATGCGGACAATCCAATTCGTGTGGAGCGCGATCCTGAAACGGGCGAACCATCGCCCTATGTTCACATTCGTGCAGGTTTAGAAGCCCTGATTGATCGCAAAAGCTTTTATAGATTGGTTGACATTGGGGAAACCCAAACCATCGAAGGGACAGAATGGTTTGGCGTTGCCTCAACGGGTGCATTTTTTCCAATCATCCCAGCCAACGAATTAACCTAACCCGTTTACATTCTTATTTACGAATATTAATGGATCCAAAAACCAACGAGGTCTAACATGTTTCCTGCTCGCTTTGCGCCAATCCTATTCGGACTTTTTCTATCAGGGCTCATGTCCTTGATCGTGTCAGGTATTTCCACACTGCGCGCCATCGGAGCGAGTGATGCGTTTTTAGGCGCATGGATGACGTCTTGGGGATACAGCTGGGCTGTTGCATTTCCAACCGTGTTGGTCGTGGCCCCTCTTGCACGCAAAATGGTGGCCAAGGTCACACGCTAATGTGCCTCGGCCCAATTTGCGCCTTGCCCTGCATCGACGATCAAAGGGACATCAAGGGATAAAATAGGGTCACACGCATTTTCCATCGTTTCCTTGGCGGCGACGATTAGAGCATCAACATGATCCTCTTCGACTTCAAAGATCAATTCATCGTGTACTTGTAACAACATTGTCGCCTTTATATCGGCAATGGCATCCGGCATCTGAATCATAGCGCGTCGTATAATATCAGCGGCCGTCCCTTGGATCGGTGCGTTGATCGCGGCACGTTTGGCAAAGCCAGCCTGCGGGCCTTTGGCGTTGATTTCAGGCGTATGGATAACACGACCAAACAATGTTTCCACACGATCATTCGCTTTGGCAAACGCGATTGTGTCATCCATGTATTCTTTGATACCCGGAAACCGTTCAAAATAGCGGTCGATGAACCCCTGTGCTTCGGCACGCGGAATGCGCAAGTTACGCGCAAGCCCAAAGCCGGAAATCCCGTAGATCACCCCAAAGTTAATTGCCTTGGCCTGACGTCGAATATCCGAAGTCATTTCATCCAAAGGCACATCAAACATTTCCGACGCCGTCATCGCATGAATGTCATGCCCGTCGCGAAATGCCTGTTTCAGGCTTTCAATACCGGCGACATGTGCCAAAATACGCAGCTCAATTTGACTGTAATCCAAACTGACCAGCACCTTGCCCGGCTCCGCAATAAAGGCCTCGCGGATGCGGCGACCTTCTTCTGAGCGCACAGGAATATTCTGCAAATTTGGATCAGTCGATGCCAAGCGCCCTGTATTGGCACCCGCAATGGAATACGACGTATGCACACGCCCAGTTTCAGGATTTATGTGATCCTGCAAAGCATCCGTATACGTGGATTTTAGCTTGCTTAATTGACGCCAATCCAGAACGCTTTTGGGCAAATCATGGATTGTCGCCAAATCTTCTAGAATATCCGCGCCCGTGGAATAGGCACCATTTTTGCCTTTTTTGCCACCTTCATAGCCCAACTTGTCGAACATGATTTCCCCCAATTGCTTGGGGCTGCCAACATTGAAACTTTGGCCTGCCATTTGATGAATTTCATCTTCTAGTGCAGCCATTTTCTGCGCAAAGGCATTGGACATACGGCTAAGTGTGTCGCGATCAACTTTGATCCCCGACATTTCCATTTTCGCTAAAACAGGAACAAGCGGACGTTCCAAACCTTCGTATACGCGGGTCACTTTGACCTTGTGCAATCTGGGCTTCAACAGCTGCCACAACCGCAATGTAATATCTGCATCTTCGGCTGCATATTTAGTAGCATCCTCGATGGCCACTTGATCAAAGGTAATCGCAGATTTCCCAGTCCCCAAAAGCGACTTGATCGGGATAGGTTCGTGCGACAAATATCGCGCACTTAGCGCATCCATACCGTGCCCATGAAGCCCCCCATGCAGCGCATAAGATATCAGCATCGTATCGTCGATCGGCGCGATATCCACACCATAGCGCGAAAAAATCTTGGCATCATACTTCATATTCTGACCAATTTTGATCACCGCAGGATCCGCCAAAACTGGCTTAAGCGCGTTCAATACCTGCTCTAACGATAGCTGGCCTTCTGCCAAGGCCGACGTCCCGAACAAATCATCACTTTGACCGTCTTTATGCTGAAGCGGAATATAGCATGCTTGACCAGCCTCAATACAAAGCGAAATGCCAACCAGCTCGGCACGCATTTCATTCAGCGATGTGGTTTCCGTATCAATAGCCACATAGCCACGCTCTTTGGCGTGGGCAATCCATGCGCTTAACTGTTCAAAGGTGCGGACGCATTCATATGACTCTGGCGCAAATGGAACATCCTCCATCACCATTGCCACGTCAGCGGCAGCTGGCGTATCATCAATTACAGGCGCGGTTGCCCCAAATTGATCCGCGATTTTTTTGGTCAGCGTGCGGAATTCCATTTCCGCCAAAAACCCCAACAGAACCTCTGGCTCTGGTTCCTTGACCTCAAGATCGTCCAAAGTAAACTCAATCGGAGTAGCGCAATCCAATTGAACCAACTGCTTCGAAAGTAAAATCTGTTCTTTATTGACTTCTAACGATTCCCGCCGCTTGGGTTGTTTGATTTCGCCCGCACGCTCTAACAAGCTTTCAAGATCACCATATTCATTGATCAACAAAGCCGCCGTTTTAATGCCGATACCCGGCGCACCTGGAACGTTATCCACGCTATCCCCGGCCAACGCCTGGACATCCACAACGCGATCCGGAAACACACCAAATTTTTCAAAAACACCGTCACGATCAATGCGTTTGTTTTTCATGGCATCAAACATTTCGACACCACCGCCAACAAGCTGCATCAAATCTTTGTCCGAACTGATAATCGTCACGCGCCCACCGGCATCGCGCGCCTGACAGGCCAATGTTGCGATAATGTCATCGGCTTCGTAACCTGCCATCTCTTTGCAGGCGATATTAAACGCTTCTGTCGCCCGTCGTGTAAGTGGCATCTGAGGGCGCAAATCTTCGGGCATTGCATCGCGGTTGGCTTTGTATAAATCATAAAGATCGTTGCGAAACGTGTGACTGCCCTTGTCAAAAATCACTGCAACATGCGTTGGCGCATCTGGGCCGGTATTGCCTTCGATATAGCGTTGCAACATGTTACAAAAACCACTCACAGCACCGATCGGCAACCCATCAGATTTACGTGTCAAAGGGGGCAAGGCATGATACGCGCGAAAAATAAACGCTGACCCATCTATCAAATGAAGGTGGTGTCCTTTACCAAAAGTCATATTATCATCCTATTCACACTTCGTTTTTATGAGAATTACATGACCAATCTAAAATTGACCATCGGTTTCATTATTTTATCCACCACAACCGCTATCGCAGAAGCCCCTCTTTGTTCAAACCCGGCTGACGAGTGCAACAAATTGGTCGCCTGCAACGAATCAAGCGGTGAATATTTCCAAGGTGGGGCAAGCAACGGCGACGAAGGTGTAATCTTCATACGATCATCGTCAGGGACCGAATGCACCGGCGATTGGTGGCGCACATTATTTGGAATGGGCCAAGCCCAAATCACCTGTGATGATGGCCGCCAAGGTCAAGCGCTCTTTAGCTGGTTCGAACGCGACACAGGCACAGTGGTCGGTAATGGTAAATTTGACGATGGCGCACTTATCCGCTTTTGGACAGGCACAAATTTGAACGGATATTTCGCAATCCACGGCGACAAAGAAAGACTGCGCATGAAATGCTCATCCGCAGACTTGCTGTTGGGCTAAGCTTAAACTTTGCCTTCGAAATCCTTGTGGATCATTTTGCAATCGCAATATCCACACTCAACCCACCCTTGGGTTTCAGGAATTTGAAGCCAAACACGAGGATGCCCCAAGGCACCTTCTCCGCCATCACAAGCGATGCGATACGTGTCCACAATTTTAGTTTCAGGAGCTGTCATAGTCATCAGACCGTTTCCTTTTGCAATGAACTGCTTTATTTCAGCTTTATGAGCGATCCAAGCCAAAGGAGCAAGACACGGAATGACCGAGAATGCTATTGAAATACGCGGGCTTGCCAAAACCTATGCCTCTGCCAAAGGGTCTCCTGCGAAACATGCGCTCAAAGGGATTGACCTGAATATCGCCAAAGGTTCGATTTTCGGGCTTCTTGGGCCTAATGGTGCGGGCAAGTCGACATTGATCAACATCCTCGCAGGTCTTGTCATCAAATCCGAAGGATCCGTGCGGATCTGGGGCTTTGATCAGGATGAAAACCCACGCCAATCCCGCGCGGCCATCGGCGTCATGCCCCAAGAATTGAACCTTGACCCATTCTTTTCACCACGTGGCGCACTCGAAGTACAAGCAGGCCTCTACGGTGTGCCAAAATCTGAACGCAAAAGCGATGAAATTTTGGAATTGGTCGGGCTAAGTGACAAAGCCCATTCCTATGCACGCACATTATCGGGCGGAATGCGCCGCAGGCTTCTTCTTGCCAAGGCGCTTGTTCATAGTCCGAACATTCTCGTGCTTGATGAACCAACCGCCGGCGTTGACATTGAATTACGTCAAATGCTGTGGCGCAATGTCCGCCGCTTGAACCAAGAACAGGGTATGACAATCATTCTCACCACGCACTATCTCGAAGAGGCCGAGGAAATGTGTGATGAAATCGCGATCATCAACCAAGGCAGCTTGGTGACGCAAAACTCCACCCAAACCCTCTTGTCGCAAATCGATGGTAAATCGATGGTCATCCACTCGGTTGAGCCGATCACAGATTGCCCACAGCACCCAAAAATTTCGACCAGTCTTCGCAAAGATGGCTCGCTTGTGTTGACCTACAACATGTCAGATATCACTGCCGACGAAGTCTTGGAATTCGCGCGCGCCCAAAATATCAAAATCAAAGATGTCAAAACAGAACAAGCCGACCTAGAAGACGTCTTTTTGTCCCTAACAAAATCAACTTGATTTCATCTTTGTAAAAAATACTCTCGCCGAAGGCGGCGACCTCGGCCAAGAGCGGGCGCCCTAACCCTTGGAAATCATCCGTCCCAAGACACGCCCACCTAGAATATGCACATGCAAATGCGGTACTTCTTGAACCCCTGCTTCGCCTGTATTGGCAATGGCTCTAAATCCATTTCCACCGGCGCTTGGCTGGACACCTGATATCTTACAGACCTCGCCCACAGCGCGCGTAAAATCAACGATTTCCGCATCAGATGCGTCTAAGGCAAAATGATCATAACTCACATAAGGCCCTTTTGGGATCACCAACACATGCACAGGGGCCTGTGGTTGGATATCTTCAAATGCCAAACTATGCTCTGTTTCCAAAACGGTTTTATTGGGGATTTCACCCCTTAGAATCTTTGCGAAAATATTCTGAGAATCATATTCGTAGCTCATAGGGCACCTTTAGTCTGCGTAGATCCAGTCTTGGTCGATAATAGCTTCGGCGACAGAAGGTTCAAGATCCGCAAATCCAGCAATCTGTTCGATATTTTTGATCCGCACACCATTTTGAACAACGCGATAATGGTTTTCAAATTCGCGGTCCCGCAGAATGTCACTTTCATAGCGCAAATCATTGCGAATACTTGGCAGCAAACGCACAATTGTTTCGACAGGTGTATGATCACCAATCAGCCCGACACGCGTTGCGTGACCGACCAAATAGTCATCGTTAAAATCACACTCGATTTCCAAAATACGGGTTTTCGAACGATCTGAACAAAAATCATCCAAGAGCGCAAGGTTCATCGGATCAACACAAATCACCATGCGCGACGTATCATAATATTCAAACAACATTTTCATCAATGCACGACGGTGTCGGGTTTTTTTGTTTTGACTTGATAAGATACCACCCAAATCAGGCAAATCCTTAACATCTTCGTTAAAGATATATTCCAAAACCGGAAAATCGAAATAGGGACGCAACTGATCCAAGAACCGCTTGGCAACGTGCCATTTCTTGCACACCACAATTAACAATTCGCGTTCGCGTCCAATCGAACTTTCGCTTTCCCAAAAACGCGGGGCAAAGCGACGGCCGATGCGCCCCTTTTGGGTTAGGAACTTATACAGATTTCGCCCCTCATTTGAGATCGAAAAATCGGTTTTGCCGCTTGCATACAGTCGGCCCAACCGTTCTTTTAGCAATGTCGCACCGGGGCTGATCTTGCGGGCGAACAAATGTTCCTGAGACAACAACATATCATAGTGATCATTATAAAATGTCGCGGGCATCCCATAATCAGAGAACATCAAAAACGTCAAAGTTTGAGACCGAATTTCAATCCCCGGAACCAAGTGGCGCACCATCGTTTGAAAAAAAGTTTCGTCTGGAATCCAAGTGGTTTTAAAAAACTGGATCACGTCATTGCGATGAGCGAGGAAATCAAAAATGGCTTCGACGGTTCGGCGACGCAAACACCACCATTGTGATCCAATTTGCACCTGAATGTCTTCTGGAATTTTACGCGTCATTTTGAATTTTTTCTGCAATTCAAACGATTTGTAAAATAGCCCTTTTTGTTCACGTTCATTAAACCAATAGCGATAAATAAGCCGTTCTTCTTTGAACCCCGTTTTGATCCAATCGCTGTCAAAAAAATCAAAGCTTTCAACGTAATCAACGTCATCGCGGTCAAGCACGTCATAGGCGTATTCTGCCGATTTAATCGCCATACAATCGCCCGAAACCATGTAAAAATGCGATGCTTTTGGAAAAGCATCAAGTGCCGCCTCCAGTGCATTCAGAGTTGCTTGAACCAACGACCATTCGCCCCATCCGCATTTGATCCGCTTTTTGGCAAAAGTAACGTTTGGGTTATTTTTGACGCCCTCCAGTATTTCTTGATAGGCATCTTTGGGCGCGCTCGCATCAAAGTGGATCGAAATATAATCCCCTACAGCCGTCAGCTGGTTAGCTTGTTGAATTATTGCTTTTGGATCTTTGTGACACAAAAGAATAAACGCGATTTTTGCCATATAAATTATCCTGCATCCACAATGGGCGCTATTTTTGCACCGTTTGGTGCTAATTTCACCTTAATTGCCACTATATTCCCTTTTTAGGCTCAACTTTCCATAGTAGAGACATAAAAAGTTAAAGACACAAACAAGAAGGTAACAGTATGGGTTTTCCTGGTACGTGGATGACAGAGTCCGAAAGCGTTGTATATCGCGTTGTTCCAAAATGCGCATGTTCGACGATCGGGCAAATCATGTTCTATTCAGATCATGGTGAATTCTTTGACGGTGACATTCATGATTCCAAAGATCGTCTTCACAAATGGTCCCAAGACTTTAGTCAGCAAAAAATCACTGACAATGTGAAAAACCATAACTCGTATGCCTTTACCTGTGTTCGCAATCCCTATACGCGCATTCTATCATCCTTCTTTGACAAAATATGCGGGATCCAGCGCAATGATCGTCGCTATCGCGGCAATCTTGTTCCGCTCTTGATTCAAAAATATGGTATCGAAGTGGGTGGCGATGATGGCAAACAAGAGTTTGACCAAATCAAATCATTCCGCCGTTTTCTACTATTCGCACGCGACACCATTAAGTTTCGCAAGCCCATGGATCCAGACATTCACTGGTCGGCAATGTCTGGGCATGTGTCTACATTCATCGTGAATGGTGGACGATACGACAAAGTCTTTTGGACGGAACAATTTAATGACGGCATGCAACAAGTGCTCGACAGCATTGATACCAAACATAGCGTCGATCTTGCCACCATTCCACGTTTCAACGAAAGCGAAGGACATGGTCCGAAACGGGCCCATCCGGTCGAAGACTATTTTGACGATTTGTCGATGCATTTGGTTTATGAAATCTACAAAAAGGATTTCGAGCTTTTCAAATATGACTTCCACAACCCATCAAACAAGATGCCGATCGGTGAAATTGATCTAGACGAAATTCACGCAAAACTTGGTGATTGATCAATTAAAGGGAAAGGGCGCGTTAAGCGCCCTCTTTTATTTACACCAAACCAGCCTGTTTGAACAATGTCATCACATCCTGTTCAGGGCGTGCGCCCATGTGAACGATGACTTCACCCGCCGCGATACAGCCCATCTGCGCACAGGTTTGCATGTCACGTCCCGTAGATAGTCCAAACAAGAAACCCGCTGCAAATTGGTCCCCTGCCCCAGTCGCATCCACTGGAACAACTTTTTCAACGGGGACGTCGATACGTGCACCATTTGACACGATGCTCACCCCATCTGACGCGCGCGTGCACACCACCAACGGACAGATCGCTGCCGTTTTAGCCAAGGCATGTTCAAGATCATCTGTTTCAAACAGGGATTTGATTTCGTCTTCGTTACCGATCACATAATCCAGTTCATTTTCAATCAATGTCAAAAAATCAGCGCGGTGCCGTTCTACGCAAAACGGATCAGAAATAGCTATTCCGGCACGCCCCCCTGCGGCGCGACAGCTGCGCGACATACGAATAAACGCGTCTTTGCCTTTGTCTTTGTCGAATAGATAACCTTCTAGGAAAACAATCTCTGCTTGTTGTGCGACCTCATCAGAAACATCCTCTGATCCTAGATCAGCAGAAATACCCAGATAGGTATTCATCGAACGTTCCCCATCAGGAGAAACGAAAATCATGGATCGCGATGTTGGCAGATCACCACCAGAAACAGGGGCGTTCACAAAATCGGTTCCGCCGTCTTCCATTGATTTGGCATAAAACTGGCCAAGTGCATCATCATGAACCCGCCCAACAAAGCCAGTTCGAATACCCAAAGCACCCAACCCAGCCAAAGTATTGGCTACAGACCCACCAGCGGCCTGGGTGCGGTCACCCATTGCGCCATAAAGCAGTTCTGCGCGATCTTTTTCGATCAATTGCATGATACCTTTTTGGATGCCCATATGATCCAGAAAGCTGTCATCGCTTTGGGTCAGAACGTCCACAATGGCGTTACCGATGCCAACGACTTGGTATTTTTTCATATATTCTTATCCTCATATGCGCAGAGATCCCGAATAAGACAGGTTCCACATTGTGGTTTTCGGGCTTTGCAATGGTAACGACCGTGCAAAATTAACCAGTGATGGGCATGCAATTGGAAATCGGCCGGGATGTGATCTTCGATTGCGCGCTCAACGCTATCCACGTCTTTGCCCGGAGCAATGCCAGACCTATTTCCGACCCGAAAAATATGGGTATCCACGGCTTGGGCCGGCTGACGCCACCACATATTCAAAACGACATTCGCCGTCTTGCGCCCAACACCGGGCAAAGATTGAAGTGCGGCGCGTGAATTAGGGACGACGCCGTCATAGTCTTCGACCAAAATTTTGCTCAGCTTGATCACATTCTTAGCTTTATTGCGATAAAGCCCGATGGTTTTGATATGTTCGATCAATCCCTCTTCGCCAAGGGCCAGCATTTTCGCAGGGGTGTCAGCAATTTGAAACAATGCACGCGTGGCTTTATTGACACCTGCATCCGTCGCTTGCGCGCTCAATGCGACAGCAACGACCAAGGTATAGACGTTCACATGCTCAAGCTCGCCTTTGGGTTCTGCTTCAGCATCTTGGAAACGCGTGAAAATTTCACGCAGGGTATGATAATCTAACTGTTTTGCCATACGGCCCTATGCCCCTTTTTCACGCTCAGTGCAAGGTTTCAGCGCCGCCAACTTGCCGTTCGCCTCAGGCAGCATTTTGCCAATAACATTTATGTGACCTTCTGCTTTTGAAAGCAGTCGCTATAGTGAACGGGATATATTTTGGTTAAGGGAGTCTTTTATGAAAAAGACAACAAAAGCACTTTCAATCGGCATCTTATGTGCGTTCAGCCTTGCGGCTTGTACTTCTCCTTCTCGTTTTGATGGTACATCTGGACCCACGTCAAACGAAAAAGCAAAGAACGGCGCTGTCATTGGGGCCGCCATTGGCGCCGTTGGCGGTTATATGACTGGTGGCAACAAAAAAGAAAGCCGGCAGAACGCCCTTAAGGGTGCTTTGATTTTCGGTGGGACAGGCGCGCTTATCGGGAATGAATTGGACAAGCAAGAAGCCGATTTACGTCGCAGCATGGGCAACGATAATGTGCTGATCCAAAACACTGGGGATCGCTTGATTGTTACATTGCCTCAGGATATTTTGTTTGCAACAGGTAGCGCAAACCTTCGATCCGACTTGACGTCGGACCTTCGGGCTTTGGCATCCAACCTTCAGGCTTATCCAAACACAAGCGTTCAGATTGTTGGACATACGGACAATGTTGGTGATGCTGGGTATAATCAACGCCTGTCCGTCGCACGCGCCGAGTCTGTAACTCGAGTATTGATGAACAACGGTGTTTCAGGAAACCGCCTGATAGCCATCGGACGCGGTGAAGATCAGCCGGTTTCTTCAAACTTGACCCCAGAAGGGCGCGAAAGAAACCGTCGGGTCGAAATTGTGATCCTTCCGAACGCGTAAAAATAAATGCCCCGGAAATCGGGGCATTTTCGCCTTTGGCGATTGAGTATTTAGAGCAAAAAGAAACCCTATTTTGCAAAGACTGACGATAAAAGCGATGCCATTTCATATGCATCCACTTCGGTAAATGCGTCTGGGAAATCACTGTCTAAATCGAAGACGGCAATGACGTCACCGTTTGTGTCAAAGACGGGCAAAACCAATTCAGATTGTGTTGAACTGGCACAGGCGATGTGATCTGGAAATGCGTGTACATTAGGGACAAGTTGCACAGCTCCTGTGCGTGCAGCCGCCCCGCAAACGCCCCGTGAAAATGGAATGACCAAACACCCATGTCCGCCTTGGTAGGGCCCAATTTTTAGCACATCTGGTTCCGTAACACGGTAAAACCCTGTCCAATGAAAACGATCATCCGCGTGGTGCACTTCGCATACGATCGTTGCCATCAATGCGACTATATCGGTTTCGCCTTCTGTGAGGCTTGCTATTGTTTTGGAAAGCTCGGCATAATTGATGTGGCGCATGTTAGGACCGTTCGATCGCTATTGCTGTGCCTTCTCCGCCACCAATACAAATCGCGGCAACACCGCGTTTTAGATCTAGGCGTTCCATAGCATTTAAAAGCGTAACAATAATACGCGCTCCAGAAGCGCCGATAGGGTGCCCCAAGGCGCATGCCCCACCATGAATGTTCATCTTGTTTCGCGGAATGCCCAGTTCTTGCATAAAGGCCATGGGAACCACGGCAAAGGCTTCGTTGACTTCCCAGAGGTCCACATCTTCAATTGACCATCCCAAACGGGCGAGGAGTTTTTGAGTGGCAGGCACAGGCGCCGTTGAAAACCAACCTGGTTCTTGAGCGTGACTTGCGTGCCCTACGATTGTCGCCCGAATAGGAAGCCCATGCGTGTCAGCATAGGATTTTGCAGCCAATACCAACGCCGCCGCACCATCAGATATAGAAGAGGAATTTGCAGGCGTCACAGTGCCATCTTTGCGGAATGCCGGTTTCAGATGAGGTATTTTTTCTGGCCGTGCCTTTGCGGGTTGCTCATCCTTGTCGATCACGATCGATCCGCCACGCGTGGAAACCGTGACGGGTGATATTTCATCGTTAAAATAGCCATTGGTTTCGGCTTCAAGTGCGTTGGACAAAGATTTCAAGGCATATTCATCTTGGGCTTCGCGGCTGAATTGATATTTGTCCGCGCAGTCTTCGGCAAATGTGCCCATAAGACGACCTTTGTCATAGGCGTCTTCTAAGCCATCAAGAAACATGTGATCCACTGTTTGGCCATGACCTATGCGAGCACCACCACGCATATTCGGTAATAGATAAGGTGCATTTGTCATGCTTTCCATACCACCCACAGCCACGATATTGGCTTGGCCTAATGCGATTTGATCAAAGCCGATCATTGTGGTTTTCATCCCAGAGCCGCACATTTTGTTCAACGTGGTAGCAGGAACGTCTTGCCCCAAGCCGGCGGCAAATCCAGCCTGTCGCGCAGGAGCTTGGCCTTGGCCAGCGGATAGCACGTTTCCCATCAAGAGGTCATCGACATGTGTGACACCCGCTTCGCTAAGCGCAGCCCCAAGGGCAGCACCGCCCAATTGCGCAGCTGTTAGGTTGGAAAATGCACCTTGGAACCCCGCCATAGGGGTTCGTTTCGCACCACATATTACAACTTGGGCCATATCATCCTCCTGAATTACAGGACCATCATTACAAAATAGTAACCTTTGCCGTCTAGCGTGACTGCACGTCGTGATTGGGAAAAAGGAATGCCGCATGAAAATCGCAAATGAACCATGCAATGGATCCACGGTTTTGCATGTGCGCGCCGAGCGTATTGATGCCGCCTGTGCTGTTCAGTTTAAAGATGCTGTAAATGCACAGCTCGAAAGCTGTGCGCCACGCGTCATCCTTGATCTTGCGGATGTGCGTTTTGTGGATTCAAGTGGGCTTGGCGCGATTGTCAGCATCTATAAAGGGCAACTTGGGCATCGCCAAATTGACTTATGTTGCCTGTCCACACCTGTGGATAAAGTGTTCAAGCTAACCCGAATGGATCAAGTGTTTGTGATTTTTTCTGATATGGACACCGCTTTAAATGGCGATCAAGCCGCATAGAATGGGAAGACTGCGCAAACAATGTGCTGCCCAAGATTTTAGGGCTGTTCGTTGCACGGTTCAGGATGTGTGCAGCCAATTAACTGCCTATGCGGTTCCACCAGAGGCCGTTGAAAACGTTGAATTGGTCCTTGCTGAAGTGATGAACAATATTGCCGAACATGGATGTGCCAATTCGCATATCGGCAACATGTATTGCATAAGATGGCGGCGGCTTAAAAGGTATCTATATATACAGATCGAAGATTCTGGCCCGCCGCTTCCGCTTTCGTTAGTTATTGAAGCGCCGTTGAATTGCGATCCATCTTCCCTTCCCGAAGGGGGGTTTGGTTGGGGATTGATCCACATGATCAGCGATCAGCTTCGTTACAAAAGGCGAGATAATCGAAACTTTCTGTTGTTGTCGTTCAAAATTTGACGTTGTCGCAAAATTTCCTTTATTCGGGCAAAGCTCGGCCCCAATCGGAGTCTATCCCTTACTTCATAGCCAAGTGGCTTTTCCCGGCGTCGTGCAAATTGCCCCCACATATCCGACGTCGGGAAACTAAGCTCTAGCACTTGATATAATCCCATTCAGCGATACTGTTCCGAAAACAACAAAGGAACAGATTGATGCGTGATTTCCATTTTCCAGGGCGTTCTGCGGTATGGGCCGAAAATGGGATGTGCGCCACATCCCATCCCTTGGCGTCCCAAGTAGCGATAGACATCTTGAAAAAGGGTGGCAATGCAATGGACGCCGCAATTGCCGGTGCAGTTTTGCTTGGAATTTGCGAACCGCAAATGACCGGAATTGGCGGCGATTGCTTTGTGCTTTTCTCACCGGCAGGCAGCAACGACATAAAGGCGATCAATGGATCAGGTTGCGCTCCGCAGGGTCTGAACGCTGAATTGCTTCGGGATCAGGGACAGGACACAATCCCAATCAGATCGGTGCATACCGTTTCCATCCCCGCTGCCATCGATGCGTTCTGCCAGCTCAGCGAAGATTGGGGGAAATTGGGCATTGCCGATAGTTTGGCCCCCGCGATACATTACGCGACAAATGGTGTCCCGCTTCATGCGCGGGTCGCCATGGATTTAGCCACGCAAACCGCGGATTTACACCCAACCGCCCTGAGGGATTATTCCAAAAACGGTGCGCCATTTGCCATAGGTGATAAATTCGCCGCACCCAAACAAGCAGAGGTGCTAAAGCGTATTGCAGCCCAGGGTCGTGATGGGTTTTACACTGGTGAAGTCGCAGAAGACATGGTTACGTCGCTTCAAGCGCTTGGCGGGCTTCACACATTGGACGATTTCCAAAATCAGCGCGCATTTTACACGTCTCCCGTAAGTGGTCATTACAATGGTGTCGATTTGGTCGAGCATCCGCCAAACGGCCAAGGGGCAACGGCGTTATTAATACTAAACATCTTGTCGCATTTTGATCTGGCTTCGTTAGATCCATATGGGGCAGAGCGCGCGCATTTAGAAGCCGAAGCCACCAAATTGGCATATGATGCACGCAATCGCTTTATTGCCGATCCGCAAATAACATCCGCTTTGGAACACATGCTTGCACCCGAGACTGCGCAAAAGCTTGCCGCGTTGATTGATCGTAAATCGGTGATCACGGGCGTGCAATCGGTGACCGAAGCTGTTCACAAAGATACTGTTTATATCACTGTTGTGGACAGGGATCAGATGGCTGTTTCCCTGATCTATTCTATTTTTCACGGCTTTGGATCAGGTATCGCCAGCGACAAATTCGGAATTTTGTTTCAGAATCGCGGAGCAGGTTTCAATTTGACGGCGGGGCACCCCAATGAACTTGGGGGTGGCAAGCGACCGATGCATACGATCATTCCCGGAATGCTCGCCAAGAATGGGCGCCCGATGACATCCTTTGGGGTCATGGGCGGGCAATACCAACCAACCGGACATGTGCGTTATCTAACGAACACCCACGTATACGGCATGGATCCGCAAACCGCCATTGATGCCCCAAGATGCTTTGCCGAAGGTGATATGTTGAAAATCGAACGGGGCTATTCCCAAAAGACGATCCAAGAATTAGCGGATTTGGGACATGTTATTGACGATACCATTGGCCCACTTGGGGGCGCACAATCCATAACGATGCATGACAGTGGTCTTTTGGAAGGCGCATCTGATCCGCGCAAAGATGGCTGTGCCTTGGGGTACTAATTAGTTTAATTGGAAATGCAGCGGATAATGACCATCCTGAAACGGCCCGAACATGTCGGGAATATCAGGGTGGTCCACTGGTTCGCCAGACTGATCCTCGATCAAGTTTTGCTCAGATACATAGGCCACATAAAAGCTATGTTCATTCTCTGCTAGCAGATGGTAAAACGGCTGCTCTTTGATGGGGCGGTTGTCTTCTGGGATGGCATCATACCAGTCTTGGGTGTTGTTAAATTCGGGATCAACGTCAAAAATCACCCCTCTAAAAGGATGCTTTTTGTGGCGCACAACTTGGCCCAGATGGTATTTGGCATTTTTTTTAAACATAACACATTGCCCCTACCCAAACACACTACAGTGTTCAAGGGGTATTTGTCCATGAATGGTTCTACGAAGAATGAGAAACAATCTGTGCCGGATTTGGGTGAAATAGCCACAACCTAACCTATTTTGCCAAGCGCCGATCCGCTTAAATCTATCATTTAACTGGAATAAGTCTTTAGATTTTTGACCAAATTAGCTATGATTTGATGATAAACAATTAACAATAGCGAGAGGCAGATGAGCAGAACTTTTCGCATCCTTGTGATGGCCCTTTTAGTAGGTTCGTGTGGTGTGTCGAACAATTCGGCACCCAGAAATATGGACAATGCGTGTTCGATCGTGAACCAGCGACCAGCGTACCTAAAGGCGTTCAAAGCCGCAGAGCGCAAATGGGGTGTGCCGGTCCATGTTCAAATGGCCACGATCCACCAAGAAAGTAAATTTATAGCAAATGCCCAAACACCCATGCGCTATACGCTAGGTGTGATTCCCCGTGGTCGCCAAAGTTCAGCCTATGGATATTCACAGGCTCTTGATGGCACATGGAAAGAATATCAACGTGCAACGGGTCGTTTTGGGGCGCGTCGCAATAATATTCGTGACGCATCCGATTTCATGGGTTGGTATATGTATAACACCAAGAAAAAAACCGGTGTTTCATTGTCAGACACGCGCAACCAATACTTAGCATACCACGAGGGTCAAACCGGATTCTTGCGTCGGAGCTATCTGAAAAAAGGCTGGCTAGTTGACGTTTCCAACAAAGTCGCAAGCCGCGGTCAGATGTATCAATCACAGCTAAAGCGCTGTGGTAAAATCTAAAAACCGCCCTTCGGGGCGTTTTTTATTTCTTGCGCTGATCCGCGTTCAGCATGATGTTGAACATTGAATCCCCTAATGTCGTTCCTGTTTTGACATCATTCAGAATAACAGTTGTGACATTGCCAGAATCATCTTCGATGATCCACTGACGCAAGGCGGTGTTAGGGCCGGTAAAAACCAAATTAATCCGACCACGTTCAGGAAATTCGGGGTCTTGAACGATCAAAGACGTGGCCTTGCCGTCGTAACTGTGGCCCAAAACCATGCGCGCGCGGCGCAAATTAACGTTCTCGGCCAGAATCAATGATAACGGCGTTTTGCTAAGTGGATATGTTTCCGGACCTTCGTTTCCTTTGGGATCAAAAATCGCAAGCTGCCCGCCAGAGGCCAAAACCAGCGCGTCATTAGGCGCATCATATTCAAAACGGATGCGCCCCGGGCGTTTGATATAAATGCGCCCCGTGGACAAAGTGCCATCGCCATTGATTTGCGTAAACTGTGCATCAACTGCTTTGAGGTCATTTAAATAGCTGGAAAGCGTATCAAGTGACAGCTTGTCAGCAAAAACAGATGTCGCTGATGCCAACGCGATAGACATCGCTAAAAGAGAAGATCTAAGTTTCATACCACCAACATAGCAATGCAATTTTCCCACGCTAGCCCGCTCGCATTTCTGTGAACGGGACAAGCGGATTTTAGCCCGTCTATTGCTGCTCTGGAACCAAGATTTCGCGCTTGCCAACATGGTTTGCCGCTGAAATTAAACCTTCGTCTTCCATTTGTTCGACAAGCCGCGCAGCTTTGTTATAGCCGATGGAAAGTTTACGCTGGATATAACTTGTCGACACTTTGCGATCCTTTAGGACAATTGCGACAGCTTGATCATAAAGCGCATCTTCACCTTCGGTATTGCCACCTAGCCCAAGCACCAAATCAATGCTGTCGGCTTTTTCATCAGCGGGTCCTTCGACGACGCCGCTCATGTATTCAGGTGGGCCATATGCCTTGAGGTGGTTGACGATTTCTTCGACTTCTTCATCGCTCACAAAGGGACCATGACACCGGGTAATTTTAGAGCCCCCTGCCATATAAAGCATGTCACCCATGCCCAAAAGCTGCTCTGCACCCATTTCACCAAGGATGGTGCGGCTATCAATTTTTGACGTCACCTGGAACGAAATCCGCGTTGGAAAGTTCGCTTTGATTGTCCCTGTAATGACATCCACAGACGGACGTTGCGTCGCCATGATCAAGTGGATCCCAGAGGCCCGCGCCATTTGGGCAAGACGTTGAATACAGGCTTCGATCTCTTTCCCGGCGACCATCATCAAGTCGGCCATTTCGTCAACGATCACGACGATATAGGGCATTTTCTCTGGCTGGAATTCTTCTGTTTCAAAGATAGGATCACCGGTTTGATCATCAAATCCCGTCTGCACCGTCCGCGAGAACATTTCATTGCGTGACAAGGCATCTTGGACGCGACCATTATATCCATCAATGTTGCGCACGCCCATTTTAGACATCTTGCGATAGCGCTCTTCCATTTCGCCAACGACCCATTTCAAGGCAACAACTGCCTTTTTCGGATCAGTCACAACAGGCGACAGCAAATGCGGGATGCCATCATAAACAGACAATTCCAACATTTTGGGATCGATCATGATCATACGGCATTCTTCTGGGGTAAGCTTGTACAACAGCGATAAAATCATCGTGTTGATGGCAACGGATTTACCGGACCCGGTGGTTCCTGCGATCAACAAGTGCGGCATCTTTGCCAAGTTCGCAACAATGGGTTCCCCACCGATATCTTTGCCCAGCGCCAAAGGCAACTTATGTGAACCATCGCCAAAGGAACGGCTGGCTAGAATTTCACGCAAGACAACCTTTTCACGGTTTTCATTCGGCAGCTCAATCCCAATCACAGAGCGACCCGGAACTGTCGACACACGCGCAGACAAAGCCGACATAGAACGTGCAATATCATCCGCCAAACCAATAACGCGGCTGGCTTTTAGGCCTGGCGCCGGTTCCAATTCATACATCGTCACAACGGGACCAGGGCGCACCGAAACGATTTCACCTTTGACGCCGTAATCGTCCAAAACGGATTCCAACAGACGTGCATTTTCTTCCAAAGCTTCGTCAGACAAATGCAACCGCTCGATTGTTTCGGGGTTCATCAACAAATTCAATGGCGGTAAATCGTATTGCGCGGCAGCGTCATCAAATGCCAATGATGGCTGCGCTTCGGCTTTGGCACGAGTCGACGTTTGGATCGGACGCCGGTTCAACGGCTGAACAATTTTCTTTGGCTCATAGGTCGGGATTGATCCTGACGCTATCGGCATTGACGTTGGCTGAATGTTTGGCTCTGCATCAAATGCTGCGTTGTCATAACGATCATCATAGGTGTCTGGAACAAAGTCTTCGGACATGTAGCTGTCGTCATAGCGATCATAATTATCTTCGGCGTGATCCGCCGTAACAGACGCCTCTTGATCCAAATACACCGCAGGCTCGTCGTCACGCACATATGACGCTGCGGTCAATGGCGGCTCAGCACGCAAAGTAGGTTCTTTGCGCTCGGACAAGATCAACGGATCAGGACCACGCCCGCGACCTTTGGTCAATGAAACGGGCTCGATCACGTCAAGCTTGGGGAGGATACGCACACGATTCTTGATAACATCAGAAATCTTGGCTTTGATCCTGTCGTCACCTGGCATTTCGGTAACATCTGCCACGGCTTGCGGTTCAACCAATTCAGGTTCTGGCATCTTGTCCACACGCTTAATCAACGCGGGCATACGTGACAGAAAGCTGGTTTTTTCATGGACTTCAATATCGGTCTCGTCCAAAACGTCCGACCCGATCGGGGCGCGCGGGATAGAGCCGGCTTTCTTGGCTTGATCCACATTTTTATGCGCTGTCGCCGTGAAATTCACATCATGGGCTTTGCGTTTCTGACGTTCATCATTAAGGGTCTTGGCAACACGTGCGGCACCAGTGGCCCCACGACCCAAATAGGTCATAATTGTTGCATAGCTCATGACAGTGCCCAGAATTAGGAAATGCACGCCTTTTCTGATTTCTGAACGCACAAAGCCCAACACAAATAACATCATCGCGAATGCAGCCAAACCTGCAATAAATGACACAAGTATAATGCCCAAGCGCAAAGGAAGCGGTAAAAACGTGACCAATCCGCCGACAACCATATCACCGAATAAGCCGCCTAAACCAAAGCTATGCGTCCATGTCGCGCCTTTGACCAAGGTTGCGGCATAAACAGACATAATCGCAATCGCAATCGGCGCAAAAATCACGCGGCCAAATGCACGATCTAATCCATCATGAAGCACACAGCGCGCACCCCACCCCATTGTCACCAGCCCTATCCCAAGACTGCCCCATCCAAGAATAAGGAAAAGTGGCGCCGCAATCGATGCCCCAGTGACCCCAAGGTAATTTTGCACCGGCGCATCTGAGGCGGCGAGCCAATTTGGATCTTCGGGAGAATATGACCAAATCATCAACGTGAACAAAAAGCCCACAATCATTAGGGCTATGCCCAACAATTCTGTTCCGCGTTTTTCCAAAGCGGCTTGCGTGGTGCTATCGATCAAAGGATCTCTACTGCGCGCTGAATGATATGCCATGTGTGCCTCTTATTTATACAAACAATCACGCAGGCGCAAAAGCCCCTGAGCAGTTTGTTCTTTTGGGGCCACCAATGCGACCCGAATATAATTTGCGCCAGGATTGCCCGCATCTGTTTCTTTTGACAGATATGTTCCGGGCAAAACGCGCACGCCAGTTTCTTTCCATAATTTCAACGCGGCTTTTTCGCCGTCATCAACGCGAAGCCACAAGAAAAATCCACCCTCGGGGCTATGATAGCCGTCGATACCTTGGAAAATTTGATCCGCTTGTTCAAATTTTTCCTGATAAAGCTTGCGGTTTTCAATCACATGGTCTTCGTCGGCCCAAACAGCGGCTGCCACCTCTTGCAAGGGACCAGGCAACGGCGCACCGGTATAAGCACGGAGCTGTTTTATGTGTCGCATATTTTCAACGCCCGAAGCCACAAATCCAGATCGCAATCCAGGAAGGTTTGAGCGTTTCGATAGGGAATGAAAAACAACAACGCGTTCAGGATCTGCACCCATTTCTTGGGCGACTTGAAGCGCGCCAACAGGGGCATCCTTGCGATAAATTTCACTATAGCATTCATCAGCAAAAATTTTGAAATCGTATTTTTCAGCCAAGGCAATCAACGAAGTCCAATAGGCCCGACTAGCTACAGCACCCTGTGGATTGGCCGGAGAGCAAATGTAAGCAAGGGCAGTTCGATTTAACACATCTTCTGGCAGCTGCGTGTAATCTGGCAAAAACCCGTTGTCCGGCGTTGCGGAAATGAACCTTGGCTCTGCATTCACAGAGAGGCTGGCAATCATATAAACTTGATAGAATGGGTTTGGCATCAAAATGACAGGCCGTTGACCATTCTTGGTTTCAGGACATAACGCCATTGCGGCATTATATAGCCCTTCGCGTGTGCCATTAAGCGACATAATCTGGGTCGCAGCATCGGTTATGACCCCATACCGACGATTGATCCACGCGGAAATAGCTGCGCGCAGATTATCGGATCCGTCATTAGCCGGATATGAATTGAACCCATCGATATGCTGCAAAAGAACATCCTGAACCCACGCAGGAAAGGCGTGCTTTGGCTCGCCTATTGTCATATGCATGACCTCGCCCCCTGCTTCGTGCACATCCAAAAGGGCGCGCAAACGCGGGAAAGCATAGGCCGGAAGGTTCGAAAACCGCTCGGGATACATCAATTTTGCCTCAATTATCGGGATCATATCGCCCCGTTTTTTTGTTACGATACCCTGACAAAGCCGCTTCGTCCAGAAAAAGCAGCGCGATCAACGCGTTTTGTGGCCCGAAAACCGCAATCTAATCCCTTCGAGTATGCGTTAAGTCGCCAAAGCCGCCTCTACAGCGGCACTAACGCGCAACAGCTGCTCTTCTTTGAAAGGCAATCCAAGCAGCGACAAACCACAGCTTGGGTACCCCGTCGGCAAAGTCACACTGCATGTTCCCATCAAATTGCCAATCCGTGTATTGCGCAAAGCCAATAGGTTTTCGGTCACGTAATAATCATGATCATCCATCAAACGCGCGGCATTTGGTGGCAAAATGGGAGCGGTTGGAACAAGCACTGCATCATAGGCTTTGACCTGATCAACATAGTTCGCCCGTATTTCATGCAACCGACGCCATGCGGATACGTAATCAGCGGCGCTAAACTGGTCCCCACTTCGGAAACGCGCCAGAATTTCTGGAAACATTACATCAGGCGCAGCTTCGATCACGTCTTGCCAAGTGCCATAGGCTTCGGATGTGAATAAAATTGGGCTAAGCGGCATCGCCTCGTTGAGATCATCAAACCGGATACGCGTCACATGCGCACCTGCTTTGGTCAATTTTTGCACTGCATCTTCGAATGCAGCTGCGGGTTGGTCGCGGATATCCTCAAAGGCGATAGTATCCAAAACCGCAAAGCGAAGCCCCGCAAGCGACACCCCGGTTAAATCCATGGCGCGCATACCCTCGAGGGCCGCCAGCAACTGGGCCGCGTCTTCGACACTGCGGCAGAGCGGACCAACGGTATCAAAACTTTCACACAAGGGAACGACGCCTTTTAACGACACGCGGCCCGCTGTGGTTTTCAATCCAACCAAATCGTTCCAAGCCGATGGAATACGCACAGACCCTCCTGTGTCTGATCCGATCCCAGCAGAGGCCAAGCCAAATGCAACCGATGCCGCCGCACCAGATGACGACCCACCCGACACTGCGTCGGGGTCGTTTATACAGGGTGGTGATTGCATAATCGGGTTCAATCCCAAGCCCGAAAAGGCAAGTTCAGACATGTGGGTTTTGCCGATACAAACCAACCCCATTTGCGTGGCATTCGAAAGCACTTCGCAATCATGGGCTGGTATACGGTTCCGCAACAAAGCTGATCCAGCTTCGGTTGCCAATCCCGCCGTGTCAAAAAGATCCTTCCAACTGATTGGCACACCATCCAAAGGAGAGCGTCGAAACCCAGATTTGGCACGCTTCTGCGCGGCCTTCGCTTCGGACAAAGCGCGTTCAGGCGTCAGCATTGTATAAGCTCGATGAGCAATCGGATGATCACCGGCACGATCCAAATAGAATTGTGTCAAGTCAACAGGATCCAAGACCCCCTGCCCTATGGCACGTCCTTGTTCGGTTGCAGTCATTTTGGTTGGATCGGTCATCAGCATTCACCCCAGATATCTTGACTATTCCCACGGTAGCGTCAGTTTTCATCATGGACAATCCCAAGAAAGTTACCATATTGCCTCTTATGACACAGCATTCAGATATCCTTATCGTTGGTGGCGGCTTGAATGGCGCAGTCATGGCGCTTGCCGCATCGCAATCCGGGTTTAGCGTTACCTTGGTTGATGCGCTTGATAGCACACTGCAAACCACGCCGAATTTTGATGGTCGGTCGTATGCGCTTGCTTTGGCATCGACCCGTCTTTTGAAGGGGATCGGGCTGTGGGATGCGTTAAAAGACACCGCTCAACCCATGTTAGACATCAAGGTTGCGGATGGCCGCGCTAATGAAGGACCATCTTCGTTTTTTATGCATTTTGATCATCGCGAAATAAACGCGGGCCCTATGGGATACATGGTCGAAGATCGCCGTCTGAGACCCGTATTACACGCTGCAATTTCAAGCGATGACAGCATTACCTATATAGCCAACACGCGGGTTATTTCAGAACAAGAAACGGCATCAGGTATCACTGTTGCCTGTGATAGTGGGGCCTCCTTTACCGCGCGTTTGATCATAGCTGCTGACGGTCGTCGGAGCCAAGTCGCAGCGCGTGCGGGAATAAAACGGGTTGGTTGGAGTTATCAGCAAACTGCCTTGGTTTGTGCTATCGAACACGAGCTTTCACACGATGGCGTTGCTTGTCAGTATTTTATGCCACCTGGCCCTTTGGCTATTTTACCCCTGATGGGCAACCGATCCTCGATCGTCTGGAGCGAAAGCCACAGTCGCGCCCAAGATATCATGGCACTAGATGATGCTGGATATTTGGATGTTTTGCGACCACGGTTTGGGTCTTACCTCGGAGAAATCAAACTGGCTGGAAAACGCTTTTCCTATCCGCTTGATTTGACAATTGCCGAACGCTTTATTGCCCCTCGGATTGCATTGATTGGTGACGCGGCACATGGTGTTCACCCGATCGCAGGCCAAGGGTTAAATGCAGGGCTCAAGGATATTGCGTCCCTTAGAGATGTGATTTTGCAGGCCCGCATGCGTGGCGAAGATTTTGGATCTGTCGGCGTTTTGAACCGCTACCAAGAATGGCGCAGGTTTGATGCAAACACGCTTGCCTTGGCGACTGATGCGTTCAACAAACTGTTTTCCAATGATAATCCACTCTTACGGCTTGGACGTGACTTGGGCATGGGACTGGTCAATGCAGTGCCTAAAATGCGCCGTGGATTTATTCAAGAAGCCGCAGGGCTCACTGGCGATTTGCCGGACCTGATGAAATAATTAGTCGTCAAGCTTTCGTGCTTCGTCCACCAGCATTATCGGAATGCCTTCGCGAATTGGAAAGGCCAACCGCGCACCGGGCGACACAAGCTCGTTCGCGGCGGCATCATATTCCAAAGTGCTGTGTGTCACAGGGCAAATCAAAGCTTCGAGCATGCGGCGTTCAAAGGCAGGAACGGATTGGTCTGTCATTGTAAAATTTCCTTCGCGTCTCCACCACGAAGACTATATTCGATCAACGTCACCAAGGTTTCACGCCGCGTCATCAGGCTGGGTGCTTCCAAAAGGGCTTGTTTATCCTCTTTGTCAAAGTCCAGCATCATAGACAATGAATTGATCAATAGTTCATCGTCGGCGTCTTTCATCGCTTCCCAATCTGTGCTGAGCCCGCGCATTTCAAAATATTTAGCAAGCAGGTTATAAAATCTGCTGCGATCAAATTCGCTGTCCAACGCGGGCGCATCTTGATCAGATGAAAATCCATCCCAATCCACATGAAAGCGCCGATAGGGTTGAAAACCCTCTAGTTCATCGCGAATGCGATAGCGCGACACACCGGTCAAGGTGATCATATACCGCCCGTCTTCGGTTTCAGAAAACTGCGTCAATCGTCCAGCGCAGCCAATTGTTTGCAAGCGCTCCTCACCTTTGTGACTGCCGGGCTGTATCATACCGACAAGTCGATGCTGTGTTTTCATCACATCGTCGACCATTGCCAAATAGCGCGGTTCAAAGATGTGCAACGGCAATTGCGACCGTGGCAGCAACAGCGCGCCCGGAAGCGGGAAAACGGGAATTGATGATGGTAAATCTATCATTTTGCTCATGTTTATCAGCTAGATTTATTTTTCAGTTAGGCAAACAAAATCGAGCTAAGTTTCCGGCGACCATTCAGCACAACTGGGTCATTGGGCTTGAGCGCGTCAAAAATGGTGAACAATTGGGTTCTGGCCGCACTTTCGTTCCAGTCACGATCTGCACGGAACATGATCAATAGCTGCTCAACCGCCTCTTCAGCTTGTCCCGCCGCATAAAGCGCTTGGGCATAATCAAAACGCGCCTGCATGTCATTTGGATTGGCCTCGACCGCTGCGAGCAGCTCCGCCAATGGCCCTGCGTCTTGGGCTTGTTTTGCCAAAGCCAGTTGCGCAAACGCGGCTTCGATTTCAACAGCACCTGACACTTCGGCGGGGGCACCGTTCAACACGGCTTCGGCTTGGTCCAAATCGCCCAAGGCAATATGGCAGCGCGCCAAACCACCAAAAGACGCTGCATTCATTGGGTCTTCGCCCAAAATTGCAGAAAACGTCTGCGCGGCGTCTTCGAATGCGCCTTCTTCGAACATTTGCTCTGCCGCTTCGACCGCTTCGCCAAGACCGCCATCCGCAGATCCGCCCCCTGCTTCGACCACACGTTTGACAAAGGCTTCGATTTCGGATTGCGGAACCGCGCCTTGGAAGCCATCGATAGGCTGTCCCTGATAGAACGCATAGACTGTTGGAATAGATTGCACCCGCATTTGATTGGCAATCATCTGGTTTTCATCAACATTGATTTTGGCCATTTTAACGGCCCCATTTGCCGCAGTCACAGCCGCCTCAAGCTGAGGACCAAGCGTCTTGCAAGGGCCGCACCAAGGCGCCCAGAAATCAACAATGATGGGAACGGTTTGGCTTGCATCAACGACTTCGGCCATAAAGTTCGCTTCGTTCACGTCGATGATCAAATTTGTTGCATCTTGGTGTTGAGGTTGTCCTAGTTCTAACATCGTAAGTCTCTTGTTTTGGGGTCACATCATATATGGGAGCGATGTCACATTTTTCAAAGGTCAAAGGTCGCAAAAACAGGGGCATGGTCACTGGGTTTTTCCCATCCGCGCGCGGCGCGCAAAATGCGACTTGAATGTGCCGCACCCGCAATGTCGGGTGTTGCCCAAATATGATCAAGTCGGCGCCCTTTGTCGGCTTCATCCCAATCTTTCGCGCGATAAGACCACCAGCTATATAGCAACCCTTCGGGGATATCTTGGCGTGTCACATCCACCCAATTTGCCGAGGCTTGGACCTCTGCCAAATGTTCTATTTCAATCGGCGTATGCGACACAATTTTCAAAAGCTTTTTGTGATCCCAAACATCATCCTCGCGCGGTGCAATGTTGATGTCCCCAACAAGTATAGATTTTTGGGGATTGGTCGCTTTGAAATAGTCGCGCATTTCGGTCAGATAATCTAATTTTTGACCGAACTTTTCGTTCTTTTCGCGGTTTGGTTCATCCCCACCTGCGGGAACGTAGAAATTGTGAATGGTGACGCCATTATCCAACGTCCCTGCAATGTGGCGAGCGTGTCCAAGGCTTGCAAAATCCTCTGCAGCGGCTTCAACAATGGGACGTTTGGACAGGATCGCGACGCCATTATATCCTTTTTGACCCCGTGCAACCATATGCGTATAGCCCAATTCTTGGAACCGCTCGAACGGGATTTTATCGACGGGGGATTTGCATTCCTGAAGACACAAAACGTCTGGGGCTTCTTGCTGCAAAAGATCAGCGACCAAATCCACCCGAAGTCGAACCGAATTGATATTCCACGTCGCAAGAGTAAAGGGCATGCTACACTCCAAATTAATTTAAACTGGTGTTAGCATGCCAAGATCATAGGGGACAGACCCAATCAAGAGTAACTGACAATTTCATATTCAACAGAGTCACTGTCATAAAAATAGAACCGCCGACCCGGTTCGTAATCATCGTGGCTCATAGGCTGAAACCCCAACTCTTTCACCAAGCCTTCGACCTTGTCTAAATCGTCGACGACAACACCGATATGGTTCAAATATCCTTGGGTATGATAGCTTAGCGCCGGATCATTTGCAGGCTTTCCGGGTGCATATAAGGCTATATATTGGTCCTTGGTCCCGATGTGAATTGTCAAGCCACCATTTTTCCCCTCACCTTGCCAGCGTATGATCCAACCGAACAGTTGCTTTAGAATTTCTGCTGTCTTTTCAGGACAAGGAACCGTGATGTTCACATGCTCTAATCGTGCCATTTGAGTCTCCTTTAATATTTGACAGCTCTCATCATAATTGCTCAAGTTAACTTGAGATCAAGAGGAAATACGATGGCTGAAATTTCGATTGGGTTTTTATCAAAACGTACTGGGCTCGCGGTTTCTGCGCTGCGATATTACGAAGATATCGGCATTCTATTCCCCAATCGAACTGCCTCGGGGCAGCGTCGATTTGCGAAATCAGATTTACGGCGCGTTGCTTTTGTCATCGCAGCACAGAAGTTCGGGTTCACTTTGCCTGAAATCAAATCCCAACTTGATCTCTTACCAAACAATAGAACACCGACAAAACAGGATTGGTCCGTTTTGTCACAAAATTTCAGATCGGCATTGACCCAGCGCATCCAAGAAATGGAACGCTTACGCGATACATTAGAGGGATGTATCGGTTGCGGATGTTTGTCTTTGACCGCATGCAAACTGTATAACCCAGACGATCAAGCCGGCGAAAAAGGTCCAGGGCCACAGGTTTTGTTCAAAAGCACGGAATAAAAAAAGGGCCCGGGATAAACCCGGGCCAGTCCAACAGGGAGGAAGCATATCTTAACCCGGATATGCGCGGGGTTCGTATCTTGCGATAAATTTACTTTAGCAAATATAACGTTACAAATAAACGTAACTTAAGTATTAAGCTTATATCCTCCGGACTCAGTCAAAAGAAGACGGGCTTGTGACGAATCTGGTTCTATTTTCTGACGAAGACGGTAAATGTGCGTTTCAAGCGTATGGGTTGTGACCCCTGCATTGTAGCCCCAAACCTCATGCAAGAGCGTATCCCTTGGGACAACTTTGTCATTCGAACGGTACAGAAATTTTAGAATATTGGTTTCTTTTTCCGTGAGGCGGATTTTTTTATCGTCCTGAGTAATCAACATTTTCGCAGACGGTTTGAACACATAGGGTCCAAGATTGAAAATTGCATCTTCGGATTGTTCGTGTTGACGTAATTGCGCCCGCACCCGCGCCAGAAGAACAGGAAACTTGAACGGTTTGGTGACATAATCATTTGCCCCCGCATTCAATCCAAGGATCGTATCCGCATCGCTATCGTGGCCCGTTAACATGATGATCGGACATTTGACCCCTTGTTTACGCATCAACCGGCAAAGCTCTCGACCATCTGTATCTGGCAATCCGACATCCAAAATAATGATGTCAAAGTCAGCAGATTTTGCCGTATTCAAACCTTCGGCACCATCACCGGCTTCTATGACATCGAAATCTTCGGTGATCCGCAATTGTTCGGCCAATGCATCACGCAAGTCTTCGTCATCATCTACCAACAGTATTTTCTTAGCATTTGCCATTGCAGTCTCCTTTGTTAGGATAGACTTGCGAATGAAACCGCCAAGTTTCAAGCATTGCAACATCCACCTCACAGACTCGTGTGTATTCGGCATGGCTTTGAAATATTTGAGGGGCGAATTGAAACATTTAACCTGTATTTCATTTCTGGAAGAAACCTCGTAAAGACAAAGAAATGATCGAAAGACCGTAAATGCAATTTGGACCGACAATAACAGAACAGCTAGGGCGCGCGCGTGCAGATCTTCGCATGGGTGTTCCAATTGTTTTGACCGGCGCTCCGTCAGTTGTTGTCTTTTCTGTCGAAACCATATCCGCTGATAAATTTGCAGAGCTGATCAAACTTGCGCCGCCTTATTTGGCGATAACAGCACGACGCGCGGAAACGCTTAAATCTTTTGTCATTGATCAGGATGTCGCGCGCTTTGCGATTCCATCAGACAAAACATTGGCCTGGGTGAAATCCGTCGCTGACCCATCCGAAGATCTAAGTTCCCCCCTAAAAGGCCCGTTTGAAGGATTATGGGATGGTCAAGCGGATCCCGCACGTGTCGCCTTGGCCTTGATGAAATCGGCTCAATTGCTGCCCGCGGCTTTGGTATCTGTGCTGCCTAATGCGGCCGCGTTTGCCAAAGAACATAATTTGACAGCGTTGCCTTACGAAGCGGCCCAAACACACCTGGGCCAAGCCGGCGTGCTTTCGGATATTATCACTGCTCGACTACCGACGATTGCGTCTCCTCAGGGCAAGTTGCATGTCTTTCGCCCCGATAACGGCAGCGACGAACATTATGCGATGGAAATCGGGCGCTTGAACCGCGCCGATCCTGTTTTGGTCCGCCTTCATTCGGCATGCTTTACGGGTGATGTAATGGGCAGCTTGAAATGTGATTGCGGACCACAACTTCGGGCGGCCCTCGATGAAATGGGCGCACAGAACGGAGGCGTGCTGTTGTATCTGAACCAAGAGGGACGCGGAATTGGGCTTGCCAATAAAATGCGTGCCTATTCGCTTCAGGATCAAGGGTACGACACCGTCGAAGCCAATCACCGCCTTGGCTTTGAAGATGACGAGCGGGATTTTCGATTGGGCGCTACGATCCTGCGTGACATGGGCATCACGCATATTCGCTTGCTGACCAACAACCCCGCAAAAATTGCAATGATGGAAAAACAAGGCATCAACGTGGTTGAACGTGTGCCGCTGCAAGTCGGCAAAAACGGCCTAAACGAAGCCTATCTTGCCACCAAAGCAGCCAAATCAGGGCACTTGCTATGATGCACTGCGCGGATGACTTGGTTCTAACACCCCAAGGCATTCGGTTCCGCAACCGGCTCTTTCCCTGTTCGATAGGTCGCAGAGGTCTAAGCCGCAACAAGCACGAAGGTGATGGCGCGACGCCTACAGGCTGTCATCATATCGTTGGGATGTTCTATCGCCCCGATCGGATCGCCCCACCAACAGACTGGGCAGCACCCATTGGTCCAACTGACTTGTGGTCAGATGATCAAAATGACCAATATTACAATACACACGTTCGCACGCCTTATCCACATTCACACGAACGCCTAAGACGCGCCGATCCGCTTTATGATCTGGTGCTTGTGACGGATTGGAATTGGCCCATAGCCAAAAAGGGCGCAGGTTCGGCGATTTTCATTCACCAATGGCGACGCCCCCATTACCCGACCGAAGGCTGCATCGCATTTTCACGTGGCGATTTAATGCATATTGCGCGTTCCATCAGCCAACGGTCGCGATTAATTATCCCAGCTCATATGCCCTTTGGCCAAAAATAGCAGAGCCAACGCGCACATGGGTGGCCCCAAAGCTAATCGCTTTTTCAAAATCGCCGGACATGCCCATGGATAATCCGCTCAAACCATTGCGGTTTGCAATTTTGGCAAGCAACGCAAAGTGAAGCGATGCTTCTTCGTCCACGGGCGGAATACACATCAACCCTTTGATCGGCAAATCAAGACGACGACACTCAGCAACGAAAGCATCCGCATCTTTGGGGTGAATCCCTGCCTTTTGTTCTTCTTCTCCGGTGTTGACTTGAACAAATAGATCCGGACAGGCGCCCGTTTCTTGGGCCAATCGCGCAAAAGTCTGTGCCAGCTTTGGCCGATCAAGGGAATGGATCACATCAAACAAATCAAACGCCTGCCGCGCCTTGTTGGTTTGCAACGGTCCAATGAGATGAACAGAAATATCCTTGAACTGATCTTTGAACTCGGGCCACTTTCCAGCAGCCTCTTGCACACGATTTTCACCAAAGACAGTGTGTCCTTGTTCCAGCACATCTTGAACACGTTCGTTTGGCTGCACTTTGGACACAGCGATAAGTTCAACAGAACCTGGAGCGCGGTCATAACGCTTTTCAGCCGCGCGGATTTGAGCAGTGATTTCAGAAAGGGACATATCGGCTCCTGTCGTTGGTGTCTTTAAACATAACAGGTTGCGCAGAATTGCAAGGGCAAGGGCGGACCA
>JAHEJA010000049.1 GCA_024639125.1 Paracoccaceae bacterium
ATGCCGGTTGCCAAAAGCACACCATAAATTTGGTTGTAAACCGGAATTTTATCGCGCGGCCACACTGCAAGTGTCAGCAGGATCAATACCATATGTGTGGTCAGATATGTAATGCAGCCAATAATCCATAACAAAACGACAATCCCGTATTTTTCGGGGCTTTCAAATGCGCTTGGATTAAATGTTGTGTGCAAAAACCCAACGATAAGGAAATATGCAAGAATACGCGGAGAAAACATGCGATGCCAAAATTCCCCCCAAGAAACCCTTTGAATTTTGCAAAATGGAAAGGCAAAATATAAATCACGTCTTAATCGCATGTATTTCATCCCCTAAAATATTATATCAGGCGTCACAATTTTAAGTCAAACGCCCCGCATAATTGTCATTCACAGATCAATCGTTCGATTTTCGGGAAAAACTAAGGCTGGAATGTGTCAATCTTGCCAGAAGCGGCCACCTGCCCTTGTCCAATGGGCAAATGACGGGTAAATGCTGCAGCACCCACCCCACAAGAAAAGGCTCAAGTGATGATCCCTCGTTATTCCCGTCCTGATATGGTTGCTATCTGGTCCCCTGAAACCAAGTTTCGCATCTGGTATGATATTGAAGCAAACGCATGTGAAGCAATGGCAAACCTTGGTGTTATTCCACGCGAAAATGCCGATGCGGTTTGGAAGGCCAAGGACGTAGAATTCGACGTAGCGCGGATTGACGAAATCGAAGCGGTTACAAAACATGACGTTATCGCCTTTTTGACGCATCTTGCAGAGCACATCGGCAGCGAAGAAGCCCGCTTTGTCCACCAAGGCATGACAAGCTCGGATGTGTTGGACACCTGCTTTAACGTGCAACTGGTACGCGCCGCGGATATCTTGCTTGCGGATATGGACGGCTTGCTGGCTGCACTTAAACGCCGCGCTCTTGAGCATAAAGACACAATTCGTATTGGCCGCAGCCATGGTATCCATGCAGAACCAACCACTATGGGGCTAACCTTTGCGCGGTTCTATGCGGAAATGGATCGCAACAAACGCCGCCTTGAAATCGCACGCGAAGAAATTGCAACGGGCGCTATTTCGGGTGCTGTCGGCACATTTGCAAATATTGACCCACGTGTCGAAGAATACGTCTGTGAACAACTTGGTCTTGTTCCGGAACCCATTTCGACCCAAGTTATCCCAAGAGACCGCCATGCCGCATTTTTTGCGGCACTCGGTGTTGTTGCGTCCTCAATTGAAAACGTTGCAATCGAAGTGCGTCACATGCAACGGACCGAAGTTTTGGAAGCAGAAGAATTCTTTTCCAAGGGTCAAAAAGGCAGCTCGGCAATGCCGCATAAACGCAACCCAGTTTTGACAGAAAACCTAACTGGATTAGCGCGTTTGGTGCGTATGGCCGTGGTGCCTGCTATGGAAAACGTCGCGTTATGGCACGAACGTGATATTTCGCACAGCTCTGTCGAGCGCAACATTGGGCCAGATTCAACAATTACGTTGGACTTTGCTTTGTCACGCTTGACGTCAGTGATTGAAAACCTTGTTATTTATCCTGATAACATGTTGGCCAACATGAATAAATTCCGTGGCCTTGTGATGTCGCAGCGCGTTCTTTTGGCGCTTACCCAAGCGGGTGTAAGCCGCGAAGACGCGTATCGTTTGGTCCAGCGCAACGCAATGAAAGTATGGGAACAGGGCAAAGATTTCAAAACCGAATTGCTAGGTGATGCCGAGGTTGTCGCCGCACTAAGCGTCGAAGAAATCGAAGAAAAATTCGACCTTGGATATCATACAAAACATGTTGATACGATCTTTCAGCGGGTTTTTGGAAGCTGATCACATCTGGGGGCCAATCGGCCCCCTTTTCCTTTCAGGTGCAAAGTTAAAAAACGTACTAAACTAATTGATTACATTAACAAATTATTCATATTTCTTACCGTAAACCTAGTGTGTACTTGTCTGCGGGTTTACAATGTCTACTGGATCAATTGCTCTTTCTTCACCGTCCGCTGCGATGGGCACGCGCCTTACACTTACGCACCGGCAAAAGGCGGCGATTGTGGTCAAATTCTTGATGCAAGAAGGGGCCGCAATTGATGTCGATCGGCTCCCGGAAACGATGCAAGCCGACCTGACGCAAACAATGGGGGCCTTGGGGATCATTGATCGCGCAACACTTGGCGAAGTGATCCATGAATTTGCCGACACGCTCAGCAATATCGGCCTTGGCTCTGCTGGTGGGCTTGCGGGGGCTTTGTCATTTCTAGATGGAAAAATTGCACCCTCTACTGCGGAACGCTTAAAGAAAGAAGCTGGATTGCAGAAATTTCTGGATCCTTGGGATCGATTGCGATCGCTGCCTTCCCAAGACCTGATTGAAATTGTCATCGCCGAAAGCATCGAGGTCAGCGCGGTGCTTTTGTCAAAGCTTGATGTAACCGTTGCCGCCGAAATTTTAACCGCGCTCGATGGACCCCATGCCCGTTCAATAAGCTATGCAATTTCAAAAACAGGAAGCGTAACACCACAAGCCGTTCAACGCATAGGACAAAGCTTGGTTGCTCAGCTTGACAACCAACCCGAACGCGCCTTTAGCCAACCTGCCGAAAACCGTGTTGGGGCAATATTAACCATAACCAACCCAACGTTAAGAGAAGAGGTTCTTGCCGGATTAGAAGAAACCGATCCCGACTTGGCCGCAAAAGTACGAAAGGCTGTCTTTACGATAGATGACATTCCAAGCCGTATCGCGCCATTTGATATCGCCAAGGCGCTCCGCCCGCTTGCCCAAGATGATCTAACAGCGGCGCTGGCCTATGCGCAAAGCCAAGGGAAAACAGAGGTTTGTGAATTTATCTTGGGGAATATGTCCAAACGCATGAGCGATGCCCTAAAAGAAGAAATTGACGACTTTGGCCCCCAGAAACCAGCCAAAGGGGACGCCGCAATAAATCTTATGGTTGCTACAATTCAGGACCAACTTGCAAAAGGCGAGATTAAGCTGGTTCAACCAGACGATACATAGCTATTTAACCGCGTAGGCCGCAACAACCCGACCTGTTTCCGACGCCTGTAATATAACTGCATAATGACCGTTTTTGGGAAATTTTGCAAAACTTTTCCAATCACCACCTAATACCTTTGCGCCCAAAGATGTAATATCAGTTACAATATTAACGTATCGCAGCGTCTGGCCAGCATTTTCACCCGTGGTAATTTTCACATCTGCTTGGTCCATATAGGACACAAATAACACCTCTACCTTACCACGTAGGTTCGGGTCTTTGTTTATAAAATCAAGTCGCCATCCAGAGCCGTCAAAAGACGCATCTAATTCGATACGCGCAAGGTTTTCATGCTCTTGCATGATGGATTTCATCAAGGCCATCTGATCGGATCCAACAATTCCTTGCGCACCATTGATAACAGCTTGAGGCGTGTAAATTGATTTGGCGCGATGTGACTTTGCATAGTCTTTTTGACGCTTTGTAAACGCAGGATCGGCAAAAACATCTTTCCAGCCGATGTAATCCCAATAATCAACATGCAACGCCAATGGCAAAACATCTGGGCTTTTGGACAGCTTTTGCAACAACACATCGGCCGGCGGACAGGAAGAACACCCTTGGGATGTAAACAATTCAACCAACACCACAGGCTGCTGACCAGCAAGCGCCGAGATCGGCATCAAGGACAAAAGCCCCCCGAAAATGAGTCGTTTAAGGTATTTCATCGTCCGATCCATGCTTGCCTCATGTCGTAGTGGTATCTGGAATATGGCAAAAATTCCAATCAAGCTTTTGCGATCAACTGTTACCATGCGATATTTTGGCTTTTTCTGTGTACAAAAGTATACAATTAACGACTCCCCCCTTGATCCAAGGCCAAACTTAGGTCAAAAGCAACTTAGATTTTACCCTATTTCTACTGAAAGGGAGGCACATATGCCCATCGTCGTCGGACAAGACACCGCCAAAACCCGGAAAACAATTTCGGTCAATGGAAAATCCATTTCGTATTATTCTATCCCTGCCGCGCAAGAAGCCGGCTTGGGCGACTTTTCAAAGCTGCCAGCGGCATTGAAAGTTGTTCTTGAAAACATGCTTCGTTTCGAAGACGGCAAAACCGTCTCGGTTGACGATATCAAAGCCTTTGCCGAATGGGGTGCAAACGGTGGTAAAAATCCGCGCGAAATCGCGTACCGCCCTGCCCGTGTTTTGATGCAGGATTTCACCGGCGTTCCAGCCGTTGTTGATTTGGCTGCAATGCGTGACGGTATTGTTGCCCTTGGTGGTGACGCAGAAAAAATTAATCCGCTGAACCCTGTTGATTTGGTCATTGACCACTCTGTAATGATCGACGAATTTGGCAACCCGCGCGCGTTCCAAATGAACGTGGATCGTGAATACGAACGCAACATGGAGCGGTATACATTCCTAAAATGGGGCCAATCCGCATTTAACAATTTCCGCGTTGTGCCTCCGGGAACGGGTATCTGTCACCAAGTGAACCTAGAATACCTTGCCCAAACAGTTTGGACCGACAAAGATCAGAACGGCAACGAAGTTGCGTATCCCGATACTTTGGTTGGCACAGACAGCCACACGACAATGGTTAACGGTATGGCTGTTCTTGGTTGGGGCGTTGGCGGTATCGAAGCCGAAGCAGCGATGTTGGGTCAACCGATTTCAATGTTGATCCCAGAAGTTGTTGGTTTCGAACTAACCGGGTCCATGATGGAAGGCACAACGGGGACTGACCTTGTTCTAAAAGTCGTTGAATTGCTGCGTGCTAAAGGTGTTGTTAGCAAATTCGTCGAATTCTATGGCGAAGGACTGGACCGTCTACCGCTTGCGGATCGGGCAACAATTGCAAATATGGCGCCTGAATACGGGGCAACATGTGGTTTCTTCCCTATTGATGACGAAACAATTCGTTATCTGCGCAACACAGGCCGCGACGAAGATCGCGTTGCCCTTGTTGAAGCCTATGCAAAAGAAAACGGGTTCTGGCGTGATGCAAATTATGCACCTGTTTACACAGATACATTGCATTTAGACATGGGCACAATTGTGCCAGCGATTTCCGGTCCAAAGCGTCCACAAGACTATGTCGCGCTGACAGGTGCAAAAAATGCGTTCCATGCTGAGATGGAAAACACATTTAAACGTCCAATGGGCAAAGAAGTCGCTGTTGAAGGTGAAAACTACACTATGGAATCGGGCAAAGTTGTGATTGCTTCGATTACATCCTGTACGAACACGTCCAACCCCTATGTGATGATTGGCGCGGGCCTTGTTGCACGCAAAGCCGCTGCCTTGGGTTTGAACCGCAAACCATGGGTGAAAACATCGCTCGCCCCCGGATCCCAAGTTGTGTCCGCCTATTTGGAAGCCGCCGGTTTGCAAGAAGATTTGGACAAAGTCGGCTTCAACCTTGTTGGATACGGCTGTACAACATGTATCGGCAACTCTGGTCCTTTGCAGCCTGAGATTTCAAAAGCTATTTCAGAAGGTGACTTGGTTGCCACCTCTGTTTTGTCAGGTAACCGCAACTTTGAGGGCCGCATTAGCCCCGATGTACGCGCCAACTATCTTGCGTCACCGCCATTGGTTGTGGCCTATGCGATTGCTGGTACAATGGATATCAACCTTGCAACGGATCCAATTGCGCAAACTGCGGACGGAACAGACGTCTATCTAAAGGACATCTGGCCCACATCAAAAGAAGTTGCTGATTTGGTTGAACAAACCGTAACACGCGACGCATTCCAAACAAAATATGCGGATGTGTTCAAAGGTGACGAAAAATGGCAAGACGTTAAGACAACTGACAGCCAAACCTATGATTGGCCATCAACGTCCACATATGTTCAAAACCCACCCTATTTCCAAGGGATGAGCAAAGAACCGGGTGTTATCACCAACATCGAAGGCGCCAAAGTTCTGGCTGTTTTAGGGGATATGATCACAACAGACCACATTTCCCCTGCGGGGTCGTTCAAAGAAACGACACCAGCGGGTCAATATTTGATTGATCGTCAGGTGCCTGTGCGCGAATTTAACTCTTATGGATCACGCCGTGGTAACCACGAGATTATGATGCGCGGCACATTCGCCAACATTCGGATCAAGAATGAAATGCTAGATGGTGTCGAAGGTGGCTACACCAATGGACCAGATGGCTCACAGACATCAATCTTTGATGCAGCGATGGCCTATCAAGACGCAGGCACGCCATTGGTTATTTTTGGTGGTGAGCAATATGGCGCAGGATCATCGCGGGACTGGGCGGCCAAAGGCACAGCGTTGCTGGGCGTCAAGGCGGTTATTGCAGAAAGCTTTGAGCGTATTCACCGGTCAAACCTGGTTGGAATGGGTGTCATTCCGTTCGAATTCACAGGAACAGATTCGCGCAAGTCGCTAGGCTTGACCGGGGAAGAAACCGTTTCAATCAAAGGATTGGATACGATCCAGCCATTGCAAGAGGTTCCCTGTGAAATCACCATGGCAGACGGGTCTGTCAAAAATATTCAAATCAAATGCCGTATCGATACAGCAATTGAAGTTGAATATATCGAACATGGTGGTGTCTTGCATTACGTTCTACGTGATTTGGCAAAAGCATCATAATCGACCTAAACGAACGTAACAAAGGGGCCTTAATGGCCCCTTTTTTATTGCGTCTAGGTCCGTTCCAATTGATACATTTAAGGGGGCTTTCTGCCCCCTCTTGGCGATGCCAATTCACCCCTGAGGATATTTGGCGACAAAAAATGATGACTAAAAGCGGTTGGGACGAATAAAATGGATATCATACTCTTAAATACATTTTTAGAAGTGGCGCGCACGGGATCATTTGGAACGGCTGCAGATAAATTATATGTGACACAATCCGCTGTTTCCTTGCGTATTCAGAAATTGGAAACGCAGCTTGGGCGCAGTTTGTTTGAACGTTCAAAAGCAGGGGCCGAATTGACCAATGCCGGCGAAGAGTTTTCAAAATATGCGCGATCCTTGTTGAAGTTATGGGAGGATGCGCGGCAAAGAATTTCGATTCCGGACGGATTTAAACACAGTCTGGCAATTGGGGCGGAATATTCTTTGTGGCCACGTTTGGGGTTTCGATGGTTAGACCGTATTCAAGAGCGCGTTCCGGATCTTGCTATACGCGGCGAAGTTGGAATGCCGGATCGGCTTACTCGGTTTTTGACGGAAGGTGTGCTTCAATGTGCGTTGACCTATACGCCTTATTTAAGGCCGGGATTAGAAGCCAATCAAATTTTGAATGAAGACTTGGTGCTGGTCACAACATGGCCCAAACCGACGCTTGAAATGACAAAGGGGCGATATGTTTATATCGATTGGGGTCCGGATTTTAGTCAATTTCACGCCACCGAGCTTGCTGTTTTGGAAAACACAGGCCTTACTTTGTCGATTGGGTCGCTTGGATTGGACTATGTTTTAAATCGTCAAGCGGCGGCTTACCTGCCTGCGCGGCATGTTAAACCACATATTGATGCAGGTACGCTACACCTTGTGACCGATGCACCACGATTTCCCTATCCGATTTGGGCAGTTTGGCGATCAGATACCGATCCGATTGTGCGGGCTGCAGGTCAGACATGCCTTGAGGACATTACACAAGATATCGAAATTAAAACCAACCAACTATTTTTACAGTCAAATTCAAAAAAATAACCTATTTCTGGCTAACTATCGGCAATATTTCGCATTTCACTTGAGTAAAAATCATCTCATCCATAAATATTATAAATTTTTATTATATACTTTTAGGGGGTATTTTAACCCTAACAGACAGTTTTATGCTGGTCTGACATCCAATTGAAAGGACTTTTGAGATGAAAAAAGCAGTTACATTTTTAGCGTCGACTTCGGTCATTTTGGCTCTATCTGCTCCTGCATTCGCGCAAACAGCTTTGACTGGTGTTGATGCGTTGGACGACAAGATTACAGAAATCCAAGACAACGTTACAGACGACTTGGCAAAAGCAAACGACACAGAGCGTTTCAGCGTTGCGAAACTTCCACAAGGTTTCAGCGGTTCTTTGTCTGCGTCATCTTCTGCGACATCTGGCAACACAGACAACCGTAACCTGTCAATCGCAGGTCGCATGTCATACGGCACAGGCGCATGGAACCATTCTATCGGCGTTGCAGCTGAATATGGTAAAGAAGACGGCACAACAAACAAGAAACAAGCTTACGCGACATATGAAGCAAACCGCTATTTCAGCGACTCTTTGTATGCATTCGGCACAGGCCGTTTCCAGTACGATGGTTTTGCATCAAATGAGCAAGACGCGTTCATCGGCTTTGGTCCTGGTTTCCGTATCGTAAACACAGAAAACGTTTCTTGGCGCGTTCAAGCGGGTCCTGGTGTTCGTTACACGAAAGATCAAGCTGGCAACACAGCGACAGAAACAAGCGGCATTTTGTCTTCTCGTTTGTACTATAAATTGACTGACGTAATGTCGATCACAAACGACACAGACGTTTTGGCTTCTAAAGGGTCAGAAATTGCAAGCAACGATTTTGGCATCAACTACAAAATCAGCGACGCGCTTTCTACACGTTTGTCATACCAAACTGACTACAACTCTAAGCCAGAAGCTGGTTTCGAGAAAATGGACAACACATTTGGCGCATCATTGGTGCTAGGTTTCTAAATCTCGGGTTTTTAGAAACACCAAATCAAAAGGGGAGCAAATGCTCCCCTTTTTTATTTTCCCAGTGCTTTATTCAATTCCGGAAGAAATCTTTGCGTGTAATTGTCGCCCACCAATGGGCCTGCAAAGCGATATAACACGGTGCCCTCTTTATCGAGAATAAAGGTTTCAGGCGGCGCTGTGACACCCCAATCAATTGCTGCGCGGGCTTTGGGATCAAAACCGATCTTTTCAAATGGATTACCTTCTTTACCAAGGTAAGTAATGGCTTGGTCAGCTTCGTCTTTGAAGTTGATGCCATACATCGCAATACCATCTGCCGCCATTTCCATCAATTTTGGATGTTCAGCCCGACATGGAGGGCACCAGCTGGCCCAAAAGTTTACAACCACCACACGCCCCGAAGCAAGGTCCGCTTGCTCGAGCTTTGGATAGCCAGCCAAGGCCGCTTCTGGGACAGAAGGCGCCATTCCCCCAATTAAGGTCGAGCGTAATTCATTTGCGTTTTCGCGCTGCATCCCAAAATAAAAAACGGCGGCAAGAGCGGCAAAAATCATAGGAGGCGCAATCGCCAAGGGGGATACTTTAGCCATGTTTTGTTGCCTCGACCGCATTTAACGCGGCTTTCGCTGATCTATACCGTGCAACGGTCACCGCAATAAGCAGCGATAACAAACCAAGTGAGAGCCCGTAAGACATAAGAATAACAAAGGCGTATTTTCCAAGCTCTGGCATCATTTCGATTGCTCCCGTGCGATAATTGCGCTTGTGCGGCGCTTCATGATTTCAGTTCGTGTTCCAACAAGAACCAAGGCAAAGAACAACAACACAAAGCCGCCAATTGCCAAGAGCAATGGTTGGTAAAACACATCCGATACGTTTTCTTCTTTGTCCAAAGACAATGAGGCCCCTTGATGCAGCCCTTGGTTCCAAAAGTTCACAGCATACCGGCTAAGGACCGCAAACACCGACCCGACAATACAAAGCACCGATGTAAGATCGGCAGCCGTGTCAGGATCATCAATCGCAGCCCAGAGTGCCATGTAGCCAAGATAGAACAGAAACAGGATCAAAAACGATGTTAACCGCGGATCCCATGCCCACCAGGTTCCCCACATTGGTTGCCCCCAAAAAGCGCCTGTGATCAATGCAATAAGGGTCATAACAACCCCGACCGGGGCCGCAGCTTTGGCCGCCAATGCACTAACATGGTGCCGGCGAATGAGCCAAATAAGGGACGCCACAAGCATCATGAACCACGCATTGATCGCCATCAAAGCTGAAGGCACGTGGATATAGATAATTTTGACTGTTGACCCTTGGCGGTAATCGTCTGGTGTAAAGAAAAAGCCCCAGACCAATCCAGACACCAACAAAACCGCAGCCAAGATCGAAATCCAAGGCAACACTTTGCCAGACAGTCGTAAAAATTTAACCGGATTGGCATATTCCCAAAGTGACATATCTTACCTTCCTAATCTGATGCGTATCTTATCTAAGATTGATCCGCAAAACCGCAGCCGAAGCAAACGGTAGTAGTGAAATCGTGCCACAAGTTATCCCTGCTAGCATCAAAAGTGGTGTTCCTGTTGCTAAACCTTCGGCTCCACGGCGCGCGGCCTCGGCGCCAAAAATAAGCGTGGGCACATAAAGCGGCAACACAAGGAGCGATAACAACAAACCGCCCCGTTTTAGTCCAACTGTGAGTGCCGCACCGAATGTACCAATTACGCTGAGTGCAGGCGTGCCTATTAACAAGGATACAACAATCCAATAGTATCCATCCTGGCTTAGCCCCAAAAGGACCCCTAGCACCGGCGCGGCCAAAACCAAAGGAAGCCCAGTGGTGATCCAATGCGCAACTGCTTTTAATGTAACAACCGCTTCAAGCGGAAGCGACGATGTTGCCAATAGATCAAGCGAACCATCTTCGAAATCCAAAGCAACAATGCGATCTAATGACAATAGACACGCAAGCAAGGCGCCAATCCACAAAATACCCGGCGCGATTTTCCCCAAAAGCGCCATGTTTGGCCCCACACCAAAGGGAACCAACACCACAACAATCAAGAAAAAAGCAAGCCCAAGGCCAAATCCGCCCCCTGCTCTGATAGCCAATCTAAGATCACGGATCAAAAGAGCATTCATAAGAAAGCCTCATCCTTGTGATGCGATAAATTTGGCTTGGCTTTGAACGGGGTTAAATCCAACAACTTTGCGCTTGCATCAAGCCCAAGGTCAATATGTGTCGCAAGCAACGCTATCCCGCCGTTGGCAAGGTGGGATTGTATGATACCTGCAAAACGCATCACCGACTGTCGATCAAGCGACACCGTGGGTTCATCCAATATCCAAATCTTACGCCCAGTCACGGCCAAACGTGCCAAGCCCAAGCGTCGTTTTTGCCCCGCGGACAAAGTCCCCGCCATGCGCGATTGCAACTCTGTTAGATCAAAATCAATCAAGGCTTGTTCAAGCGTGTCTTGCGCGAAAATCTTGGCCCAGAAACTTAGGTTTTCGCGCACCGTGAGCGTGGCTTTGATCCCATCCGCATGGGCTGCATACACAAGCGCGTCCTCGGGGGCTTTTATGGTTCCTTGTGTCGGAGGCTGCAATCCTGCGATTGTTCGAAGCAAGGTCGTTTTGCCCAACCCATTCGGACCCCGCAAAATCAAAGCTTGTCCTGAGCTGACCTCAAAACAAACATCCTCTAGCAAAGGCACCCCGCCCCGAGAAACAGTAAGGTTATGAACGCGTAATTCCATGTCCTTGGCTTACCCTATTCGCTTACATATAAAAAGCTGAATTTATCGAATTTCGCTTACTGGTTCACTGACTGGCACCAAAGCCGCCGCGATGCGTCTTCCTTCTGACAAAAGGATATTATAGGTGCGACAGGCAGAGGGGCTATTCATCACTTCGACCCCGATCCCCGCCTCTTCTAATTGGGTGCGCAAGCCGCTTGGGATATGCGCAATTTCAGCGCCCGTTCCAATGAACAAAACATCGATAGCACCGGCCAAACCCATCAGCGTTTGACCATCCTCATACCCGCCCCAAGGGGTCACACCATTGCCACTACACAAAATAGCGCCTTGATGTAGGTTGCCACCGATGCGAAAAAAACCGGGGCCGTAGGATTCAATCGGCTTTGCATCGGAATATGTAATTTCATTCAAGCGCATGATTTACTCCTAATCAAAAAACGGTAAGCCACTCACCGCGGACACAGCAATGACCACATAGGCACAATACCGATATAGCTTTTCTTTTTCTGGGTTAAAGAAATAAGCCCCAAGCAGATTACCCAATAGAATTGGAAAAATCAAAAGCAAGCCCATCACAACCGCGTTCAACGTAAGTTGCCCCATCACCATAAAGTTGATGAGGATAAAGAAATCGAACCCAAACAAGAACAACAGCGAATTGGCGCGGATCACACGCACAGGATGCGGGCTTGCCATATAAAACAGGATAACGGGCGGACCTGGGATGCCTGCTAGACCGCCTGTGACACCGGAAAACCCGCCGATCCCATAAACCAAACCGGGCTTCACATCACCACGATATCGCAGCCCAAGCAACAAGATAACCAGCATTCCAATCGCCAAAAAGGAAACGCTATAGCGGAAAATCATCGGGTCCATCAAGGTGAGACAATAGATTGCAACCGGCAACACGACTGCCATCCCTACCACCAATCGCCCCAAATCGGGCTTGTAAGCATCGCGCCACGCCGCGCGTACGATTGGCAAGGGGCCAACCAGATCCATAATCGTCATGGCCGCAATGGCCGCGAACGGATTCAAGAACTGCGTTGCAATCGGCAAGAAAATCATTGCCGTCCCAAACCCTGCAAAACCACGCACGACCCCAGCAACAAATGCCGCAATGATGATCCAAACCAGACCATCATTGTGCAGTGCAACTAAGAGGGCTGAATTCATTCCTGTGGGACCTGTGTTCCTGCTTCGTTGTTATCTTTGGACCAATCCCGTTTCACATCCAGATGCAACAAAATGGTTGAGGCCACAAAAATAGACGAATAGGTCCCCACAAAAATCCCCCACATCATCGCAAAAACAAAGCCTCGGATCACATCGCCCCCAAGGACGAAGAGCGCAATCAAGGCGACCATTGTTGTAAACGATGTCATAATGGTTCGGCTAAGCGTTTCATTGATCGACAGATTCAACAATTG
>JAHEJA010000079.1:0-40212 GCA_024639125.1 Paracoccaceae bacterium
TACATTTAGTATGTCGCCAAAACTTGCGCCAATTGCTTTGCCGCCAGTCTTTTCGGGTCGCAGGTTCCTGTTTGTAGCCAAAAGATCGACGACTTCGCCGATCGCAAACAGGCCGATCATGACAACCACAAAACGAATGCCGCTTTCCATTTCGGGCACACCGAAACTAAACCGAGCCTGACCATATAGAGGGTCGATGCCAACTGTACCAATCACGATGCCGAGCAGCAGTGACACCATAGTTATTATGGGTTGGTCCTTGGCAATCGCGATTACGCTCACCAAACCCAACAAGGTCGCAGCAAAGAATTCGGGTTGCGAAAATTTCAACGCAAAACTGGCGAATGGAGCTGAGAGAAAAGTAAGGACCAAAGCGCTGACAAGCCCGCCAGTGGCAGAGGCGGTCACGGCGATCGTCAATGCTCGTTTTGCTTCGCCACGCTTGGTCATGGGATATCCGTCCCAAGTTGCGGGGAGCGACGCAGGCGTTCCCGGCACGTTGATCAAAATCGCAGATATTGATCCGCCGAAGACCCCACCAACGTAAATCCCGCCAAGGAACAGCATCGATTGTGTGGGTTCCATCACATATGTAAAAGGCAAGGCCATCGCCATTGCATTGACGAAAGAAATGCCAGGCAAGGCTCCTGCCACAACGCCAACCAATAGTCCGGTCACGATGGTCATAAACGACCAGAATTGGAATGCTGACAGAAATCCGCCACCCAGTAGATCTAACGTAGCCATGCTCGTTCCTATCCGCTAATAAATTCCGGTCGCGCGCAGCAACCAGATACTGAAATTATCAAAAACACCGTGACCTCTTGGAAGCGGCATCAGCGCTAAACCCATGAAAAGCCAGAGCAGCGCAATCGTTCCAATCAAGGTCACTGGAATAACGATCTTTGGATTTCGGAGTCCGCCGAACAGGCACCAGACCATAATAAATATTGCGGTCGAGATCGCAAAGCCCAAGATCGGTAAAGACCAGCCATAGATCACTATCATCGCGAGCCCGACGATAGCTTTTGTAAAATCGTAGTTATCATCTTCGACTGGAGCCGTTAGGGTTGGTTTGCGGTTTGCTGCACCAAGCACCCATAGGTCACGTGCAATCCAAAGGACACAGAACAGCGCCATTCCCGTTAACATAGACAGAGGCCAAGCTGCAGGGCCCAAGCCTATTTTGGTCGTCGTCTGGCCGCTTTTAAACATAAAATTGGGTAGGATTACCGCCATTAACAGCAGCCCCGCCGGCAATAATGTCGTTAAAAATCGGGCAAGACCGGAGGAAAAACTCCCCCCGGTCCGTGGCGTCTGGCCACGCTCATTGTTATTTTGTGCAGACGTCACTGATGCCTCCTACGTTTATTTAGCGAGTTGTGCGGCGATCAAATCGCGGAAGTCACTCACCTTGGCTTGAGCTGCCTCGCCAGTGACAGGGGTGATGCATGAATAGGTTTTGGTACAAAACTCCTGCCATTCAGTTGATGCAGTTGCGGTCGCGACGGCCTCGGCTAATTTGGCGACGATGTCCGCCGGTGTTCCAGCGGCGACCGCTATGCTGCGGTAATTATCAAGACCGGATATATCGATGCCAAGTTCAGCCGAAGTGGGAACGTCTGGAAATTCTGGGTGACGCTCTGCGGCGAATACGACGACAGGGGTTAACTGACCCGCTTTTACAAATTGCGCGACATCGCCGGGTTCTTCATAAATTGCGGACGTATGCCCACCGATAGGCGATGCATAGCGTTCGGCAGGGGCTTGAAATGGAACATTTTCCATTTGGATCCCTGCATTAGCCAAAAGCTTTAGCGTGACATCGTCCTGTGTGCCATACCCGGACGTCGCTACGGTGATCGTGCCGGGGTTCGCTTTTGCAAATTCGAACAAATCTTCGGCAGTCTGGTGATCGCCGCTTGATGGCACAAACAGGAACGATGGTGAACTTTGCACAACAGCGATCACTTCGAAATCTTCTGGCTTGTTGTCGCCAAGCCCAGAAGCCCAAGACGCGACTGTCAAAGAGATCAGCGTACCCATCGTATACCCATCTGCTGGGTTTGTACGCAGCTGTGTTAGCCCGGCGTTGCCCGATGCGCCGCCAACGTTTGACACTGGAATGGATACGCCAAGCGGGCCTTCCATAAGTTGCGCCATTGTTCGGCCCATCAGATCGGCGCCACCGCCAGGACCAAAGGTCACGATCAATTCGACTGGGCGATCAGGATATCCTTGGGCCAAAGCGGTTCCGCCGATTGTCATTGCTCCCATGAGCAGACTTGCGCCAAGGGTGCTTTTTAGAATTAGGTTGTTCATTATCTTCCTCCCGTTAAATATTTAGTTTTCCCTTTACCTTTTGGTCTTAGGGGTATTTTTACGGCGTGTTTTCCGATAAAAGCTACGCCGCATCCTTTATGGTGTCATTTCAGACAGCCTTAATCGTTGGATCTTGCCGGACGGTCCTTTTGGTAGGTCGGCCAAAACGTGAATCACGTCGGGACATTTGAATTTGCCCAGTTTTTGCAAGCAAAGTGAGATAAGCTCGGATTGTGTCACTGTGGCCCCATCCTTTAGCTTGACTGCTGCCTCGACACGTTCCCCGTAACTTGCGCAAGGTCGGGCAAAGGCCGCAGCCTCAACCACATCGGGATGGCTATAAAGCGCTTCATCGACTTCACGCGGTGCAATGTTTTCACCGCCTTTAATAATTAGCTCTTTCAGGCGCCCAGTGACAAAGACGTATCCGTCAGAATCGATCTTTCCCAGATCACCTGTGCGCAGCCAGCCACTGTCGGTGAACGTCGCTTTCGTTGCGTCTGGGTTCTTGTAGTATCCTAGCATGACATTCGGTCCGCGAATGGCAATTTCCCCTTCGATGTCAGCGGCCAGCGGTTGCAATTCGACTGACAGGATCGCGACGTCGTTGCCATAGGGCAATCCTGGCGATCCTATTTTGCGCAGACCGGGCGGTAATGGGTTTGACAAGATTTGAGCGGCGGTTTCCGTTAGACCCATCGTTTCCACAATCGGAATCCTAAACCGGCTCTCAAAGGCCGCCTGTGTTTCTATTGCCAATGCGGACGAGGCTGAGCGGCCAAATCTGATGCGGGCCTTTGTCGCTTCATCGGGTTCGACCTCTCCGTGCAGAAGGTGCGAAATGATCGTTGGGACCACAGAAAACCATGTGACCTTATGTTCGGCGCAGGTCGCCCAGAATTTGCTGGCAGAAAATTTTTCGCAGACAATAACGGATCCGCCTGAGATCAGAGGGGCCATTATTGTAACGCATAGTCCATTGATATGGTAAATCGGTAGGACACAAAGTCCGCGATCGACCGTTGATAATTGATGCGCAAGTGCGCTCGTCCAGCCCCCTGCCAACAAGCTTGCATGCGAGTGCAACACGCCCTTGGGGCGCCCGGTGGTACCAGATGTATACATCAGCACCGCATGATCATCTGGACCAAGATCGGCAAGTTGTCCATCGGGGCCATCACTTGGCCAATCTATGCGTTGTTTCACAACAATAGACTGCGCATGTATCTCATGCATAGCCTGCGCTGCAGACAACAGTTCTGTCTGCTTTTCCCCCACCAACACCACAACTGCGTCGGAATGCGACAATGCGTATCCTATTGCATCAGGGCCGGCGACAAGGTTAATTATGGCCGTTCTAAAACCACCGTAAAGCACACCAAAGAGGCACAGGATTCCTTGGCGGCTGTTTGGCAACATCAGCGCCACACTATCGCCTTTTGATAAGCCCATGCCAGCAAGCTTGACTGAAATTTCTGTGGCCCCTGTACGCAATTCACCCCATGTAAGTGGCAAATCCTCAGTGAAATAATGGCTAAAATCAGCACCTTGTTCATCGGCACGCTTGTCAAGCCAACTACGAACAGTTCCGATAGGCGGAGATTTTTCCACGATGGTCATTTCCCAGCCTTTCCCCAGTAAGCCCCAAAAATATCTTCTAGGCGCGGCTCGTGCGTAGGAATGGGGCGAACCACTTTGGTCCGCTGCATAAAGTGTTTCCAATTTAGGTTGTCGTCTATGGAATTGCCGCCCCAGCTGCCGCACCCCATCGAAAGCGAGAATGGCAAGCCGTTTTCAAATGAGCCGCCAGTCGCAAATGTATGTGCTTGATTAACGATAACCCGACAGGTCGGCATGTGTTTTCCAAGTTCGATTGGTCGATCCGGATCGAGAGAATGCAAGCCGATTGAATGTCCGGCACCTTGATATGCCAATACGCGCTTTGTGATAGCAACGGCATCGTCATAGTCGCGAGCGCGATAAAGTGCTGCAACGCGGCTAAGCTTTTCACCTGATAAAGGGTGGTCTGGTCCGATGCCATCTGTCTCGACTGCGATAAACTTGGTCCCCGCAGGCACTGAACCAGCCAAACCCAGCTTTTCAATCAAGATATCAGCGTCCTTTGCTATAACTTCGCGGTTCAGGTGTCCATTGGGCCATAGCTTTGCTATAATTCCTTCAGCCTGAGCAGAAGGAACCATCGCGCCTCCTTCCGTCGCCATGGCAGCGAGGAATGCATCATAGATGGCATCCACAACAACCAACGCATTTTCCGAAGAACATGATGTGGCATTATCGAATGTCTTGGAGGCTGTGATTTTTGCAGCTGCTGCCGACAAATCAGCCGTTTCATCGACAATGACCGTGACGTTTCCAGCACCAACACCGACTGCGGGCGTGCCACTAGAGTAGGCGCGGCGCACGTTGTCTTGACTGCCAGTGACAACGGCAAGATCTGCAAGTTCAAGAAGACGCTGTGTGTCCGCCTTTGTTCCCGGAGGAGGGATCATCTGCACCAGTCGCTTATCTTCTCCGATTTTGTCGAATTCTGCGTGGATGAACTTTAGAAGCATAACACAACAGCTCACACCCTTGGGTGAGGGCGATAGAATAATCGCATTGCCACATTTCAGCGCATTAATAACATTGTTTGCAGGTGTCGCGGCAGGGTTGGTCGATGGAACAACTGCCCCGATTACGCCAAGTGGTCTAGCAACTTCGGTGATGCCTGTTGTGGCATTGTCGGACAAAACGCCAAAGGTTTGCGCATCCGCAATATCACGCATTAAGCCAAGCGTCTTGCGATGGTTTTTCGTGATCTTATCGGGCACGTTTCCAAGGCCAGTGGCCTGAACAGCTAGTTCCGCAAGCATCCGATTGCGACTTGGTTCCATTATGGCCCATGCTGCCGCCTGTGCCGCAATATCATAGCGCGCCTGACTGCCATGCGCCTCATAGGCTGCCTGCGCGGCGCGTGCTTCTGAGATGAGGTCATCTATGAGACTGGTTTCGGCAGAAATTGGCATTAAAAGCACCTTCGCTAACTATCATTCTTGTAAAAGTTAAGACATGAAAATAGTATTGCAAACGTTTTCATAAAAATGCAGAATATGGTTATATTATGATGAAAAAACAAACATATAAGATTGACATATTTTCAGTGGCAAAGGCGGCGGGCGTCTCTGCGACTACTGTGTCGCGGGCGATGAATCATCCTGATCTGGTCAATCCGACAACACTTAAAAAGGTCGAAAAAGCGATTCGCAAAACGGGCTATGTTCGGAACCGCGCGGCCCAAACTATTCATGGGCGACGCAGCGCAACCGTCGGGCTTGTCGTTCCGACAGTGAATTATTCAATCTTTGCAGAACTTGTTCAGACCTTTAATGACACCGTGGCTGATCTTGGCTTTACGCTTCTACTGGCGACCCATGACTATGACCTGAAAGCCGAATTTCAGGTCCTGCGCAAACTACTGGAACATCGCGTGGACGGCATCGCGCTTGTCGGTCTGGATCATAGCGATGACACCTATCGCCTGCTTGCCTCACAAGATGTGCCGGTTGTTGCGGCATGGAGTTATTCGGAAACATCGCAGATTTCTTGCATTGGGGCTGACAATAGCGAAGCAGGTCGTATTGCTGCACGGCACTTGCTTTCACTGGGGCATCGCCGCATTGGCCTTGTCTTTCCACCAACCCACGAAAATGACCGTGCGCGTAGCCGTCTTGATGCTGTTGAAGCTGAACTTAGAGAAGCCGGAATTGAAGTGCCTGACGCATGGCGCGTGCGTTCGCCTTATAGCGTTGCACAGGCAAAGACTGCGTGCCTTGAACTATTAAGCAAACACCATGGACTTACTGGCCTGATCTGTGGAAACGATATTATTGCTCATGGCGCAATGTCCTCTGCGATGCAACTTGGCATGCGGATTCCGCAAGATTTATCCATAGTCGGTATCGGTGATTTCGCAGGGTCAGCAGATATGTACCCAGCCTTGTCAACCGTACAAATTCCGGCGCAAAAAATAGGAGTGGAGGCGGGCAATTATCTTGTTCAGAGTATCGCGCAGTCAGATCCGACAAATATCGTTCGAAACAAGATTGAGGTGATCCTGCAACCTCGGGCAACCAGCGGATCGCCAGCGGATAAATGACACCCACGGATGCAGCGATGCGCGGTGTTATATTGATTGGAATATATCTAGCGCGAAATCTGCGTTCGTTAACGATGCATTCAAAAGAATGTTTCCCAACTCTGGGCCAAAGCCGAACTCATTTTCTATTATTCGATGTTTATCGTTTGAATGGTCGCGGCTATTTTATTGGCTGCGTTACGGATAAAGGCATGTTCCGAGCTTACAAAAAACATATGAACCCCATAGGTTTCAGCCCAATGCTGTGCCATGTCTTCGTTTCCAATAAAGCTGGCATATCCAACGGCCGCCGCTTTGCTTGCTTGTCCAATATCTTGTAATGCTTGTTTTAATTCCGGAGCATCTTGATGATCGAACCCCATGCCAACCGATAAATCCGCAGGCCCAGCAAAGAGGGCATCGATACCATCAACGTCACCTATGGCCTGAGCACAAGACACGGCTTCGGGTTCTTCGATTTGGGCGATCACGACTGTTTCGTTTTGTGATTGTTGCATTAAATCGGACATGGGTCTGGTCGCATAGCTTGCCCAACGTGTTGATCCTGCAAAACCGCGTCCTCCGTTCCCGAAACGGGCGGATTTTGCGATGTCTTTGGCCATTTCCACGGTTTTCACATGGGGAACTACAATTCCCACAGCGCCGCAATCCAGCGCCCATAATATTTCACGGGGACTTGAATCGCCCACGCGTACCAAAACAGGAAAATCCAAGGCCCGCGCCACTGCCAAACATTGATCCATTGCAGCCCGATCAAAAGGCGCATGTTCACCATCAAGGCAGATGAAATCAAAATTGCTTTGGGCAAAGATTTCGATCATCACGTAGTGTGGCGTTTTCAAGAATGTTCCACAGAGTGGATCACGGCTTAGAAGGCGCTTTTTAAAGGTACTTATGCGGGACATAGTTTTTCCTTTTGGGATAATAAGAAATCCAAGAGCGCTGCTGTCACAACGTCTGGGTGTTCAAGGGATGAAAGATGACCGCAATCTGGTATGACAGTCAGCTTGGCATGAGGAAGGCGTTCTGCGATTTCAAGATGCCGGTCTAACGGGCAAAGTGTGTCGTTTTCACCGCTGATAATTAATGTTGGACAAGTCACGTCCTTGATACGCTCGATGTAATCCGCACGATGCATGAGCGCCAGTGATTGCGCAACAAACGCATTCGGTCCAAGGGACATTGCCATATTCAAGCATAGGCTTAGGATTTCATCATTAGTATCTGAATTATAGACGTAATTTGGCTTTAGCTCTGTTTTCATAACTGTACTCAAGAGACCGCTTTGCACAGCTTTTATTTGTCTTTTTCGTAGCGCTGAATTGTTTGGATGATCTGCACGCGCGGTTGAATTTATCACCGTTAATGACGTGATCTTGTCAGCATGGTGAAGTGCTAAGTCTAAGGCAACAATCCCGCCCATAGAGAGACCAACAACGTGAAATGGCGCGCTCTGTTTGGCGATCACTGTTTTGCTCATGTCCGAAATCGAAGGTTCAGTTGAAAACGTGATTACGTCGCAGTCGTACTGGTCCGAAAGGTCGCCGATCTGAGGGCCGAACAATCGGTCGTCACACATCATTCCGGGTAAGAAGACGACTTTTGCTGTCATGACACCAATGCGGCGCCTTGGGCCATACTTGCGAGTTTGGCATAGGCGATTTCGGGGTCTACGGCACCAAACCCAGCAAAGGTTCCAAATCCGCAATCGCTTCCTGCGATGACGCGTTCTGCACCCACAATATTCACAAACCGTTCTAATCTTTGGGCAACCAATTGCGGATGTTCCACAAAATTTGTGGTTGTATCCACCACACCGGGGACCAATATTTTATCATCAGGAATATCGTTTTTGCGATCCTGAAATACCGTCCATTCATGTCCATGACGTGGATTTGACGTTTCGAACAGCACGTATCGTGATTTTGTCGACATCAATGTATCAAACATTTTTGCCATTGAAATATCGCAAATATGGGGGCCTTCGTAGTTTCCCCAACAAATATGGACGCGGACGCGATCTTGGGGAACATTGGTTAATGCATGGTTCAACGCTTCGACGTGGGACGCCGCGATTTTGATGAATTCGTCGTCTGACACATCATTGAAGAGCATATGACGCGACAAGGCAAGATCGGGACAATCCAGCTGTAAATCTAACCCTGCGGCAATGATTGTTTCATATTCTTCTTTCATTGCGTCAGCCAAAGCAGCTAAATAAGCGTCGCGTGTGGGATAGTGGTTGTTTTGTAAAAACAACGAAATCACACCGGGCGAGGCGGCGTTCATAAAGCCACGTGACACTCCGTGGGTGTGCATCGCGGATTTTAGGTTTAAAATGTCTTTGCGTAACTCGTCTTGCCCCTTTGATGTTACATCCCCAACGCACATTGGGCGTGCATATTGGGGCGTTCCACCATCGTCTGCTAGTCGTTTCAAAAAGCTTGGAAACTTAAGCAGATCCGCAGGGGCGTTTCTGGGGCTGTCACCGTCAAAGCCAGTGTAGCGGTCTTTGACATAGGTCGCATAACTGATTTTTGAAGTTTCACCATCCGATACGATGGAAACACCTGCCTCGACCTGTTTCTTTACGGTTTCGCTGACAGCCTGTGTCATTGTCGCATCAAAGTCGGATTGCGAAAAGGGGCGCTTGTGTTCGCGGGCGAAAATGAAATCAACAACGTCTTGGGATCTAGGAAGCGATCCAACATGTGTGGTTTGAATGCTCATGGGTTATGCCTTCCAGGTTAATCCGGCAGGATCATTGGTTGAAATTATGTGATACAAGGCCGCATCGCCTGACATAGAAGGCACGGCAGAATGGGGCAGGTTCTCTGGAACTGACATTGTGTCACCGGGGGCTAGGGATGTGCTGCCACCTTCCCAGTCTACGCGCCAGTGTCCGGTGACTGGCATCAGCACACTTGGCCGGTCATGCTTGTGTTTTGTGGCGCTTGCGCTTGATCGCGTCACAAGGTCAACTTCGAACCCTGGTTTGTCTTTCAACAGTCCAGTTGCGCCAATGACTTTGCATGGTTTGCGATCGCCATAGGCGACCATGTCCCAATAGCGCGCCACATGATTTGGCAAAACATCCGCCGTGCTTGGCTCGGCACGTTTGGCCAATTCCTCTGGGCTCATGGTTTCCATAGGCGTGATGCCGTCAGGAAGCCGCTGTTGTTTCTTTGTGTCATAAAGCTTGCCGTCTGATCCTAAAACCAGACCATGCGCTTGGGCGTCTTCGATGACTTGTGGCGCCCACATGACACCACCACCGGCATCGTCACCACCAAGGATTGCCATGATCATTCCATAATCGGAACCGATGTTTTCAAAGCCGCGAAAAATGCCAGTCGGGATGTTGAAAATATCCCCTTTTTCTAGAATGACCTCGCCAGCATCGCCCCATCGTCCCCAAAAGAAACGCCAGCGTCCGGAAAGGACAAAAAACGCTTCTGCTGTATGGTGATCATGAAGCGAATTACGACACTTGGGTGGTTGTCCCGCCGCACCGATGTTAAACCCATGAGGAATAGATATGTGGACATGTTGATCCGGGCTTTCTGACACGCCGCCACCAATAATCGTAAAGTTTTCTTTTTGATCACTTCCGGGGGTATGCGCATCAATAAAGGCCGTTTTGCATGGCTGTAAATCACCATATCGGACGATGCGTTTGTCCATATCTTGAACTGAAAATGTCATTGGGTTGTCCTTTGCCAACTATTCTAATCTTACCAGTTTTGACTTTTTTGGGCTTTAAACTGCACCCGTGTGCAGAATAATCTGTTTCCAGACCGCTGTTTCATCAAACACTGTAAATTCTTTACGGATCCCGCGCGGCCCGAATTCAGCATGGCTTATTCCCATGATATAAACCTGTGCCCCCGTAGGTGCGCCAAACTGACCCCAGCCATCGTGCACCCCATGCAAAGACCAGCGGATCGCCGCACGAGGAGGCATCAACGGATCATCGCGCCCAATCACGTGATCAATGCTAAATGTCGCATTCGGAAATGACGACCTTAGGGACATCCAGAAATGGTCAAGACCGTCATGGGACAAGGCAGTTTGATATCCGGGTAATTCCGCAATCACAGCGCGGTCATAGGCTGTTGGAATGATTGACATTTCTGCAGACATAATCCGCGTTAATACATCAGCATAAAGCGCGCCCCATTCATTGTCATTTCCCTGCTGTGTGTAAGGTCCTTGGATATCTTGCTTTGGGGAAAAGGGATGGCTGCATGATCCTATGCCACCTTCTTTTTGAATCAAGTCTCTGGCATAGTCTTGGGGATCCCATCCCAATTGACGCACGATGGCACCCTGATCCCGAATAAGCCATTCATCGTTGATTTGATTGTTAATCGCATGGCAATCGGCAATGATCCGATAGGTTAATTTGGTTCCCGTTGCATTTCCATAGACACCGGTTCCCGAATGCGTCGCTGTGGAAATGATCCGATGCGAACTCAGCATTCCGGTTTCTGGATCACCAGACCAAATGACGTCTTCGCCTAATAGACGTCTGTCTGGAAATTCTGCCAAGGTCGCCATAGTCGCCCCAATCACATTTTGATTGCCAACGACAATTGAGGCAGGGGATCGCACCACAATATCCGAGGAATAGTAATCATGCAGGCTAGAGATGTGACGATCTTCCCAAATTTCTTTGGTTATGCCGATAATGTAATCGGGAAAGTCAGAAAATTTTGGATCAAAGCCTTGCATAGGTCACCTATTAAGATTGCGGGTTGTGCCTCTGATTATCAGAGGGCTGTCTAATTTGATTTGTGTGGGGCAAAATGTGCTAGGGTTTTCAATTTGACTAAGCAACGTATCGACAGTTTTTTGAACCATCACATTGGCGCGTTGGCGCACTGTGGTCAGATTATACGACAACCATGCAGCGGGCGGCACATCATCAAACCCAACGACTGCAACATCATTTGGCACAGAAAGCCCAAGTTCGAACCGTAAAACATCCATCACCATAAATGCCATATGATCATTTGCGACGAACACAGCATCCGGGCGTTTGTTCGGCGCTACATCAAACAGCACACGTGCGGTGTCTTTGGCTTGATCTGATCTGAAATTCCCAACACCACGGGCAAACACAGTGCGATTGTGTGCGCTTAATCCATCGCGAAATCCCAATTCACGGTCGCGTTGGGTTGATGCGCCTTCCCATCCTGCTATGTAAGCGATTTTTTCATGTTCATCCGCCACCAAGACATCCGCCAAAGCACGTCCGCCGGAATAATTATCAGATGTGACCGAACTGATGGCAATATCATCTTGATCGCGGTTAAACAGGATCACGGGAACGCCAGCAGATTGGCAGCGTTTTGTAATCTCTGAGGACATCGCCACCGAAGCGACCACAATTCCATCTACTTGATAATCAAGAATTTCCTCCATTACATCGTCGATATTACCCGCGGTTTGAGAGGCCATGAAAACCAATACGTGGTAGCCGCGTTCCTGAAGTTTATTAGATAGTCGTTCGACGGCATCCGGATAAAAATAATTGTCCAAATAAGCCACAACCAGCCCGATGATGCGGGATTTTCCCGATACCATGGCGCGTGCCAATGAATTTGGACGATAGCCCAATTCTTTGGCTACTTTGCGCACTTTTAATGCGGTTTTTTCGGATACAGATGCGCCGGGGGTGAATACGCGCGACACCGCTGCCTGTGAAACACCGGCTTTTTGTGCAACTTGAACGGATGTAACGCGCTCTGCCATTTATACGACCTCTGCCAAATATCGAGCAGATTGCATCAAATCCACACCCATTTGATCGAATAAATCAATCATATCTACAAACACCCAATTTTCCGTTATTTGGTTGTTTTGGATGATCCAGAAATCAATGCCATTTATTGCCAAGGGCTGCCCCGACGCGCGGTGTCCGAGATAAGGGCCAGTATGGGTCGCATGAACGCCAGGCATGCTTGAACCTGCAAAAAATGCCCCTTCTGCAATTAGGTTATCTAGGTCTTGAACCTTGCGATCGGGAAAAGCCACCAGCCAAGGGCGTTGATGCAGAGTTTCAAATTCTTTGAAAGACATGCATGCGCCAATCCCACCAGGTCCATACCATTTGACGTTGGGGTGAAAGAAATCAGCCATTTTCATCGAAGATAAATCGGCGCTGTCAAACGCGTTCAATCCACCGAATATGAAATTTCGTGCATAATGTAGGGTGGCCTCTGAGCCGGTGTTCGGGAAATCCATGCCATTTATGCCGGTGGGTGCGGGATACACATGGGCGGCACCTTTGGGGCGCGGAAGCGGTGAACAATTGATTTGTTCCAACCAATCAATAACGTCAATCATGAACTGAATGCGTGTGATTTTGTTGGTCTCATCAAATTCCAAAAACTCGGCCCAACGAAGTTTGAGCGACTTGGGAAAGGCAGGAACTCCGAAAACGGGTTGCGTTTGGGTGACATGGAAATAGCCTGTTGCGCCAACCCACATGCGCCCATCTTGGCCGCTTGCCTGTTTGCCGTCTGACACACCTGCCATCAAGATATGCGTTTCGCGTTCAAAATGCGCAAAACTTTCGCGAAGTGGGCGCCAAAAATGGTCAACTATTTCGGATGCACCCCTACAATTTTGCACGGGTTTAAATCCCTGCCAGACAGCATTTTGATCAAGGAAACCACCCAATTCAAGGGTCAATGACGATGGATCACAGGTGTCCATCGTGGACCAAAGAGAGCGCGTGATGTGTTTGATGTCTGACAGGCGATCCATATTAGTCTGCCTTTGCTGCTGCTGTGCCATAGGGAATATTGCGTCCCCCGTAGCGACGCACCCGAATGTTGCATTGTTCGGCGTGCCCAACAAATCCTTCGAGCATACATAACCGAGAACCATATTCCCCAACCATTGTCGCGGCTTCATCCGTCAGGATCTTTTGATAGCTGTGGGTTTTTAGGAATTTGCCAACCCAAAGACCACCAGTGTAGCGTCCTGCCTTTTTCGTAGGCAAGGTATGGTTTGTCCCAATAACCTTGTCGCCGTTTGAAACATTGGTGCGCGCACCAAGGAACAAAGCGCCGTAGCAGGTCATATTTTCCAAGAACCAATCATCACGGTCCGTCATCACCTGAACATGTTCCGACGCGATATCATTCGCGACAGCCAACATTTCGTCATAGGTATCACAGAGGATGACTTCGCCATAGTCGCGCCAGCTAATTGATGCCGTGTCCCTCGTGGGGAGAATGGTCAAAATGCGATCAATTTCCACCAAGGTTTCTTGTGCCAATTTCCGCGAATTGGTCAGTAGAACAGCAGGGCTGTTATAACCATGCTCTGCTTGCCCCAAAAGATCGGTTGCACAAAGCTCGGCATCGACGGTTTCGTCTGCTATTACCATTGTTTCTGTTGGACCGGCAAAAAGATCAATTCCAACGCGACCAAAAAGTTGTCGCTTGGCTTCGGCAACAAACGCATTCCCGGGACCAACCAATAGATGAACGGGATCGATTGTTTCGGTTCCCAACGCCATCGCACCAACCGCCTGTATCCCCCCAAGAACGTAAATCTCATGCGCGCCACCAAGGTGCATCGCCGCAATCACAGCTGGATTTGGTTCGCCATTAAAGGGCGGTGTACATGCAATAATTCGCGGCACGCCTGCCACGGATGCCGTTGCGACGGACATATGCGCCGAAGCAACCATTGGGAATTTGCCTCCCGGTACATAACAGCCAACGGATTGAACCGGAATGTTCTTGTGCCCTAAAATCACACCGGGCAGGGTTTCGACTTCGATGTCCAACATGCTATCGCGCTGAGCTTGGGCGAAATTGCGAACTTGGGTCTGGGCGAATTTGATATCTTCCATGTCCTGTGGGGACACTTTTGCAATAATGCTGTCGATTTCTTGCGCACTCAGGCGATAACTGTCTCGATCAAAGGCATCAAATGTATTGGCCAGTTCCCGCACAGCAATATCGCCCCGGGCCTCTATGTCTGCCAATGTGTCGGCGACTATTTTGGCGGTCTTAGCATCGTCATCGGCCCGTTCCTGAGCAGATAATCCGCGTTTTAAATATTCGATTGCCATGTCTTTGCACTCCTAAGTGGTTTGTGGCCGCGGTGGGGTTTTCGTACCCAAGTCAAAATTTTCCCATCCTTCGCCTTTGAACACATCGACACCTAACTGTGCCAAAACGAAGGGAAAATCTACCATCACCCAATTGTCTGTGATTTTTCCATCCTGAACTTTCCAAAAGTCCATGTACCGAATTTCTACACGTTTTCCAGTGGGTGCAACCCCCATAAAGGCGCCAGAATGTGTCGCTTCTTGGCGACCAAAGGCAGCAGCCCATTCGCCCATGTACAAGCGCGCTTCGTCGATACAGGTTTTATCAGAAAACGCGGCTTGAAACGGACGTTGCCAATTGTCCTGGAAGTCGCGCAAACCATTTTTTGTGCCGCAGCCTTGGTTACCCATCCACCGAAAACTTTGCGAAAAGAATTCGCCAATGTCTTCGATACGATGATCGTTCAATCCATCTACCATACCTTCGATGACACGTCGTGTTTCGCTGGTTTTGCTCATGTCTGTGTCGCGACTAAGGGCCGCTTGTTCTGGGCGTGAGCCTTTCATTTGGCGGCCTCCTTGATGCAATGTTCGGCGTGATTGCCAATCACATTTGTGTGTGCGGACGCAATTGATTGCCTCATAGGGGCATGACTGATCCATAGGGTCCCAAATTCGCGTATCAATGCGTGTTGAGCACGCACCGATGCCAGATTTTTGGTCGTTCCGACGGGACCAGCGAGACGATAAACCATCTTAGCATCGCCAACAGGTTTGTCCAAAAGAGCAGGGCGCACATCTGCTTTGGCTGCTGTGCAACTGGCAGAGCCTGCACCAATCGCGATATAATCATAGCTCTGTAACATTTGTGGCTTCATCCCTTGACGGCGCCCGCGGTGAGGCCGCTTACGATTTGTCGTTGAAAGACCATCACCAAAACAAACAGCGGCGCAGTGGCGGAGACAACCGCGGCAACAGCATACATCACATTCCCTTCAACTTGGGTGGTTCCAAGAAAGCTTGCTATTTTGGGAACCATGGTTTGGTTGTCTTGACTAAGCAGCATCGCAGTTACGGCAAAGTCATTGTAAGCCAGTAGAAAGCTAAACAAACCGGTCGTGATAACACCGGGCCACATGACCGGAATGATCACATGCCGAAACGCTTGAAACCGCGTGCAGCCATCTACCATAGCGCTTTCGTCCATGTCCTTGGGAATATTAAGGAAAAACGAATGAAGCATCCAAAGTGTAAAGGGTTGGTTGATCGCCACAAGGACGATAATCGTCGTGCTTAAATGCCCCCATATGTTCCATTGAAAGAAGGGCAGCAAGTATCCTGAAACCAAAGTAATATGCGGCATGGCGCGAAACACCAATGCAATCATGAGCAACCAAAAAGCATAGCGATATCCCGAACGCGCCAGCGCATAACCGCCAAGTGTGCCCAAGGTTAAAGAAATTGTCACCGTGAAAAAGACGACAATGGCCGTATTCAACGTCGCACGCCAAAATTCTTGTTCGATCCATGCGCCTTCGTATCCGTTGCCCGTGAATGTGCCACCTGTTTCAACAAGTGTCCGAACACCATAAAGCGCATTTGTCCAATCTGCTTTGGAAAAGAAATCTCCTTGTACTTTGAAGGATCCCCAAAGCGTCCACAAAAAAGGAACAGAGGCAATCAACACCCAAAGGGCAACAAACCCAAAAGAAAGGAGAGCCAAAAGCGGTGATTTTCGTTGTGATCGTGGTGTCATGCTTTTGCCTATACCGTTTTGCTGTTGAATTCACGCCATGTGCGGATCAAGACGGGCGTTAGCAAAATCGCAACCCCAAGGATGGTCAGCATAGATGTCGCTGCTGCAGAACCAAACAATTGGCTGTCTTGTCCACGCAGGTCGTTAAAAATGATCCAGCTTAGGGATGTTGCGTTTGCCGATGCAGAAAACCCGACAATCGGTTCAAAGACCCGGAAATTATCCATGAGCTGCATCAACGTGATGAATGTGACAAGCGGGGTCAGGTAGGGGATCACCACATAGCGCACACGTTGCCAACGGCTTGCGCCATCGATCATCGCCGCTTCGAGCGTTTCGCTTGGAACCGACTGAAGCCCTGCGTAAAATACGATAAAGCTAAAGGGCGCAGAATGCCAAACCCCATAAACGAACAACATAACCCAGGTTAAGCTAGGGGATGCCTTAAGCGACAAAGCGTTATCATTAAAAAGGCGCTGTAACGTGGCACCAAGTATGCCCTGGGCATCTATCATCCAGAACAAAATTAGGGACCCAATCAACGGGGTGACAATCATCGGCAAGAGCGACACAAAAATAGTCGGCCCCTTGATCTTAGCTGGCAATGCATTCACCCCAAGTGCGATGCCCAATCCAATGACAATCACGAAGGGCGTGACAACAAAGGTATAGGTCAAGGTAAATGCTAATGCTTTGTAAAAGGGTAAATTTAGGATTTGTCCAAAGAAATCCCTGGCATTCGTAGCCGTTGACCAAGCTTGGGTTAGCTCGGCAAAGGCCAAGTGGCTGCGATTGCTATAGGTTTGAAATCCGTTGAACTTTCCAAGTGGTGCTTGGTCCTTTAGGATTTGCGTGGCCTCTACATCGACTGTGGTTTCTTGTTTGCATCCAAAGGGGCCACAATTTTCAGTGGTAATCAAAACTTGGTCATGCTCAACGTAAAGGGATTGCACGAAGACTGAAAAAATGGGCAGTGCAATGAACAAGACCATTGCAGCAAGGGATGGCAGGATAAACCAAAGGAAAGTCTTGTGGGGCATTGATGCGCCTTGTCATCGGAATGGGGTAAGATGGGACCAACCAAAGTTGGCCCCAATCGTTTGTTTTACTTCAAGAAACCTTGTTCCTTGGCTGCTGTCGTATAAGCCGCTTCAACGTCCATCAGCGCTTGCTCTGCGCTTTCTTTGCCTTGTAAGAAGTCAGAGATTTCTGCGCCCAAAGCTGTGTGCATCGCACCCATGAAAGGTGTCATCGGATAAGGCACGGCTCCGGCATTTGCAGTTTGCGCGATACCTTCTGCTGCTTTGCCCGGTACATAGCCATTGATCAACCAAACTGCTTTGTCGTTGTTTGCCTTGACCATATCCGTAGAGATACCATTCATCATCGCGACGAATGTGGCTTCTGCATCTTCGTCAGAAATGTTTTGTGCAATGGTAAATCCATCCCACCAAAGCGTTGACGCCGGAACAGATCCGCCACCCCAAGTCGGGGCGCCGCTCAGCATAGTTGCGCTAACAACCTCGGCTGATGAGCCTTCGTCATCCAACATGGCGCCGCCACGCGATCCCCACATCGTTGCGATCGCCAATTCACCAGATTCCCAAAGCGCTTGCGTCGCATTTGAATCATATGTCAAATAATCGGGGTTAGAATAGGCCACCAATTCCTTGAGCATGTTCAAGGTTGCAACGCCGTGTTCATTATTGACTGACGGTTCCGCTGTGCCAGCCTTAAAGATAGGCGCACCTGTTCCCATATACATGTTCACGAATTCTTCAGCCAAATTCCAACCGGATTTTGTGTTCAATGCAAAGGGATATTCCATAATGCCGGCCGCGCGAATGGCTTTCGAGGCAGCAATCACATCTTCGTATGTTGTCGGCACATCAACGCCTGCTTTTTCCAAAATATCAGACCGATAGAAAAGGTGCTGAGCATTGGCCATAAACGCAATTGCCATAACTTTGCCGTCAATTGTGACAAGCTGGTTTTTGTTCAGGGACTGACCATGTTTGGCAACCAGATCATCCAATGGGCGGATCAATCCGTCAGACAAAAGCGGCACAATCGAACTGTTGGCAACAACTGCTGTGGTGTATTGTGCTGGGTTCGAGGTCAGCGCTGCAACTTGAATGTCTTTGTGTTCCGCAGTTTGGTTTTTGCTGACTGTCACACCGTCACCAGCGCAAGCTTCTGCGCCTTCGGCGACGGCATGTACGGCTGGGAAATCATTCGACAAAATCCGAACAGATCCCGAGGTTAGGCCACATCCCGCATAGGCCGTTGTGGACATAAGCGCCATGGTTCCTGCCATGGCAAAACGTTTAAAATACATGTTCTTCTCCCTGTTAGTACCGTTATGGTATCATGCGGTTAGCCCGCGATTTGAGCCCCCGTTCGTGCATCAAACAAGTGGCATATTTCTGCTGGAACAGAGATCGAAATGTGATCGCCTATTCCAGCGCGAAAATTCTTGTCGGTTTTAACGCTGACAAGCGTCGCACCAACCTTGACCGTGATCATGGTTGCATCGCCAAGCAATTCTTGGGCATAAATCGGCTGTGATATCTGAGCATTCTCAGGGCTGACGGCGGCATCTTCTGCGCGAAACCCCAAAGTCACGTTTCCATCTGGTGCATTGAGACCGGGAATTTGGGTGCCAGGCGCGCTAAAGGTGCCGTTTTCGATCTTGCCTTCGATCAAATTCATCGCTGGACTGCCAATAAACCCAGCCACGAAAGTATTCGCAGGATGGTCATAGATTTCAGTGGGGGTGCCGACCTGTTGGACCACGCCTTTGTTCATCACCACAACACGATCAGCCAATGTCATTGCTTCGATTTGATCGTGGGTGACGTAAATGGTCGTTACAGCCAATTCATGGCTTAGGTTTTTGATCTGAGCCCGCGTTGATACGCGCAATTTAGCATCCAAGTTAGAAAGCGGTTCATCCATAAGAAACACATTAGGTTCCCGCACAATGGCGCGCGCCAAGGCAACACGTTGCCTTTGACCTCCGGAAAGAGCAGCCGGCTTGCGATCTAAAAAATCATCCAGTTCAACCATAGCCGACGCGCGACGCACGCGCATATCGTGTTCTGATTTTGGGATACCTCTAATTTTTAGGGGAAATCTGATATTTTCATATACGCTCATATTTGGATACAGCGCATAGCTTTGAAACACCATCGCCACATCACGGTCTTTGGGGTCAAGATCATTGATCCGTTTGCCATCCACAAGGATATCGCCGCTTGTGACATCTTCTAAACCGGCAATCATCCGCATCGTTGTGGTTTTTCCACATCCTGATGGCCCCAACAAAACCAGAAACTCGCGGTCTGCTATGGTGAGATTAAAGTCATCAACGCCGATAAAATTTCCCCAACGTTTTGAGACATTCTTTAATTGTATTTCAGCCATGGAGCAGCGCGTCTTTCATTTTTTGCATACGTATGCATAACTTGTAGACAAAGATAATTTGATATGGCAAGAGTTTTTTGTAAACGTATGCAAAAAACCGCGATTTGACCGTAAGAGGGAATTGATATGTCAACTATTTCCAATGCCAAAGCCGTTGTGCGTGATTATTACAGCGCGCTTGAATCCGCGCAAACGTCGGATGATATGCGCACTGTTATGCAAGGGGCTACCGCGTCAACATATCTATGGCGCGGCTTTTTTCCATTTGGCGAAATGCACTCTTGCGATCAAATAGTGGACCGTTTTTGGGCCCCGTTTCGCAAAGCGATAACATCCATGCAACGACGCGAAGATATCTTTTTTGCAGGGGCCAACAGCCTAAAGGACGATGGCGGCGTTTGGGTTGTCTCAATGGGGCATTTAATGGGATTGTTTGATCAGCCATGGCTAGGTATCCGCCCGACTGGCAAAATGGTGATGCTGCGGTATTGTGAATTCAATTTTGTCGTTGATCGAAAAATTGCACAGACGGCATTTTATTTTGACATTCCGCACTTGATGGCTCAGGCAGATCAATACCCATTTGCCCCTCAAACAGGTGTGCATATGGTCCAACCGGGTCCCCAGACGCATGATGGGCTGTTGTATCATGATGCGCCAGAGGAAGACGGAAAAGCGACATTGGCTGCAATCAATGCCATGATTTCCGATCTTGGTCAGTGGAACAGCGGTCTAAGTCTTGAGGATGAGCTAAGACGCACGTGGCACGACAATATGATTTGGTGGGGCCCGACTGGAATTGGGGCGACCTATACAATCGAGCGCTATGCAAAACAGCATTCCGGACCGTTTCGGGCGGCCTTTTCGGAACGCTCATCTACGGGTCATGTGGCACGCGTCGCAGAAGGTCATTTTGGCGGCTTTTTTGGGTGGCCAAATTTCACAGCGCGTCATGATGGTGGGTTTATGGGCTTGCCGGCAAGTAAGGATAAAGTCGATTTTTACGTGATCGATCTTTATCGAAGAGATGGGGATAAATTGGCCGAAAATTGGATCTTTATCGATCTTTTGTCGTTGTTTCACCAACAAGGTGTCGATGTTCTTGGTCGCTTGGAGCAAATAAATGCCAACTAAGCGCACCCCATATGTCGACGCGCACCATCATTTGTGGGACTTAACAGCGGTTACGTATCCTTGGCTTAATGAACGCGGAAAACGACGGTTTTTTGGGGATCCAACGCCCATTCAGCGTGACTATTTGTTTGATGAACATTTGGCTATGGCCAAGCCGCTGGGGTTTGGAAAATTTGTGCATATCCAAGTCGGAGCCGATGACCCAATTGCAGAGGCACGTTGGGTTGATGCTGTGGCGCAAGCCGATCCCGAAAACCCTATGGTCCAAGCGGCCTTTTGTGATGTCACAGATCCAAATTTAGAAACGGTTTTGGATGAGTTAGCAAAGCTAAAGTCATTGCGTGGTGTGCGCCAAATCGTCGGTCGCGCCGAAAGTGAAGATAGCCAGACGGGCACCAATGCATTGCTTGAGCAGCCAGAATTCGTGACAGGACTGCACACAATAGCCGAGCGTGGGCTGAGCTTTGATCTTCAATTGACGCCGAACCTATATCGCAAGGCAGCCGCCGTGTTGAAAACTGTTCCAGATTTATCTGTGGTTGTTTGTCACGCAGGAAGCCCACAGGCGCGCGATCCAGATTACATGACGTATTGGGCAACAGAGCTTGATCACCTTGCCGCGCTTGATAGCGTATATTGCAAGCTATCGGGCTTGGGCATGTTTGATCCCAACTGGACGCCACAAAGCTGTGGCGTAATCATTCAATCCGTGTTGTCACGGTTCGGGGCCGAGCGCACGATGTTTGGATCAAACTTTCCAGTTGATATGCTTTATTCTGACTATCAGGCGCTGGTCACACTGTATCAAAATTCCATTCCAGAGGCGGCAAAGCAGGCTGTGTTCTGCGATACAGCATCGCATTTTTATAGATTTTGAAAGTAAAAGATAACGTAAACATTAATGTATGATGTGATGTTCATGTAATTATGCCAAGTATTTATTCCGGTAATTTTAGCTGTACAAGTTCACGCAAAATTAGGAATGTAGTGAAAACGCTATTCCGAGGGCCGTGCACAGATGCAAATACCAAGTGACGATACAATCACCGTTCAGAGCATGACACGTGATCCATATTCTGTGTACAAACGCCTGCGCGCCTCTGCGCCAGTTGCCTTTGCGCCTGCGCTGAAACGCACGTTGATCACCAAAGCCAGTGACACGCGCGCAATCAAAGACAATCCGGTTTTGTTTAGTTCAAATGATCCAACAACGCCGATGGAGCGCGCATTCGAAGCCCATACGTTGATGCGAAAAGATGGCCAAGAGCATATGCGCGAACGCCAAGCGATGATGCCAACCTTTGCGCCAAAAGCCATCAAATCGCATTGGATACCGCTCTATAAATCATATGCCTCAGAGTATCTGGATCGATTACCCAAAGGCGAAGTAGTTGATCTATTTCCAACACTTGCTGGCCCATTAGCGGCTCGTATTTTGGGGGACATGATGGGGATTCCCGATGCAAGCGACACGGATTTGCAAGATTGGTCGCAAGCATTGATCGATGGTGCCGGCAACTTTGGCTATTTCGATGAACCGTTTGAAAGATCAGCGCGGGCAAATGCGGACATCAATAGGACAATCGCGAATAATATCGAAAGGGTAAAGGCTGCGCCTGATTATTCGGCCTTATCGGTCATGACGGGCTCTGGTGATCCTATTCCTTATTCGCAAATACGAGCGAATATCAAAATTGCAATTGGCGGTGGCATCAATGAACCAAGGGATGCCTTGCTGACTATTCTTTACGGGTTGTTAACCAATCCCGATCAATTAGAAGAAGTGAAACGGACATCTGCGTGGGAAACCGCCTTTCAGGAAGGCGTGCGATGGGTGGCTCCGATCCAAGTTAGCGGAAGGGTTGCCATGGAGGATACAGAAATCCGTGGCTATCCCATTGCAAAATCCACGATCGTGATGGTGTGTCAGGCCTCTGCCAATCACGATGAAGACATGTTTGAAGACGGTGACATGTTCAACGTATTTCGCGATTCTGCACCGCATCAAAGTTTTGGAAGCGGACCGCATCACTGCATGGGAACACATGTATCACGCTTTATGTTAGGCCAAGTTCTGCTTCCTATGATTTTTGAACGGTTTCCAAATATCGAATTGGTCGATCCGCAATCTGTTGTGTGGCAAGGGTTTGGTTTTCGCGGTCCGATAAATCTGCCTGTCCGCTTGGGATAGGGCAGCCATCATAAGGAAATCGTTGCATGGGATTTAACGTTTACCGGTCTTTATATGGAAAATCTGTTCTGGTATCGGGTGGCGCCACGGGAATTGGGGCTGAAATAGTCAAAGCTTTTGCCGAGCAGGGCGCGCGTGTTGGGTTTCTTGACTTTGACCAAGAAGCGGGTCTTGTGCTGCAAAATACCACAGATGGCACTGTTGCTTTTCAGTATTGCGATTTGCGGGACACGGGGCAGATCACAGAAGCCGTTGCAAACCTACGCAAGGAATTGGGGCCGTTTCATTGCCTTGTGAACAATGCAGCCCGCGATGATCGCCACGATTGGCAAGATGTGACATCTGAATATTGGGATGAACGTATCGCGACCAACCTAAAACACCAATTCTTCACAACGCAATCTGTCGCGCCCGACATGATTAATGCCGGGGCCGGCAGCATTGTGAATATGGGGTCTGTTTCTTGGTGGGAAGCAATGGGAGGGTTTCCAACCTACGCCACATCCAAGGCCGCAGTCCATGGCATGACCCGTACATTGGCGCGGGATTTAGGGCGCTATAATATTCGCGTGAACACAGTTGTTCCTGGTCATATTATGACCCAAAGACAAATAGATATGTGGTCTCCGCCAGAGTTCTTAGAGGCACGAAAAGACCGTCAATGCCTGCCAACGTTGATTACACCAGACTATGTTGCGCGTATGGTATTGTTTCTGTGTTCGGATGATTCAGCGATGTGCACAGCGCAAAACTTTTTCGTGGATGCGGGCTCGGTTTGATTGACCCATTTTCGCACTCTGGCACTATTATGCAATGTTTGCGATAACATTTATGGAATATTTTTCAAGCCTAATTTTTTCGAAAATTGCAAAAAAAAGAGTCGACTTTGAAGTTTTCTTAAATAACCATTGCTTTGTTATTATGTCGCATGCGGCATAAATTTCTGGGAGGAAACATAATGAAAAAACTACTTTTGGCGACTGCAGCAATGGCAATGGTCGCAGGTTCGGCGTTTGCGGAACGCTATGTCATGATTACGCACACGCAGGGTACTGACCCATTTTGGCCAGTGGTTGAAAAAGGCGGACGTGATGCGGCAGCAGCGATTGGCGCAGATTTTGAATATAACTTTGATGCGTCTGGCGATATGTCCGGCATGGCGAAATTGATCGAAGCTGCGGCTGCAACGCAGCCAGATGGTATCATCGTCTCTTTGCCTGATGCCGATGCACTTGGTGGTGCGATCCGTTCAGCCGTTGACGCAGGTATTCCTGTTGTCACTATGAACTCTGGCCTAGAAGCCTCTGCAGGTGTTGGCGCATTGATGCACGTTGGTCAGCCAGAGCGTTTGGCGGGCGAAAAAGCCGGTGCGCGTGCGAAAGCAGAAGGCGTTACCAAGGGGCTATGTTTGAACCAAGAAGCGTTCAATACAGCTCTTGTTGATCGTTGCGAAGGCTATTTTTCTGGTCTTGGTGGTGATTTGAACATGATCGACGTTTCTAACGACGTAACTCAGATTGAAACACGGACTGCAGCCGCTCTTCAGGCGGACGAAAGCATTGACGGTATTTTGGCTGTAGGTCCACACGTCTGTGAAGCTGCAAACAAAGCGATCAAAGCGGTTGGCGCAGATATCCACCTTGCATGTTTCGACCTGTCACCAGGCGTTATGGACATGATCAAAGCAGGTGATGCCGCGTACACAATCGACCAACAGCAGCGTTTGCAAGGCTACATGCCCGTCATCGTTCTACACCTATATAACACAAACGCAGGCATGCTTCCTGGTGCGAACATTCCATCAGGTCCAGGTTTCGTTGATGCGTCCAACGCAGACAACGTTGCAAGCCAAGCTGGTGTAAACCGTTAATAGGTTTCGTTGAAATTTTAACTAAAACACAGGCGGGTTCATCCCGCCTGATGTGTCTTTTTACCTAAAAAAGAGAGAAAATTATGTCTGATCGAAGTGAAGCGGACAGGCTTAAACGAGAAACCTTGTTTGAGCGGTTGGTTCGGCGTCCCGAAATTGGGTCATTTATTGTGATGATTTTTATTATTGCTGCATTGACATTAGCCTCTGATGGCCGCGCGTTTAACGCCTTGGGAACCAAAAATAACATCGCAATTATTGCGCAATTCGGAATTATTGCGACGGGTGCTGCGCTTTTGATGATTGCAGGTGAATTTGACCTGTCCATCGGCTCGATGATCGGTTTTGCCGGCATGTCTATGGCGATGATGTTGAAGTGGGGGTTACCCTTTGGCCTTGGCGAGGCAACGCCGTTTAGCGCCTTTATTATTACGTTGGCGATGACCCTAACCTTGGGGTGGATCATCGGTACAATTGTTGTGCGATCGGGTCTATCCAGTTTTATCGTAACGCTTGGATTTTTGTTTTTCTTGCGCGGCACAACCGAAGTATCGTTTCGTTTGATTAACCAATCCACGCAGATTTCAGGTCTGCCTGATTACAAGGAAACCAGCTGGTTTGCTGACATCATGGGCGGCGAAGTTTTTGGTTGGTTCTATGATCTTTGGTTTGCTCTTGGTGGTAATATTAACCGCAAAGGTGATCAGTGGGTCACTGGATTTGACGCGCGCTTTATGTGGTGGATTATCCTTTCTTTGCTTGCCTATTACGTTCTAAGCCGTACCCAATTGGGTAACTGGATTTATGCAACAGGTGACAACAAAGACAGCGCGCGGGCAAATGGTGTTCCGGTCAACAAAGTCAAAATTGGCCTCTTTATGTTCACCGCTTTTTGCGCCACTCTTTTTGCAGCGTGCCAAGTGTTTGACACCAACACATCTGATGCCGCCAAAGGCAATTTGAAAGAACTCGAAGCGATTGCAATTGCGGTTGTGGGTGGCACGTTGATGACTGGGGGCTTTGGGTCCGCAATCGGCGTTGTGTTTGGGGCGGTGACGGTTGGCTTGGTGGCGAACGCTGTGTTCTTTATTCCGTGGATTGATGGATCATGGTTCCGTGTGTTTGTTGGAACTGTTTTGCTGGCGGCTGTTTTCGCCAATGAACGTATCCGCAAACGTATCACTGGGGGGATATAGCAATGACACAACCTTATATGCGTGTGGAAAAACTTGTTAAGAAATTTGGTCCCTTTACCGCACTGAATGAAGTTGATCTCGAAGTGTATCCAGGCGAAGTGCATGCTTTGCTTGGGGACAACGGCGCAGGTAAATCCACTTTGATCAAAATTCTCTCTGGTGTGCATCAGCAAACCAAAGGGGATATCTATATCGAAGGCAAAAAGCAAAATTTCCGATCCCCGCGCGAAGCGTCGGCTGCGGGCATTGGAACCGTCTATCAAGATCTGGCGATTAACCAACTTATGTCCGTTACGCGCAACTTTTTTATGGGGCGGGAAATGACCACAATGTTTGGTCATATGAAAATGGACGAAATGAACCAGATTGCGCATGATGAAATGCTCAAGATCGGGATCGATTTTTCGGATCCGACCCAGGCTGTTGGCACGATGTCTGGCGGTCAACGCCAAACATTGGCCATTGCACGGGCGATTTATTTCGGCGCCAAGGTTTTGATTTTGGATGAACCAACGTCTGCTTTGGGGCAAAAGCAACAAATGGAAGTGCTAAAGACAATCAAACGTGTGCGTTCGCGCGGCGATATTGCGATTATCTTTATCACGCACAATGAAATCCATTCCAAATTGGTTGCAGATCGCTACACATTCCTGGCCTTGGGCCAAGTCATCGGTAGCGGCAGCAAAGCCGAAATCGAAAGCCAAGATATCCGTCGTCTCATGGCCGGAGGGGCAGAGATGAAAGATCTTGAACAAGAGCTTGCAAATTTATAGATTTTGCTTGACCTAAATACATCAAAGCTCCGCTGTGTTTCGGCGGAGCTTTCTCCTTTTACCTTTGGGAACTATGATAATGAGCGTCAAAGTTGGAATTTCTCCGATCGCGTGGCAAAATGATGATTTACCGGATTTAACCGCAGACTACACAATGGAACAGGCTTTAGAAGAGTCTCGCGCCATTGGGTATACGGGTGTCGAGCGGGGGCAGCGCATGCCGCACGATACCAAAGGGCTTCGCGCGTATTTGGATAAATATGATATCGGATTATGTGGCGGCTGGTATTCTGGTACTTTGCTCATGAATGATCTGGATCAGGAACGCGAACAAATGTCCGCACAGATCGAACAATTCAAGGCATTGGGATCGCCCTGTATTGTATATGGGGAATGTTCAAATACTGTTCAGGGACAAATCGATATTCCGGTCAATAATCGTCCAACATTAAACAAAGATGAAATAGCGGTTTACGCCCAAAAACTAAGCGAACTTGCTAAATGGTCCTTGGATCAGGGTATGCCCGTTGTGTATCACCATCACATGGGGGCCGTCATCGAAGCGGAGGATGATGTTAACTGGCTGATGGAAGGTTCATCAGACGATTTGCAACTTTGTTTTGATACAGGGCACATGTTGTTTGGCGGAGGGGACGTTATGCGTGCAATGAACGCTTGGGCGCATCGCATTGGGCATGTCCATTTCAAAGATATCCGTCCCGAGGTTGTCAAAGACGTGCGCGAGAACAACAAAAGCTTTTTGGATGCGGTTATTGCTGGTGCCTTTACCGTTCCTGGGGATGGATGCATTGATTTCCAAGCCGTGGCAAACAAACTAAAAGATATGAATTATTCAGGCTGGATTGTTGTAGAAGCAGAGCAGGACCCAGCCAAAGCAAATCCATTTACCTATTCCAAAAAGGGTTATGATCATATTTTAGATGTCTGTAAAACCGCCAAAATCGACGTTATATCGTAATTTTCAATAGGATTTCTGCACACAGGACGACACCCTTGATTTGGTGTCGTCCTTTTTTTAACTAAGCTGTCGGGCGCATAAATCATCCAGTCTTGTTTCAAACTCAGCTACGCTGGTATTTGAAATAATCGCATCCAACATGATGTCGGCTTGTGTTTTAGGGGCCAAGCCGCCAATCGGGGGATCGCGGTCCAAATTGGTTGGAAAGGAATAGCCCTCGGCACAGGACGCAATGGTGTTTTTGATTTCCAATTGACTAAGGTCTTGAGCTTTTGCCGCCTTTAAAAGTGCAGGATAAAGCGATTTGCACATGCGGGTACGATTTACGGTTTCCATCGCGCGCCCAAAGGCAGACGACACCTGAAGCAAGTTCGCCATGCGATAAATGTCCTTGGACACATTGTCGCCAGCACCATGCATGACTGCGGGGTTAAAGAACACAACATCGCCCTTTTCCAAAGGGATTTGAACGTAGTTGGATGCGAAATAGTCCTGAAATTCAGGGCGGCCAAACGCAAGATAGCCTTCGAAATATTGCTGCGAAAACGGAAGGAACTGTGTCGGGCCGCTTTCAATCGGCATATCGCAATGAGCAACAGCCCCCTGAAGCGTCAAAACAGGGGATAGTTTGTGAACATGTGCTGGAAATTCGGTCATTTGCGCAGGGGACATAAATCCCAAATGATAATCCCGATGTGGCTTTTGCGCAGCTCCACCGGGATTGACACGATTGACCTGTGCCGTCATTTGATAGCCACGACCCAACCACGCTTCTGATCCCATCGCAATCGCACAAGAGCTATAGTATTGTGCAAAATTATCAGGATCAGCGAGGCAATGCTTTTCCACGGCATTCCAAACGCGGTCATTGGCACCTGCTTTTGCAAAATGATCACCGCCGCCACCGCTTTCACGTTTTTCTTGTTCAATTATGTCCGAAAAAATTTCCGTGGCGCGGTCGATTGTGGCATGATCGCTCACGCCATTTTTGATCACTATGATACCAGCGCCATTGGTAAATACATCGGTCCATTCTGACATAAGCGCCCGTTTCGATGCTGGATCTTGGGCCGACGTTTCGACAAAACCACCATCATAAAGGGGAATGTTCGACGTTATTTCAGTGGCTTGTGGTGATGTGTTCATGTGTTTTGATTTTTCAATCAAATCCTTGAACTCGACAATATCACCACTGTCTTTCTGTAGCCAACTTTGCGCGCTCATGTCATGTTCCTTTCAAATTAGGATTGCTCTTGTGGTATGCATTCGGGGTTAGGTCCTAAACATTGGTGGACGTGCATCAATCCATGCACCCTCTGCCTTGCCAGACTGAGCAACGGCAAAAATTGCCGCCATAGACCGCAACCCATCCTCGGCACGTGGATATAGATTGGCAGCCGGGTCCATTGCGCGGTTTTCTTTTTGCGCATGAATAGCTTCGGCCAAGTCGGAATAAATATTTGCAAACGCAAGCGGCATGCCTTCGGCGTGACCAACCGTAACACGGCTTGTTCTATCCGCTTCGGGTGACAAGTTGCCTTCGCCACGTTCGATTGTTTGCAAGCGACCATTCAGGGGCATCCAGAACAGTTGATTTGGCTGTTCTTGCGACCAACGAAGCCCGCCGTTTTCACCAAAAACTTGGATAGTTAATCCATGCTGACGGCCCAGCGCAATTGAGGATGTCCAAAGTCGGCCCACAGTCCCGCCATCCATTCGGAAATTGACCATCGCATCGTCTTCTAATTCACGGCTGGAAATACAAGACACACAATCCGCAGATAGTTTTGTCACTTCTTGTCCCGTAACAAAGCTGGCCATATGCAGCGCATGGATGCCGCAATCCGCAAATTGAGCAGACACACCAATTTGCTTGGGGTCATAGCGCCAGCGAACCCGTGGATTATCTGCGTCGGCTGCATCTGCGTGGTGACCATGCGCAAATTCCGCTTTGACCAGCCGAATAGCCCCCAAATCACCACGTTTGATCATGGCGCGCATATGGCGGACCAGCGAATATCCTGTGTATCCGTAATTCACAGCACAAATTTTACCAGTTTTTTGGGAAATTTTTACGATATCCTCGGCTTCGTCGACGGTCATCGTAATCGGTTTTTCACACAATACGTTAAAGCCGGCTTCTAAAAAGGATTTTGTGATTTCAAAATGCGTAGCATTTGGTGTCGCTACAGTCACAAGATCAATGCGATCATCACGACCTCTTTCACCGGCAAGCATTTCGGTCCAATCGCCGTAGGATCTATCTGACGATATACCCAAACGTTGCGCATAGTCCCGTCCTGCGTCAGGGCGATGATCCAATGCACCCGCAACAAAATCGAATGCACCATCAAGACCTGCACCTAATCGATGCGCTGGCCCGATCTGGCTGCCTTCGCCACCGCCGATCATTCCCCAATTCAATTTTGTCATTTTATTCCCTCATCTGTTTCTGTCGAATGTTTCTATACACCTTGTTTTGCGTAACTTTGACAGATTAAGGTTACTTTGCAATCAGCTATTTTATTTTTTTAAAGACATGCTTGAAAAGGGTGATGACGCCCTAAATAAAGGTGCATGAAACATGTGTTCCTATCTCTTTTTCTCTTTGTCACAGCAAGCGCTAGCGTGCTCTTTGCTGGGGGATTTACGTTTGACAATATAGATGGCGGTGAGCTGTCTTTATCCGACTTCAAAGGCAAGGCTGTGCTTGTGGTCAACACTGCGAGTAAATGTGGGTTTACGGGGCAGCTTGATGGGCTTCAGACGCTTTATGACACCTATAAAGATCAAGGATTGGTTGTTCTGGCGGTGCCCTCTGATGATTTTCGTCAAGAGCTGAATTCAAACGACAGCGTCAAAGAGTTTTGCGAGGTTAACTATAACCTGACATTACCCATGACCGTCATCACACCGATAACCGGTGATGCCGCACACCCATTTTATAAGTGGTTGAAAGAAAAACATGAATATTCACCACGTTGGAATTTCTACAAGGTTTTATTAGATAAAAATGGCGATTTCGTCGAAGGCTTTACGTCGGTCACACGACCGTTATCCCAGCCTTTTGTGCGCAAAATCGAAGCGGTTTTAAACGCCAACTAGCGCTGCCATCTATTTTAGAACGACCTGTTCGAACGATTTTGTTTGAGATTTGATCAAAGCTATGACTTTGATAGGTCTCAATCAAAACCGACAGCAGGTAGACCATGGTGACGCGTCCAAATATTCTAATCTTAATGGTGGATCAATTGAACGGGACATTGTTTCCCGATGGTCCTGCGGACTGGTTGCATGCTCCTAATTTGAAAAAATTGGCGGCGCGTTCAACACGGTTTCAAAATGCCTATACAGCCAGTCCGTTATGCGCACCTGGGCGGGCCGCGTTTATGTCAGGCCAATTGCCATCGCAGAATGGCGTCTATGACAATGCTGCGGAATTTGTGTCTTCAATTCCAACCTATGCCCATCATTTACGACGTGCTGGCTATCAGACGTGTTTGTCTGGAAAAATGCATTTCGTCGGACCAGATCAAATGCATGGGTTCGAGGAACGGTTGACCACGGATATCTATCCCGCCGATTTTGGGTGGACCCCAGATTATCGCAAACCGGGTGAACGCATTGAATGGTGGTATCACAACATGGGATCCGTGACCGGCGCAGGCGTTGCCGAGATCACCAACCAATTAGAATATGATGACGAAGTCGCGTATAATGCATGTCGCAAGTTATATGACTACGGCCGTGGCGCGGATGAGCGGCCATGGTGCATGACTGTAAGTTTTACGCATCCTCATGATCCCTATGTGGCTCGCAAGAAATATTGGGATTTATATGAGGATTGCGACCATTTAATGCCAGACGTAGCGCCCATTCCTTATGAGGATCATGACGCGCATTCCAAGCGTATTTTTGATGCAAATGATTGGCGCAGCTATGAGCTAACTGACGAGATGGTACAGCGGTCCCGACGGGCCTATTTTGCAAATATTTCTTATCTGGATGATAAAATCGGTGACATTCTCGAGGTGCTGGATAGTACACGACAAGAGGCGGTGATCCTATTTGTGTCGGATCACGGGGATATGTTGGGGGAACGGGGGCTTTGGTTTAAAATGTCGTTCTTTGAAGGCTCGGCCCGTGTTCCAATGATGATTGCTGCACCTGAGATGCAAGCGGGTTTGATTAAGACGCCTGTGTCAAATATCGACGTCTGTCCCACGCTGTGTGATTTGGCTGGTGTGTCAATGGACGACGTGATGCCATGGACAACTGGTGAAAGTCTGGTGCATTTGGGGCAGGGCGGCACGCGCGACACACCTGTTGCAATCGAATATGCGGCCGAGGCGTCGTATGCGCCGATGGTGTCGTTGCGGTACGACAAGTGGAAATACAATCGCTGTCTTTTGGATCCGGATCAGTTGTTTGATTTAGAAGCGGATCCGCATGAGTTGACGAATTTGGCAATGTCTGAGGATCATAGCGGAACTCTGGCAAGTTTACAGGCAAAATCCATGGCGCGATGGGATTTGGAGAGGTTCGATCAAGATGTGCGACAAAGCCAGGCCAAACGGTGGGTCGTTTATGAAGCTTTGCGTCAGGGTGGGTATTATCCTTGGGATTATCAGCCACTTCAGAAAGCATCAGAACGCTATATGCGTAATCATATGGATTTAAACATCTTAGAAAACAGTAAGCGTTTCCCACGTGGGGAATGATTTGAGTATTTAGGCAAAAGTGAAGAACATGAGGAATATTTCAGAGATCGAGATTGACGAAGATATGGGCATTGTTTTGCCTGATGGATGCCGATTGTCCGCGCGTGTTTGGAAGCCCAAGGATGCGCTTGATGTGCCTGTCCCGGTTATTTTGGAGTATCTTCCTTATCGTAAGCGTGACGGGACAATCGCGCGGGATAGCTTGACGCATCCATATTTTGCCAAGCGGGGCTATGCCTGTGTGCGTGTCGATATGCGCGGCAATGGCGACAGTGACGGTGTTATGAACGATGAATATACCGAACAAGAGTTATCTGATGCCGAAGACGTGATTGCTTGGCTGGTGCGCCAGCCATGGTGCAGTGGTTCTGTTGCGATGATGGGGATAAGTTGGGGTGGGTTTAACGCGCTTCAAGTAGCGGCACGTGGGCCAGAGCCGCTGAAGGCGATTATAACGCTGTGTTCTACAGTGGATCGCTATGCGGATGATATCCATTATAAAGGCGGGTGCTTGCTAAACGAAAACATGGGGTGGGGATCAACTATGTGGGCCTATTCGTCACGGCCGCCTGATCCTGACTTGGTTGGGGATCGTTGGAAAGACATGTGGTTGGAGCGTTTAGGGGCCGAGGACTATTTGCCAATTCCCTGGTTGCAGCACCAAAATCGCGATGATTATTGGAAACATGGGTCGGTATGCGAGGATTACGCATCAATCAAAGCCGCCACTTTGGCGATAGGTGGCTGGGGGGATGGCTATAAAAACACTGTGTCGCATTTGGTGGAAAATTTGACTGCGCCTGTGAAGGGCATTGTTGGGCCTTGGGTCCATAAATATCCGCATTTTGCTGTGCCCGAACCCCGCATTGGTTTTTTGCAAATTGCATTGGATTGGTTTGATCGTTGGCTAAAGGATATCGACAATGGTGTCGACGATCTACCGGCCTATGTGCCCTATGTTATGGATGGAGTGCGACCGCAAACATGGTATTCTGAGCGATCAGGTGAATGGCTTGGTTTTGACGCATGGCCCTGTGAACAGGAGGCTGCTGTGTATCACTTTGGTGATACAGGCGCATTGTGCAAGGATGCGCAATCCTGTGATGTGATTGTGTCTTCGCCGCAGACCTGTGGTATGGATGCGGGTGAATATTGCGCAATTTGGCTTGGTCCGGAAATGCCTGGTGATCAACGCAATGACGATGCTGTGTCAGGAAGTTTTGTGTCTGATGCGCTTGAGACATCACTGGATGTTGTTGGGGCTCCTAAAATCAAGCTTTTGCTTGAATCGAGCACGCCGCAGGCCCAGATTGCTGTGCGGCTAACGCATATCCACCCAGATGGCGCGCGTACGCGGGTGACATATGGTGTTTTGAATTTGACCCATCGAAACGGTCACGAGCAAGTTGTGCCTCTTGATGTTGATCAAGCTTATGAAGTTGAGCTGACGTTGGATCAATGCGCTTATTCCGTACCAAAAGGGCACAAGATAGGCGTATCAATTTCCAACGCATATTGGCCCCTATTGTGGCCTATGCCGGACGCTGGCGACATTCGGATTTTGTCTGGATCGGTGTCTATTCCGCTTGTGGATAGAAGCGCGCAAAAAAAGCACCACTTTCCAGAACCCGAGGCGGATACCGCATGGGAGGCGACAGTGCTGCGATCCGGGGATAATCAACGCCGCGTGACGCAGGATATGAAAACCGGTCGCGTCACATTGGATATTGTTGATGATTTTGGACGAATCGAGGATCAAGCCCATGGGTTGATTATAGACTCGGTGGCGCGGGAAACTTGGTCCATTCATCCCGATGATCCGCTATCTGCACGCGGAGAAACCCATTGGAGCGAAATCCGTGAAAGGGGAGAATGGAAAACCAGAACTGAAACCTATGCCGTGATGACCTCGGATCGGGATTTTTTCCATATAAGCGCAAAGTTACACGCCTTTGAAGGGGATACGTTAATTTTTGAGAAAGAAATCAATGAACAAATTCCAAGGATAGGTCATTAGTTTGAGTGAATTGGCATTTTTTACTTGATAGGTCCGATTATATCGGCATTCTAAGTGTCATATAACATATACAAAAGGCTGGCATAGTTAGACCAGTAAAGAACCAGGGGAATCAAAATGAATGATCAAATCAATTATTTAGCATCGCGTGTTACATCTGGAAAAATGACCAGACGTGAATTTGTGGGCAAAGCAACAGCACTGGGTTTGACGGCGGCAGTAGCGAACTCTGTTCTTGGGCAAGCTGTGCTAGCGGCGGGTCCGAAAAAGGGTGGTCTGATGAAAATTGGTGTCGGCGGTGGCGAAAGCTCGAACTCGCTTGACCCTGCATTGACTGCGTCTTCTGTGCCTTTGTGTAACCTTCGTCATTTTGGTGACACCTTGTTAGAAGTCGGCGCCGATGGTGGAATCCAAAATCGTCTGGCGGAAAAAGTAACAAGCAGTGCAAATGCGCAGTCTTGGACGTTTGATATCCGTAAAGGTGTCGAATTCCATGATGGCAAACCAATGACTGCCGAGGATGTTGTTGCAACTCTGGAACGTCACTTGGACGAAAAATCCACATCTGGTGCTTTGGGGATTGTGAAAGGCATTGAAAAAATGTCGATCAGCAATAACCAAGTTACAATTGACTTGAAAACTCCGAATGCGGATTTTCCGTATTTGATTTCTGATTATCACTTGGTCATTCAGCCAAATGGCGGTCGTGATAATCCTGCGGCGGGTATGGGTACGGGCCCATATATGGTTGAATTTGACGAACCTGGTGTGCGTCATGGCTTTAAAAAGAACCCGAATTATTGGGATGATACACGCGGTCACGTCGATCAATCCGAAGTTATCGTGATCAACGATGCAACGGCGCGGACTGCTGCGCTTCAATCCGGCCAAGTCATGATGATCAACCGTGTAGACCCCAAAGTTGCCTCCTTGATGGGGCGTGCGCCTGGTCTTCAGGTTCGCAACGTGTCGGGGCGTGGACACTATGTGTTTATCATGCACGTCGACACAGAGCCATTTGCAAACAACGATCTACGTATGGCATTAAAATATGCGATCAATCGTCAGGAAATGGTGGACAAGATCCTTCGTGGATATGGTGGTATCGGAAACGACATGCCAATCAATGCGGCTTATCCTTTGTTTGATGAAACCATTGAACAGCGCGAATACGATCCTGAAAAAGCAGCGGAATATTACAAGAAATCCGGTCATGACGGATCACCGATCATTCTGCGGACTGCGGATGGTGCGTTCCCGGGTGCGGTCGATGCGGCAGCATTGTTCCAGCAATCTGCACAAGCGGCTGGAATTCCATTGGAAATCAAGCGTGAGCCAAACGACGGGTATTGGTCAGAAGTTTGGAACAAGCAACCGTTCTGCGCATCCTATTGGGGTGGGCGTCCAGTTCAGGACCAAATGTATTCAACGGCTTATCTATCCACTGCGGATTGGAACGACACACGGTTCAACAATCCAGAGTTTGATAAAATGCTTATGGAAGCCAAAGCCGAGCTGGATGACACAAAACGCAAGGCGCTATATGGTCAAATGGGTCGCACGTTGCGCGATGAAGGCGGCTTGATCTGCCCAATGTTCAATGACTTTATCGACGTCGTGTCGGACAAAGTCGCAGGCTACAAAGAAGATCCAAATGGCGAATTGATGAATGCCTTTGCATCAACTGATTGCTGGATTGCATAGGGCAAAAATATGCATCCTGTTTTACGATTGGTTGCCCAACGCTTTGCGTTGGGCCTCCTGCTCCTTTGGGCCGCATCAGCGCTGATTTTTGCAGGAACACAAATTTTGCCCGGAGATGTGGCACAATCCATTTTAGGGCAATCCGCAACACCACAATCTTTGGCTAACCTGCGCGAAGAGTTGGGGTTGAACGACCCAGCAATGACACGCTATTTCAATTGGTTATGGGGCGCACTTCAAGGTGATTTGGGCACGGCATTAACCAATGGGAAAGATATCGCTGACAGCATGGGGTATCGGCTAAAGAACACATTGTTCCTTGCATCCTGCGCGGCAATCGTGTCGGTGCCTTTGGCAATATTTCTGGGGCTTTTGGCCGTCCGTTACCAAGGGCGCTGGCCCGACAAAATGATTTCTGGCGTCACGCTTGCGTCGATTTCTGTTCCTGAGTTTCTAATTGGTTATATCCTGATTTATTTTGTTGCGGTCAAACTGGGATGGTTCACATCCGTTGCAATGATTGATGATCGGATGACATTCTTGCAAAGCCTGAATGCGATTGCCTTGCCCGTGATTGTTCTAACGTTGGTGGTTTTGGCGCATATGATGCGCATGACACGTGCGGCTATTTTGAATGTGATGCAATCCGCTTATATTGAAACAGCCGAGCTAAAAGGATTAAATTCCTTCAAGGTTATCTACCGTCACGCTTTTCCGAATGCGATCGCACCGATTGTGAATGTCGTCATGTTGAACTTGGCTTATCTTGTGGTGGGCGTGGTCGTTGTCGAAGTTGTCTTTGTTTATCCTGGCATGGGTCAATATCTGGTGGATCATGTGGCCAAGCGCGATGTTCCGGTGGTTCAAGCCTGTGGCTTGGTGTTTGCCGCAGTGTACATCGGGCTTAATATGATTGCGGACATTGTGTCTATTTTAGCCAATCCAAGACTGAGGCATCCAAAATGAGACATATACCAATTTCAGCCCTAATCGGGTTGTTTTTCACCAGTCTGTATTTTCTTGCAGCGATCTTTGCGCCTTTTATCGCACCTTATGGCATGGCCGAAGTTGTGGGCGATGTTTGGGAACAAAGTTCGTCTGATTTTCTATTGGGTACAGATAGCATTGGTCGCGATCTGCTAAGCCGTATGATCTATGGCGGGCGAACAACAATTTTCATTGCTACGGCTGCGACGGTGGTAAGCTTTGTTACAGGGGCGTCTTTGGGGTTTTTCGCGGCTGTGATAGGCGGCGCTGTCGATCAAGCTTTGTCGCGGTTCGTAGATTTGATGATGTCCATTCCAACATTGATTTTTGCCTTGGTTATTCTGTCGGTTATGCCGGTGACTGTTCCCATGTTGATTATTGTTATGGGGTTGCTCGATTCAACGCGGGTATATCGTTTGGCGCGGGCTGTTGCGGTTGATATCAACGTAATGGACTTTGTCGAAGCCGCAAAGCTCCGCGGCGAGGGCCGCACTTGGATTATATTCCGTGAAATTCTGCCGAATGCGCTTTCGCCATTGGTCGCGGAATTGGGGCTTCGGTTTATTTTCATGGTCTTGTTTTTGTCAACACTGTCGTTCCTTGGTTTGGGTGTTCAACCACCAGAAGCCGACTGGGGTGGAATTGTAAAAGAAAACAAAGAGGGGATTGTTTATGGTATTCCTGCTGCGATCGTTCCGGCGATTGCCATCGCAACTTTGGCGATTTCCGTGAATTTGGTTGCGGACTGGGTATTGAATAGAACAACCTCGCTGAAAGGGGGCCGCGGTGGCTAATGTGTTAGAGGTCAAGAACCTTAAAATTGAAGCAACTGTTTATCCTCCGGGGGAAAAGTCGCGCGATATTACCATTGTGAATGGTGTGTCCTTTGATTTGAAACCTGGCAAGGTTTTGGGATTAATCGGGGAATCCGGCGCAGGTAAATCAACAATTGGTTTGTCAGCCATGGCCTATGGTCGTGGTGGAGTGCGGATCACTGGTGGCGAAGTCTGGCTAAATGGGCGCGATATTTTAGCAGGCGGCCTTTCGGCCTTGCGCAAATTGCGCGGTGCCGAAGTCACCTATGTTGCACAATCTGCGGCGGCTGCCTTTAATCCCGCAAAGAAGTTGATGGAACAGATCATTGAAGCCAGCATTGAACACAAGCGGTGTTCAAAAGCAGACGCCGAAAAGCGTGCGATTGCATTGTTTGAAAAGCTTGGGTTGCCTGATCCAGAAAACTTTGGCAATCGTTATCCACACCAGGTATCGGGCGGTCAATTGCAAAGGGCAATGACAGCGCTTGCTTTGTGTCCACAGCCGGATTTGGTTATATTCGATGAACCGACAACGGCGCTAGATGTGACCACGCAAATAGATGTGCTTGCCGCCATCAAGGACGCGATCCGTGATACGGGGGTTGCTGCGCTCTATATTACCCATGATTTGGCTGTTGTTGCTCAGGTCAGTGATGACATTATGGTTTTACAGAATGGCAAAACGGTCGAATACGCCGATGTTGATACAATCATCAACAATCCTGCCGAAGATTACACCAAAGCCTTGGTTTCTGTGCGCTCTATTGATCACAAAGAAATGGTTCCAGAAGGCACGCCTTTGTTACGCGCTTCGGGCGTGAATGCGCGCTATTCAGGTACAAAATTTGATGTGCTAAAGAATATCAATCTTGAACTCTACCCCGGTCAAACCTTGGCTTTGGTTGGTGAAAGCGGATCGGGTAAATCCACCATGGCGCGTGTCATTACTGGGTTGTTACCTCCACGCGACGGAGAGATCGAATTTGATGGTCGGATACTAAGCGCTGATTTGAAATCGCGCAGCAATGATGACCTGCGCGAATTACAAATGATATACCAAATGGCCGACGTTGCGATGAACCCACGCCAAACTGTGGGAACGATTATCGGTCGCCCACTAGAGTTTTATTTTGGCATAAAAGGCGCTGAAAAACGTCGTCGCATCATTGAGCTATTAGATGAAATTGAAATGGGCGAAGCGTTTATCGATCGCTATCCAGCAGAGCTTTCTGGTGGACAAAAACAGCGGGTGTGTATCGCACGTGCTTTGGCTGCAAAACCCAAATTAATCATTTGTGACGAAGTCACCTCGGCGCTTGATCCATTGGTTGCAGATGGCATTCTCAAGTTACTGTTAAATCTACAGAAAATTGAAAATGTATCTTATCTGTTTATTACACATGACCTAGCAACTGTGCGTGCAATTGCGGATAGCATTGCCGTTATGTACCAAGGTCGCGTCGTTCGCTATGGTCCAAAATCCCAGGTGCTTGAGCCGCCATTTGATGATTACACTGATCTTTTGCTAAGTTCGGTTCCTGAAATGAAACTTGGCTGGCTCGAAGACGTTATTGCAACGCGTAAAATGGAAAGCGCGGGTAACTAGAGGAAACTAAATGTCCAAAAAAGTTTTGCTCATTGTGATTGACGGCGTGCCCTTGCGAAACTGGACACGTTTATTTGGCAATTTAGAAGGCTGGGTCCAATCCGGACAGGCCCGACGTTGGACAATGCGTTCGGTTTTGCCCAGCACCTCTGCGAGTTGTTATGCCAGCATCCATACTGGTGTGACACCTCAGGTGCATGGTGTGACTGGTAACGACAATATCTTTCGTGTGGCGCAACCGGATATTTTTTCTGAACTCCGCAAAGCGGGACGGGTCACAGGGGCTGTTACCCATAGTTTTTGGTCAGAGTTTTTTAACAGGTCCCCCTTTGATCCTGTGCGCGACATTGAATACGATGAACCAAATAGCGCCTCGATTAATCACGGTCGGTTTCACACGATGGCTGGCTATGGTTTGATCAATCAAATGACCCCTTCGGATGCAGATCTATTTGCGACCCTGACGATGTTATGTGATCGCCACA
>JAHEJA010000079.1:40312-57339 GCA_024639125.1 Paracoccaceae bacterium
ATAGGGCAACATTGCGCGAGCGACGCCACCAATAAAATAAATCCCGCCAAACGGCAAAACAGTTAACGCCAAATCCCCCGCAACGGACCCTGCAAAGCGCGCAAATTGGGCAACCACGCGCAAAGCGTCTGTATCCTGCGCCTGTGCCGCCATCAAAATATCCGACGCTTTGCGTGTTGATGCACGATGATAAAACTGATCAAGCCTTTCTAAACCGCGCCCAGAAAGGATATGCTCAACCGATGCAAAACCATTTTTGCCTGATACAAATTGCGCGATCTCTGCTTCTTCTTGGTTGGAAACCGGCAGGCGGATATGACCTGCTTCGGCAGGCGGCACAAAAATGGAATGGCCCAAATCATAGGACGGCGCAGCATTAAACCCTGTTCCAATTCCTATGACCAAACGCGTGGCCTTGGCTGTGCTGGCATGTCCCTGTTGAACCGTTTGCAATTTATCCGTCCCAATAAGCGGCAAAGCATAGCCTTGGGCTTGAAGGTCGTTCAAAATCCCAACGCGATCGACGCTAAGGGACGTTGCAATGTCATGGTCTTGAATAAGCCAGTTTAGGTTCGTCATCTGAGCCTCGCCACCATGCACCGGACCTGCGACAGCAATACAAGCAGAGGCAAGCGCATGGTCTTTGTGGTCATTGCGGTAAGCAATTAGAATATCCCGCAGGTGGTTCGCATCTGCATTCGGGTATTTGCAAATTGTGTCCGTCAAGAGCTGCGTACCATCCGCAAGAGCCACGCGGGTGTTTGTTCCGCCGATATCTGCAACAAGACATAATTTTGACATTGGGGTCACCTTGGCTTTTGATTTTGTGATCTGATACGATGAGACAATGGTTTTCTCAACCCATCCTGTTAGGAAAGCGTGAAAAATTGTTAGCGCTATCGTAAAAAGGCAGAACAGGTGCTGCCTTGGCAAATCAAACGATACCAAAATTCATCTTAAATAGTTGGCATTTTCTTGCGCGTTCACACTTTGTTCACATATTTTTCTTGGAGACTCAGACAAAACGCACTATCTCCAGAACAAGTGATAAAGGACAGCCCATGGTCGAGCAAAAATACATTTCCGTGCGCGGCGCGCGTGAACACAATCTTAAATCGATTGATGTTGATATTCCGCGGGATCAATTGGTTGTCATAACGGGACTTTCCGGATCCGGTAAATCATCGTTGGCCTTTGATACGATCTATGCCGAGGGCCAGCGCCGCTATGTCGAAAGTCTGTCGGCCTATGCGCGCCAGTTTTTGGATATGATGGAAAAACCCGACGTTGACCAAATTAGCGGTCTGTCGCCAGCGATATCGATAGAACAAAAGACGACGTCAAAAAACCCACGTTCGACCGTTGGGACCGTTACTGAAATCTATGATTATTTGCGTCTGCTTTTCGCTCGCGCTGGCACGCCCTATAGTCCGGCAACAGGCGAACCAATCGAAGCGCAACAAGTCCAAGACATGGTTGATCGGATCATGGCAATGGACGAGGGCACGCGCGGATATCTTTTGGCCCCCATCATTCGCGACCGCAAAGGCGAATACAAAAAGGAATTTCTTGACCTAAGAAAGCAAGGGTTTCAACGGGTCAAAGTGGATGGTCAGTTCTATGAATTGGACGAACCGCCAACCTTGGACAAGAAATATCGCCATGACATCGATGTGGTTGTGGATCGGCTTGTTGTGCGCGAAGGCATGGAAACACGGCTTGCCGATAGTCTGCGCACAGCTTTGGATCTGGCGGATGGGATTGCCATTCTGGAAACCGCGCCAACGGATGCGGAACCTGAAAGAATTACATTTAGTGAAAATTTTGCATGTCCTGTCAGTGGGTTTACAATCCCAGAGATTGAACCGCGGTTGTTTTCCTTTAATGCGCCCTTTGGGGCCTGTCCGGAATGTGATGGCTTGGGGATGGAGCTGTTCTTTGACGAACGGCTTGTGGTTCCTGATCAAACCTTGAAAATAAAAGATGGTGCTTTGGCCCCTTGGCGCAAAGGCAAAAGCCCGTATTTCTTGCAAACAATTGAATCGATTGCAAAGCATTACGGGTTCAATCCTAACGACCGCTGGAAAGATATTGATCCCAAAATCCAAAATGTCTTTTTGTATGGTTCGGGAAAAGAGGAAATCCTATTCCGCTATGACGAAGGCGGCCGTATCTATCAGGTTAGCCGAACTTTTGAAGGTGTCATTCCAAACATGGAACGGCGCTACCGTGAAACAGATAGCAACTGGGTCCGCGAAGAATTCGAAGGGTTTCAAAATAATCGTCCGTGCGGATCATGTGGTGGCTATCGCCTAAGACAAGAAGCCCTAGCCGTGAAAATAGCCGGGATCCACGTGGGGCAGGTTGTGCAAATGTCGATCAAAGAAGCCTTTGATTGGGTCACCTCTGTTCCAGCCAGTTTGAGCGTTCAAAAAAACGAAATTGCGCGAGCGATCTTGAAAGAGATCGGAGAGCGCCTTGGGTTCTTGAATAATGTTGGATTGGAATATCTTACACTTAGTCGGAATTCAGGCACTTTGTCCGGCGGTGAAAGCCAACGTATTCGCCTAGCCAGTCAAATCGGAAGCGGCCTTACAGGGGTTCTATATGTATTGGATGAACCCTCTATCGGGTTGCATCAACGCGATAATGACCGGCTTTTGATCACGCTCAAAAACCTTCGGGATCAGGGCAATACTGTGATTGTTGTTGAACATGACGAAGATGCCATTCGCGAAGCGGATTATGTTTTTGATATTGGTCCTGGGGCAGGGGTTCATGGTGGCCAAGTTGTCAGCCACGGCACACCGGATGTTGTTGCCAATGATCCAAATTCATTAACGGGTGCCTATCTTAGTGGCACTCGGGAAATTGCTGTGCCAAGTGATCGGCGCAAGGGGAATGGGAAATCTGTGCGCGTCGTCAAGGCGTCTGGAAATAACCTGCATGACGTGACCGCCGATTTTCCCCTTGGAAAATTTGTGTGCGTCACTGGCGTGTCTGGGGGCGGAAAATCCACTCTGACCATCGAAACATTGTTTAAAACGGCGTCAATGCGATTGAATGGTGCCAAGCAAACACCAGCCCCATGTGAAACGATCAAAGGGTTAGAGCATTTGGACAAGGTCATCGATATTGACCAGCGTCCCATTGGGCGGACACCGCGCTCTAACCCTGCGACCTATACAGGCGCGTTTACACCAATCCGTGACTGGTTCGCGGGCCTCCCCGAAGCAAAAACACGCGGATATAAACCCGGTCGCTTTAGCTTTAACGTAAAAGGCGGGCGATGCGAGGCGTGCCAAGGGGATGGTGTCATCAAAATTGAAATGCACTTTTTACCGGACGTTTATGTCACCTGCGAAACCTGCAATGGCGCGCGTTACAATCGCGAAACACTTGAAATCAAATTCAAAGGCAAAAGCATTGCTGATGTCCTGGATATGACTGTTGAAGATGCGCAAACATTTTTTGCTGCGGTTCCTAGCATTCGTGAAAAAATGGATGCTTTGGTGCGTGTTGGGCTTGGCTATATCAAAGTAGGTCAACAAGCCACGACATTATCTGGGGGCGAAGCGCAACGTGTCAAACTATCCAAAGAGCTGGCGCGCCGTTCAACGGGTCGCACGCTTTATATTCTGGATGAACCCACGACCGGCCTTCATTTCGAAGATGTGCGTAAATTGTTAGAGGTGCTGCACGAATTGGTTGACCAAGGTAACACAGTGGTTGTTATTGAACATAACCTTGATGTCGTGAAAACAGCTGACTGGATCATTGATATCGGTCCAGAAGGCGGTGATGGTGGTGGTCGGATCGTGGCCGAAGGTACGCCAGAAGACGTGGCCAAGGTCGAAGAAAGCCATACGGGATATTATCTAAAAGATATGCTTGTGTCGAAAAAGGTCGCCGCAGAATGAAAAACGCCCCTCATGGGGCGTTCTTTTATTTTTCTAGCGGACAGGTCCGAATACCTAAAATGCGATACAGAGGACAAAAATTCATAAAGGCCGTTACGATTGGTATAATGCCAATAAGGTAGAGCCAGCTATATGCTCCGCCTGAATTAAATGCATATCCTGCCAATAAAGCGACACCGACAACGATCCTAATAATACGATCCAAGCTTCCGACATTCTTTTTCATGTTATTCCCTTTCCATAACATTCATTTATTTGAATATAATATTTAGCGAAATAATACAAGCAAAATAAAAGGGCCTTGCGGCCCTTTCAAATCACTTTTCTGGGATAAGCCCTCGGGGGCTAAACCGAAGAACCAACAACAGAACCACACCCATAGTCAAAAGCCGCATATGCGCGACACTGTCTAAAAGATGTTCTTTTAGGGGGCTACCATCTGTCATTCCCATAGTCAGAATATCCATGATAAAATATCCCATCGGTTCAACCTGAACCCAAAGGAACCAAATCAAGAACCCACCTAGCACGGCACCTAGGTTGCTGCCAGAGCCTCCGACAATCACCATCACCCAAATCAAGAACGTAAAGCGCAGCGGTTGATACGTGCCGGGTGTCAGCTGACCATCCAACGTGGTCATCATAGCTCCTGCAATTCCACAAATAGCCGATCCCAAGATGAAAATTTGTAGATGGCGTTTGGTCACGTTTTTCCCCATGGCTTCGGCGGCTGTTTCGTTGTCACGAATAGCACGCATCATCCGACCCCATGGGCTATTTAGGGCAAGCTGGGCCATTGCAAAAATGACACCTAAAAACAGCGCAAACAAGACCGCATAGTTCAATTTAACCAAGATAGACGAGGTTGTCGTCACATCTAAACCATAGCTTTGAACACGCTCAACAAAGCTTGCTGAACTTTGCAAATCAACTTCATAAGGCACAGGGCGCGGAAGGCCGATCACGTTTTTAACGCCACGTGCCAACCAATCCTCATTTTTCATGATTGCGACAATGATTTCAGCAATGCCAAGCGTCGCAATCGCCAAATAATCAGAACGCAACCCCAAAGCGGTTTTCCCGATGATCCAGGCAACACCCGCCGCCAATAGCCCTCCAACAGGCCAAGCAACGACGACAGGCAAACCTAATCCGCCCAAATAACCGGTCACAGCTGGATCAACGGCTTCGATAGCTTCAACCGCTGGATCAAAAACCGCCCGATAAACAAAGAACCCGGTAATCAAAATGACCAGCATACCAATCGTGCGAAGACGCCCTTTTGGAAGGGTTTTGAACGCAAAAATTGTCGCCACAACTGTGAGAACACCCAAAGCAAGTGCTAGGAAAATACCCGCACCACCGGCGCGCCATGCATCTGGGACAGGTTCCATGGACACAAACACAGTGGCCAATCCGCCCAATGCCAAAAACCCCATGATCCCAACATTAAACAGCCCAGCAATGCCCCATTGCAGATTGACGCCAATCGCCATGATGGCACTAATCAATCCCATATTCAGGATCAAAAGTGCCGAGTTCCAACTTTGCATGAAGCCGGTTAGAATGATCAAACCAGCTATGCCTGCGAATAACGCAATGTTTTTTGAATGTGTCATCAGTAGGCCTTTCCGTTAAACAGACCCGTTGGTTTGAACAACAAGACGATCACCAAGATTACAAAGCTGACGGCAAATTTGTAATCGGTGCTCAACAATTGCACCAACCCGTCGGGTGCAAGACTATCTGGCATGGCATATCCCAACACTTTTTTCCAAGCATAGGTAATTGTCACTTCGGAAAAGGCTACGACAAAACCACCTGCAATTGCCCCAACTGGGCTGCCCAAGCCACCAACAATCGCCGAAGCAAATATCGGCAACAAAAGCTGGAAATAAGTGAATGGCTTAAATGTCTTGTCCAGTCCGTATAGCGTTCCGGCAATCGTCGCGAGCGCCGCCACAATTAACCACGTCACCATGACCACGCGTTCTGGATTGATCCCGGACAATAGTGCCAAATCTTCGTTATCCGAATAGGCCCGCATGGATTTCCCTGTCCGGGTTTTGTTCAAAAACCAGAACAGCAAAGCCACAATTATAATCGCAGTGATCACCGTAATTGCCTGAGTTGTCTTGATTGCCAAACCTTCATCCAAGCCCGTCATTTGCTTGAAATCACGCGCAGAAATCAAGAAACGTTCACCATCAGCAAACTGACGTTCTTGTGGGCCAATAATAAAACGGACGATCCCGTTCGTGATAAACATCACGCCCATGGACACAATCACCAAGATCACTGGCTTGGATTTCTGTTGACGGTAAAACCGATACACCATGCGATCAGTCATCAATACTAAAAATCCAGCCGCCATAATCCCGAATGGAAGGGCAAGCAATGCTGTTGGCAATGGACCAAGGTTCACGCCCATAGACTGAAGCCACCATGTCATCCCGACAGTTGCCATTGCCCCAAAGGCCATGGTGTCACCATGAGCAAAGTTGGAAAACCTCAAGATACCGTAAATAAGCGTCACACCCAGTGCCCCAAGAGCAAGCTGGCTGCCATACGCAATTGCTGGTACCAAAACAAAATTCGAAAGCGCGACAATCGCGTTGAGAAAATCCATGTTTTTATCCTCCCAAAAACGATTTGCGAACGTCCGGATCCGCCAAAAGATCCTTGCCCGTTCCACTAAAGGCATTCGCACCTTGGACTAGGACATATCCTTTGTCCGCAATTTCAAGCGCTTGGCGTGCATTCTGTTCTACCATCAAAATCGGAATACCTGTTCGTGATACTTCGATAATGCGATCAAACAGCTCGTCCATCACGATCGGGCTGACACCAGCCGTTGGCTCATCAAGCATCAAAACCTTGGGCTTGGTCATAAGCGCGCGCCCGACGGCCACTTGTTGACGTTGACCGCCTGATAATTCACCAGCGGCTTGTTTGCGTTTATCCCGCAAAATTGGAAATAGATCATAGACCTGTTCCAGAGTGTCGCGAAAATCATCGGGGCGAATAAACGCGCCCATCTCAAGGTTTTCTTCAACCGTCATCGATGCGAAAATATTCTGCGTTTGTGGAACAAACCCCATCCCCTTGATCACACGATCCTGCGGTGACAGCTTTGTGATATCTTGCCCATCCAAACGCACAGCGCCCTCGCGCACATTCAGCATTCCAAAAACAGCTTTCATCGCGGTTGATTTTCCAGCCCCATTGGGGCCAACAATCACTGCAATTTCGCCACGATCCACTGAAATTGTACACCCATGAAGGATATCTGGCCCTGCGCCATATCCTCCCGTCATACAATCACCTATCAAAAATGGTTCAGACATTGCTCTGATCCCCAAGATTTCTTCTTTTCATAAATATCCCCGCCGGAGGCATGCGCGGCTAAGCCTAAGCGCCAACGGCCTCTTTGTTCTTTAAACCTGTGCCAAGATAGGCTTCGATGACCTGTTCATTGGCTTTGATCTGATCCAGTGTCCCTTGCGCCAAAACTTTACCTTCAGCCATACAGATAACCGGATCACAAAGCCGACCAATAAAGTCCATGTCATGTTCGATAACCACGAATGTGTATCCGCGTTCTTTGTTCAAACGTAAAATGGCATCGCCAATCGTGTTCAAAAGCGTGCGGTTCACACCTGCGCCGACTTCATCTAGGAACACAATTTTTGCGTCCACCATCATGGTACGACCCAATTCAAGTAGCTTTTTCTGACCACCTGACACTTGTCCCGCTTTGTGGTCGGCAAGGTGCGAAATAGTCAAAAATTCTAGAACTTCATCGGCCTTGGCCCGCAATGCGCGTTCTTCGTCTGCAATCCGTTTGCGACCAAACCACGTATTCCAAAGCGTTTCACCCGCTTGGTTAGCAGGCACCATCATCAAATTCTCACGACACGTCATCGACGAAAATTCGTGCGCAATCTGGAACGTCCGCAACAAGCCTTTGTGAAACAATTCATGCGGGGGCAGGCCGGTGATGTCTTCTCCATCCATTGTGACGCGTCCAGAGGTTGGACTTAGTACCCCTGCGATCACATTGAACAAAGTTGTCTTACCAGCGCCATTTGGACCAATTAACCCAGTGATGCTTCCTGGTGCAATTTCTAGCGATGCGCCGTCGACTGCATGGAACCCACCAAAATGCTTGTGAAGATTTTCAACCTTTATCACAGCTTTAGATATCCCTTTGATATGCGAACAGCCCGAACCACGGTCCGGACTGTTCTTAATTTTAGAAAGATTTAACGGAAACCAACAGTGACGTCTTTGCCGCCTTCGACTGTCATTTCACGGTAGTTACCTGCCGCTTCACCTGGTCCGATCAATTCAACTCCTGATGCACCTACGTAATCGATGTCGCCACCGTTTGCGAGGATCTCAAGCGCTTTTGCCAATTCGCCAGACTGGATTTTTTCACCAGGTGCGTTTGCAACATCAAAGATTTTGTCTTTGTAATCGGCTGGCTCAGATGATCCGGCAGCTTGCATTGCCAAAAGGATAAGTGCTGCGGCGTCATATGATTCTGGAACGAAGGGTGAGGTTGCATTAAAGCCAGCTGCGGCGGCAACTTCTTTGAAGCGGGCTGCCAATTCTGGGCTTGGGCTTGGGTGCTGACCGGCTGAACCGTCAATTTCCGAACCGAATTTTTCGATCAAAGTATCTGAGATCATGCCATCGGGGAATTGGAACGTGTCAAATGCACCTGTGTCCAATGCGGCACGAACGATACCGGAACCACCTTGGTCAACGTAACCTGCAACAACCAAGCGCTGACCGCCTGCGGATGCCAAAGCACCAACTTCGGCAGAATAATCTGCTTTGCCATCTTCATGTGCAGCTGTAATTGTGATTTTACCGCCGGCAGCTTCGTAAGATGCTTGGAATGCATCAGCCAAACCTTTGCCGTAGTCATTGTTTGTATAGGTTACGGCGACTTCGGTGATGCCGGACTCCAAAAGGATGTCTGACATAACTTGGCCCTGACGTGCGTCAGATGGCGCTGTACGGAAGAACAAACCGTTATCTTCGTTGTTTGTGTGCGACAAACCTGGTGATGTTGCAGAAGGTGATACCATTACGATACCGTTTGGCATAGCAACGTTGGTCAACATCGCGCCAGTCACACCTGAACAGTCGCCACCGACAATGCCTTTTACGCCATCAGCCGTGATCAAACGTTCCGCCGCAGCCGTAGCCGCGCTTGCATCCACACAAGTTGAGTCACCTATAACCGCAGTTACAGTTTTGCCACCCAATAATTTACCACTGTCTGAAACTTCTTTGATAGCAAGTTCAGCTGCTGGACCCATTTCCGCGACGATGCTTTCGATTGGTCCTGTGTAGCCCAAGATGATGCCAAGCTTGACGTCTTCGCCATGGCTTCCAGCAAAGGCTGTGCCAGCGATCAATGCAGATGTCGCTGTCGCAGTCATAAGTTTTTTCATTGTAGTCTCCCATTAAAGTTGGAACTTTCGTCCATAGCGCAACTTATTCCTATATTTAGGCAAAGAAAAGCAATAAAAGCATAAATATAACGCATATTTACGGCATATTTCACGAAATATGGCTCCGTAAATATCGCTTAAATTGAAAGCCGCGTGCCATGGCTACCGCGTTCACGGTATGGTGTCGTATCATAATGTGACCGGTAGCATTTTGAAAAATGCGATGGTGACGCAAAGCCACATGCCAAAGCCACGTTAATCACGCTCATATCTGTCTGCATCAATAGGTTTCGCGCTTTTTGAAGACGCAATTCCATGTAATAGCGTTTCGGGCTGCGGCTAAGATAGCGTCGGAACAAGCGTTCTAATTGACGCGTGGACATACCAACTTGTTTGGCCAAAAGTGACGGGCTTATTGGTTCTTCGATATTGGTTTCCATCATCTGGATGACTTGGCTTAGTTTTGGGTGACGCACACCAATACGAGTAGGGACAGACAACCGCTGTGTGTCCTGATCTGTGCGGATTGAACTGTAAATCATCTGGTCGGCAACTGCGTTTGCCAATTCTTCGCCGTGATCGTCCGCTATCAATTTAAGCATCAAATCAATCGAAGACGTGCCACCGGCTGTGGTCATCCGCGGGCCATCTGCTACAAAAACGGATTTCGTCAAAATCACTTCGTCGAACTCTTCGGCAAAGCTGTCTTGGTTTTCCCAGTGAATTGTGGCTCGGCGACCATCCAACAGGCCAGCTTTTGCCAAAGGGTAGGCGGCCGTACACAAGCCCGCAAACGCAATTCCTTTGCGCGCTTCGCGACGAATCCAGTTCAATAAACGTTTTGTTGTGTTGTGTTGGATTTTCATACCACCGCAGAGCATCACAACATCATCACGCTTTAATTCGATTAAATCGGAATCCAATTGAAACGATGTTCCTGCAGAACACGACACCGTTTCGCCACCTTCGCCAATAAAACTCCATGAATAGAGCGGTTTGTTTGCCATACGATTCGCAATCCGCAACGCATCTAGCGAAGACGCAAAGGATAAAAGGGTAAAATCGTCCATCAAAACAAAGACAAACCGCTTGGGATCATTGCGGGATACGTCTACTTCGATGATGGGAAAGTCAGATTGCATGTGAGTCGCCTCAAAGGATTTCGCCGCGTCACCTATCCGAGAATTGTCCGCGCGTATAGACAAGTAATCAAGAATGTTCAAAACAAGTCAAGGCTTGTCGTATTTCGCCTATGGTTCTTTTGGAAATCCTTTTGTATAGGTTTGAACGATTGATACCGCTAACCGTGTGTGGAGGCTGAAATGACTGAGTGGAAAAAATCTGATTGGCGTACGAAACCAAGAGTGCAGATGCCTGATTATTTGGATCAAGCGGACCTGAACTCTGTCGAGGCGCAGCTGTCAAAATATCCACCGTTGGTTTTTGCAGGCGAAGCCCGGTCGTTGAAATCGAAACTTGCAGCGGCATCGCGCGGCGACGCATTCCTGCTTCAGGGTGGCGATTGTGCCGAAAGTTTCGAACAATTTTCAGCTGACGGCATCCGTGACACATTCAAAGTGATGCTGCAAATGGCCATGGTATTAACCTATGGTGCCAAAGTGCCCGTTGTCAAAGTTGGCCGTATGGCTGGTCAATTCGCAAAACCACGTTCGGCCCCAACAGAGGTCAAAGATGGTGTCGAACTACCAAGCTACCGTGGTGACATCATAAACGAACTTGATTTCACCAGTGCGGCACGCATCCCCGATCCCAAAAAGATGCTACAAGCTTACACGCAAGCGGCGGCAACGCTGAACTTGTTGCGGGCATTTTCAAGCGGTGGTTATGCGGATATGGAACAGGTGCATAGCTGGACATTAAACTTTACCGAACAAGCGAATGCGAAACGCTACCGTGAAATGGCGGAAAGCATCAGCAACGCGCTTGATTTCATGTCAGCCGCGGGCATCAACAGCGGCAATTCACATGCGCTGAAAACCGTAGATTTTTACACAAGCCACGAAAGCTTGTTATTGGAATACGAAGAAGCGTTGACGCGGTTGGATAGCACATCCGGCAAATGGCTTGCTGGCTCTGGTCACATGATTTGGATTGGGGATCGTACGCGTCAACCGGACGGGGCACATGTCGAATTCTGTCGCGGCGTGCAAAACCCGATCGGACTTAAGTGCGGCCCGACGACGACGGCTGACGATCTCAAGGTTCTTATGAACAAACTTAACCCAAATAACGAAGCGGGTCGTTTGACATTGATTGCACGCTTCGGCGCTGGCAGTGTTGGTGATCATCTTCCACGTTTGATCAAAGCAGTTCAAGAAGAAGGGGCAAATGTTCTTTGGACCTGTGATGCGATGCATGGCAACACTATCAAATCGTCAACGGGGTACAAAACGCGCCCATTCGATAGCGTTCTGCGCGAAGTCCGCGAATTCTTTGGCATTCATAACGCAGAAGGCACAGTGCCTGGTGGCGTTCACTTTGAAATGACCGGACAAGATGTTACCGAATGTACCGGTGGTGTTCACGCTGTGTCTGACGAAGATTTGTCAGACCGGTATCATACTGCCTGTGATCCGCGTTTGAATGCGTCGCAATCGTTAGAGTTGGCATTCTTAGTGTCCGAAGAATTGGTCGCGCGCCGCAGTGACAAGACGCCTTTGGCTGCGTCGCTCTGAGCGCATCCCAATAAATCTGCAAAAGCCCGCCGTTGCGCGGGCTTTTTCATTTAGGAAAAGCGTGTAATGTTCTGATTATTTTGGGAAATACTGGAAATATCGAATTTGTAATCTTTGGCTTTTATAATACCTTCTACGTCAATAAACCCTATGCCTTTGGTTGGTTGACCGAGCTGATCCAAAAGTGGAAATAATCCTAATGTGGCCTTTAATTTTTTACCAAAGGAAAAGCCCCGTTCCTCTAACTGGATAATTCGTGGTCGTCCACATGCAAACATGTTCTTAACGACATCACCCAAGGCCAGACGCCCATCCGGTGACAGTATCGCAGACAGAGGCAATCCAGTTAAGTCTTGGCGAAACAATTCAGATATGGAATGCCCATGCAGCCGGATGCGTATCTCTGAAGGTGATACTTTATCAAATAAAATCAGATTTTTAAGTATGCCTTTTAAATCATTTGCACGCATATCAACACGGTAAGGTATTTGACCATCTTTTGCCAATCCGTTCCAATAGGCTTGCAGTGTTTCGACACAGGTCACACCGCGCCCTGTATGGGGTTTGTGACCCTTTGCACGGAAAGATATGATATTGGGTCCACGCGGATCTATAGCTAACATCAGTCTTTTCCTTTGGGCTTGTACTCGGCTGCGGTTTATTAAAATGCGATACATTATTTTCTTGGTGCTTTGTGTTTTGCCAGAAAATTCGTGCCAGAGGTAAAAAACCTTTATAAATGGTTAATGTCGCCGAATGCTTGTATCGATGGGCGTATTGGCTTAGCTAATGGCAAACAAAATGGGGTCTTCAATGATACGATCTATGACCGGATTTGGGTCTCGCACCGGCGAGATAGGTGCATTTGCTTGGACGGCTGATATCCGAAGCGTAAACGGTCGCGGTTTGGATTTGAAACTGCGGATGCCTGACTGGATTGATGGGCTCGAAGCCAAAATCCGAACCCGTCTGGGACAGGCTTTGGTGCGTGGGAACGTAACACTTAATCTTCGTGTAACGAACATAGAGGATGCAAGTGGTCACATTGGATTGAATTCTGATAATTTAAACAATGTGCTATCGTCACTTGTAGAAGTAGAGCAAAAGGCAATGGACCTTGGTATTTCTTTGGCGCCTGCTACCGCAACCGATATTTTGTCGCTGAAAGGCGTGCTTGAGCAAATGGATCAACACAGCATATTTGATCTTGAAATGCAGGGCGCATTGATCAGTGAGCTTGACCAGATGATCCATGAATACTGTGCCAGTCGTGACGCCGAAGGCCGCGCGCTAGAAGGGATTTTACGGGATCAAATCACCGAAATGACGGCGCTTGTTGCACAAGCACGTGCCATTTTACCTGACCGTGATCAAAAGGTAAAAGAAGCCGTGAAACAACAGGTTGTGCGTATTTTTGAAACGCCGAGTGATCTTGATGAAACCCGATTGGCGCAGGAATTGGCGATGCTTGCGATCAAATCAGATATTTCAGAAGAATTAGATCGACTGGACGCGCATGTTGCATCAGCGCTATCACTTTTGGACGAAGGGGGCGCAATAGGACGCCGCTTTGATTTCTTGACCCAAGAATTCAACCGCGAAGCAAATACGCTTTGCTCAAAATCACAACATAGCGGATTAACGACTGTTGGGCTTGCGATGAAGGCCACAATCGATCAAATGCGCGAACAAGTACAAAATGTGGAATAGAACATGATGCAAACTCGCCGCGGATTATTGATCATTATATCGTCGCCCTCGGGGGCAGGAAAATCAACCCTGTCCAAACGTCTGCGTATTTGGGATCCCAACATAGAATTCTCTGTTTCAGCCACGACCAGAGCGCCACGTTCCGGCGAAGCACACGGACGAGAATATTTCTTTCACACGAAAGAAGAATTCCAAACCCTTATAAACGAAGACAAAATGTTGGAACACGCCGAGGTTTTTGGAAACTTTTACGGCAGCCCACACGGACCCGTGAATGACGCAATTACCCAAGGGCGTGATGTGTTGTTTGACGTCGATTGGCAAGGCGGTCAGCAAATTCGAAATTCGTCTCTAGGCAAACACGTGTTGTCTATCTTCATACTCCCACCTTCAATTCCCGAACTAGAACGCAGGCTTGTCTCGCGCGGTCAAGATAGCAACGACGTCATTGAAGGGCGCATGAGCAAAGCCCGCGATGAAATTAGCCATTGGCCAGAGTATGACTATGTTTTGGTGAATGATGACTTGGATCAAACCGAAGATAAGCTAAAGACAATAATTTCAGCCGAGCGTATGCGGCTTTCGCAACAACCAGATATTGTAGAAACCGTGCGCCGATTAAATTCTGAATTCGAGGACAGACAATGACGATTTATGCATTAGGTCAAAAAACACCAACTATCGCCCAAAGCGCATGGATTGCCCCCGACGCAAATGTCATCGGGGCTTGTGATATTCAGGACACAGCATCGATTTGGTTTGGCGCAACATTGCGCGGTGACAATGAATTGATAACCATCGGCAAGAATTCGAACATCCAAGAAAACTGTGTTTTACACACAGATGTGGGATACCCGATGACAATTGGCCAAGGGTGTACCATCGGGCATAAAGTCATGCTTCATGGTTGTGTAATTGGCGACAACACATTGATTGGTATGGGCGCAATCATTTTGAATGGCGCGCAGATTGGCAAAAACTGCTTGATCGGAGCAGGGGCCTTGATCACAGAAAACAAGGTAATCCCTGATGGAAGCCTCGTGATGGGTGCGCCCGGTAAAATTATACGCACCCTGGATGACAGTGCCATACAATCGCTGCGAGCAAGTGCTGCGCATTACGCTCAGAACGCCGCACGATTTGAGGCCGATCTGGTGCCTATGCCATAGTAACAGTTGCCCGCTGGCGCATAAACCGTTCGTATTTTTCATTTCCAGAATGTGTTTCTGGCATGAATTCAATGTCGAAAGACAGCATTGGATACGACCGTCTAAGTTCCGCTTTGACAATCTTGGGATTGGGTAAATCCCAGGTTTGCGCGATTAACGTACCACTAAAGGTACGTTTAGACAGTGTTTCTGCGATATCTAACACGTCATAACTAGAACAAAACAACCAACAAAATACCGTTTCAACATCTTCTATTTTCAAACTTGGGTGCCGTAGCAAGCGGTACGGCACATTTGCTGCTAACGAAGAAAGCCCCGCTGACGGCGCGGTCCCTTCATCAGGAGCAAGCGTTATCATGGTCCTTAGACCTTCATGAAACGTCATGTCTCCCCCCATTTTTAAATTCAACTAAGGATGGCAGTCCCGTTGGTCGAATCGTCTATATGTTGATTATGCCCAATAAAATTCTGAATATACACAGTTGAATTGTTTATCTTTTGTGTCACAGGACTTTTATAATTCTGTTGTAAGTGTGAAGATCAAATAAAACAGAGCGTATCATGAATGACCTTCTTCAAGCCTTTCCAATAGCCGCTATAATCATTGGCCAAGATGATTTTGTGGTACATGCAAACGAATTGGCATTGGGTTTATTGGGGCGATCTATTGTTGATAAACACTATGTTTCCGTGTTGCGTCACCCGGATGTCGCGGAGGCCATTGATCATGTTTTGCGACAAGGAGGCAAGCGCCAAGCGCGGTGGTTCACAACACTGGCCAGTGTAGATGCGGTTTTCAACGTGAGCGTTCATCGAATTAACACCGCGCATGCCTTGGTGACATTCGAAGATGCCACAGATTTTGAAAACACCCGACAAATGCGCCGCGATTTTGTCAGCAATGTAAGCCATGAATTGAAAACGCCGCTAACGTCGATGTTGGGTTTTTTGGAAACGCTGCAAACAATCGGTCAAAAAGATCCTGTCGCGCAACAACGGTTTTTAGGCATTATGACCAACGAAGCACACCGTATGAACCGCTTGGTGAATGATTTGCTTTCGCTTAATCGTGTGGAAAACGATGAACGATTTCAGCCAACGCAAAAGGTGGATTTGGTACAAATTATTCGCGAAACGTTGGAAACTTTGGCCCCTGTTGCGAAAAAAACGGATAATACCATAGTATTTGATCCCAATTATGCACCTGCCTATTTATTGGGGGATAGGGATCAGCTCTGCCAAGTTATTACCAATTTGGTCGAAAATGCACTAAAATATGGGGGACCAGCGAAAGATGTGTGTTTGGTTTTGTCACAAAAACAGTATCAACCAGTTTTGCGCCAAGACGGGATTGTTTTGGAGGTTATTGATCAAGGTCGCGGCATCGACCCCCAATTTATTCCGCGTTTAACAGAACGGTTTTATCGCGTAGACGACCATCGTTCCAGAGACGTGGGGGGAACAGGACTTGGATTGTCGATTGTGAAACATATTGTTAACCGCCATCGGGGACGCTTAACCATCAAAAGCACGCTTGGCCAAGGCAGCACATTTTCTGTTTGTTTACCTGTTGTGTAGGACGCAGAATTCCAAAATGTCATTAAACTGTTACAAAGCTGTAGCAAAAGGGTCGCATTGGGCCTTTAGATGGATCCCAGACAAACACTGTCGTTGCTTAAACAAGGAGAAAGCAAATGTCTTTGGTGAAAACATCCGTATCTGTCATCGCAATGTCCGCATTGGCGGCAACAGCCGCGGTTGCGCGTGATCAGGTCCAAGTTGCAGGGTCCTCAACTGTTCTTCCATATGCATCAATCGTTGCCGAAGCTTTCGGAGAAAATTTCGATTTTCCAACACCTGTTGTTGAATCTGGTGGATCCTCTGGTGGCCTAAAGCGTTTCTGCGAAGGTGTGGGCGAAAACACAATCGACATCGCAAATTCATCGCGCAAGATTAAAGACAAAGAAATTGCAGCCTGCGCAGAGGCCGGTGTCACAGACATCATAGAAGTGCGCATCGGTTATGACGGGATCGTATTTGCGTCTGACATCAATGGTCAAAACT
>JAHEJA010000077.1 GCA_024639125.1 Paracoccaceae bacterium
ATATACAGCGTGACCTTTTGCTTTTTCTCTTGCGCCTCGATGTCCCATGCCAGCGTGTGCCAATCAGGGGGGATCAAATCCAAGGTATGGCTGGCCACCATGCGATCATAGTTCAGCCGTTGCAAATCCATCAGCAATCGGTTGCGGTCGTTTTGGCGTTTATACTCTGCTGTGCTCATGGGGATAGACTGGCCCCGTTTTGGTTAAGCTGACCTTAACGCTGCGCGCGCTGGGGAATGCCCCCCGTTTGCGCGCCCCATACCGACGCACTACCGACGTGATACAGATGCAAATATGCCCCCGTTTTCCCCCCGTTGCACAGGTTCGTACAGGTGGAGTTTTGCGGGCATTTTCGGGCAATGCCACGCGCAGAACGCCACCGCATAGCCCCCATTACATGGGTTAAAACGGGGCAGAGGTCATGATTTACTGTGTTGTTTTTATTCGGGAAATTCCCGCTATTTCAAAGCCCAAGTCACAATCGCCGCGCTTTGCGTTGCACCCGACTGGCGTTTAACTTCTTTTCCACCTTTAAACTTTATCATGGTCGGAATACCGCGAATGCCAAATTTGGTCCCCGCCTTTTTATGCACTTCGGTATTCAACTTGACCAACCGCGCCTTGCCCGCCACGATTTCGGCGGCTTTTGAAAATTCAGGCGCCATCGACCGACACGGGCCACACCACGGCGCCCAGAAATCCACAATAAGGGGGATGTCATCTGTGCTGGCGGCTTTGTTCAGCGTGTTAAAGTCGATGTCCATCGCCTTGGTCGGGATCAGCTTTTTGCGACAGGTGCCGCAGACCGCTTGATCCAGCGGCTTGTCATCACTCACACGGTTGATTTGTGAACAGCTCAAACACGTGATTTTCTTCGCGCCCATGGGGTTACCTCATATATGATTTTTCATATATGTAATGCATAACGGGGTCGGTTTAAACCCTTAGTTCACCAAGTCTTGGTGGTTTTTCAAATGGCGACTTGCCAATTTGCGCGCATCCGGATTGCCCAAGATCGGACGTGCCGGTTGCGTGGTCCCTGCCGCTGATGCGGCCCCGGTGCCTGACATGTTCATCAGTTCAGGGAACAGGGTAAATAGCTCTTCTCTGGCGTCTGCGCTTAGGGCTTTTAATGCTTGCGGACCCGGGAAAAAGGATTCCGTCAAAGCGCCATCGGCTAGCACAACCTCATGTTTATCAAAGATAAAATGGTAATATGTCACGCTTTCTAAATCATCGGCAACGTCAAATCCGTTCATTTCAAGCAATTGCTTTGCAGGAACCAAGGCTTCTGGCGTATCGCTTAGCCGCTCGCAGATCGCTGACTTGACAAAGATCCGGTGCTGCTGCGACACAACCAGATCGCGACTAGGCACATTGCTACGAATGGCCCCCTGACGAATGCGCAAGGGCCGCAGTTTCGGATTGGCTTGCATCAACGCATTCGGAACAAATTTGGCCCCAATCCAGCGGATCGGTTGGTAGCCATGATCCAACGTCCAGACCAGATCGCCTTGGGTTAGGTTTTCGACCGGAACCAACCCATTGAACGTGGAAATCATGGTTCCATTGGCGAAACAGACAACAGCGGACGCAAGCATGATGTCGGAATACACCATGTTAATCGTGTCTCCTGTATCGGCTTGGTTCGTTGCCGTTACGGTGCTGCCAACGTTGATATGAGACACGTCTTGGGTCGCGAGAGGAAAGAAATAGAACCCCTCAACGCTAAGGGTGGAATCGTACAGGCTGACAAAGAAGCCCTGAACATCAACACCATCGAATTGCAGCGAGCCAGAGTCCACTTCGTAGACATCATTATAGCCGATGCCATTTATCAATGCCTCAAAACCGGTGTTGGAAAATTCAAGCGTCATTTGTTCCATTTCTTGATCGCTCAAGTCCGCACCCATGTAGGTATCCCCACCGTTATCCGTGACGTCGGCGGTATGCAGGGCAAGCACTTGGGGATTGGCCACGTTTTGTGGATTACCTTGCAACTGAATAGCCAAAAGACCAGTATGAATCGCCATTGAATGCCTACCTTTTTCGTCTACGTCAGCAGAGCAATCTGCTCAATGCCTTCAAGGGTTAATAACCCCGATTGATCAACGTAATATTAAGTACCCCAAAGGCGCGCACCAAGGTAGGCCCTATGACGTATAGGATGCCCAGAACGCATTTACTAAAGTCATAGTTTTATACCGTTAAGATTGAAACCTAGCGAATAGATCAGGTCAAAGTTTAGAATCGATCCATGATGTTTACTGTCGCCGCGCTATTGATTGATGCTTTCCATATAGGATGATTTTGCCAATCGCACCAATGTTGGGCAGGTAGATTTGTCATATATCCTAGTTCAAAAGTGGCGACCCCGGAAGGAATCGAACCCTCAACCTGCCGATTAGAAGTCGGCTGCTCTATCCAGTTGAGCTACGGGGCCAC
>JAHEJA010000007.1:0-26924 GCA_024639125.1 Paracoccaceae bacterium
TGAAGTCCGCACCTGAGAGGTCCGCACGCCTTAAATCAGGAATAAAATCATCCTTTCTACGCCGTGCATTCCATGCCTCGACACCTTCTTTCAACCATTCCAAATGTTGTTCGTTCGCCATAAAATCCGCCCATGTTCAATGACAGAAGCTTAGGTCACAACGCCCATGGGGTAAAGGAATTAAGGAAGGATAAGCTCATCCGCACGGGCCGCGCCCAAAACTGCGCGGGCTTGTTCGTCTAGCAAATCAAGATCCAGATAATCATCTGACAATCGACGCGTCAGGTTTTCCATTTCGGCGACGTCTTGATTTAACGCAATCAGCTCTTTTTCAAGCTTTGAAGCATCTCCCAAGATCTCGGCTCTACGGAATAATCCATAGTCCCCTTGCACGGCTGCGAACACGAAATTCATGCTAATTGCCAATGCAAATGGAAAGGCCCATATCAGGCCCCAAGCCGGTCTCTTGGTTGATTTGCTCATGTCTGCCTCAAGCTGCCTGTATGTTCAGGCTTATTCGCACACTATGCCATAGGTGATTCGCTTTGTGAATCCCCTAATTTACACATAGGCAAATATTATCTTGGGCAAACGGATAGGCTAGCCGGCAATAGAGGCTTGATAGATGCTGTCGATGGTTGCCGCGAGCATGTCATCAAACGCTTTGTCAGATTGTTTGGCCGACAACCCTTGGGTCAAAGCACGCGAAAAGCTTGCGATCATTTGGGTGTTTTTTGCCAGCATGGAATTTGCAACGTCACGGCTATAACCACCTGAAAGAGCGACGACTTTCAACACTTTGGGGTGATTGACCAAGGGTTGATATTGGTTCGCTATGTCTGGCAGCGATAGTTTTAACATGACCTGCTGATCGTCGTTCAATCCGTCCAATTCAGCCAATATCGCATCGCATAACATTTGCTCAGCTTGGGCTTTGTTGTCCATTGTGATGGTGATTTCCGGTTCAATGATCGGCATCAAGCCATGCCCCAAGATTTGTTTGCCGATTGCAAATTGCTGTGCCACGACGTCTTGGATGCCTTTGGGGTTTGCTTCCAAAATTACAGAGCGCATTTTTGTGCCAAAGATATTTTTGTCAACCGCGCGGATGAGTAGGGCATCCAGGTCTGGCATGTCTTTTAGACATTGAACCCCATTGGCAATCTCTGCCAATCCTTTGTCGACTTTTAAGAACGGCACAACTTGACGCTGGGACCATAGGTAATCTGCTGTTGGTGTTCCGTCGATGTCGCGTTCCATCGTCATTTCAAACAGGATCGCACCAACGACTTTGTCCCCTGTAAAGGCGGGGGATTTAATGATCCGCGCGCGCATTTCGTGGATCAAATCATACATTTCGGCATCATTGCTATAGTCGGTTTCTGCCACCTCGTATTGCATCAACGCTTTGGGCGTTGACCCACCGGATTGATCGAGTGCAGCGATAAAGCCTTGGCCGGATGCGATTTGTTGTGTTTGAAGCGCTTTTGACATGGTGGTCCCATTTTCTAAATTTCGCAAAACGAAAATCTATGGTTTCGTTTGTGTTCATAAATGGGTTACGCCACCTATTACCCTATGTAAATTCTGGTGGCGCTACCGTTATCGCAAACACGCGAAAATTGTTTGTTTCTGCGCCTTTTACGCCAAATTCAAGGCCGCAACACCAGGAAGCGTTTTGCCCTCCATCCATTCAAGGAACGCGCCACCAGCTGTTGAAATATAGGTGAAATCTTTGGCAGCATCCGCTTTGTTCAAGGCCGCAACAGTATCGCCACCGCCCGCCACGGAAATCAGCTGACCTGCTTTGGACAATGCCGCAGCTTTGGCTGCTGCCACATTCGTGGCCCGATCAAAAGGTTCGATTTCAAAGGCACCAAGGGGGCCGTTCCAAATCAGCGTTTTCGCGGTTTCGAAACAGGCGGAAATTGTTTCAACTGTTGCTGGACCTGCGTCTAATATCATTGCATCAGCCGGACACTCTGTCGCTGCAACGGTTTCATTTGCAGCGTTTGCTTTGAATTCACGCGACACAACGACATCGGTGGGCAGGATGATATGACATCCGGCGGCTTGTGCTTTGTCTAATATTTCGCGCGCCGTGGCGGTCATATCGTGTTCAGCCAAGGATTTGCCAACGTCGATCCCTTGGGCCGCCAGAAACGTATTGGCCATGCCGCCGCCAATCACCAGATGATCAACTTTGCTGACCAAATTCCCCAAAAGTTCAAGCTTGGTGGATACCTTTGCGCCACCAACAATCGCAACCACAGGCCGTTGCGGTGTGCCTAGCGCGGCTTCTAGGGCGCTAAGTTCGGCTTGCATCAAACGACCCGCAAAGGACGGAAGCGCGCGTGCCAAACCTTCGGTCGAAGCATGGGCACGGTGCGCGGCAGAAAACGCATCATTGCAATAGATATCACCGACTTCGGCTAAAGCGGCGGCAAAGCTTGGGTCATTTTGCTCTTCTTGGGCATAAAAGCGGGTGTTTTCCAGCAAAAGAACCTCGCCGGTTTGCATGGCTGCTGCGGCGGCTTTGGCGGCGGGGCCTTGGCAATCCGCAACAAAGGTCACAGGCGCCGCGAGATGCGTTTCAAGTGCAGATTGAAGATGACGCAGCGACAATTCATCAACCACTTTTCCTTTGGGACGTCCAAAATGCGCTAATAAAATCGGGAAACCACCCTTGGCGATGATGTCTTGTACGGTTGGAACAATTTTCAAAATTCGCGTGGCGTCTGTAACTTGACCGTTGTCCATGGGTACGTTGATGTCCACACGTACCAGCACGCGTTTGTCCGCAAGCTGCATATCATCGAGTGATTTCCACATTTTTCTGTTCCTATTGTTAAACTATTAGGCCCTGTTTTCAGTAAGTGAGCGATTTGGTCAAGTGTAGATCTTGTCCCTGAGCCGAAAGGGAATTAGGTAACTGGGCAAACATGTAAACCGAAGGAGCGCCCAATGGCCGAGATTAAAGATCCAGAAAACACAATCCTTATCGAACTAAAAGACGGAACAGTCACGCTTGAGCTGCTTCCTGATATTGCGCCTTTGCACTGCGAACGCATGAAAGAATTGGCGCGTTCTGGTGCCTATGACAACGTTTGTTTTCACCGCGTGATTGACGGCTTTATGGCGCAAACGGGTGATGTGAAAAACGGCAATATGGAAAAAGACTTTGATTTGCGCAGTGCTGGCACAGGTGGATCCGAGCTTGGCAATGTCAAAGCGGAATTTTCCGGCATTCCGCATGATCGCGGCACATTGGGTGCTGCGCGCAGTGCAAACCCAGACAGCGCAAACAGCCAATTCTTTATCAACTTCAGCGATAACCATTTCTTGAACCGTCAATACACCGTTTACGGACGTGTGATTGCAGGAATGGAACATGTTGACGCCATCACACGCGGTGAGCCGCCAATGAACCCTGATCGTATGATTTCAGTCAAGGTCGCAGCAGATGCATAAGCTTTTTGCAGTCTTGGCTTTTGCCGCTGCGCCTGCATTTGCTGGGGGCATCCAGATTGATGTCTCCGGCGAAGCGAACGGATCGATCAAGATTGATTTGCTAGAAGATGTGGCACCGCTGCATGCAGAACGCATCAAAACGTTGGCCGCAGAAGGCGCCTATGACAACGTAGTATTTCACCGTGTGATCGAAGGCTTCATGGCGCAATCCGGGGATGTCGAATTCGGCAAACTCGGGGGCGATATGCGTTTGGCAGGTCGGGGGGGATCAACCTTGGCTGATCTTCCTGCTGAATTTTCTGACACGCCGTTTGAGCGCGGCGTTGTTGGGATGGCACGAAGCCAAAGTCCAGACAGTGCGAATTCACAGTTTTTCATCATGTTCGAACCGGGCTATTTCTTGAATGGTCAATATACCGTCGTTGGTGTTGTCACCGAAGGCATGGATGTTTTGGATGCGATCAAGCTGGGCAAAGGGCCAAATGGCATGGTGATTGGCGAACCTGATGTCATGTCAAAAGTGACCGTCACAGAGTAATCAATCTGGTGACAGTGATTTCAAAATGGCATGCCATCGGTGTGCCATTTTTTTATGTTTAAACAAAGGTATATGTAGCCAAGTTCCAGCAAGGGTGCGTTGCGTCGCACCGGTGCCCATTTTGAAACGCGCAAGGCTGCTCGCCTGTTTCCAATCCAGCCGACCCAGATCAAAACGATGCACCCCCGATGCACCTAGATAAAGTGCAGCGCGCCAAAGCAAATAGGCATGCGCATTCACGGTTTTTCCCTTTTGCGTTGTGGTTCCGATGGCATAGGTGGCGCCAAGCCCGTGTCGAAATACGATGATTGCCGCGATGACTTTGTCATTTTGATGGGCTCGGAACACAATGCAATCGTTTGGATTTACCTTGGCATATGCTTGAACAAAAGACTTGGGCCAATTTCGATAGCCGCGTTGCTTTTGTTGCGCGCGGTCCAAATCAAAAATCCAATTGTCCAGATGCTTAAGCGATCCATGTGAAATGTGAATGTCTGCGCGCATTGCCTGTCGAATGGCGGTCCGCCAATTGCCACGCAGATGCGCCCATAATATGTCGGGATCACTTTTGATGTTCCATTCCGCAAGTGATATTCCGGCTAGGATCTTCCATCCAGATTTTGGTGATGTTTCGGCGTTTTGTAAAATAACATGCGGGGGGCGATCCGGAAAATAGGGAACATCCGATCGATGCACCACCGCACATCGAAGGCCGAAAAAAGACCGCATTAAAACCGCAGTCCCATTGAACATGGACGCCTGACCGCCATGGGCGCGAACAGCGTTAATGTAGTGTTTACTTTGTTGAAGGGCAGGAACATCGGGCATTTTTGCACTTTGCCCGATGTCGCTTAATTTTGGATTAACCTTCGAGGGTCACCAAGGCATGGCGTTTTTTGCCAGCACTTAGCTTCATAGGTACGTTTAGGTCTTGGACCGTTACCATCATGCCCGCGTCAGTCAGGGGCGCATCATTCAGCTTTGCACCGTTTTCCGCGATCAAACGTTTTGCTTCTTTGCCAGAACCAACCAATCCCGCTTTGACCAACAGCTGCACGATGGACATGCCATCGCCAATTTCCGCGGCCCCAAGGGTCACAGTCGGAAGATCGGCGCCGATGCCACCTTTTTCAAACACTTCTCGTGCGGTTGCTTCGGCATTTTTAGCAGCTTCGGCACCGTGCAGAATTGTAGTGACTTCATTGGCCAAAATCACTTTGGCGGTGTTGATATCCGATCCCTCTAGTGCACCCAGACGGTCGCATTCGGCAATAGGAAGTTCCGTATATAGTTTCAAGAAACGTCCGACGTCAGCATCGGTCGTATTGCGCCAGAATTGCCAGAATTCATAGGGGCTGACCAAATCGGCGTTTAACCAAACTGCTCCATTTTGGGATTTCCCCATCTTTTTACCATCCGATGTGGTCAATAGATGCGATGTTAGGCCATAGATTTCAGTATTATTAACACGACGTGTCAGATCAATTCCGTTAACGATGTTACCCCATTGATCCGATCCACCCAGTTGCAGCATACAGCCATAACGCGCGTTCAATTCAAGGAAATCATAGGCCTGTAATATCATGTAGTTAAATTCTAGAAATGACAGGGATTGTTCACGGTCCAAACGGGATTTTACCGATTCAAAAGCCAACATTCGGTTGACTGAAAAATGCCGACCAATATCACGAAGAAAATCAAGATAGTTCAAGCTATCTAGCCATTCGGCGTTGTTGATCATCATCGCATCCGATGCCCCGTCGCCATATGTCATATAAGATGCAAAGACGCTTTTGATACCAGCAATGTTGTTGTCAATTTGGGCCGGCGTCAAAAGCGGGCGTTCATCGGCGCGAAAGGACGGATCGCCCACTTTGGTCGTGCCACCACCCATCAACGTGATTGGCTTGCCGCCGGTTTTTTGCAACCAGCGCAGCATCATAATTTGGATCAAGCTACCGACATGCAATGATTTCGCAGTCGCATCAAATCCGATATAGGCAGGCATGCCCCCCTTTAAGAGCGCGGCGTCCAAGCCTTCGTAATCGGTGCAGTCGGCGATAAAGCCACGCTCGATCATGATATTTAAAAAATCGGATTTCGGTTGAAAGGTCATCTCTTGCCCCTGTAGCTATCTTGCGCCATTCCTATACGCATCTTTGGGGCTAAGGAAAAGGTCATGTTTGCGAAAAGAGCCATGCGTGTTGTTGGGACAATGTCAGGAACGTCTTTGGACGGTGTGGATGTCGCAGAGATTATAACAGATGGCGCGCAAATATTTGAATTTGGGGGGCATGATTATCTGGAATATCCCCCCCAAGACGAAGCCATTCTACGCAAGGCATTGGGCGCATGGCCCAACGATGATCTAGGGGATGCGCCCAGGGTTGTTCATGATTGGCACCTGAAAGCATTTCAAAAATTTCCGGACGCTGAACTTTATGGGTTTCACGGTCAAACCTTGGCCCATGATCCGCGCGGGCGTGGGACGCATCAATTGGGCGATGGGGCGGCTTTGGCGCGCGAATTGGGGCGTCCGGTTGCTTGGGATTTTCGAAGCGCGGACGTTGGGCTAGGGGGGCAGGGTGCACCGCTGGCGCCGTTCTTTCATTTTGCCTGTGCCAAATGGATCAACGCCAGCGCACCTTTGGCGGTTTTAAATTTGGGCGGCGTTGGCAATATCACTTGGATTGATCCGCGATTGCCCAAGCCCGAAAGTCCAGGGGCACTTTTGGCGTTTGATACCGGCCCTGCCAATGCGCCGATCAATGACTTGATGATGCAGCGGTTGGGACAGCGGTATGATGATCAAGGACGCGTTGCCGCCACGGGCAAGGTTGCCATGGGCGCGCTTGAACTGTTTCTAGACGCACCCTATTTCCGCAAGCTTCCACCCAAATCTTTGGATCGAAATGATTTCTCGATCATGATGGATTTGGTGAAGGAGCTAAGCACAGAAGATGCCGCAGCCACAATGACGTCCATGGTTGCCGCTTCTGTGATGCAAGCCATGGAACATTGTCCTGCTGCGCCAGACCAAGTGCTGGTGACGGGCGGTGGGCGTCATAATCCAGTTATGATGAAAATGATCCAAGCTGGGTTAGACTGTCCCGTGCGTCCCGTCGAAGATGTGGGGCTAAATGGGGACATGCTTGAAGCACAAGCCTTTGCCTATCTTGCGGCGCGACTGGCACGGGGATTACCCACATCAGCCCCCATGACAACCGGCGTCCCAATGTTGGTGGGCGGGGGCGTTGTGTCCTATCCCGATCAGGATTAAGTTTGGCGAAATTTATCGGCCAAAGCGCGAACTGCACGTACATAAGTGATGACATCGACACCGACCGCGGTGAATTCCACACCCATATCAATACAGTCTTGGCTATACGCATCCTCCGTTGATAAAATACCCGCCGCTTTGCCAGCCGCTTTTATTTTTAGGATCGTTTCCTTGATGGTTCTGCGAACGTCTGGATGATCCGTTTGCCCCGGATATCCCATATCCGCCGAAAGATCAGCAGGTCCAATAAAAATCCCATCAACGCCATCTATGGTCAAAATCTCATCCAAGGCCGCAAGCCCGGCTTTGTTTTCAATTTGCAAGAGCAGGCATATTTCATCGTTTGCTGTCGTGACGTAGTTTGGAATATGGCTATAAAGACTGGCTCGGGCCAAAGCAGCGCCAACACCACGCCGTCCCACGGGGGGATATCGCGTGGATGTGACGTGGGCGCGGGCATCCTTGGCGGTTTCCACCATCGGTATCAAAAGCGTTTGAGCCCCTAAATCCAAAGCTTGTTTAATCAGGACCTCGTCCCCGACTGGCAAGCGAACAACAGGGGACACATCGAACCCAGCCAAAACCTGAAGTTGCGCCAGAATACTGCGCATGTCATTGGGGGCATGTTCCCCATCCAACAAAATCCAATCAAACCCAGCCGTGGCCAGCATTTCTGTGGCATAGGGATCGGCAAAACCTGCCCAGCACCCTATTTGAACTTTTTCAGAGCGCAGGTTTTGTTTGAAAATATTTTTAGGTGCAGACATGAATTTATCCTTCGAATTCTATGGTTACCGCGCCGAATGTGCCAAATTCAGCGGTGATAACAGACCCTGGCGTGGCTTCTATTGGGCGTATAAACGAGCCAGATAAAATGATATCGCCTGCGGAAATTTTGTCACCATATTCATGCATGCGACGGGCAAGCCAAACGACGCTTTCGATTGGGTCATCCAATACACCTGCACCAAGACCGGTTTCTTCGACGGCACCGTTCTTTTTTACGATTGCACCACACCAGCGCAAATCAAAGGCATCAATTGCGTGGCGTTGGGTGCCCAGAACGATACCTGCGTTTGCGGCATTATCTGCGATGGTATCAACGACCGTACGCGTTTTTTGGGTCTCAGTATCAAGGCGCAAGATACGTGTATCTAGGATCTCAAGGCTGGGTGCCACATAATCCGTGGCTGCAATCACATCGTCACGCGTGATGGTGTCCCCCGCTAAATCCGATTTCATCACAAAGGCAATCTCGGCTTCGACCCTTGGCTGAATAAAGCGGGTTTTGGGAATGAACGAACCGGTATCAAAGGCCATGTCATCCAATAAAACACCGCTATCGGGAATGTCGATGTTCAAGGCCATTTGCATGGCTTTCGACGTCAGCCCGATTTTCCAACCTATTTTACGGCGCCCTTGGTCGAATTTTTGTCGGATCACATCGCGTTGTATCGCATAGGCATCCTCTAGTGTTGCCTCTGGATACCTATGTGTGATCATTCGAATTTGCTTTTGCGTGGCTTCGGCTGTGATCAAATCAGCTGCAAATTTGGCAATGTCGCTTGGGGGGATCGTCATGCTTCGTCCCTGACTGTATTGGTTAGGGTGCCGATACCTTCGGCGGTGACGGTGATTGTGTCACCTGGCGCCAGAAACTTTGGTGGATCAAAGCGGGCTCCGGCCCCTGTCGGGGTACCTGTGATGATCATATCCCCCGGCATCAAAGTCGTAAATGTCGAAATATATTCTATCTGACGTTTGATCGGGAAAAGCATACGCGACGTTCGATCCTCTTGGCGAAGTTCTCCGTTCACATGTGTTGTTAGGCGGATATCATCAAGTTGCGCAGGATTTGTGAAAGGTATGATATGCGGCCCAATGGACCCAGAATTATCCCAGTTTTTGCCCTGTGTTACATTGAATTTTGCATGTCGCACCCAGTCACGAATTGTTCCCTCATTACAGAGGCTTAATCCGATGATATGATCATATGCATCCGCTTGCGAAATACGACGACCAGCTTTGCCAATAATAACAACGATTTCACCTTCGTAATCTAATTTGTGCGACTCTGGTGGCCGAACAAGGGACTGCTCGGCACCGATAAAGCTACGGGCAAAGCGTGGAAAAAGCGACATATTCGAAGGGGCGTCTTGTCCATCCTTGTATTCGGCATTTCGGTCTGGAAAATTCACCCCAACACAAATAATTTTTTCCGGATCAGGAATAGGGATGTCATAGCTAAAGCTGCCATAGGGGTGGGTTACCTCGCGGCCCATCGCAGCCTTGGCAAGGTCAACCAACCCTTGGTTTTCAATGACATTGCGCAGGGTTTTCCATTTAGGAAAAGCATGATCCAAGGCAATCATACCATCATCAGTGTGAACGCCATAGTATTGCTGTCCTTGCGACGTAAAGGTTGCGAATTTTGACATTAGGACTCCAATCTTTGGGCTATTTGGGTAATGACGTCGAAAGCCATGTTTATATCGTCTTGGGTGCAGTCAAATTGCCCTGCTTGAAAACGAATAACTTTTTGTCCATTCAAAAGCGTCTGCGTGATGTAAATGCGTCCATCATCATTGATTGCATCAACGAGCATTTGATTAAAGCTGTCAATGTTGGTTCCGTTCTTAGGGTGAAACCGGAATGTGAAAAGCGATAAAATGGGCTGTGAGGTGATTTCTACACCATCTACAGTGGCTAAACGCTTGGCCAAGTCTTCTGACCAAGCCACGTGATTGCGCAGCCTGTTTCGTAATCCTTCTAAGCCATAGGAACGGATCAAAAACCATAGTTTGAGCGCGCGAAAGCGACGTCCCAAGGGCACGGACCATTCGGAATAGTTGATTAACCCGTCTTTGCCATGCGTTTTTAGATACTCTGGTTGAATAGCCAAGGTTTTGACCAAATCATCCGGATTTTTCAAGAAATGTGCCGAACAATCAAACTGGGCACCAAGCCATTTATGTGGATTGAAAACCACGCTATCGGCTTGGTCAACACCGTTCCACAAAGTGCGAAATTCTGGACAGATCATGGCCGCGCCGGCCCATGCCGCATCCACATGGGAATATAGGTTGAATTCCTGTGCAATAGGGAGGATTTGTGTCAGATCATCACAGGCCCCCATTCCGGTTGCCCCCGTACAGGCAATGACGCCTATGGGCAATAATCCGGCATCCAAGTCGGTCTGGATTGTGTGGCGCAGCGTGTCAGGGCACATGCCGCGTAGCGGTCCTGTGACCGGAATGCGAACGATGTTGTCACCACCAATACCCGCGATCCAAACAGCGCGGTCGATGGAACTATGCACTTCGCTAGAGCAATAAATGCGCATTTTTGGCAGGGCGCTTAACCCTTGGGAATTGCCTGCCCAATTCACCGCCTTTTCGCGCATGGTCAAAACGGCGGCCAAGGTTGCGCCGGATGCGCTATCTTGGATCACTCCGCTAAATTCGGTTGGCAAGCCAATCGCGGCACGAAGCCAATCGATCATCCGCGTTTCCATTTCCGTGGCAGCGGGCGAAGTTTGCCACAGCATACATTGCGCCGCCATCGTCGAGGTCAGGAAATCCGCCAAGATGGATTCAGGCGCAGCATTCGCCGGAAAATAAGCAAAAAACCTTGGGTGCTGCCAATGGGTCATCCCCGGCATGACGATCCGTTCAAAATCAGCCATAACCGTTGCCATGTCTACGGGGGCTTCGGGCGGGATCGCGTCAATAAGGGCACTGATGTCGCCCGGCTGAACCTGTGATCGAACAGGGCGCTCGCGCAGCGTTTTATGATAATTTGCGCCCCAGTCGGAAATGTGTTTACCCCAATGGGCGAATGTATCCCAGTTCATAATATTCCTTATGGTGCGATGATAGGCGATGCTTGCATATCTGATTGTTTAGGCACGACGCCATCAAAACTTGATCCGTTTTCAAACCAGCTTTTGGGCGCAGGCGCCCCCCAAAGTGTTTGGCGCTGCGGATCTTTTAGGTCCCATCGTATCGGTTCTAGATCAGGATCAACCGTTTGATAATCCGAGCAATATATTTCAATACGATGCCCGTCAGGGTCTAGTATATAAAGGAAAAAAGCATTTGAAATCCCGTGTCGTCCGGGTCCGCGTTCTATGTTTGCCAGATATCCCGTGGTTGCCATCAAATCCAATAGGTTGATGATATCCAACGGTGTTGGCACCCAAAATGCCGTGTGATGCATGCGTGGTCCAAGCCCATTGGTAAAGGCAATATCATGAACGCCGCCTTTTCGATGTGCCCACGCCGCCCAAAGCCGACCGGTTTCGTCATCTTCGGTATATTCCGTAACGCGAAATCCAAAATCGGACCAAAAGGCAACGCTTTCATCCACATTTTGTGAAAAGACATTGAAATGATCGATCCGCAAGGGTTTGACGCCGCGATACAGGTCATATTTCTGATGGATCGGTTCGAGGCGGTCCATTTTATGGTAAAACTCAATCGGGATTCCGTGAATGTCCGAGGTCAGCAACGTGCGTCCTTGATAGGGGCGTTCTACCCAAGCCACCAAGCGGCCTTTGGTTTTGAAATAGGCATGGGCGCGGTCTAGGTCGTCTTCGTCGAATGTTTTGAACCCCAGTACACCGACATTGGCGGCGTCTGCCTGTTCCAAGATCAACGAATGATGCCCGCGTTCTTCCATGGCGCGCAGGTATACATGCGTTTCGGTTTGATCGGTAATCTGAAGTCCTAAAACGTTGGTATAAAACGTGGTAGATGCGGCCAAGTCCGTCACTCGGAAACAGACGTGACTTAGGCGGATCGTATTGAAATCTGGATATAAATTCGGTGCAGGAATTGGCATTCTAGCCTCCTAATTTGGGTATTTTATGGGCGCCAGTCGCCAGGGCTACATTTTTTGTTTCCATATAAAAGTCAAACGACCAATCGCCGCCATCACGACCTATGCCGCTGGATTTTACGCCACCAAAAGGCGTTGGCAAGTGACGGGTGTTTTCAGAGTTGACCCAAACCATTCCCGCCTCGAGCGCGTCAGAAACCCTTAAGCCGCGTTGCATATTTTCGGTCCAGACATAGCCAGCAAGCCCATAGGCGACGTCGTTTGCCATGGTAATTGCCTCTTCTTCGCTCTCAAAGGGAAGGGCGGTGAGCACTGGACCAAAGATTTCTTCTTGGGCGATGCGCATGTTGTTCGTCGCATTGGTAAACAGTGTCGGCGCAACATAGCAGCCGCCTCCGGGTCCATCTATGGTATGCCCGCCCGTTGCGATCAAGGCGCCTTCGGCTGTGGCAATGTCGAAATAGGATGTCACTTTGGCTTGATGGATTGGGTGGATCAAAGGACCGATTGTTACCTCTGGATCCAAAGGATGGCCAACTTTGATGGTTGCGGCTTTCTGCGCAACCTTGGTGCAAAACGCGTCATATATGTCGTGCTCCACCAAAAGACGTGAGGACGATGTGCAACGTTCCCCGTTCAGAGAATAGATCATAAAGACAGCAGCATCCGCTGCTCGTTCTAGATCAGCGTCTTTGAAGACGATCACAGGATTTTTGCCGCCCAGTTCAAAATGCACACGTTTTAGCGTGGATGCCCCTTGGGACATGATGTGTGACCCTGTGTTGCTTTCTCCAACAAAGGCAATCGCTTTGATGTCGGGATGTTCCGTCAATGCACGACCAGCGGTTTCCCCCATACCATTTACAGTGTTCCAAACCCCTGCGGGGACACCTGCGGTTTCTGCAATTTCCACTAATAAACGCGCACTTAGGGGCGATAGTTCAGCCGGTTTATGTACCACAGTACAGCCAGAGGCCAAGGCAGGTGCGATTTTCCATGTGGATAACATAAACGGCGTATTCCACGGTGTTATGATGCCAACAGGACCAATTGCGCGCCGCGATGTAATGTTGATTTGCCCTGTCGTAAACAGCGATTTTCCGTCTGCTGCAGCGGGGGCTTGATCCGCAAAGAACCGGAAATTTTCCGCCCCGCGCAATGCGGCTTTGGACATAAAGCGAATGGTTTGCCCTGTGTCCATTGCTTCGACAAACGCGATTTCTTCGGCACGCGCGACAATTGCGTCGGCCACATTGTGCAAGATGTCTCGGCGGTCTTTTCCACTAAGACGTGACCATCCAGTAAAAGCGGCTTTTGCGGCTTTTGCGGCTTGGTCAATTTCGTCTGTACCCCCTTTGGAAATCGTTGCAAGAGGCGCCAAGTCAACAGGTGAAATTGTGTCAAAACTATCTGCGGACAGCACATCCTGACCATTGATGCGATGCGCAACGGGACCAGATTGGAATTGCTTTAAATACGCTTGGGCGCGTTTGATGTTTTCATCTAAAGACACTGTTACGTCCTTTGCGATAAGAGACGAGCGTGAATTGGGTTGGTTTTCCAAGACACGTCTTTGGGCATTTCGGTAATATTTAGCGAGGTTGTGAAATATCCCGTGCTCAGGCGTGCTGCGAAAAAAACATCTGCTGCTGCTAACAAAGCGGTGCCTGTTTCGGATTTTTGGGCATCACTGCGCCCCGATCCAATGCGAAATGTCATATCCAGGAATGCATTCTTGGGATCAAGGTCAGCGATCGCATAATGTGCAACGGCACTGGCGCGTACACGAATGCCGGCTTCTGGATAATGTCCAAGCGCTAAAATTGCGTCGCGCATATGTTCACAAAACGCTGTAATGTCATTTTCGGTTTCCAAATTTTGTGAATATTGGATAATAAGATGGGGCATCGGGACCTCTTTTGCTTGATCGTTAACATGTTAAATGAATATCATCCTGTCAAGATAAAAGTGGTAGGTTCTCAACCGGAGTAGGGCATGAGTGATCATATGAAATATGCACAAACGGGGAAAAGTCTTCCTATTTCGTTATTGCGAACGCGTGAATTGATCATGGAAAATGTGCGCCCCATGTTGGCACGTCATGATGTCACAGAACAGCAATGGCGGGTTTTGCGTGTTGTCTCTGAATTGGGTGCGTCGGACGCAAGCACGATTTCAGATCAAGCTTGTATTTTGCCCCCAAGCTTGTCGCGTATTTTCAAAACCTTAATCGAAAAAGGCTATTTGCAAGCGGTCAAAAACATCAGCGACGGGCGCAGAACCGTTGTCGATCTTAGCCCGGCTGGTCATCATTTTTTGGATCTGGTGCAGCCAGAAAGCACGGCAATATTTGATGACCTGCGCGATGCGGTGGGGCATGATCGATGGGAACAGTTGGTAGCCTTGTTGTCTGATATTCGACAGGATCTTAAAGCAAGTCGTTAAATTAAGAACAGGATGCACCGCCCAAGACGCAAAACTTCGCGCAATGCGGGTGGTTTAGCTGAACAGGTTTGCTCGCCTCGGCCAAGCTGTGGCCCATTTCAAACGCTTCATCATAGGCCAGCAAGGTACAGGCAAGCACAACAGGCTGATCCGCGCCTTTTCGTTTTACCACCATACGGGACGAAGCACACATCGGGCTATCTGGGGCCTTGCCCAAAATTCCCCAACAGTCGGTTGTGATCTCTGGAACTTCGATACGTTCGTCCATTTCGGGAAATAACACGGTTTGAGATGGTGAAAACGCATCAATTTGGAACTGATGGCTTTTGAACAAGACATCATAGCCACTGCGTGATGCCTGATCGCTATCGCCCCATACGGTGCGCCCTGCAACGGCCATTTTAATCCCTCTATCCCGAAGCCATTCCATCCCTTGGACGGTGATTGCAAAGCTTCCTTTTCCGCGCTCTTCATCATGTAATGTGGCGCTATGGTGATCCAGTGAAATACGCAAAGTCAGCTTGTCGCCATAGGTGGCGCACAGCTTTTCCAAGCCGGCTTTGATGCGTTTGCGCATCATCGGGCGCATAGCATTTGTAAGTACAAGACAGTCATAACCACGCGCAAGAACGTCATCGAGCATGTCAATGATATCCGGGTTCATAAAGGGTTCGCCGCCCGTAAATGCGATTTCGGTAATCGGAAGTTTTTCAGATTTTATTTGGTCCAAGTACAGGGATACTTCGGCGGCCGTGATATACACCAAACGATCATTTGTCGGCGAACTTTCGATATAGCAATTCACACATTCAATGTTGCAAAGTGTGCCCGTATTAAACCAAAGCGTTTCTGGTCGGGAAAACGCAACTGACGCACGGGTGTCTCCTTTGGCAGTTGTGAATGGATCCTGAAATTTTCCAATGTTAGCCGGTTGATGTGGCGTATCTTTCATTTCGGAACCTTCCATGCAGCGCGTGTAACTCTAGACGTAGGCGCAAATTACGGCTGTGCAAAGTGGCGAAACTTTGATCTGACGAAAAAGTTATCAATCGGTGAGACTAGACTTTTAATTCCGGCTTCTGTAAACGACCCGTAAGTTAGCGCTAACAAAAGTCTGCGAGGACTATTTTAGAGCGTCATACATTGCTATATAGCACATTATCGCGACTACAAAAAAGGACCCGAAGTATGGTTTCACGCGTTATTCCAGTTGATCCCTTTGATTTGGTAATTTTCGGAGGCACGGGTGATTTGGCGCGCCGTAAGATCCTTCCTGGTTTGTATCGGCGGTTTTCATCGGGGCAAATGCCTGAAACCGCGCAGATCATCGCAGCGGCGCGTTCTGAAATGGATGATGCGGGCTATCGGCAAATGATTTCTGACGCGATTGATGAATTTGGCGGTGATATGGATAAATCCCAAGTGTCCGCTTTTTTGGCAAAGCTGTCTTACGTTTGTGTTGATGCAAAAGGGACCAGTGGCTGGAACGACTTGGTGTCTAAAATGCGCGATGGCGTCGTGCGTGCATTCTATTTTTCTGTGGCACCATCCTTGTTTGGCGATCTCGCAGAGCGGTTGCATTCACATGGGATTGCGTCTGCAGATAGCCGTATTGTGGTCGAAAAGCCGTTTGGTCGGGATTTAGCCACAGCCAAAGAATTGAACGGTGTTTTGGCCAAGCATTTCAACGAAGATCAAATCTATCGTATTGACCATTACTTGGGCAAAGAAACCGTTCAAAACCTTATGGCGGTCCGATTTGGAAACATGCTCTTTGAACCGCTTTGGAATGCCCAATACATTGATCACATCCAGATTACGGTTGCTGAAACCGTTGGCGTCGGTGGTCGCGGAAGCTATTATGATAAATCGGGTGCAATGCGCGACATGGTGCAAAACCATTTGATGCAGCTTTTGTGCTTGATCGCGATGGAGCCTCCGGCAAAATTCGATCCTGATGCGGTGCGGGATGAAAAGCTAAAAGTAATCCGAGCTTTGGATCCGGTTCAGCCTCATCATATTGTCCGCGGTCAATACAGCGGCTCAGATGATCAGCAGGGCTATCGGGACCATGTTGAAAGCCCGCGTTCACGTACCGAAAGCTATGTGGCGATGAAAACACATATTAGCAATTGGCGATGGGCGGGTACGCCGTTTTACCTTCGGACGGGGAAGCGATTGCGCGCGCGGACGTCGGAAATTGCGGTTGTGTTCAAGGAAACACCGCATTCGATCTTTGGACCCGAAGCAGGAAGCCATCGCAACGCCTTGGTGATCCGACTTCAGCCGGATGAAGGGATTACAATGGATGTGACCATCAAAGAACCGGGGCCAGGTGGTATGCGGTTGATTGATGTTCCCCTAGATATGACCTTTGCCGAAGCACTTGGACCAGATGTCGAAGATGTGCCAGATGCCTATGAGAGGTTGATTATGGATGTTATTCGCGGCAATCAAACTTTGTTTATGCGCGGCGACGAAGTCGAAGCAGCTTGGGCTTGGACCGATCCGATCATCAACGGTTGGGAAGCCCGCAATGATGTGCCAAAGCCCTATGATTCAGGTAGCGCAGGTCCAGATGATGCGTTGATGTTGATGCATCGCGATGGGCGCAAATGGCGCGAGGTACGCTAATGGAATTTATCGAATATCCTGACCGTGATATGCTGATCCTTGATCTGGCAAATCAAATCGCTGACGATTTGGGACATGCGTTGCATCACAAGGAGCGCGTGACTTTGTCTGTGCCGGGGGGAACAACGCCTGGCCCAGTATTTGACGAATTGAGCAGTGTCGATCTGGATTGGGGACGCGTAAATGTGTGTCTGAATGATGAACGATGGGTGCCTGAAACGTCAGAGCGATCAAATACAACGCTGCTGCGTCAACGTTTGTTGGTTCACAAAGCAGCCAAGGCAAAATTGTTGCCAATGTATGCGCCGTTTGACACCCCAGAAGACGGGCTCGCCAGCTTGGAACCTGCGTTTCAGAAATCTTTGCCGATTGACGTGCTGATGGTTGGCATGGGGGCAGATATGCACACGGCGTCACTTTTCCCGGGTGCAGATCAGCTTGAATTGGCACTTTCGCCCAATTCGCCTATTTTGGTTGCGATGCGCGCACCCGGTGCGCCAGAGCCGCGGATTACCCTGTCGGCAAAGGTACTGAATGGGGCAATTGCCAAACATGTTGTGATCTTTGGTGACGAAAAACGAGCGGCCTTGGACAAGGCCAGCACGCTTGATCCAATGGATGCGCCGATCAACTCAATTCTTTCTGGTGCCAAAGTGCACTGGGCCAAATAAACCACGGATTCTATGAATGTTTAACAGTTTAAAAACAAAATGGGCGGACCGTCAGGATCGTTCAATCTTGTCCTTGTTCCAAGACCCTGACCGCGCCAAAGATTTCTCGGTGCAATTCGACGATATGGTTTTTGACTATTCAAAAACCAATTTGGATGCCGAGGTACTTGCCGAACTTATTGAGTTGGCCAAATCACGGGATGTTGCTGGCAAGCGGGATGCGATGTTTGCTGGTGCTAAAATCAACGATACCGAAGGGCGCGCAGTGCTTCATACGGCTTTGCGCAATCTGGATAATCGCTCAATCTTGGTGGATGGCGAAAACGTTATGCCCGATGTTTTAGCTGTGCTTGACCGTATGGGGGCCTTTGCCGAAAATGTCCGGAACGGCACATTCCAAGGGCAGGGTGGACGTATCACCGATATCGTAAACATAGGTATTGGCGGATCGGACTTGGGGCCTGCAATGGCGACCTTGGCGCTTGCTCCGTTTCATGATGGGCCAAACTGTCATTATGTGTCCAACGTAGATGGTGCGCATATTCATGACGTGCTGAAAAAACTTGATCCAGAAACGACGTTGGTCATTGTGGCATCAAAAACATTTACCACAATTGAAACCATGACCAATGCTCAGACAGCCAAAGATTGGATGTCTGGCACCGTTCATGATCCTGCTGCACAATTTGCCGCTGTTTCAACATCAGCTGACAAAACCGCAGCCTTTGGAATTGCTGCGGACCGTGTCTTTGGTTTCGAAGACTGGGTTGGTGGGCGCTATTCCATGTGGGGACCGATTGGTTTGCCAATTATGCTTGCCGTTGGCGCAGAAAATTTCCGTGCCTTTTTGCAAGGTGCGCAGGATATGGATCAACATTTCCAAGACGCATCCTTTAAAGACAATATGCCGGTTCTGTTGGCATTGGTTGGGATTTGGCACAATCAGGTTTGTGATTATGCCACCCGTGCTGTGTTGCCATACGACCAACGACTTTCTAGATTAGCGGCGTATTTTCAACAGCTTGAAATGGAAAGTAACGGCAAAGGCGTGTCAATGGATGGCGCTGACCTGCCGTATCATTCCGGCCCTGTTGTCTGGGGGGAACCTGGAACCAACGGGCAGCATGCGTTCTATCAACTGATCCACCAAGGCACACGTGTTATCCCTTGTGAATTCATGGTCGCAGCCAAAGGGCATGAACCAACGCTTGCGCATCATCACCAATTGTTGGTTGCAAATTGCCTTGCCCAATCCGAAGCCCTAATGCGGGGACGGTCGCTGGATGACGCGCGCACCTTAATGGCGGCCAAAGGGATCGAGGGCGATGAACTTGATCGGCAAGCCCGTCATCGCGTCTTCCACGGCAACCGCCCCTCGACAACACTGGTCTATCCGAAACTGACACCTCGGATGCTAGGGCGCATCGTGGCGCTTTATGAACATCGCGTGTTCGTCGAAGGTGTGATTTTGGGCATCAACAGCTTTGATCAATGGGGTGTTGAATTGGGCAAAGAGCTTGCAACTGCGCTTGGCCCTGTGGTCAGCGGCGACGTTTCGGCAGAGACCAAAGATCCATCAACTCGCGCGTTGGTCGATTTTGTTCTGGCCCATCAATAAGGGCTAGGTGCCCGACCAATTAAGTTGGTTCTTTCGAATAGCGGCAATCCGGTCTTGGGTTTTGGGGTGGCTCATTAACCATGCCGGTGTCGCACCACTGTTGCCCGTCAGCTTATCCAAGTTTTCAAACAGGGAAATCTGAGCCTCGACGCCGATGCCAGCCTTGATCAAAAGCGCAGAGGCATATTCATCCGCTTCGAATTCGTCACTTCGGCTTAGTTTTGCCATCAAAAGATTGCCAATCATATTTGCAATCCACGCCCCGATTCCGGGGATGAACCGTGACAAGATCATGCCCAAGGCCACGCGCATTGCGTTTTGGCCGGAAAAATCAATCATGCGGCGGCGTGAATGCCCCAAAGCGACATGGCCCATTTCATGCGCAATGACCGATGCGAGTTCGTCAACAGTCACAGCGCCTTGGTTAAGTTTATTCAAAAAGCCACGGGTGATGAAAATGCGACCATCTGGGGCCGCTAAACCGTTTATTGGGTCTACTTCGAGCACAAAAACTTTGATAGCCGGCAAACCCAAAGCCGCGCTCATGCGATCCAAAACCGAACTAAATCGCGGATCAACAAGGCGGGTGGCTTGTGAATCAAGCGTTTTCTTCAGTTTCCATGTGGAAAACTGATACATAACAAAACCGTAAAGAACGGCCAAAAGGATCGGCGAAAATTTTAACATAGGGGGAATATGGCGTCCGCTTTGGGAAACGCAAGCCTTTAGCGCACTAATTCTTTGATGCCGCGTTCCAAACCAGACAGCGTCATAGGAACCATATTGCCATCAAAAATTGTTTGGATCATTTTAACAGATTGCGTATAGCCCCAAAGATTTTCCGGCACCGGATTGATCCAAAGATTAGAAGACCACTGATCGCGCGCACGTTCTAGCCAATCTTGGCCAGAAATCGGATTCCAATGTTCGTTAGCCCCGCCCACATAAGCAATTTCATAGGGTGACATGCTGGCATCCCCAACAAAAATACATTTGTAATCAGACCCATAAGTGCGCAAAATTTCTTCTGTTGGGGTCTGTTCGCTCCAGCGTCTTTGATTGTCGCGCCATACGCCTTCGTACAGGCAGTTGTGGAAATAGAAATATTCTAGATGCTTGAATTCTGATCTTGCCGCTGAAAACAATTCTTCGACGACTTTGATATGCGGATCCATGGACCCACCGACATCCAAAAACAGCAATACTTTGACGGAATTACGCTTTTCAGGGCGCGTTTTCACATCAAGATAGCCATTTTCAGCAGTGGCGCGGATCGTGCCATCAATGTCCAATTCATGATCAGCCCCATCGCGTGCCCATCGACGCAACCGCTTTAACGCCACTTTGATATTGCGGGTTCCTAATTCGACATTGTCATCTAGGTTTTTAAAGTCACGCTTGTCCCAGACTTTGACCGCGCGCTGATGGCGGCTTTCGGTCTGACCAATACGCACACCTTCTGGATTATAGCCATATGCGCCAAAAGGCGATGTCCCAGCGGTGCCAACCCATTTATTGCCACCTTGGTGACGGTCTTTTTGTTCCTCTAAGCGCTGCTTTAGCGTTTCCATCAGCTTGTCAAAGCCACCCAGTGCTTCGATTTCGGCTTTCTCTGACTCGCTGAGATGCTTTTCAGCCAGCTTTTCCAACCAATCCGCAGGGATATCGACCGCGTTTAAGACGTCGGTCGCGGAAATGTTTTCCAAGCCTTTGAAGCTATGCGCAAACGCGCGATCAAATTTGTCGAGGTTGCGTTCATCTTTGACCATGATCGTACGGGCCAAATAATAAAACGCATCCACGTCATAGGTGGACAGGCCTGCTTGTATTGCTTCTAGAAACCCAAGGTATTCGCGCAAGGAAACAGGGATGCCAATTTTTCGAAGGTTTTCGAAAAACGGTAAAAACATGGCTTAGATTATTGTGCGATCAGCGATGATCGTAAGAAACAGACCAACAATCATAAAGGCAATGGCAAATCCCGCGGCATATTGCAGGATGTCAGCTTTGCTGCCATTGCGTTTTTTGGCCCGTAAACCACCAATGATAGCACCAATTAACCCAAAAATTAGATACATTTTGTTACCCGTTTGTCTGTCTAAGCGGGTTCAAAGAATGGATTTCCCGCAATTTTATGTTCATGTTCGTGTCTGAGCCAAACCCGTAACGTGCCCATGCCAAACTGTCCAGTCTAATGGTACGCGCCTCGGAAGCACGTCCCGTCATTTCCAACGCTTCGGCTTGGAGGAACATCAAAGTCGCCAACAAGCTTGCGTTTTCATATTTATAAGCATTGTTGATATGCGGCGTTAGGATAACAATCGCGTCGTCGCCTTGACCTGCGGCAATTGCATAGGATGCCAATTGGGTCGCCACATATGCACTATGCAGCCCTGTATATCTATTTTGGCGGAAAATAGCATCTGCCATAATGAACATTTGTTCAGCATTCGCGCTGTCATATTGTTGCATCAAACGCGCTAAAACATAATAGCTAAACCCTAGGCGATGATCGCGCCACCCGGCTTGATTGGCAAAAGACACAGCGTTTTGTGCGGCACTAAAGCGCGCCGTGTTGCTTGCACCGTTCCCAAGGGCCGTTAACATATCAGTTTTCCACTGGCTGTGCGTTTTCGCAAGCTGAATAGCCGGAACGTTTTCGCCCTCTGGGTTGATGCGCGCTAGGATGGATGGCAGGCGACGGGCAACATCTGCTTTGCTCATGCCGCTGCGTAATTCGGGTGCATAGCTCGCTTTTAGGATCATCATATCGAAGCTTGTCAAAACCGTATGCACATTGTCATCGTTAAAGACGCTAAAGGGCAATCGATAAAGATCATTCAGTGGACCCAAAGCCTGAGCGAATTCTTCGTGCAAACAATCGCGTAGCTCTTGGGGGGTGCCGTCACTGGGCAAGAACAAAGAAACCGTGGTTCGTTCGCGTAAAGCCGACCAACTGGTGGCTTTGGTTCGTCGCTTTAATCTAAATTCTGCCAAAGAGGTGACATTTGGAACAACAAAACATGCCGCCGAAGGTAACGTTGCGCGAATTTCCTTGCGGGGGATGGCATGGACATGAATATTGGCTGTTTCTGCTTTGGTAAAAAAGATGTCCAAATTGGCTTCATCCCGGAAACGTACCAATAGTCGGTTCAAATCCGCTGGAAGCGATGCTGGAACGCGGCCCTCAAGTCGTACGGAAATCGGGCCTTCAAAGCGTGTAAACACCGGCAAGGCCCGTCCATTTTCCAATTCAAACGACAAGTCCAGGAAATCGCGGGCCATATCTGTGTTGGAATGACGGGTCAGCGAATAGTTCGTGACAGGAAACGGATTCTGAATAAGATCAGCGCTCATGCTGTTGCTGGAGCGCGTTGCCACGTCATTTGGTGTGGCGGGCATACAGGCCCCCAACATCAAACATAAAGGGAGTAAAAACCGTCTCATTTTTGATCCCTTTTAAAATAAAAATCTTTGGCGTCTAATGCGTATCTCAATGATGTCATCCAACAAAGTCCTTATTTGATCCGTTTCATTTTGAGAATTGCTACTGTTGCAATTGGACCAAAATGTGACAGCACTTCGTTGATTTCCCGTTTAAAGAGAGACGGAGGCGCGCCAAAAATCCTTAGCGGTTAGATCGCGCCATAAATGCAAGGCGTTCAAACAGGTGCACATCTTGTTCGTTTTTCAGCAATGCACCATGTAGTTTTGGCAACGCATTTGCACCGTCGCGTTTCAGGTCTTCGGGGCTTAGATCTTCTGCTAGAATAAGCTTGAGCCAATCTAAAACTTCGGATGTTGATGGTTTTTTCTTAAGACCGGGTTGCTCTCTTACGTCAAAAAACTGTGTGAGCGCCGTGGTTAACAAGCCATCTTTAATATTCGGGTAGTGTACTTTGACAATATCACGCATCGTTTGTTCATCGGGAAAACGGATATAATGGAAAAAACAGCGGCGTAAAAACGCATCTGGCAATTCTTTCTCATTGTTTGACGTGATGATCACAACAGGGCGTTTATGGGCACTTACGGTTTGACCGGTTTCATAGACGTGAAACGCCATCTTATCTAGTTCTTGTAGCAAATCGTTAGGGAATTCGATATCGGCCTTGTCAACTTCGTCGATCAATAGAACAACACGCTTGTCGCTTTCAAAGGCTTGCCAAAGTTTGCCTTTGCGAATGTAATTGGCTACATCATGCACGCGCTCTTCACCAAGTTGGCTATCGCGCAACCGACTAACCGCATCGTATTCATATAGCCCTTGCTGGGCTTTGGTTGTGGATTTGATATTCCATTCAATCAACTCCATCCCCAGACCAAGCGCGACCTGTTTGGCCAGTTCGGTTTTACCTGTACCCGGCTCGCCTTTGATCAAAAGAGGTCGCTCCAATGTGACCGCAGCGTTAACCGCAATCATCAAATCATCGGTGGCGACATAGCTCTCTGTTCCTTGAAATTTCATAATTTGCCTCATTTTTTGTGCAATACATAGCCTGATTTTATTTAATGAGCAATCTTGTGCTATTGATAGTGACAAACAAAACCGTTTGCGATAGGTGGGGGCAGCCCAGGGGCCACTATTCAGAGGAGCAGAGCATGTCTGACTTTGACCTGCTTGAGGGAGACAAAATGAAACAAGATCAAATTTTGCCGGATGGATACACACCGGCAGAAGACGAACCTTTTATGAACGAACGTCAGCTTGAGTATTTTAGAAAAAAATTAATTGATTGGAGAAGTGATCTTCTCGAAGATAGCCGCGACACCATCGAAGGTCTTCAGGGGAACACACGTAACATTCCCGATATCACTGATCGTGCGAGCGAAGAAACAGATCGTGCATTGGAATTACGCACACGCGATCGTCAACGTAAATTGGTTTCTAAAATTGACGCCGCTTTGCGTCGGATCGACGAAGGCGAATACGGCTATTGCGAAGTGACGGGCGAACCGATTTCGCTCAAACGCTTGGATGCGCGTCCGATTGCGACCATGACTTTAGAAGCACAAGAACGTCATGAGCGCCGCGAAAAAGTCCACAGAGACGATTAATATCAATGGCAAGGGTGTCCTTGGCATTTTAGTTTGACGGAGCCAATGTGAAACCTGTGTCGCACGCGTCGGTGTCTATAGTCGGGGCCGGCATTGGTGGCCTTGCTTGCGCTTTGGCACTTGCCAAGCGTGGTTTCACAGTGCGCGTTTTTGAACAAGCACCTGCACTTGGCGACGTAGGTGCGGGTATTCAAATTAGCCCAAATGGTTTGGCCGTGCTCAGGGCGTTGGACGTTGCACATGACCTTACCCGCTGCTCTGCGCAAGCCCGTGCTGTCGAACTTTGTGATTTTAAACGTGGCAAAATGGTGGCGCGCTTGGATTTACAAGCACATGCTGGGGATTTAACCTATCTTTTTGCCCATCGCCAAGATGTGATCAAAGTGCTTTTTGAGGGATGCAAAGCCGCAGGTGTTGATTTCACTTTTGGTGAAATACTCAAAAATACAACGGAAACCACGCTTGATTTCGCGTCGGGCTTAAGCGTGACGTCAGATATCATCATTGGTGCTGATGGGCTGCATTCCATCGTGCGCAAGGCATTGAACGGTGATGTCGCGCCGTTTTTTACGGGGCAAGTCGCCTACCGTGCTATCGTTCCAAATGTAATCGCGCAGGGCAATGTGGCGCGCATCCATATGGGCCCGAACGCGCATATCGTCAGCTACCCTTTGCATCAAGGGCAGCATCTAAACCTGGTGATGGTGCGCGAACAATCGCAATGGGTCAAGGAAACGTGGCGCAATCCTGCGGATCCCCAAGAGGTGCAATCAAAATTTTCAAACTTCGGTGGGGATATTGCGGCGGCTTTGGCGCAATTAACCCATGTGAATGAATGGGGGCTCTTTCGTCATCCCGTTGCGCAGGTTTGGGGCACGTCAGGCAAGGTCTTGGTCGGGGATGCGGCGCATCCGACATTACCGTTTATGGCCCAAGGTGCAAATCTTGCCTTAGAAGATGCATGGGTGCTTGCTGCGTGTTTAGCGCAAAATTCGGATTTTGATCGTGCCATTGCCCTATATAGGAGCAAACGTATTGAACGTGTGTCGCGCATCGTTCAGGCCGCGACGAAAAATGCTTGGAAATATCATTTATCATCTTGGCCGCTGCGCAGCCTTGCCCATTTAGGCATGCGCGGGCTTTCTAGGGTGGCACCGCACAAAATGGTATCGCAATTTGATTGGATTTATCGGTTTGACGTGACCCGGGATTAGTTATCCAGTTCAACCCAAACAGGCACGTGATCCGATGGTTTTTCGCGTGCGCGAATGTCTTTGTCGATACCAACGGTTTGCAGCATATCAGCACAGTTCGGGGACAGTAAAAAATGATCAATGCGAATGCCATCATTTTTGTTCCAAGCCCCTGCCTGATAATCCCAAAAGCTATAATGTCCGGGGCCGTTGATTTGTGATCGAAATGCTTCGGTAAAGCCAAGGTTCAAAATTTTGCGAAAAGCATCGCGGCTTTCGGGGCGAAAGAGCGCGTCTTCGCGCCATACTTCTGGTCTTGCAGCGTCTTCGGCTTGGGGGATGATGTTATAGTCACCTGCCATTAAGGCGGCTGTTCCCTCCGCTAACAGATCTTGGGCGCGACGGTTTAGCCGCTCCATCCAAGCAAGTTTATAGTCATATTTTGGCCCAGGGCAGGGATTGCCATTGGGAAGATACAAGCCGCATATACGAAGTGCTTGTTTCCCGATCACTGTGGCTTCGATCCAGCGCGCTTGTTCGTCACTGTCATCACCGGGCAATCCACGGCGCACATCTTCGAGCGGTAATTTAGATAGAATTGCAACCCCATTAAAAGATTTCTGACCGTGGGTTTCCACAATATATCCGCGATCTTCAAAAATTTCACGCGGAAAGGCGTCATCGACAGATTTGATTTCCTGTAGCAGAGCGACATCCGGCTGCGCTTCGTCTAGCCATTGCGGAAGCGCATCGATGCGGGCTTTGATCCCATTGATATTGAATGTCGCGATCTTCATAGCCAGTCCTTTGTTCGAGTTGCCCCTTTGTGGCTGAGAGCAGGCAGAGGCGCAAGTTGATTGCGAAATGATTCCATCCCTTTTTGTCTATTTGGGCGGGACACCTGTCGTTTTGACCCTTTGACCGTTCATTTTTCATATAAATTTTATCTATTAAAAACAATGCTATGCAATCTATAGGCGTAAAATATATCACTATTATCTACTTAGAGATGAATAAAAGCTTGCATTACAACCTAAACGTGCAATTATGAATTCAGCAACAACGGAGGTTACAAAATGATTGCTCAACTAAAACAAACTGAAGCCGTACTAGCGGACACAACAACACAAAGCATGTTTGACGGATCGCACACTGAAATGTGTTTTTCTTGGTCAGA
>JAHEJA010000007.1:27024-55928 GCA_024639125.1 Paracoccaceae bacterium
GCAACAACGGAGGTTACAAAATGATTGCTCAACTAAAACAAACTGAAGCCGTACTAGCGGACACAACAACACAAAGCATGTTTGACGGATCGCACACTGAAATGTGTTTTTCTTGGTCAGAGCCAAAATCCACGGCGAGCGCCTTTGATGGTGATAAAACCGAAATGTGTTTTTCTTGGTCAGAACCAACAACAACATCTGTCATCGACGGTGACGCAACCGAGATGTGCTTTTCTTGGTCATAAGACATAAGCGGGCTTTGGCTGCCACCAAGGCCCCTTCGACAACATCCCCGATTTGGCGCAACTAAAGCCAAATCAATCTGCAAGCTGCAGGCTCCCCTATATCCATACCCACGTCCTGCAGCTTGCCCTTTTTCAGAGGTGCCACATGTCCAATATCATTCAACTCAATTTTGCCAACCGCTCTCAATCGGACCATGATTTTGTGAATGTCTTGGGAGAGTGTGTCGTTAATAAGCGTCGCATTTTTGGCGATGTCTATTGGCTCAAGGAAAATGCAGAATTTCTGAATATATTGGAAACTACGGGTGCCTATAGCAATAGTTTCGATCTTTCGATCTATGATCAATTTTATAGCTCTGTCGAACGGCAAATGTCTTTTTTCCCTCAGTATTACCGTTTTTTTCTGGAATTAGCCTTGGATTTGGACGCGCTCGGCATGACCAAAAACAAGGGGGCGCAATTGGCGCAATGGGTTCATGACGCTGATTTGATCCAAGGGGAGTTGTCAGATCTTCAACGTGGGGAAACCATGCGATTGCTGGCCCGTGCAGACATAAAAACGGGACAGTCCGACGCCATAGAAGAACGCCTACGCACGTATATGGACCATTCCGCCACGTTCGCACTTCCTAACAAAAAGGCGTCTTACGAGCTGACACATTTGGTGTTTTATCTAAGCGAATATGGTCGAAAAGACCCGGTTTTGTCCCCCGATGCCAAGACTTCATTAGAATATGTCGGCCTGTTGGCGGTATTGGATATGAATGCTGATCTATTGTCCGAGGTCTGCGTAGCGATGCGCTTTGCCGGGATGTCACCCCCCCAAGAATGGGATCAGTGGATTGCCGACATGCGATCGCAGTTTCGTGTTTCCGCAACCCCCGATGACAGGGACGATTATCACCAGTTCATGATGATGCAATGGTCACATATGATCGCGACAGGCCAAGGGTTTCAGGGACCATTCGATGCACAGGTCCATAGTTTTATTCCACCGTTACACTATGTCTCGCCGCTGAGACAAATGTCGGAAACTTTGTTTTCAATGGAAACTGCACGCTCCGAAGATTGGGATAAAATGCGGGGTCACGTTTCGGTTGATTTGACCGAACAAGCCTATGAAATCCTTGAAATGGCAGAACGCACAAGCCCCAAGTTTCACGATTTCTTTGGCTACTTTGCGCGATGCCATCCTGTGTTGACGGCGGCATCCTAGTGTATACCTAGAATTGACTTGCAATAACATGTCCTTTCGGCCAACGTGATCATGACGGGCACCTTGCTTTTTGAGCTGGTGTTATATGCAACAAACGCATTTTGGATTATTTGGATTGATATTGGTATCTATCATTAGCCTATTGGCGACTTGGATGGATGCGCTGTCTATGCAGTTGTCCCAAGCACTGCCTTGGGCAGAAGTCCATTCGATTAGTCATCTCGCCATGGCCGTCGTGTGCGTTTGTTTTGTAAAGCTTGCAAAAAATGGTGCGACCCTGCGCACGTCATGCCCCAAAATGATGGTCTTTCGAAGTATTACCGCGCTGTGTGCGTTGGGGTTCTATTATCAGGCCTTGCAAACCGTAAGCTTGACAGAGTTTGTCACCCTGAATTCTTTGATGCCATTATTAGCAGGGGTGCTGTCCACCGTCATGTTCCAAGATAAACTCAGCAAATGGGGGTGGGTTGCCATCTTTTTAGGCAGCGGCTCGGTCATATTTGGGTATTTGGTTTGGGACCACGAATTAGATATCGGGTTGTTCTTTACTTTGGTCGGCGTGGTGTTTTCCGTGATCACAATGCAGGCGGCGCGCTATATTCAGCTTCGCGAAAATGCGACGATTTCTTTGGTGTTTTATCCGGCACTGTGCACCGCCATCGTTCCCTTTGTCATTGCGCCAGAACCACTCGTGGCTATTCAAGGAAGCATCCTTCCAATTTTTGTGGTCTACATTGTTTTGTTGATTTCCGTTCGGTTATTGACAACGCATACCCTAAGATCGTTACCCGTAGCAGGGTTTGGTTTGTTTTTAAATTTACAATTTGTTTGGGCAATTTTAATTGATACGTTCTATTTTGAACAAACGCCAAGTCCCTATGAATTTTTGATCGTCCTTGCGCTGATCCTGTCGGTCAGCCTTTATATTTTCAAAAACAAACCGCCGCAGGTCGTATTACATGGAAAAACTGGTTCCGCAGCCACAAGAGCTTGATGCATTGGGGTTATTCACCACAAAGCGCGCTCCGATAAGCTCTTGGCTGAAATCAATTTCAGCGTTTTCCAAGAATGGCAACGAGGCCGTGTCGATCAAAACCTTTTGACCGTTACCTTCCAAGATCAAATCCCCCTCATCAGGTGTGTCCAATTTGATTTCATATTGAAACCCAGAACAGCCGCCGCCTTCTACAGCGATGCGAAGCGCTTGGCCGTTGTCCGCTGCCCCGATTTCCGCCAAACGTTCAAAGGCGCGTGAGGTAACTTTGGGAGGAAGGTGCATTTGGTCGCTCCAGACTGTTAACACGTTTACTTTTCTGCAATATATGATGTTAGGCAGATAAGAACAAGAAAGGCATGTGAAAATGCAGGCGAAATTTGCAACACGTCCCGAAAATAGTCGGGGTCGATTGTTTTCCGAAACCGAAAGCGCGTTTCGGTCATGTTTTCAACGTGATCGTGACCGCATCATTCATTGCAGTGCGTTTCGCCGATTAAAGCACAAGACCCAAGTTTTTGTGGAACACGAAGGGGATTATTTCCGCACCCGGCTCACCCATTCTATCGAAGTTGCCCAAGTGGCGCGCACGATCGCAGGGGTGCTTGGCGTGAATTCCGAACTGACCGAAGCGGTCGCATTGGCGCATGATCTTGGCCATACACCTTTTGGTCATACCGGGGAAGACGCCCTAAATGAATTGATGGCGTCCTATGGGGGATTTGATCACAATGCCCAAGCCGTGAAAATTGTCACGTCGCTTGAACGTCATTATGCCGATTTTGACGGATTGAACTTAACATGGGAAAGCCTTGAGGCTATTGCAAAACATAACGGCCCTGTGGTCGGGGAATTGCCTTATGCTTTGGCGGATTATAACAAAAAGCATGATTTGGAATTGCACACCTATGCAAGCTGCGAAGCCCAAGTTGCGGCATTGGCGGATGACATTGCGTATAACCACCATGACATTCACGATGGCTTGCGTGCAGAATTGTTTTCCACTGACGAAGTCGCGGAATTGCCGATCCTAAAAGATTGCTTTGCCGAGGTGGATAAAATCTATCCCGGTCTGAATTACTATCGTCGGCGGCACGAAGCGTTGCGGCGGTTTTTTGGAATTTTGGTCGAGGATGTGTTGCGGGTCAGCCAATCCATCATTGCCGAAGTCGATCCACAATCTGTCGAAGACGTCCGTATGGCAGGACGGGCATTGGTGCAATTTTCACCAGAGCTTTGGCGTGATTTGAAAACTATTCGTGAATTTTTGTTTTATCGCATGTATCGTGCGCCAAGCGTGGTCATTGTGCGCAAAGAAGTCACACATGCGGTGAAATCTTTGTTTCCATTGTATATGCAGCGCACAGACTTGTTGCCCAAGCAGTGGCGCAAAGACGTAGCAGAGGCGACAAATGAAACTATGCTTGCACGGATTGTATCTGACTATATAGCAGGCATGACTGATCGATTTGCGTTGCAGCAATATCAATCATTAATCGAACAAAGTTAGTCGTAAAAGGGGTAGGGGATGTCAGTAGAACAGGGCGGTGTAGATCTGGTAACAGCAATGGCTGGTATCGGGGTTTTAGGGGTTGGCGCGCAATGGCTCGCATGGCGCATGAATATTCCAGCGATTGTGTTGATGCTTGTTGCGGGTATTTTGGTTGGGCCTGTCTTTGGCATTTTGAACCCCTCCCAAGATTTGGGGGCGATTACCGGGCCAATCATTGCCATTGCCGTGGCGGTTATCCTCTTTGAGGGCGGTCTAACCCTTAATTTTCATAGTCTCAAGGATGCCAGCAAGGGCGTATTGAGATTGGTCATTATTGGCGCGCCTTTGGGCTGGCTGATGTCAACTTTGGCGTTGCGGTTTGGGGCAGGGTTGTCTTGGGAATCTTCTACTGTTTTTGGGGGTATCATGATTGTGACGGGGCCTACGGTGATTGCACCTTTGCTACGTCAAGCCAAGCTATCGCGCCGACCCGCAGCCTTGTTGCAATGGGAAGCCATCATTAACGATCCTATCGGGGCTTTGGCGGCTGTGCTTGCCTTTGAGGTTGTGTTGGTCATGAACCAAACAGCGACGCTGGATCATGCAATGAGCATCCTTTTTACGGGCTTGGTCGTATCCATTTTGCTGGGCGCTATTGCCGGTGCCGCATTGGTGCATTCATTCCGCCAAGGCTGGGTTCCTGAATTCATCAAAGTCCCCTTGTTGTTTGTTGTTTTAATTGCCATTTTTGCAGTATCCAACAATGTTTTGCACGAAAGCGGATTGATGGCTGTGACCATTATGGGCATTGTGATCGCCAATTCAAACTTGCCTTCTTACGAAGAACTGAGACGTTTCAAAGAACACGCAACTGTGCTGCTCGTGTCGGGTGTGTTCATTCTTTTGGCGGCATCGATGGATTTCGCAACTTTGGCGCAATTGGACGCGCGCGCGATTTTGTTTGTCGCCGCAGTGATTTTAATTGCGCGGCCTTTGACGGTCTTTGTGTCGTTGATTGGCACAGGGCTTCCTTGGGCTGAGCGGTCTTTGATTGCATCCACAGGTCCGCGTGGCGTGGTGTTGGTTGCGGTTGCTGGTCTGTTTGGGGAACGCTTGGCCGAGCTTGGGGTTGAAGATGGGAAACTGATTGGACCATTGGCTTTTGTTCTTGTCGCGACCACAGTTGTGTTACATGGATTCACGCTAAAACCAGTTGCACGAATGCTTGGACTGAGTGGATTTTCCAAACCAGGGATCTTGATTGTTGGGGGAACAAGCTGGGGGACGCAATTCGCCCAAGCCATTGCAAAACATGACGTTCCCGTTTTGATCAGCGACACTAATTTTCGCAATCTAAGACAGGCCCGCGAAGCGAGCTTGCCTATTTTCTTTGGTGACATTTTGTCAGAAGCTGCAGAACACAATATCGAGCTGCATAATTTCGAAACGCTTTTGGCGGTTTCTGACAATGATGCATATAACACTTTGGTGACCACTGATTTGGGACCTGAATTTGGGCGTAACAATGTGTTCCAAGTCGCACGCGAACAAACAGGTGCTGCGCGGTATGAATTGTCCTCGGCACTTGGGGGGCGGACGTTTGTAGCAAACGAAAGCTATACGTCATTGCTTGGCAAAATTCGCAAAGATTGGGAATTCCGTACAACGACGATCAGTGAGGAATTCACATTAGAGATGTGGCGTGAAAACCGCCCCGATGGGATTATTATCGCAATCATATCAGAAAACGGTTCTTTGCGTATTCCAAGCGATGCCGCGTCTGTAAAAATCGCAAATGGCGAAAAATTCATCCATTTTTCACCAAAACCAAGTGAAGTCGTCGCAAAAACAACTGCTACGGATTGACGTTGTGGTGGCGCGTGATAAACCGCCACCAGAACAAAGGAAGCCTGAAAATGAACTTATTTGCTGAAATGCGGACGTTGGTGATTGCCTCTTTAGAGGCAATGGTTGCACGCGGTGATTTACCTGCTGGGTTGGATTATGCCAACGTAACTGTTGAACCGCCGCGTGACCCTTTGCATGGTGACATGGCGACGAACGCGGCAATGGTTTTGGCAAAGCCGTCGCAAAAAAAGCCACGTGATATTGCGGATACCTTGGCTGCGTTGCTGGCACAGGATGATCGTGTCACAGTCGCCGAAGTTGCGGGCCCAGGCTTTTTGAATATGCGCCTTGCGCCTAGCCTCTGGCAGGGGTTGGTCAAATCAGTTCTGGACCAAGGGACAGAATTTGGCCGCGGCAGCTTGGGTGCAGGGTTGCGTGTAAACGTGGAATATGTGTCTGCGAACCCAACGGGTCCTTTGCATGTCGGGCACACACGGGGCGCCGTTTTTGGCGATGCCTTGGCTAGTCTTTTGTCTTATGCAGGCTATGACGTGACACGGGAATATTACATCAACGATGGCGGCGCACAGGTCGATGTATTGGCGCGGTCGGTTTATCTGCGTTATCTCGAAGCGCATGGTCAGAGTGTTGCCTTTGAAGATGGAACCTATCCTGGGGACTATTTGATCCCGGTTGGTCAGGCTCTTAAGGACCAAGTCGGCGATGCCTATGTCGGACAAGGCGAAGATGTCTGGCTTGCGAATATTCGCGAATTCGCAACCGAAGCAATGATGGACCTGATCCGTGAAGATCTTGCACAGCTTGGCGTCAAGATGGACAATTTCTTTAGCGAAAAAGCCTTGTATGGTACGGGTTTAATTGAATCCGCGATCAAGGCACTTGATGACAAAGGTCTGATCTATGAGGGCGTGCTAGAGCCACCCAAAGGTAAAAAACCAGAAGACTGGGAACCGCGGGAACAGACGTTGTTTAAATCCACAGAGCATGGCGATGATGTGGATCGTCCGGTGAAAAAATCCGACGGCTCATGGACGTATTTCGCACCCGATATTGCGTATCACTATGACAAGGTCGAGCGCGGCTATGATCAATTGATTGATGTCTTTGGCGCGGATCACGGTGGCTATGTCAAACGGATGAAGGCCGCGGTTTCGGCGCTTTCTGATGGTAAAACGCCGCTTGATATCAAATTGACCCAATTGGTAAAACTGTTCAAAAATGGCGAACCCTTCAAGATGTCAAAACGGGCAGGGACATTTGTGACCCTGCGCGATGTGGTCGATCAAGTTGGCCCAGATGTCACACGGTTTGTTATGTTGACGCGTAAAAACGACGCAAACCTGGATTTTGACTTTGATAAAGTTCTTGAGCAAAGCCGCGAAAACCCTGTGTTTTACGTGCAATATGCAAATGCGCGGGTGAATTCGGTTCTACGAAAAGCCAAAGAGGCAGGCATCTCTGTTTCTGATGTGGATCTTGTCGCGGCGGATTTCGGAAAATTGGACCATGACGCAGAAATTGGCGTTGCGCGTAAATTGGCGGAATGGCCGCGTTTGGTCGAAACAGCAGCGCGCACCAATGAACCACACCGCGTTGCGTTTTATCTGTATGAATTAGCGTCAGATTTCCACGGACTTTGGAACAAAGGCAACGATGTTGTGTCTTTGCGCTTTATCCAAGAGGACGATGCCGCCACATCCCAAAGCAAAATTGCACTTGCACGTGCCGTTTCTGTTGTTATTTCCGCAGGACTTGGTATCTTGGGCGTAACTCCTGCAGAAGAAATGCGATAAAAAATAGCAGCTCTGCAGGGTGAGGCAGCAAAATAGGAGCTTGGCTCCTGTAATGAGGGCAACATGGCAGAGCAGTATTACACCCAAGGGGCACTCCCTTCGGGCGCAAATTTCAATATGGGTAAAGTCACAATGTGGGCGGGCGGTTTACTAAGCCTTGCCCTGATTGGTGGCCTATCATTTTGGGCGTACAAATTGGTCGTTCGCGATGTAACAGGGATCCCCGTGGTCCAAGCTGTTGCCGGCCCTATGCGTGTCGCACCTGAAAATCCGGGCGGAATTTCGGCCGAAAATCAAGGTCTTACCGTGACCCAAGTGGCGGCGGAAACGGCAAGTGAACGCCCAGATCAAGTGGTTCTGGCCCCTAGCTCGGTTGCGCTATCTGAAAACGATTTGCCGCGCCGCTTGTTGCTTTCTTCTGAGCAGACAAATGACGCTGACGCAACTGTTGCGCTTGGCGGTGGGACAGCTCTTAGTATTCAAGATTTAGCAGATCAGATCATTGCTGATGCCGAACCTTTGTCATCACAACACCCCGGTCCCAAAACCGTTAAGGTCAAAGCCTCAGGCGTTGAATTGGCCTTGCAACAGGCACTTGATACCACGGCATCCGCACCGTCAGCTGTCGAAGCGGTCTTGCGTCCACGCGCCCGCCCTGCGCAAATTCAACAAGCACCCGTTGCAGTTTCGCAACGGGTAAACACCGCATCGGTGAGTGAACTGTCTGTTGATAATCTCGCGCCCGGAACGGCTTTGGTGCAGCTTGGCGCTTTTGACAGCCAAGAAATCGCGCGGGATCAATGGCAACGTATGAGCGCCAAGTTTTCGGTATTTATGAATGACCGCCCCCGCGTTATTCAAAAAGCAACCAGTGGCGGACGGGTGTTTTATCGCCTTCGCGCGGCTGGGTTTGCCGATTTGGATGATGCGCGTAGGTTCTGTGCGACGCTCACAGCTGGTCGCCAAGACTGTATTCCAGTATTAACGCGCTAATGCTACCGCGTCACCTTCGCGCAATTGTCTTTGGCTGCCATGGGCCAAAACTGTTACCGCAAGAGCGTGTATTTTTTGCACAAGTGAACCCTTTGGGGTTCATTTTGTTTGCACGTAATGTTGAAACATCGGATCAGCTTAGGGCGCTATGTGCCGATTTGCGTGATGCAGTGGGATGGAATGTGCCCATATTGATCGATCAAGAAGGCGGTCGTGTGCAACGGCTGCGCGCACCTTTGGCAACAGAATGGCCCGCCCCGTTAGATCACGCAGAGCAGGGCAACGCCGAGGCTATTTACGATCGTTACTATCTGATCTCCCAAGAGCTTTTGTCTTATGGAATAGATGTGAATTGCGCGCCTTGTTTGGATATTGCGCGGGCGGACACGCATCCGTTTCTTCAAAACAGATGTTTGGGCCGCGATTTGGACACTGTTGTCACCATGGGCCGCGCCGCAGTGCAAGGGCATCTTGATGCGGGTGTCGTGCCAGTGGTGAAACATATGCCCGGACATGGGCTTGCCCAAATTGACAGCCACAAGGCGCTGCCCACAGTTGATCTGGACCGCGATACCTTGATGAATACAGATTTCGCAGCGTTTCGTGCGTTTGCGGATGCGCCTATGGCGATGACTGCACATATTGTATTTTCTTGTTTTGATGCGCGGCCTGCGACAATTTCTGACGTTATGATTGCCACTATTCGCCAAGACATCGGCTTTGGTGGTTTTTTACTTAGCGATGATCTATCGATGCAGGCGCTTCCGGGATCCATTGAAACGCGGGCATCTGCGTCCGTCACCGCGGGCTGTGACGCTGCATTGCATTGCAATGGGGTCATGGACGAAATGCAGTTGATTGCGGATCATGTGCCAGAGCTGACGCCACTTGCCTATGAGCGGGCCGAACGTGCCTTGTCCTTGCGTAGCACCACGCGGCCTTCGGAACTTGACATAAAAGAATTGTCTGCGAAGCTGCTTGGGCGATAAACAGGGGCTTTCATGAGCGAGGCAGAGGCGCAATTAGACTTTGATCAAGGGCAATCCGTTGCTGATCGTTTGGCGGCTGAGGCATTGATTATTGACGTTGATGGGTTCGAAGGCCCATTGGATGTTTTGCTAAGCCTATCGCGCACACAAAAAGTAGACCTCCGCCGCATTTCGATTTTGCATCTTGCGCAACAATATCTTGCGTTTGTTGAACGCGCCAAAGCGTTGCGTTTGGAATTGGCTGCGGATTATCTGGTAATGGCGGCATGGCTTGCGTTCTTGAAATCGCGGCTTTTGCTTCCCCCTGATCCAACTGACGAAGGTCCCTCTGGTGAAGAGCTAGCCGCGCATTTGGCGTTTCAGCTAGAGCGATTACAAGCCATGCGCGATGCCGCAGCCAAGCTAATGGCGCGCGATCAACGAGGCCGCGATTTTTTCCCAAGAGGCATTCCCGAAACAATGGAGCGCGTGCGCAAGGTCAAATATAATGCCACCCTGTTGGATTTGATGCAGGGTTACGCACGTATTCGTACCCGTGATGAATTCCGTCCCTTTGTTATGGATCGTGATAATGTTTACACCATGGAACAAGCTTTGGCATCTATGCGTGGATTGATCGGGTTTGCCGGTGACTGGACGTCTTTGTCCGCCTATTTGCCTTTGGGATGGACCAATGATCCGGTGCGCAGGCGTGCGGCAACTGCGGCGACATTTGCCGCGTCGTTGGAATTGGTCAAAGCCGGCAAAGTGGAATTGCGCCAAAGCGACACCTTTGCCCCCATCGAACTAAGAAGAAAAGAAGGCTCGGATGATGGACGATAACGACATGTCTGACCACGTGGAAAAAACCAGCCTATTCGAAGCACCGCCCATGGCGGAACAAGAACGCATGGTCGAAGCCATTTTGTTTGCATCGGCTGAACCTGTTACAATAAAAGAGCTGAATGATCGTATGCCGCATGGCTGCAACGCCGCTGAAGCCCTGACTTACTTGCGAAAACGCTACGAAGGTCGCGGCGTGCGTGTGGTCAAAATCGGCGAAGCATGGGCGTTTCGCACAGCAGGTGACCTGAGCTTTCTTATGCAAAAAGAAACGGTTGAAACGCGTAAACTTAGCCGGGCCGCGATCGAAACATTGGCGATCATTGCTTATCACCAACCCGTTACACGCGCAGAAATCGAAGAAATCCGCGGCGTTAGCGTATCCCGTGGGACGGTGGATCAATTGTTGGAAATGGAATGGATCCGTTTTGGACGTCGCAAGATGACCCCCGGACGTCCTGTGACATTTGTGGTGACTTCTGAATTTCTGGATCATTTCGGATTAGAAAGCGCGCGTGATCTTCCGGGCCTAAAAGAGCTTCGGTCTGCGGGGCTCTTGGATAGCCGGCCCCCCCCCAGCGGCGCAGAACTGGTTGGGCAAGATGATGACGAAGATCAACCAGAATTATTCGAAGACGACGATTAAAGAACGCCATAATTTTAGCCAATTGATACGCTACACCTTGGGTTATAGGAGAATAAACATGAATTTGAACATGATTTTACGACTGCTACTGCGCCCGCTGTTGAACCGGTTGATCAACAAAGGTGTCAATGCTGTCTTTGATGGCAAAAACCAAAGCCGTAATCAGGATGCGCCCAAGGCAAACACCCAAGATCAGCCACCATCGCCATGGGACAAAAACAGCAAAAAGCGTTTAAATCAGTCCATGAAAGTTGCGCGGCGTCTTACACGCTTTTGAAGTGTTTTGACAACTTAAGCCCTTGGCCTTGGTAATTCGAGGCGATGTCAGCGCCGTAGATTTGGGCGGGCTGTTCTAACATCCGTTCATAAACCAAGCGTCCGACCACTTGTCCATGTTCAAGAACAAAGGGTGCTTCGTGGCAGCGCACTTCTAGAACGCCACGTGATCCGTGTCCGCCTGCTGCTGCGTGACCAAAGCCGGGATCAAAAAAGCCTGCGTAATGTACGCGGAATTCGCCGACCATTGCCAAAAATGGCGCCATTTCCGCAGCATAGGCAGGGGGGATATGGACGGCTTCTTGGCTGACAAGGATATAGAATGCACCGGGATCAAGGATGATTTGTCCGTTTGAGCTATGCAATTCTTCCCAAAATTCGGCTGGATCATAAGCGCCAATGCGATCAAGATCGATCACACCCGTATGCGGTTTCGCGCGGTAGCCCACCAAGGTTCCAGTGGCAGGTTTTAAATCGACCGAGAACCCCAATCCTTCGTCAATGACAGCGGTTCCCGAAACCAATGTGTCGCTTTGATGCAGGGCGCTTAGGTCTGCATCGCTTAGAACAGCTTGACCTTGGCGAAAGCGAATTTGGTTTAAACGCATGCCTGGGCGGACCAGAACAGAAAACGACCTTGGGCATATTTCGGCGAAAAGCGGTCCCTTGTACCCCGATGGGATCCGATCAAATTCGGTTCCACCATCCGTAATGACGCGGGTCAGCAAATCCAAGCGCCCAGTTGAACTTTTGGCGTTGGCGACCGCTTGCAAGTCATCCGTTAAATCAAGTGTTTCCATCAAAGGAACAACGTAGACGCACCCTTTTTCCAAGACAGCACCTTGTGTCAGGTCGACTTGATGCATTTCAAATTCAGATAAACGGTCCAGAACAGTGCGATCTTTGCCAGCTAAAAAGGATGCACGCACACGCCATGCTTTGGTCCCGAGCCGAAGATCAAGGGATGCTGGCTGAATTTGCGCGTCGATAATGTCAGGAGACGCGGATAGAACACCTTGGTTTATCAATGCCTTAATCGATTGGCTTGGCAATACGCCTGTCATATCAGTTTCTCCCGTTTCGGCGCATCGGCACCGTGGATACACAAATCGCCCGGCCTTGCGGACACGGGCGATTTTGTTGGTCGGGCTAGCAGGACTTGAACCTGCGACCTTCCGTCCCCCAGACGGACGCGCTACCAGGCTGCGCTATAGCCCGACGTATACCTGTGTCTTACTGTTTTTTGCCGCGGTCGCAAGCGCAAAACTTAGTCTATTTGCCATTTTTTTCCAAGAATTCGTGCATCTGTATAATAACGGGTGCAATGTTTTGCTTTTGCAAAGCCGAAAGTGGCTGCGCCGTCAGATAGTCAAGGAGGCTTTGATACTCTGCCTTAGGAAGGGCGCTTTGCGCGTTGGACGCAAATGTTTCGGTTGGTGGGTCTTCTTTGATATCCTCGGCCCAGAAATTTAGTTGGCCTTCGTCTTCTTTAAAAAGACTTGGGCGGGCTTTAACGGGGGCAAGTGGTTCTGCATGCAAAGGGATCACGTCAGCGATATTTTCGACCGGCTCAGGGGCGTTTTCGGGGCTCTGCTCTTGGATGTCTTCTGGCGGTTGGAGTTCAGCTGGTTCCGTGGGCTGTTCGTTTGGCTCATGGTTCGGGGCAGGCGTGTCTGATAACGCACTTTGGGTCACGTCATTCGACACTGGCGGTGTTTCGGTCCTTTGGGCGGTCATGTCTTCGATGTGACCATCATCAAGGTCAATGTCATCGGCTAATGGTTGTGACAAAGACGAAACATGTTTTATGCCTTGCTCTTTTAGCAATTTTTGTGCGCCTTTGATTGTCATGCCGTCATCGTGGAGAATGCGTTTAATCCCGCCAATCAATAACATATCTTTGGGGCGATAATAACGGCGGCCACCCGCGCGCTTTACCGGCTTGATTTGGGAAAATTTGCTTTCCCAAAACCTAAGCACATGGGTCGGCGTATCAAGCCATTCGGCAACTTCGCTGATTGTGCGGAATGCATCTGCTGACTTTTGCATGAACTCGCTTTGTCTTAGCCTTTTTTGTTGCCTGCAGCGACACGTTCTTTCATCAAATGAGATGGGCGAAACGTAAGGACGCGGCGTGGCGTTATGGGAACTTCTTCTCCAGTTTTTGGGTTGCGTCCAACGCGTTCGTTTTTGTCGCGCACGCTAAATGTGCCAAAGGATGAGATTTTTACATTGTTGCCCTGAACCAGCGCATCTGAGATGTGATTTAGAACAGTCTCGACCAATTCAGCTGATTCATTGCGCGATAGTCCAACTTGTTTAAAGACTGCTTCGCTTAGATCCATGCGGGTGAGCGTTTTTTCCGTCATTTTAGTCCCCTGTTTTCATAATCTTAGTGTTTTAAAAAATTCTATGTCAATGATTATAGCCTGAATTTAGGAGCAAAAACGCAAGTTTCAAAGATTTTTGTAATATTTGGTTACTATTGTCTACCAGCGTAGAACAACCGCGCCCCAAGCAAGACCACCGCCGATGGCTTCTGTAACGATCAAATGGCCAGGCTTTATTTTGCCTTCTTGCTTTGCCACAGACAGAGCAAGCGGAATTGAAGCAGCCGACGTGTTTCCATGATTATGAACAGTGATCACGACGTTATCTTCGGAAATACCCATCTTTTTGGCAGTGCCCTTGATGATCCGAATGTTCGCTTGATGCGGAACGACCCAATCTACATCTTGGGATGTGATGTTGGCCCGCGCCATTGCGGTTTCCGCTGTCGCGGCAAGCTTTTCAACTGCGTGGCGAAAGACTTCTTTGCCTTCCATACGCAGGTATCCCGTCGTGGCCGTTGATACGCCGCCATCTACATACAGAATATCACGATGTGACCCATCAGAATTCAAATCAACCGATAGAATACCGCGATCTTCTTTGGTGCCAGTTCCATCGCTTGCCTCAAGGATCAATGCCCCTGCGCCATCGCCGAACAACACACAGGTTCCACGGTCTGTCCAATCCATTAGGCGGCTAAATGTTTCAGCCCCAATCACCATAACACGCTTGGCCTGACCTGAAATGATCTGGGCATTCGCATTGGCCAAGGCAAAAACAAAACCTGCACAAACGGCTTGAATGTCGTAGGCAAAGCCGCGTGTCATGCCCAAACCATGTTGGATCATTGTAGCGGCAGAGGGAAATGTTAGATCAGCGGTGGACGTGGCGACGATAATCGCATCCAAATCATTCGCCGTTAGGCCCGCATCATTCAGCGCCATTTTTCCGGCTTTGATTGCTAAATCAGAGGTGAATTCATCCTCTGCGGCAAAGTGGCGTTGTTTAATACCAGAGCGTGATGTGATCCATTCATCGGATGTATCCATCATCTTTTCGAATTCAGAATTTGGAACAACACGTTCAGGTAGATAGTGTCCAATGCCTTTTACGACGGCCCGTATTGTCATGCTGCTAATCCGCTTTCACCCCAGTAGAGTCATCCTGCGTCATCGGCGTGACGGATGCAACCCGTGCGGCTATTTTCTGTGTAAATTGTGACTGTGCCAATTGAACCGCTAAACCGATCGCTGCGGAAATTCCAGTGGCATCAGAGGACCCATGCGATTTCACAACGGTTCCGTTCAACCCCAAAAACACGCCACCATTCACGCGGCGCGGATCAATACGTTTTTTGAGGCGCTGTAAGGATGTGACAGCAAGCAAGGATGCCAAACGCGACAGAGGCGAATATTTAAAGGCTTCTTTCAACAGATCGCCAATCAAACTTGCCGTGCCTTCACCTGTCTTTAGCGCGATGTTGCCAGTAAACCCGTCGGTGATAATGACATCACATGCATTTCCGGGAATATCGCCGCCTTCGACGAAGCCAACAAATTCAAAGGATGAATTGTCAGCTTGAGCCGCGATTAATTCATGCGCAAGCTTTAGTTCCGCGCGGCCTTTGTGTTCTTCTGTACCCACATTCAGCAATCCAACGCGAGGACGCTCTAATCCCATGCCATTACGGGCATAGGACACACCCATGAGGGCATATTGCAATAAATCGTGTTCATCTGCTTTGATATCTGCGCCAACATCAAGCATCACATTGAACCCGGTGGGGTTGCGTGATGGCCAAAGGATCGCAATCGCAGGCCGGTTCACACCGGGCAGTTTTCGCAATCTCATGACGCTAAGGGCCATCAAAGCACCGGTATTCCCGCAGGACACACAGCCTTGGGCTTCCCCTTGTTTGACCGATTCTAAAGCAGACCACATCGACGTGGATTTGCCATGCCGCACGACGTGGCTTGGTTTGTCGTCCATTGTAACGACATCTTTGGCATCCCGTATCTCGACACGACCAACAAGCTGCTTGCGCTTGGCAACCAGCTTTGACAGCCGCTCTTGGGGGCCATGCAGAATAAAATACAGATCAGGGTTGGCTTTCACGGAACGTGAAATACCGGCGACAATTGCCGCCGGTCCATGATCTCCGCCCATAGCGTCAACGCTAAGAACAGTGCGCTCTGGCACCACATTCGTCTGATTTGTCGATGCGGTCATGAGCGCTCAGAAGCTTATGCTGCGTCTTCGTCCAGATCGATCTCGTCAACCATGGCAACGACTTCACGGTCGCTGTAGTGGCCGCAAGACGCACAAACATGGTGGGGACGCTTTAGTTCGCCACAGTTTGAGCATTCGTTCGGGTTTGCTGCAACCAATGAGTCGTGTGCCCGACGATTGTTGCGACGTGATTTTGATACTTTGTTCTGTTGGACGGCCATGTCTCAACCTCAATCTTTAAGGGCTATGCCCTTGGTTCCGTTCGTGTACCAGAGGCGAATACAATCAAACGCCTATGAATTACAACCTAATTTCTCAAGAAGGCGCGAAAATACTGTGATTTGTGGATTGTGCAAGGGGGCAAGTCCGCAAATTAGTGGCCTTTTTGTAATTTATCCCGCAAAGATGCCAACCCTGCAAACGGTTTGGCGTCGTCATCTGTCATTGGTGCTTGGCCCGGTTCGGTAAAGGACGCCACTTCTAGGTTTGCGCCCTCGGCTTTGGGATAAATCGGCAGCTCAAGCGCCAGAGATTCGATGAAAACCGCCAAAAGGTCAATTTCCTGTTCCAAAGGTTCAAGTGTGTCATCTGGATTTATCTCGATTTCTACACTGTCTTCGTCGTCAGTTTGGGTAATTTGATCTTCTGGAACAAAGCGTCTGGAAACCGGACTATCGATTCGTGTGGTCACAGGTTTCAGCGTGACGACGCAGGCTTGTTGTACTGTCGCCCCCAAATCGGCAGTAAGTTGCCAGTCGCGTTTCCCTTTGGCGCTAAGGCTTCCTTTGAAGCGGGCCTTTTTAAGCGAAATAATATCCAATTCTTGGGAAATAGCGTGACATTGTTGCTCTGTCAGAGGAAAGTCAAACTGATGAGGTTTACGTTCATTTAGATCTGCTACGCGCAAAATCGTCGAAGTTTCTGACTGAGGTGTCATCGTTTTGGGGATCCTTTCTTGATGCTGGGGCATCCTTTGTGTAATCGAATTAAAGGGCATTGAGTGTCAGGACAAGAGGGTGTGGGAATCATTATGAAACAGAGTTCTATGAAAACAGTTGCGATTCTTGGTATTATTGCCTTGTCAGCTTGTTCCCCACAAATCCGCAACCACGGTTATGTGCCCAGCCAAGAAGACATTTCTTCTTTGATTGTTGGTGTTGATACGCGCTCTTCTATTACAGAGGCAATCGGGTCACCATCCGAAGTCGGGCCTGTTGGATCAGGCAATGCGTATTACATCCGCTCGCGTGTGCGGTACTTTACAATGTCAGCCCCGAAAACGGTATCGCGTGAAGTCGTTGTGCTGCGCTTTGATCAAAGTGATGTCCTAAAAGGCGTCGAGCGTTACGGCCTAGAAGACGGTCGCGTCGTCGCGCTTGATCCCAACTACACCAAGCTGCCGGGGGATGAGCTGACGGTACTTCAGCGGATGCTACGTTCAATCGGTGGCATGAACGCGGCGACATTGTTTAACTAAGCGGTGTAGGGTCGGTAGGGCGATGATCCTTTTGGAAAAAAGCAAATACCGCGTGCGCATCGCGCAGACAGATCAAGATATTATCACATGCCAAAGCTTGCGCTTCAAAGCATTTGGGATGTCCCACAAGAGTGGATTGGATAGGGATACCTTTGATCCTGTGTCCCAACATGTTATGATTGAACATATCCAAAGCAATACTTTGGTCAGCTGCTTTCGCATGGCTTTGTTTCCTTCGGCAGAGACAATAGAGCGTAGCTACGCCGCTCAGTTTTACGCGTTAGAGCGTTTGACAACCTATCGCGGCGCGCTTTTGGAAATTGGTCGGTTTTGCATTGCGCCTGATCAAGCTAACCAAGACGAAAGCGACATCATTCGAACCGCTTGGGGGGCGTTGACCCGCATTGTTGATGAAAATGATATTGCTTTACTCTTTGGCTGTTCGTCGTTTCGGGGCAATGATCCAGCGCCCTTTATCACTGCTTTTGAAACCCTGCGCGCGCGCCATCTTGCTCCCAAGCAATGGGCACCCATTCCCAAAGCAGCGCATCGCATTAATTTTTCGGCACTACCAAATCCAGGCACCAGTGGCCAAGAATCTATACCTGCTTTGCTGCGCACGTATATTTTAATGGGGGGCTGGGTAAGCGATCATGCAGTCATTGATGCCGAATTGAACACGATGCATGTGTTTACAGGTGTGGAAATTGCACAAATTCCGGAAACACGTAAACGCTTGTTGCGCGCTCTCACTTGACCTTTCTTCTCAGGCACAATAGCTGCGCAGTATGGCTAGATTTCCTTTACTCCAATTGAATCAAATTTCGCTCACTTTCGGTGGGGACCCTGTGTTTTCGGGCTTGGATCTTGTGATCCAGCAATCGGATAGGCTTGCCTTTGTCGGACGCAATGGATCGGGCAAGTCCACCTTGATGAAGGTGATGGCTGGCTTGGTCGAAGCGGACCAAGGGGATCGCATCGTGTCCCCGGGTGTCTCTGTGGGCTACATGGAACAAGACCCCCAAATGGAGGGCTTTGCGACATTGGGTGATTTTGCTTCGTCTGAATTAGAGCCGGGCGAAATGTACCGCGTTGAACGCGCAGGCGAGGGGCTAAAGTTCGATCCGTCACGTGCTGTCTCAACAGCCTCTGGGGGCGAACGTCGCCGTGCGGCTTTGGCCAAATTGATGGCAGAAGCGCCAGAGTTGATGTTACTGGATGAACCGACAAACCATTTGGACATCCAAGCCATTCACTGGTTGGAAACCGAATTGAAATCCACCAAGGCTGGCTTTTTGTTGATTAGCCACGACCGTGCATTTTTGAATGCTTTGACCCGTGGAACGCTTTGGATTGATCGGGGTGCTGTGCGCCGCCAAGATATCGGCTTTGATGGGTTCGAAGCATGGCGCGACAAAGTCTGGGAAGACGAAGACATGCAGCGCCATAAATTGGATCGCAAGATCAAATCCGAAGCGCGTTGGGCCGTCGAAGGTATTTCTGCGCGTCGCAAACGCAACCAAGGCCGCGTGCGCGCGCTTCAAGATCTACGCCAAGAGCGCGCATCGCAAATTCGTCGCCAAGGGGCGGCTGCGATGAACCTTGAAAGTGGTCAAAAATCCGGACGCAAGGTCGTTGAAGCGATTGACGTCTCCAAAGGGTTTGGCGAAAAATCCATCGTCAGCAATTTTTCAATTCAAATCAACCGTGGTGATCGCGTTGCATTTGTTGGCCCAAATGGTGTTGGCAAAACCACTGTTTTGAAAATGCTTATGGGGGAAATGCAACCTGATCACGGGCAAATTGTGCTTGGCACGAATCTTCAGGTCGCTATTTTCGACCAAGCCCGCGCCCAGCTTGATCCAAATATGACATTATGGGAAAGCTTGACAGGGGATCCGGAGATGCGGGTTTCTGGGAAAGCCGATCAAATTTTGGTCCGAGGCAACCCAAAACACGTTGTTGGATATCTCAAGGAATTTCTATTTGACGAAGCCCAAGCCCGCGCACCGGTTCGATCGTTGTCAGGGGGCGAAAAGGCGCGACTTTTGCTCGCCAAGCTGATGGCGCGTGAAAGCAATGTTTTGGTTTTGGACGAACCAACCAATGACTTGGATGTTGAAACACTGGACCTTTTGCAAGAACTGTTAGGGGATTACGACGGCACAGTTTTATTGGTGTCGCACGATCGTGATTTTCTGGATCGCACAGCCTCTACTACAATTGCCATGGAGGGCAACGGCAAAGCCACTGTCTATGCTGGTGGCTGGAGCGATTATCAAGCACAGCGCAAAGTGGATGAGGCAGATGAAAAGGCTCAGACCAAAAAGCCCAAAGACAGCGATAAATCCCAAGATATCAAAAAAGAGGCCGGTCTTTCATTTACCGAAAAGCACCGCTTAGAAAAGTTACCGTCCATAATTGAACGGCTTGAGGCGGAAATTGCCAAACTAGAGCAATTCTTGTCGGATCCTGATATGTTCACCCAAGAGCCGTTGAAATTTCAAAAGGCGACAGATGCGTTAATTGAACGTCACAACGCGCTTTCTGATGCCGAAGAAGAATGGATGATGCTCGAGGAAAAAGCCGCGCAATAGGTCATTGGTTGGTTTTTAGCCGTTTCCCGAAATAACTAAGTCCAACGACTGTGGCTGAAATCCGGACCAAGTGATGGAGGCTGACCAAAGCGGAATTTGCATTTACGCTTAGGGCGATCAGCGACATTTCTGTAACACCCCCCGGCGCAAAGCTGATAAGCAGCATATCCAACTCAAGCCCTGTGGTGTGATAAAGGAAAACACTAAGTGCGGCGCCGATTGTAATCATGCCAAACACGCTGATCAATGATAGGCCAATGGCCTTTTGCAGTGTGGATCGTGTCAGTCCGGCAAAGCGGCTTCCCAAGCTTGCGCCAATGACAACTTGGGCACTAGCCAAGGCCCAATCTGGCAAATCAATGGTGACAAGACCAATAACCGATAGAAATGCCGCGGCAATCAGCGGCCCCATAAGCTGTTTTGCAGGCAATGATAGTTTTGACCCAAACCAAAGCCCAAAGGCTCCAACGCCGGCTGCAATAACCGCATCAAAAGGTCCAAACGGTTCACCGCTATGTTGAAATGTTTGGCCAGATGCGCTTCCGACAGGGTGGCCAATCCAAAACGACATTAGGGTAGGGACCAGAATAATCACAACAATCAGACGTAAGAATTGCTGAATTGTCAAAATTTTGATGTCACACCCATGCGCTTCGCCAAAGGCAATGCTTTCCATCAATCCCCCCGGCGCCCCCGAATAAAAGGCAGTCGGAGCATCATAGTGGCCAATGCGTGTAAACGCCCAGTAGTTATACCCATGCGCCAAGACGACGAATACCAAAATGCCAATCAAACTTGGCCAGAGATCTGCGGCAGTGAAAATTGTGTCCAACGTCACTTGGGATCCAATCATCAAGCCGACAATTGCAATAAAAACCAATCTGAATTTATGCGGAAAGCCATAATCCTTGGGCAATGATATAGGGCGGGCGATCGCGATCAGCGCACAGGCAATCAACGAACCAAGCATCCAAGGCAACGGAAGATGCAGAAACTGCGCGATATATCCTGCGCAAGCGCCGACACATAAAAGAAACAGAGTGGTTAGAGTGTGAGACATAAAAAACGCACCAAGCAGCCCATACCTCTGGTGCTTTGTTTTCCCTGATTTGTCAATTCGAACTAGGCTTCGCGCCCATGTTGTTTGAGAAAGTTGAACAATTCAGTTTGTTTGGGATGATTAATTTCAAGGGCAAATATGTATGCGTAGACCGCATAAAAACAGGCGGCATCCAAATCGGTGGCCTGATGCGACGCCATTGAATAAAGCGCGACCAAGGATGGTTTGTCGCCTGCCGCATGTGCGGCAAGCAAATCTGTTTCAAGTTGGCTCATTCAGCGGCCTGTTTTAGCGCGCGGAAATGATCCATTTTCATGGCGACCCAATCATGGAAGTTATGGGTTGGTCCATCCATTACCGGTGAAAACCGTCCCCCATCAAAGTTCACAGCATGACGTCCACGCTGCATGCCTTCGACGACAAAGATGTCCTCTTCAAACACAACTTTCCAAAGCTTGGTATTTTCCGTCTTTAGATCGCTATCGATTTCTGGCTGTGCATAATAAAGATGGATATTTTCAACGGTCTTTTCTGGTCCTTCTGGCACCAAAATGATTGCAAATGCGTGATCGCGATGCACACCCAAAAGCACATTCGGATAAAGCGCGATATATTCCGCCGCTGTGTCCCATTTGGGATCTAAATTTGCGAAATCTGGAAAGGATGCACCATCTTTGTTTGCAAGTTGGCGATACACCAAGGTGCCTTGACCAGAATAGCGTTCTTTTTCTTCGATGTTATAGTGGTCCTCTAGGCGCGAATAGCTGTTCAGCCCGGGATGAACCCAAGGGAGGTGGTAGCTTTCACAATAGTTTTCGACTGCGAGCTTCCAGTTGGATTTGATCGACAATTGGAATTTGCTATCCGCACCGCCATGAAACAAGGGTTGATCAAATTCGGCCCAGCGTGCAATCACATCTGCGTTCACCACTTCAAAGTCGGGGGCATCGCCCGAAACATTGATCCAGATAATATCACGCCAAATATGGCTGCGGATTTCTACTAGCCCAAGTGTGGCGCGATCAATGCCTTCGTGGGTGTTGTGTCCTGCGCCGCCCACATGTGGAGTGCTGACCAAACGTCCCTCTGTTGAATAACACCAACTATGATAGGGACAGCGAATGGCGCCTTCTATTTTCTTTGGTTCTTCGACTAAAATCATTCCACGATGGCGACAGGTGTTTTGGAAAACACGCACCCGATTATCGCGATCACGCACCAAAAGCAGGGGCATTTCCATAAAGGTAATTGGAACAGCATCGCCAATTTCGGGAACATCTGCAGCAACAGCGAGGCCTGCCCATTGGGTAAACAATACCGCGTTGCGTTCTTCCATATAAACGGCTTGGTCTATGTAATGTTCATTCGGCAAGCCATTGGCTTTGTCGACACTGGTCCTGACAGAGGACAAATCAGAGAGATTCGACATGTAAGATCACCTTTCAAAAATGTTGATGATCTTTGATTGCACGTAATTTTAGGAACCGTCTGTCAAAACGCGTCCAAAATCACTTGGTTGCGACATCATTGAAATGGCTCGTCTGGACGCAAGAGTGTTTGATGATAGGGAACCAAATCGGATCGTTTACACAGCCCTGCCGCGCGCGCAGTTGACATAATTTCACGGACATCTTTTCCGAGGTGTTCAAAAACGATGCGCGTCACAAGTTTTGCGCTGATGGATTCACCGACTGTGCGGCTTACGTATCCGACCCAAAAGTTGTTTTCAAATGACGGAACCCTTGTCAAAAACGTAAACGACGATGTGCGCGCGCCGCGGCGTGACATGAACCCAGCGACACCCCCGTCTTGGGCCATTAAAAAGCCGCGAAATTCCCGCGTGCCTGGGGACGTGGAGAGCCCTTGTTGTTCAAGCGCATTTTTGGCTTCGTGCCCACGAATAAAAGTATAGTTGTCGCTGCGATAAATATAGACCAACCCTTGCAAAAATTGTTCGTTATTTGAAAAACTTGGACGCGAAAATCTATAAAACCCACTTGGAAGTTTGTCTTCGGGAATTTCAACATTCGACGCGCTGATGAAATCCTGTAGCTCTGGATGCAGCATAAGATCAGGTTTGCGCGCGATGATATCTCGGGCTGGCTCAAGCAAAATACGCGCGTCTACATTAAAATAGGTGCAAATTTTGTGTAAAACGTCCGGACGTGGAAAGCTTTCTCCGCTGAGGTATCGGTTGAATTGCGTGCGATTGATCCCAAGTTCACGACATAAAGCCGAAACAGAGGAAGCCCGTGTACACAACAGTTTTAGGTTTTCCCCAAACATGGCGCGCAATTCTGCAGGCGATATATTTCGTTTCGAATCGGACGTTGTATTTTGCATTTTCCTGCCATTCGCCAAATTGGTTTATCTAACGTTACATATTATACCTTTACGCGCAGTTTTCCACCCTTGCGCGAGAAGTGACGCTAATTGGCGTCATACTTGACGCGAACTTGCATCAAACTTGCGAATTATCGACACAAATTGCAAGCCCTTGTTTCAGGAAAAGACATGTCTGTTTGTATCAAAATGCCCCACACTTGACGTATGGACAATTGAGGGATGTTTACCATGTTGGGTGTAATTTTGTGGAATGACCCCGATACGCACAGAGCTGTTATTTGGTGCGAAGACCACGGGCAACTTGCGTTCTATCGTCCGGATCTAGCACAGGTCCAGGATGTACCGGATGTGACTGTTGGGGATTTAGTCGAATTTGAACTACGGCAGGACAAAACCTTGCGGTATGCGCATGATTTGGTTTTGGTTTCTGGTAAACATTACAAGGACATCGCTGAAAATTTGGTTCCAGCTGCACAATCTTTGTCAGAGCGCTGCCCCAAAGCATCAGTGTATCAAGCCAAGCCTGAACCTGTTGGAAATGTTATTGAGTTTCGCAAAATTGTGGCGGCCCCAAAAGGGTTTGCTGTGGCCTAGGGTGGGGCTCCGCAAGAGGGCGGAGCCACCTTGTTCTAAACGCCGCGGGATAACGCAGCGACGCCAGTTCGCGCAATTTCAACCAAGCCAAGCGGACGCATAAGATCAGCGAAAGCATCGACTTTTTCAGAGTCACCAGTAATCTGAAACACAAAACTATCCAGCGTGCTATCGACCACATGTGCGCGGAAAATATCCGCAAGGCGTAGTGCTTCGACGCGTTGTTCGCCGGTGTTTTGAACCTTGATCAACGCCAATTCACGTTCAACTGTTCCGCCTTCAACAGTAAGATCATGCACATCGTGGACTGGGACAATGCGGCCCAACTGTGCTTTTATCTGTTCAATGACTTGCGGAGTGCCAGTTGTGACAATGGTAATGCGGCTTAGGTGGCCTTGGTGATCCACTTCGGCAACTGTCAAGCTTTCGATGTTGTAACCCCGACCGGAAAACAACCCGATAACGCGTGCTAAAACGCCCGCTTCGTTGTCCACCAAAACAGCCAAAGTATGGGTTTCAATTGTTTCGCCATAGTTTGCCCGCAACGCATAAGCCGAATGTTTGGACGAGCCTTTTTTGATTTTCAATGGTGACATGTGTTCAGCCTTTCAATCTAAGTTTTCAGGGAAAGCGCAAGTGCGCTTACACCAGAACCGCACCGGTGTCGCCAATGGCGTCTTTGGTGCTTGCTTCGCCCAACAACATTTTGTTGTGTGGTTCACCCGATGGGATCATCGGGAAACAATTTTCATGCTTGGCCACCAAGCAATCAAAAATGACAGGACCGTCATAGTTCAGCATTTCCATGATCGCATCATCTAGATCGTTTGGATCAGAACAAAGAATGCCTTTTGCGCCAAAGGCTTCGGCCAATTTCACAAAATCAGGAAGCGCCTCTGACCAGCTTTGGGAATACCGCTCTCCATGGAGCAGTTGCTGCCATTGGCGCACCATTCCAAGACGTTCATTGTTCAGAATGAATTGTTTCACCGGCAAGCGATATTGGACAGCTGTTCCCATTTCTTGCATGTTCATCAACCAGCTGGCTTCACCAGCGACGTTAATAACCAATGCATCTGGATGGGCGACTTGGACACCAACTGAGGCAGGCAAGCCATAGCCCATCGTGCCCAAACCACCAGAGGTCATCCATTGGTTTGGCGCTTCAAATCCAAGATACTGCGCCGCCCACATTTGGTGCTGACCCACTTCGGTTGTGATAAAGCGGTCTTTGCGATTCTTTGTAAGCTCTTCTAGGCGCGCAAGTGCATATTGTGGTTTAATAACAGCGCCTTCTTGCTTGAATTTCAAGCAATTTACCGCGCGCCATTCGTTAATTTGTGCCCACCATTTGGCCAAAGCAGCCGTGTTTGATTTGCGACCGCGTGCTTTCCAAACCTTTAGAATATCTTCCAAGACATGACCAACGTCACCAATGATTGGAATATCTGCGCGGATAACTTTATTGATAGAAGACGGATCAATATCCACATGGGCTTTTTTCGATTTGGGGCTAAAGGCATCCAATCGGCCCGTGATACGGTCATCAAAGCGCGCACCGATATTGATCATCAAGTCACACCCATGCATCGCAAGGTTGGCCTCATAGAGGCCATGCATCCCAAGCATCCCCAACCAATTGTCACCTGATGCAGGGTAGGCGCCTAGGCCCATCAACGTCGAGGTGATCGGGAAATTCGTCGCGCCGACCAATTCCCGAAGCAACTGGCTTGCCGCTGGGCCAGAGTTGATGACACCGCCGCCTGTATAAAATACGGGGCGCTCGGCTTTTTCAATGGCTTCGACCAGTTTCGTTATCTGATCAATGTCGCCCTTGATACGTGGCTGATAATGCGCAACGTGGGTTTTGTTTTTTTCCGTATAGGCAGCGGATGCAAATTGTACGTCCTTGGGAATGTCGACCAAAACAGGGCCGGGACGACCGCTAGTGGCAACATGGAAAGCTTCGTGGAGGGTTTCCGCCAGCTCTGCGGTGTCTTTGACCAACCAGTTGTGTTTTGTACAGGGGCGGGTGATCCCGACGGTGTCGGCTTCTTGGAAGGCGTCAGACCCAATCATAAATGTTGGAACTTGTCCGGTTAAAACAACCAGAGGAATTGAATCCAAAAGCGCATCCGTTAGACCCGTCACCGCATTTGTGGCACCTGGGCCAGAGGTCACAAGAACCACACCAGGTTTACCTGTTGAGCGCGCATAACCTTCGGCTGCGTGAACCGCCCCCTGTTCATGACGCACAAGGATATGGTTGATTGCGTTTTGCTGGAAAATTTCATCGTAAATAGGAAGGACGGCCCCGCCGGGGTATCCGAACACTGTGTCCACACCCTGTTCTATAAGGGCTTGAACAATCATTTTCGCTCCGGTCATTTGACGTGTCATGGGGACTCTCCGTATTTTGACATCTCATTTTGCGTACATATAAAAAAACCCTCGAAGTTTCGAGGGCGCATGGGGGACCAAAATGGCGTTCGTTACCGACCCATGCGCAGCTTTTCCACCAGACCGACGATATTCGTCATGACAAAGGTTCCTTTAATGTGTCGGTGCACATTATGAGCGCTCAAAACCGAGGTCAACCGAGAAATGCTGCGTTGCAACAGAAAAAATACCAAATGTGGCTGAAAATTTCATTTTGCGGTCTCATTTTGAAATTTTCGGAAAGAAAAATGTGTGTTTTCGTTTTATTAGATATTTGGGGATCAAAATTTCGCGGTGGAACGCCTTCGGCGAGAGTATTTTTGCAAAAGTGAAGCACTGGCTATCACTGGCTATTAAAAAACGCCCCGATGCAAGGCATGGGGCGTTTTATTCAATCCAAAATAGATTTGAATTTAGTTTTGATCAGAGTCGTCTTCGTCAGCGGCGCTTCCGATATCGTCGAACAATTCAGCGATTTCGAATTCTGCTGCTGCTTCTTCTTCTGCTGCCAATTCTTGGATAGATTTGCCAGATGCTTGAAGTTCAGCTTCTTCTTTCGAACGTGCAACGTTCATAGTGATTGTAGCTGAAACTTCTGCGTGAAGTCGAACGGCCATGTCATGAAGACCAAGTTCTTTGATCGGAACGATCACTGAAACTTGTTTGCGATCGATTGAGAAACCTGCTTCGGTTGCAGCTTCTGCTGCGTCGCGAGGCGTAACAGAGCCGTAAAGCGCGCCGGCATCAGATGCGGAACGAATCACGATGAACTGTTGGCCGTCTAGACGTGCCGCAAGATCTTCTGCTTCTTTTTTGGTTTCAAGGTTGCGTGCTTCTAGTTGCGCTTTTTGTGCTTCGAAAGCAGAAATGTTTGCTTGAGACGCAGTTTGCGCTTTGCCTTGTGGCAAAAGAAAGTTACGCGCGTAACCTGGTTTTACATCGACGACGTCGCCCATTTGGCCGAGTTTCGCGACACGCTCTAGTAGGATAACTTGCATTTCAAATTCTCCTTATTTCACAGCGTATGGCAAAAGTGCCAAGAAGCGCGCGCGTTTGATAGCACGAGCAAGTTCACGTTGTTTCTTGGCAGAAACAGCAGTGATACGGGATGGCACGATTTTACCACGCTCTGAGATGTAGCGCTGAAGCAATTTCGTATCTTTGTAGTCGATCGCAGGTGCGTTGTCGCCTGAGAATGGGCAAACTTTGCGACGGCGGAAAAATGGTTTATTAGCCATGATTTAAGATCCTTTCGTCAGCTTATGCGCGGCGCTCGCGGCGTTCGCCACGGTCATCACGTTTTTGCATTTGTACCGAAGGACCTTCGGCGTGTTCATCAACTTTGATGGTCAAGACGCGCATAACATCGTCATGAAGGCGCATGAGGCGCTCCATCTCTTGAACCGCGGTTGCAGGGGCATCTGTGCGCAAGAACGCATAGTGACCTTTGCGGTTTTTGTTGATTTTGTAAGCCATCGTTTTGACGCCCCAGTATTCGTTTTCAATGACTTTGCCGCCATTGTCTGCGAGGACTGTTGAGAAATGTTCGATGAGGCCTTCTGCTTGCGTGTTGGACAAGTCCTGACGCGAGATAAAGACATGCTCGTATAGTGGCATGTGAGCTCCATTTGTCTGGCGCGTTTCATAGGGCAAGGTTACTCTTCGCACTTGCCCACGAGAGACCGCGCGAAAAAACTAAATTCGCGAAGAGATGCGCCCTTTTACATGAAACCCACTGTCATGCAAGTGTTTGGAGCCGTGTCATGATGTTTTCTTAACATGGGCTTTTGCATGCCGTATTGGTGACATGATTGCGCGGTTTTTTAAAGCATCAGATTTCGCAGGAGAAAACCATGTCAGTGAACCCACAGTTTCCACAATCCAGCGACGACGCTCTTTTGGCCAAATTGGTTGTTAAGGTCGTGCAAGTTTCGCTTTTGATTGCTGCGTTTGGTGTGGCGGTGGTGCCGATCGGCGCAATGACGACTGGAATAGTGCTGGCAAAACTGGTTGTGGCGGCGGCATTTTTGATTGCGATTATGGGGCTACAGCGCGGGTGACAGGCTATGCAGTTGCCGCATAGCGGCATTTCCATACTGTTTGTTTTGCATCATAGCATCCTGTGTTAGCTCTTATCCCGCTACATGAGGATAAGATTATGAACACAGAGTATACAAAAATCGACTACGCCCAGATCGAACAAAACGCCCGTCGGCTTCGTGCAGAAGCAATCAGACATTTCTTTGCAAGCTTGTTTAACAAGTCTGACAAGATCGCTGTATCAGCTGAGCTTGCCTAAGAGCTGATTTACAATTTGAACGATGAGGCCGGACTTTGTTCCGGCTTTTCTTTTTTGTGATGTCTGTTGGGTGAAGTATTGGAGCGGGTAGCGGGAATCGAACCCGCGCCTTAAGCTTGGGAAGCTCGCATGATACCATTTCACCATACCCGCGCTTCAATGTCTGTCAGTTAGGCCCAATCCCAGACCGCGTCAAG
>JAHEJA010000008.1:0-40725 GCA_024639125.1 Paracoccaceae bacterium
GACGGGCAGTTGGTAGATTTTACTAACCTCGCCTCTGGACTTTCACTAAGCCAAGACGAAAATCGAAATGCTATTTTATCCTTTGGTGATGACGATACTATCACATTTGAAGGAGTGCCCAGAGACGAACTTCTTGCGGGATTCCGAGACTACGAGATCTTCGGAACAAGCGGTGATGACTATGTTGATGCAGCCTATGTAGATGAAGACGGTGAAACGCTTGCAAATGTCTACACTGTTGATCTTGGCGATGGGAACGACTTTATCGAGCTTATCGATAATCAATCTTATCTGCGTGTCACTTTGGGATCGGGTGCTGATACTTTGAGCGTGTCCAAATCGTCAGTTCAAATTGACGATCTTTCCCCGGAAGATACAATCTTGATCGACGGAGAAAAGCTAACCTGGTCGCTCATCGACAGTAAAGGATACATTACGTTCGAAGAAGAGCCCGACGTGTTTTTCGTTCACCCCGAAGATGGAGAGTTTGAGATATTTTCACACTCGATAAGCCTTGTTGATTATCTCGGCGAACGGGGGGGGGTAATTGGCCAAGTTGATGGCACGTCAGGGGATGATATGATCCTTGCGTCCTATAGCGATGTCGATGGTGAAATGGTAAGTGATGATGCGGACATCGTGAAAGCCGGTGATGGAAACGATGTCGTGAAATCCTATTTCGGCAATGACACTGTTTTTGGCGGCGATGGTGACGATTCCATTTATGGGGATCGTGGTAACAATCAGCTATTCGGTGAAGCCGGCAATGACGTTATTGGATCAGGCCGCCATCAGTCGACACTTAGCGGGGGCGACGGCAACGATCTTTTGATTGCTGACATGCAAAAAGGCGGTGATCACGTCCTGAATGGCGGGGATGGAATGGATACATTTGACCTTCGCTATGCTGCGACGTCCAAAGTGTCTGATATTGTCATCCAAGATTTCGACCCGATGTCTGATAGCTTGGTCATCGATGAGCAGACAATTGATCTGGGGGCGCTTCCAGAGGGGGCAATGCTTGCGGATAATGATAACGGCACGGCCCTGTTGACGCTTGCCACAGGCGATACTGTATTGCTTGAGGGGCATAGCACAAATGATCTTTTGGGGATTTTGGAACCCAATGGCGAAGTGAACGGGACAGACATGTCCGATAAAATTGACCGTATGTTTGCCGACAAAGATGGCGAAATGGTTGGCGATACCAATGACTTGGTCATTGGTGGTGGCGGAAGTGATACCATCTATGGGTATAGAGGTGATGACACGATTTACGGCAATTCTGGAAAAGACGAACTTTATGGGATGACAGGTCACAACCATCTTTTCGGAGGAACGGGGGACGATGTAATTTACTCTGGTCGTCATTCCTCTGTTCTGGATGGTGGGGATGGCAGTGATGTTCTGAATGCCGATCTGTCAAAAGGGGGCGATCATGTCATAACAGGAGGCAAAGGGTTGGATGTCTTTAATCTGACCAATGCGTCCCTGACCAAAGAAGCATCAACAACACTGACAGATTTCAACGTGGAGCAAGACACGTTGGTGATCTTTGATCAGATCATTGATCTGCAAAATTTGCCAGACGATATGTCAATCAGCGCCAATGATGATGGCGATGCAGTTTTACACTTTAATGATAATGAAACTGTAACGCTTCAAGGGATCTCGTTGGATGATCTAGGAATGGAACCTGAAAAACCAACAAGTGTTGGGATCGTGGACGGAACCAACGGGGATGACCTTATCGATGACACCTATGTTGATGCTGATGGCGACATGTTGACAAATGGGAATGACACGATTGATGCCGGGGCAGGTGACGACGAAGTTATCACTGGCCGCGGAAGCAATGTGATCTATGGCGGCGATGGCGATGATCTATTAGGATCAACGCGTGGCTCTAGTGAAATCTATGGCGAAGCGGGCGACGACGTTTTGGTAGCGCTGCGGCATACTTCGTTGCTTGATGGTGTGCAGGGGATGACATACTTGGCGCTGATCTGTCAAAAGGTGCAGATCATACTTTGACAGGCGGCGATGGGAACGATCAATTCGTCCTTGGTCTTGTTTCAATTGAGAAAGCATCACATATCACGATCACTGATTTCGATGCCGCAAACGAAACATTGTATATCGAAGAGGAAGAACTGGTTGATTTTGATGATTTGGTCTCTGGCCTGTCATTGTCCGACAACGAAGATGGCAATGCTGTTCTGACCTTTGGGGATGATGACACTGCGACGTTCACGGGGGTGTCTTCTCAGGACTTGATCGATGCCAACCCAATGGCTGACCTGTTTATCCCGATGACTGACGATGAATTGGCCGAAGAAGATGCAGACCAGGTGGCTGATATCTTTTTGATGTAAGTCATTGTCAAAAAACACAAAAAAGGGCGCCGTTTCTGGCGCCCTTTTGTTTATGCGTGGATTGCTCCGTCACCGCACGCGAGCGCGGCTTCTCGGACCGCTTCGGAATAGGTGGGATGCGCATGACACGTCAGGGCAATGTCTTGGGCTGAGGCACCAAATTCCATTGCAACACAAATTTCGTGGATCAAATCACCCGCCGCAGGGCCAATGATATGCGCGCCCAAGATACGGTCAGTGTCTTTGTCGGCTAGGATTTTGACGAAACCGTCAGCCGCAAAATTTGCCTTGGCGCGACCATTGCCCATAAAGCTGAATTTGCCGACTTTATACGCGCGCCCTTGTTCTTTTAGGGCTTCTTCGGTCAAACCGACGCTGCCGACTTCGGGGTTTGTGTAGATCACACCTGGAATGACGTCATAGTTCACATGTCCATGTTTTCCGGCGATAACTTCGGCGGCGGCCATGCCTTCGTCTTCGGCTTTGTGGGCCAGCATCGGACCTTGGATTGCGTCACCGATGGCGTAAATGCCAGCGACGTTTGTTTGCCAATGTGCGTTCGTTTGGATTTGGCCGCGTGGTGTCATTTCAACGCCCAACGCCTCAAGTCCCAACCCATCGGTAAAGGGTTTGCGGCCTGTGGCAACCAAGACAACGTCTGCTTCCATCTTGTGATCGGACTCGTCTTTGCGGAGTTTGTAATTGACCGTGGCTTTTGTTTTCTTGGCATCAACCGATTGAACAGCGGCGCCCATGACAAATTTAATGCCTTGTTTTGCAAGGATTCTTTGGAACGTTTTTTGCACTTCGGCATCCATGCCGGGGGTGATTTTATCCAAAAATTCAATCACAGTCACATCGGATCCAAGACGGGCATAAACGGACCCAAGCTCTAGTCCGATAACGCCGGCGCCAATAACAGCCAGCTTTTTGGGAATTTTGGTCAAGCTCAATGCGCCAGTAGAGGTAACAACGACCTCTTCGTCGATTTCGATACCAGGTAGCGAGGACGGAACAGAGCCGGACGCAATGATGATATTTTTGGTATCATAGACCGTTTCGCCGACTTTGACTTGACCTGCTGCTGGGATCGAACCCCAGCCTTTGATCCAGTCTATCTTGTTCTTTTTGAACAGAAATTCAATGCCCTTGGTATTGCCATCAATGGTGTCGGCTTTATAGGCTTGCATCTGTTTCCAATCCACAGACGGCGATTTGCCCATAAGACCCATTTTGGTAAAGTTGTGTTCCGCTTCGTGCAGCATATGAGAGGCATGCAAAAGCGCCTTGGACGGGATGCAGCCAACGTTTAGGCATGTCCCACCCAAAGCGTCGCGCCCTTCGACACAGGCCGTTTTTAGCCCAAGTTGCGCACAGCGGATTGCGGCGACATAGCCACCGGGTCCACCACCAATTACGATTACGTCATAGGCTGTCATTGGATCTCTCCTTTGGTAAAAATCGACGTCTGTTTCACGTCGGTAATATGTCGGTAAGGGGTCGGTATTTTTGTCATATCAGACCACCGATCAACAAAATGGTAATTGCGCCCAATCCGATGCTCCAAAACACGGAACGCCACGGTACCCAGCCAAAACAATAGGCCGGAACATAGAGCGCGCGCGCCGCCACATAGGTCCATGCTGCAACGCCCGTTGCAACAGAAGATGTTTCAGAGATCGCTATGACAAGGCAAGCAATCGCAAACAAAAGCAAGCTTTCGAAATGATTGTTCATCGCGCGTTGTGCGCGTCCTGCGACGCCGCTCAGCACACGCGGTTCATCGCGTGGCTTGAGCGAATAGGCAACGCCCACCTGAAGGTTTCCCAAAACGGCATAAAGCGCGATTTGAAGAATTTGCAAAAGAGCCGCAAAGCACAGAGCTGTTAATTCAGGCGTCATTCTAAGCATACTTTGATTGCTCAGCCTTAAGATGGCTGAGCTGTGACATTAAAGATCCATCAACAAACGGCGTGGGTCTTCGAGTGCTTCTTTTACGCGCACAAGGAAGGTTACCGCACCTTTGCCGTCTACGATACGGTGATCATAGGACAAAGCAAGATACATCATCGGGCGGATCACAACTTGGCCATTGATCGCCATAGGGCGGTCTTGGATTTTGTGCATGCCTAGGATGCCGGACTGTGGGGGGTTCAAGATCGGGGATGACATCAAGGATCCATAAACACCACCGTTCGAAATGGTGAATGTGCCGCCTTGCATTTCTGCCATGCTCAGCTTGCCATCACGGGCGCGCAGACCTTTTTCGGCAATCGCTTTTTCGATTTCAGCAAAGGACATTTTATTCGCATCACGGATCACCGGAACAACAAGTCCAGTTGGCGTGCCCGCTGCAACACCCATGTGAACAAAGTTTTTGTAAACGATGTCGGTGCCATCAATTTCGGCGTTGACTTCGGGGACTTCGTTCAATGCGTGGCAGCATGCTTTGGTAAAGAACGACATAAAGCCAAGCCGAACACCATGCTTTTTAAAGAACAAATCTTTGTATTCGTTCCGCAATGCCATAACTTCGGTCATATCGACTTCGTTATATGTTGTTAGCATTGCAGCTGTATTTTGGCTATCTTTCAAACGCTTAGCGATTGTTTGACGCAAACGGGTCATTTTCACGCGCTCTTCGCGGGATGCATCATCCGCAGAGACTGGTGCGCGTGGGGCGCTTGCCACAGGGGCAGGCGGCGCAGAGTTCGCAGAGGCAACCGCGCGTGCAACGTCGTCTTTCATAACGCGACCATCACGGCCTGTTCCGGTCACCGCATCGCGCGAAATGCCGGCTTCTGCCATTGCTTTTTTCGCAGCAGGGGCGTCTTCGACATCTTTGCCGGATGTGGACGCAGCAGCAGGGGCCGCAGCAGGCGTCGCCGTTGCGGCAGAGGCAGAGGCGCTTGCACCCCCAAGACTTGCCAATTTGGCACCGGCTGCAACTGTGCTGCCTTCGGCGGCCAAGATTTCCGTTAACACACCGGACGCTGGGGCCGGTACTTCGACTGAAACCTTGTCTGTTTCAAGTTCGCACAACATTTCATCCTGAGTGACGGTATCGCCCACTTTTTTGAACCATGTTGCAACTGTTGCTTCGCTTACGGATTCGCCCAATGTGGGGACCATGACGTCAACGGCGCTTGCGGATGATTTTGCCGTAGGGGCTGCTTTTGCAGATGGCGCGGCGGCGGCACCGGCTGCTGAGATGATTGCCAAAAGGGCATCAACACCGACTGTGGTGCCTTCTGCGGCGACAATCTCGCCAAGGGTGCCGGCGGATGGGCTTGGCACTTCGACGGTGACTTTGTCTGTTTCAAGCTCACAGAGCATTTCATCGGCAGCGACAGGATCGCCCGGCTTTTTGAACCATGTTGCAACGGTCGCCTCTGTGACAGACTCGCCAAGTGTAGGTACGCGTACTTCGGTCATGGGTTAGTTCCCTTTGATAGTCAGCGCTTCGTCGATCAACGCTGTTTGTTGTACTTTGTGTTGTGATGCCAATCCTGTTGCAGGCGATGCGCTTGCGGCGCGGCCTGCATAGACGGGGCGTGTGTGTTTTGCGTTCATGCGGCCAAGCACCCATTCCAGGTTGGGTTCCATAAAGGTCCATGCTCCTTGGTTTTTGGGCTCTTCTTGGCACCAGACCATTTCCGCTTGTGGGAAGCGTTCCAATTCCTTGAGCGCGGAAATCGCAGGGAAGGGATAGAACTGTTCAAAGCGCATCAGGTAGACATCATCAATTCCACGGGCATCACGCTCTTCGAGCAGGTCATAATAGACCTTGCCAGAACACATGACGACGCGTTTGATTTTGTCATCCGCTGCCAGTTGCGTGTCCGAGTGTCCTTTTTGCGCATCATCCCAAAGCACACGGTGAAAGCTGGAACCTGTTGTGAAATCATCAGCATCCGAAATCGCCATTTTATGACGCAGCAGTGACTTTGGTGTCATCAAAATCAATGGCTTACGGAAACTGCGATGGATTTGACGGCGCAGAATGTGGAAATAGTTCGCAGGCGTCGTACAGTTTGCAACGATCCAGTTATCCTGACCACACATTTGCAAGAACCGCTCTAGGCGTGCAGAGGAATGCTCTGGTCCCTGACCTTCGAAGCCATGCGGCAAAAGCACCGTCAAACCAGACATGCGCAACCATTTGCTTTCACCAGAGCTGATGAATTGGTCGAACATAATTTGCGCACCGTTTGCAAAGTCGCCAAATTGGGCTTCCCACATGACCAAAGCGTTTGGTTCAGACAGGGAATAGCCGTATTCAAAGCCCAATACCGCATATTCGGACAGCATTGAATCGATCACTTCGTATTGTGATTGACCGGCGCGAATGTTGTTCAGCGGGTAATAGCGTTCTTCGGTGTCTTGGTTGACCAAGCCCGAATGCCGTTGGCTAAATGTGCCGCGTGTTGCGTCTTGACCAGAAAGCCGAACAGGGAAGCCTTCGGTCAAAAGCGATCCAAAGGCCAGCGCTTCGCCGGTTGCCCAATCAAACCCTGTGCCTGTTTCAAACATGGCGGCTTTGGCCTCTAGTAGACGTCCGACCGTTTTATGGATCGGAAAACCCTCGGGTGCGGTGCTAAGGGCTTTGCCCACAGCTTGCATCGTTTCGGGCGAAATCGCTGTCTGGCCGCGCTGATAATCTTCTTTGTCACGTTTAAGGTGTGACCAACGACCGTCCAACCAATCGGCTTTGTTCGGTTTATAGTCTTTGCCGGCTTCGAATTCGTCATTCAGATAGGCCTGAAAGGCGGCTTTCATGTCTTCGATTTCGCCTTCTGGGATCAAGCCATCCTTCACCAGACGTTCTGTATACAGCGCAAGGGTGGTTTTTTGGCGTTTGATCTTGTTGTACATAATCGGGTTGGTGAACATCGGTTCATCCCCCTCGTTATGTCCAAAGCGGCGATAGCAGAAAATATCAAGCACGACGTCTTTGTGGAATTTCTGACGGAACTCTGTGGCGACTCTGGCCGCATGAACCACGGCTTCCGGGTCATCGCCATTCACGTGGAAAATAGGGGCTTCGACCATCAAGGCGATATCGGTTGGATAGGGGGACGAGCGGCTAAAGTGCGGTGCTGTGGTAAACCCGATTTGGTTGTTCACAACGATATGCATGGTGCCGCCGGTTTTGTGACCGACCAGTCCAGAGAGACCAAAACATTCTGCCACCACGCCTTGGCCAGCAAAAGCCGCATCACCATGCAGCAAGATTGGCATGACTTGTGTGCGATCTGCGTCGTTCAATTGCGCTTGTTTGGCGCGGACCTTGCCCAAAACAACCGGATTGACCGCTTCGAGGTGGGAGGGGTTGGCGGTCAGCGACAAGTGAACCGTGTTGCCATCAAAATCCCGATCAGAAGAGGCGCCGAGGTGATATTTCACATCGCCCGATCCATCCACGTCTTCGGGTTTGAAAGAGCCGCCTTGGAATTCGTTAAAAATCGCGCGGTAAGGTTTGCTCATCACGTTTGCAAGAACGGACAAGCGACCACGGTGGGGCATGCCGATCACGATGTCTTTGACCCCAAGCGCGCCGCCGCGTTTGATGATCTGTTCCATCGCTGGGATCAGGCTTTCGCCGCCATCCAAACCGAACCGTTTGGTGCCCATGTATTTCACATGGAGGAACTTTTCGAACCCTTCGGCTTCGACCAATTTGTTCAAAATGGCTTTGCGGCCTTCGCGGGTAAAGGTGATTTCTTTGCCGTATCCTTCGATACGCTCTTTGAGCCAGCTTGCTTGTTCTGGGTCAGAGATGTGCATGTATTGCAATGCAAACGTGCCGCAATATGTGCGTTTTACGATTTCTAGGATCTGGCGCATGGAGGCAATTTGCAAACCAAGCACGTTGTCGATGAATATCGGGCGATCCATATCGGCTTCGGTGAAGCCATATGTTTTTGGATCAAGCTCGGGATGAATTACATTTTGGCGCATGCCCAATGGATCAAGATCAGCAACCAAATGGCCGCGAATACGGTGGGCGCGGATGATCATCAACGCGCGGATGCTGTCTAGGACGGCGCGTTTGATCGCTTCGTCACTGACTTCGATACCTTTTTCAGCGGCTTTGGCCGCAATCTTTTTACCAGCTTCTTTTGTTTCGGCGGGGGCTGCGGGCCATTCGCCTGTTAGGGCGGCTGTCAGATCATCCGTTGGCATTGGCGGCCAATCGGCACGCGCCCATGATGGTCCGGTTGCTTCGGCTTTTACGTCACGCTCTGCATCGCCTAATGCACGAAAGAAATCCACCCAAGCTGCATCCACTGCAGTCGGATCATTTGCGTATTGTGCATAGAGTTGTTCGAGATATTCCGAATTGTGTCCCTGCATAAAGCTAGAGGCGTGGAATTGGTCGTTAGGAGATTGCTCTGTCATGTCTCGAGTCCCAAACGGGTTTCTATCAAAGTGTGTCCCCTATGGGGACGCTGGTTTAGCAAAGCCCCGCCATTGGCAGAGCTTTGCAGTTTAGGGTGTTATCCGATGGCTTTTAGCACCGCTTCGCCCAAGCCGGCTGGGCTGTCGGCGACGATGATGCCTGCGGATTGCATGGCTTCGATTTTATCTTCGGCGCCACCTTTGCCACCGGCGACGATTGCACCGGCATGACCCATGCGACGACCCGGAGGAGCAGTGCGTCCTGCGATGAAGCCTGCGACCGGTTTGCTACGGCCCCGTTTTGCTTCGTCTTTGAGGAACTGCGCCGCTTCTTCTTCGGCGCTGCCGCCGATTTCGCCGATCATGATGATGCTTTGTGTTTCATCATCTGCCAAGAACCATTCAAGCACGTCGATATGTTCTGTGCCTTTGATGGGATCCCCACCGATACCGACGCATGTAGATTGACCCAAGCCAACGTCAGAGGTTTGTTTCACAGCTTCGTATGTCAATGTCCCAGAACGAGACACAACGCCGACTGTGCCACGACGGTGAATGTGACCAGGCATGATGCCGATTTTGCATGCATCCGGTGTGATCACGCCCGGGCAGTTTGGACCGATCAATGTGGATTTTGATGTTTCAAGTGCACGTTTCACGCGCATCATATCCAACACAGGGATGCCTTCTGTGATGCAGACGATCAATTCCATTTCGGCATCAATCGCTTCCAGGATTGAATCCGCTGCAAAGGGGGGCGGTACATAGATAACAGAGGCGTTTGCTTCTGTGACATGTTTTGCCTCGTGGACAGAGTTGAACACAGGCAGGTTCAGGTGCGATTGACCGCCTTTGCCTGGTGTTACACCGCCAACCATTTTCGTGCCATAGGCAATGGCTTGTTCGGAATGGAATGTGCCCTGGGATCCTGTGAAACCTTGGCAGATGACTTTGGTGTTTTCATTAATGAGAACTGCCATGATTTTATCCTTTCACCGCTTGTACGATTTTTTCGGCGCCGTCTTTTAGGTTTTCAGCAGCGATCACGTTAAGACCAGAGGTGTTAATGATTTCTTTGCCTTGTTCGACGTTTGTGCCTTCTAGGCGGACAACAAGGGGGACTTGAAGGCCAACTTCTTTGACGGCTGCAACAACACCCTCTGCGATGACATCACAGCGCATGATGCCGCCGAAGATGTTCACAAGAATGCCTTTTACGTTCGGATCAGATGTGATGATCTTGAAGGCTTCTGTTACTTTTTCTTTGGTTGCGCCACCGCCAACATCCAAGAAGTTCGCAGGCTCAGCGCCATAAAGTTTGATGATGTCCATCGTGGCCATCGCCAAACCCGCGCCATTCACCATACAGCCGATTTCACCGTCCAGAGCGATGTAGTTAAGGTCATATTTCGACGCTTCTAGCTCTTTGGGGTCTTCTTCGGTTGTATCGCGCAATTCGGCGATGTCTGGGTGGCGGTATACGGCATTGCCATCAAAGCTTAGTTTGGCATCCAACACCTTGAGGCTGCCACCTTCGGCAACGATCAACGGGTTGATTTCCAGCATTTCCATGTCTTTTTCGACGAATGCCTTGTAAAGGATGCCCATTAAGTTGACGCATTCTTTCACTTGCTTGCCTTCTAGACCAAGTGAAAAGGCGATGCGGCGCCCGTGGTAGGCTTGGTAGCCTGTGGCAGGGTCAACTGAGAAAGAAAGAATTTTCTCGGGGGTGTTTGCCGCCACTTCTTCGATGTCCATGCCGCCTTCGGTGGAGCAAACGAATGAAATACGCGAAGTTTGGCGATCAACCAAAAGCGCAAGATACAATTCGCGTTCAATGCCAGAGCCGGCTTCGATGTAGACGCGGTTGACTTGCTTGCCTACAGGACCCGTTTGGTGCGTGACCAACGTGCGGCCTAGCATTTTTTTGGCTTCTTCTGCGGCTTCTTGGACCGATTTCGTTAGACGGACACCGCCTTTTTCGCCAGCGTCTGCTTCTTTAAAGCTTCCTTTGCCGCGACCACCTGCGTGGATCTGTGCTTTGACCACCCAAAGTGGACCGTCAAGTTCACCTGCTGCGGTTTTCGCATCCTCTGCCTTTAGGACAATACGTCCATCAGACACAGGGGCGCCGTAAGTGCGAAGAAGTGCCTTCGCCTGATATTCATGGATGTTCATGAAATTGGTCCCGTTTTGCTTCGTTTAGTGGCGTGTACATCTATAGCAACGCTGATCGGAAATGATTTTTTAGGGTAAGTGGCAATTTTTAGATGAATTGCAGGTTTTGTGATCACATGATTTCTGGCTGTGATCACAAAAATGACAGGAACTAAGTTTTGTTTGAATAGAGTGTGTGTTCGCAGTGAGTCGAGGGCTGTCGCCCTAAGACGCGTCGTCTCTGACTGATACGGTGTGCGTGATCCTTATCAGGCATCTTTGAATAAAAAAACCCCAAAGCTTGGATATGCTTCGGGGTCTCATTTTTAAGACGGCTTGGGTTTATGCCAAGCTGTTGTCGATGGCTTTGCAGGCTTCAACCAAGCCTTTGACCGCATCAACAGATTTGTCGAACATGGCTTGTTCGTCTTTGTTCATCTTGATGTTGACGATCTTTTCGATTCCGCCTGCACCGATGATTGTTGGCACGCCAACATACATGTCTTTTAGGCCAAGATCGCCGTCACAATACGCAGCACATGGCAAAAGACGCTTTTGATCGCGCAAGTAGGCTTCGGCCATTTCAATCGCAGATGTCGCAGGCGCATAGAAAGCAGAGCCTGTTTTCAACAAGCCAACGATTTCTGCACCGCCGTCACGTGTCCGTTGGATGATCGCATCCAATTTATCCTGTGTCGTCCAACCCATGTCAACCAGATCAGGCAAAGGAATGCCGGCAACTGTGGAATAGCGCGCCAATGGAACCATTGTGTCACCGTGACCACCCAAAACGAATGCTGTGACGTCACGCATTGAGACGTTGAATTCTTCTGCCAAGAAATGACGGAAACGTGCAGAATCTAGAACGCCTGCCATGCCGCAGACTTTGTTATGGGGAAGGCCGGAAAATTCACGAAGCGCCCAAACCATTGCGTCTAGCGGGTTTGTGATACAGATAACGAATGCGTTTGGTGCGTGGGCTGCGATGCCTTCGCCAACGGATTTCATGACTTTTAGGTTGATGCCCAAAAGATCGTCACGGCTCATGCCCGGCTTGCGTGGAACACCCGCCGTTACGATGCAAACGTCTGCGCCTGCGATGTCGGCATAGTCGTTGGTACCTTTGAAAGACCCATCAAACCCTTCGGAAGGTCCGGACTCGGCAATATCAAGTGCCTTTCCTTGTGGGGTGCCTTCTGCGATGTCAAACATAACGACGTCGCCCAATTCTTTGATAGCTGCAAGGTGGGCAAGCGTACCACCAATTTGTCCTGCGCCGATCAGCGCAATTTTAGCTCTGGCCATGGAAATCTCTCCGGTCCTTTGATTTACTCGCGCACTGCCTAATCCTTTATTTCTTGTGACGCAAGTGTGCTGCAATGCAGCGCATTTTAACTCTTGGCTTGTTCTGTCGCTTACATTCGCCCTAAATGTGTAAAACCGTAGGGTAATTTAGGGATTAACGGCTGTGCTACTGGATGTTGGATTTTTTGCAATCGCAGCCCCTGCGGTGGTTTTTGCGGGCATGTCAAAGGGGGGATTTGGGTCCGGAGCGGCATTTGCGTCCGGAGCGATTCTTGCAACGGTGATTGATCCGGGGTTGGCGATTGGGATTATGTTGCCGCTTTTGATGCTGATGGATATTTCAAGCCTTAAGCCATATTGGCGGAAATGGCTTCCCAAAGAATCTTGGTTAATGATTGTGGGGGGATTGCCCGGGATCGCGCTTGGGGCGTGGCTTTACAAGGGAACGGATGCAGATGTTTTCCGCCTATTGATCGGGATCATTGCCTTGTTGTTCGTGGCTTGGCAAGCATTGCAGCATTTAAAGATTGTGATGCCGCTAAAATCAAGCCTGCCTGATTGGATGTGCGTGGTTGCCGGTGCAGTTGCGGGGTTCACCAGCTTTATTAGCCATGCGGGTGGTCCGCCAGCTGCGATTTATTTGTTATCCAAAAAGCCAACAAAAACCGAATATCAAGCATCAACAGTTCTTATTTTTTGGATGATCAACTTGGTCAAAGCTGTGCCTTATAGCTTTCTGGGGTTGTTCACATTGGAAACGCTGAAAGTTGATTTGCTTTTGTCGCCTTTTGCTTTTCTGGGTGTTTGGCTGGGCGTCAAGGCGCATCATTTGATTTCTGATCGGTTCTTTTTTGGGCTGACCTATGCGTTGTTGGTGGTCACTGGGGTGCGGTTGATTTGGATCGCAATGGCTTAATTTAAATGGATTGCTGCATTGCGGCGAAATTGCTCTTGAACTTTTCTTTTGTAAATGTGTAATTTGGCGCAAGATTATTGCGGAGAAAAATAATGGATCACTCATCTCGCCCGTTTCGTTCAGTGCTGTACATACCAGGATCCAAGGATCGTGCGTTGGACAAGGCACGTGGTTTGCCTGTGGATGCCATTATTTTTGACCTCGAAGACGCGGTAACCCCTGATGCCAAAATTGACGCGCGCGCAACATTGGCGGCAGCGTTAGAGCAGGGCGGTTATGGCAATCGTTTTAAAATTATTCGCATCAACGGTTTGGATACCGAATGGGGCGAAGGCGATATAGCGGCGCTCAAGGACGCAGGCGCCGATGCGATCCTTGTGCCCAAAGTGAACTCTGCGGCGGATGTTCAAGCCGTGGCGGAACGCTTGGGAAATGACACGCCGATCTGGGCGATGATGGAAACGCCATTGGGCATTTTGAACGCATTAGAGATTGCAGCACACCCACAGATGACGGGTTTTGTGGCTGGGACAAATGACTTGGCCAAGGATCTTAATTGTCGGGGTCGTGCGGACCGGTTGCCGATGCAAATGGCATTGCAAACCATCCTTATGGCCGCGCGTGCGCATGGGGTGGTTGCGATCGATGGGGTCTATAATCAATTCAAAGACGACGATGGCCTGCGGTTTGAATGCGACCAAGGGCGCGATTTGGGCTATGATGGCAAAACCCTGATCCATCCGGCACAGGTCGCGGTGAGCAATGAATGTTTTGCCCCAACGCAGGCAGAGCTTGATTTGGCGCGTCGCCAAATAGCCGCCTTTGAAGAAAGTGAAGCTTTGGGCCAAGGGGTCGCAGTTGTGGATGGCAAAATCGTTGAAAACCTGCATATTGAGACGGCAAAGAAAGCCTTGGCCAAAGCCAAAGCTATTGCTGAATTAGATGCGGAGTAATCTATGACACTGTTAATTCTTGGTATGATCTTGTGGATCGTGCCACATTTGCTAAAGCGCATCGCCCCTAATTTACGGGCGCGTGTAGGCACCAAAGCGCAGGGTGCGATTGCGCTGGTTTTGGTCCTGAGTTTGGCCTTGATCATCATTGGCTATCGCCAAGCGCCGGTGATCGACGTTTGGTTTCCACCCTCCTTTTTGGTACACATCAACAATTTGCTTATGGTTGTGGCTGTTGCTGTTTTTGCAATGGCACATACCAAAGGTCGTCTGCGCGGTCGCTTGCGTCATCCCATGCTTGGTTCAGTCAAACTTTGGGCCTTGGCGCACCTGTTGGTGAACGGGGATTTGGCGTCTATTATTCTATTTGGTGGGATGCTGTTCTGGGCCGTTCTCAGCGTGATCTTGATCAACAAACAAACCACTTGGGTTGCGCCGGCACCTGGGGACAAGGGGCGTGATCTGTTGTTCGTGGTGATTACGGTTGTTGTATTCGCGGTGATTGTTGCGGTTCACATGGCCTTGGGCGTCAATCCGTTTCCGGGGTAAGATATGAACACGCTTTATCGTCTTTTGACAGAAGAAGACACATCAGAGTTTTGTCACAAAGTCAGCTTGGCTCTGGCCAAAGGATGGGACCTTTATGGTAGCCCGTCCTACGCCTTTGATCCTACGAGCGGCAAAATGCGCTGTGCGCAGGCCGTCACAAAGCAGGTTCATGCCGACTATTCCGCCGATATGAAACTAGGAGAGCAATAATGGTAAAAACCAACCCCGGGCGATTTTTCGAAGATTACAGCATTGGTCAAGTGATAGACCACGCTGTGCCGCGTACCGTGTCAGGAGGCGAGCGCGCTTTGTACCATGCGCTTTATCCTGCGCGTCATGCGTTATATTCTTCGGATGAATTTGCCCGCGGGTGTGGTTTACCCAAATCGCCGCTGGATGATCTGGCGGCGTTTCATGTGGTGTTTGGTAAAACCGTGCCTGACATATCGCTGAACGCTGTTGCCAATTTGGGCTATGCCGAGGGGCGTTGGCTGAAACCCGTTTATGACGGCGACACAGTGCGATCTTCGTCCGAAGTGATCGGGCTAAAGCAGAATTCTAATGGCAAAACCGGCGTCGTATATGTGCGCACCCGTGGCATGAACCAGCATGACGAGGTTGTTTTGGAATATGTGCGCTGGGTTATGGTGCGTAAAAATAATTTGGATGCACCCGCTCCGGCAACAGAGGTGCCCGATTTGAAACCTGTTTTGGATATTGCGGATTTGGCGATACCGCAGGGCTTGGATTTTACGAATTACGATTTCACCCTTGCCGGTGAACCGCATAGATTTGCGGATTACGAGGTGGGTGAAAAAATTGACCACGTCGATGGGGTCACTATCGAAGAAGCCGAACATATGATGGCAACGCGGCTGTGGCAAAACACGGCCAAGGTGCATTTTGATGCCACTTTCCGCCCCGATGGGCAGCGATTGATCTATGGCGGACACGTGATTTCCATGGCGCGGGCATTATCGTTCAACGGTTTGGCCAATGCGCAAATGATTGTTGGCCTGAACGGTGGCGCGCATGCGAACCCTTGTTTTTCTGGCGATACAATCACGGCGTGGTCCGAAGTGTTGGACAAAGCGGACACAGATGCGCCCGGTGTTGGCGCACTTCGGTTACGATTGGTCGCGCGCAAGGCAAAATCAGGCTTTGACTTAAAGACCGCAGATGGCAAATATGATCCAGCGGTATTACTTGATTTGGATTATTGGGCGCTTTGCCCGAAGTGAGGGGTTATGAAGGTCTTTGGCGCAGGTTTAATTGTTCTTTCAACAGCAATAACAGCATGCGCTGAGGGGGCGGATGACTTTGTCACAGCAAACCTTGCGTCGGTTTTGTATCACGAATTAGGCCATGCGGTGATTGATCAATTACAGCTGCCGATTTTTGGCCAAGAAGAAGACGCAGCCGATGTTTTATCGGTGTTATTGATCAATCGTATGTATGACGAAGAAACAGCCAAAGCCGTGGCCTATGACGCGGCCTTTGGCTTTAGCGCCGAAGCCTCTGACGTTGAACAACCGGTTTTCTGGGATACCCATGGACCCGATGAACAGCGGTATTTCAATTTGATCTGTCTGTTTTACGGGGCGAATGTCGACGCAAGACATGACCTTGCCCAAGAGCTGATGTTGCCCGACGAGCGTGCCCTAAGCTGTGAAGAAGAATTTGTGATCGCAGAAGACAGCTGGGGACCTGTGCTGGATGAAATGGGGGACCTACAAGGAAAACTTGTTTTCCAAGCGTCCTCAGACGGATTTATGAGCGCGTTTTTACAGGACGAAGTGTCTGCGTTGAATGACCGTTATAGATTTCCAATCGATATTCCCGTGGCATTGGAAAGCTGTGGCGAAGCAAACGCCTATTACGATCTGGATGCGCAAAAAATCACCATTTGCCAAGAATTCGAAGATCACCTGCGCGGACAATTTGATAGGTTTTGATCCGAATCTGGTGACAGGCAGGGGGGCAAATACGCCCGCCAATTCCGTCAAGAACGCAAAAGAACCTGATGCTTACATGGGCTAATCCTTTGGTATGAGGCTTTGTGATCACGCATTTTGGCTTCGTGATCACAAAAAATAAATAAATAAAATTGTTTGCGCTAACACTATTCACGGGGCTGTTTTTGTCGTTAAAACAAGCTAATGGTTTTCAATACCGCAAGCTTTGGTGTGCCAATGCGCACCGTCAAAGAACCGAAAGGCTGGATTTATGGCTGACGTGAACCGTGGCAATCGCCCACTGTCTCCTCATTTGACGATATATCGTCCACAATTGACGTCGATGACGTCCATTCTCGTTCGTATCACCGGGAATGCATTGATCGTCGGAGCGTTGCTTTGCATATGGTGGCTTTTGTCCGCTGCAACATCGCCCGCATATTTTGCCCTTGCGAATGGTGTCATGACGTCCTGGCTGGGCAAATTGATCATGCTCGGAAGCATCTGGGCGATTTGGTACCACACGCTTGGCGGCATCCGCCATTTGATTTGGGACAATGCGGTTGGGCTTGATATTCCGACGGCGTACAAACTGGGTTGGACCGTGGTTATCGGGTCTTTTGTTTTGACAGCTTTGACTGTCATCGTTCTATAAGGGGGCCAAAGATGCGTTATTTAACAGACCGCAAGCGCGCCGTTGGTATGGGCAGCGCGAAATCAGGCACCGCACATTTCTGGGCGATGAAAGTCAGCTCGGTTGCGCTTTTGTTTCTTGTGCCGCTCTTCGTATTCACGTTTGGCTCTGTCCTGGGTGAAAGCTATGAAACCGTCACAGCCTATTATGCGCGGCCTTTCCCGGCTTTGGTTGCGGCGTTGACCATTGTGGTTGGTCTAGAGCATTTCCAATCAGGGGCGCAGGTCTTGATCGAAGACTATGTTCACGGGTTGGCACAAAAAATCACAATCATTTTAGTCAAATGCTTGGCGTATGGCGCTATGGCGACTGGCTTGTTCGCAATCGCGAAATTGGCACTCTAAGAGGCAAAAACAATGGCAGCTTATACTTACGAAACTCATGATTACGACGTTGTTGTCGTTGGGGCTGGCGGCGCTGGTTTGCGTGCAACTTTGGGAATGGCTGAACAGGGCCTACGCACAGCCTGCGTCACCAAAGTGTTCCCGACACGGTCCCATACAGTTGCGGCACAGGGCGGCATTGCGGCGTCTTTGTCAAACATGGGTCGCGATCACTGGCAGTGGCACATGTACGACACGGTCAAAGGCTCTGACTGGTTGGGCGACACGGACGCAATGGAATACCTTGCACGCGAAGCACCCAAGGCAGTTTATGAATTAGAACACTACGGCGTTCCGTTTAGCCGTACCGAAGAGGGCAAGATTTATCAGCGTCCATTCGGCGGTCACACAACAGAATTCGGCGAAGGTCCTGCGGTTCAGCGGACGTGCGCAGCAGCAGACCGCACCGGTCATGCGATCCTGCACACGCTTTATGGTCAGTCGCTGAAAAACAATGCCGAATTCTATATCGAATATTTCGCCATTGATCTGATCATGACGGATGGGGTGTGTACGGGCGTTGTCTGTTGGAAACTTGATGACGGCACGATGCACATCTTTAATGCCAAAATGGTCGTTCTGGCAACGGGTGGGTATGGTCGTGCGTACTTTAGTGCGACCTCGGCACATACCTGTACTGGGGATGGTGGCGGCATGGTGGCCCGTGCGGGTCTGCCATTGCAGGATATGGAATTCGTTCAATTCCACCCAACGGGCATTTACGGCTCTGGCTGTCTGATCACCGAAGGTGCGCGCGGCGAAGGCGGGTATCTGACCAACTCCGAAGGCGAGCGGTTCATGGAACGCTATGCGCCCCATTACAAAGACCTCGCGCCGCGCGATTATGTGTCGCGCTGTATGACCATGGAAATCCGCGAAGGTCGCGGTGTTGGGGCCGGTGGCGATCATATCCATCTAAACCTAAGCCATTTGCCCAAAGAAGCCTTGGCTGAACGTTTGCCGGGTATTTCTGAATCTGCGAAAATCTTTGCTGGTGTGGATGTCACCAAAGAACCGATCCCGGTCTTGCCAACTGTGCATTATAACATGGGCGGCATTCCGACCAACTATTGGGGCGAAGTTCTGAACCCAACCAAGGACGATCCAAGTGCGGTTGTCCCGGGCTTGATGGCTGTTGGCGAAGCTGGCTGTGCCTCTGTGCATGGGGCGAACCGTTTGGGATCAAACTCTTTGATTGACCTCGTTGTGTTCGGGCGTGCTGCTGCAATCCGCGCCGGTCAAGTTGTGGATCGCACCACGGCGGTTCCGTCAACCAATATGGTCGAGGTGGACAAAGCCATGGATCGTTTTGATGGCTTGCGTCATGCCACAGGCAGCGTGCCGACGGCTGAGCTACGTCTTGAAATGCAAAAAACAATGCAAGCAGATGCGGCTGTGTTCCGGACGTCCAAAACAATGTCCGAAGGCAAAGAAAAGATGACGGATATCGCAGGCAAGGTGAATGATCTAAAAGTGACGGATCGTAGCCTTGTTTGGAACAGCGATTTGATGGAAACGTTGGAATTGACGAACTTGATGCCGAACGCTTTGGCAACAATCGTCGGTGCAGAAGCCCGCAAAGAAAGCCGCGGCGCACATGCGCATGAAGATTTCACAACGCGTGACGATCAAAACTGGCGTGTGCATACAATCAGCCGTGTCGATGGCAACTCTGTTGACCTATCGTATCGTCCGGTTGTTGTGGATCCGCTGACAACAGAAGCACAGGGCGGTATTTCGCTTGAAACCATCGCTCCGAAAGCAAGGACGTTTTAATATGGGTAAATGGGGTGCGATTTTTGGATTGGTATTTGTTGCGGGCTGTACAGCCGCAACCGGTGCCGCAGAGGATGTTGCGCGCGACGCAGCCAAGGGTGTGATCAACGGAGCGGTGCAAAGCCAGTTTCCGGGACTGAACGCATCTTTGGTGACTGACTGCATCATTGACAATGCGTCGATGAACGAAGTCTTTATTATTGCGCGTGATACGGTCACAACACCAAGCGTTGAGACGATCACTTTGGTATCAGAAATCGCAAACCGCCCAAGCACAGTGCAATGCTTTGCCGATAAAGGCACAGCATTGTTGTCAATGTAAGGATCGAAATGACACAGGCCATGGCACATAAAAGCACCTCAGCACCCAAATCGGTGCGCTTGATGTGCCTTGCGACCCATCACAAGGGGGGGACGATTTGGATGAAACATGTCGTCAAATCCTTGGCTTTGGCGTGGGATATGCCTTGGATTGGGATTTGGTCAGAACGGCAAGTCACTGCGGTTCCGAATGTAGGCGCCGCTTTCTTGGTGAATTGGAACGGGTATTTTCCCGATGCCATTTGGGACCAAGAGGACGCTGCCTTTTTCCATGTGATCCGTGATCCGCGCGATGTGTTGTTATCTGGGTGTCAGTATCATCATTACGCCGGTGTCAAAGGGGAACGCTTTTTGCACCAGCCTTTGCCGGAATATGATGGGATGACCTATCAGGAAAAGCTGAACACAATCGCGTCTTATGATGAAAAGCTATTGTTTGAAATGGCCGGCAAACATGCACAAACCGTTTCGGAAATGCGGGCTTGGCCAACGGATCATCCCAATCAAATCACCGTTCATTACGAAGACCTGATCCAAGACACAGATGCAAAGCATTTCAAAAATGCGCTAAACGTTTGGAAATTAGACGCCCTGCGCACCGCAGAAGCAGGGGCGGCTTTTGTGGACAATAGCCTTTTTGGGGGCGCTGCCGAAAAAAATGCACGTGTCGCACAGCATGTCCAATCCACATCGACATCCCGATGGATGCGAGAAATGCCACGGTCCGTGGGCGCGCAATATGCCAAAGATTTTGGCGATGATTTGATTGCGCTTGGATACGAAAAAGATACATCGTGGGTAGATACTTTACCCGAAACTTCCACTCCGTTCGCGATAAAAGGCCCTAATGGGTCGGCGAATGTCACTTTTCACTGATAAGGCACGCAGGTAACACCATGGTTCAACTGACGCTTCCTAAGAATTCCCGGATCAAAACCGGCAAAACATGGCCCAAGCCATCAGGCGCGACAAATTTGCGGAAATTCCAGATCTATCGCTGGTCACCAGATGACGGTGAAAACCCAACGGTTGATACATATTTTGTCGATATGGACACCTGTGGTCCCATGGTTTTGGACGCGCTGATCAAGATCAAGAACGAGATTGATCCGACCTTGACCTTCCGTCGGTCGTGCCGCGAAGGGATTTGTGGATCCTGTGCGATGAATATCGATGGCATCAACACATTGGCCTGTATCTATGGCATGGACGAAATAAAGGGCGATGTGAAAATCTATCCCCTTCCGCATATGCCCGTTGTGCGCGATTTGATTCCTGATTTGACGCATTTCTATGCGCAGCACGCCAGTATCATGCCGTGGTTGGAAACCAAAACCAACCGTCCTGCTAAGGAATGGAGGCAGTCTATTGATGATCGCAAGAAGCTTGATGGGTTGTATGAATGTGTGATGTGCGCATCCTGTTCGACATCTTGTCCGTCTTATTGGTGGAACGGTGATCGGTATCTAGGACCAGCGGCATTGCTGCATGCGTATCGTTGGATCATCGACAGTCGGGACGAAGCGACAGGAGAGCGTTTGGATGAGCTGGAAGATCCATTCAAGTTATATCGCTGCCACACCATTATGAACTGTGCAAAGACATGTCCAAAGGGTTTGAACCCGGCCAAAGCGATTGCTGAGATCAAGAAAATGATGGTCGAGCGCACTGTTTAAGGGTGTGGGGGCGCTGCCCCCTTGGCCTTTGGCCAATTCCCCCGGGATATTTCGAGACAAAAAATGAGGGGCTTTTACGGCCCCTTTTTTATGGCGGGTGAGAGATGCATATCGTAATTGGGCTTGTTTTGGCTTTTGTTTTGGTGGCGGTTTTTAGCAATCGCAAAACGCGCCATTGTCGGTGGCGTCGCGATAAAGCAGGGGACACAGAGGGCGCGCGAAAATACAATTGCGTTTCATGCGGATATGAAGTCTTTTGCAACAAAGAGGGCCTGCCGAAAGTCTGTGGGCGTAAGGGATCGTAGGAGGTAACGATGTGTGAAGTGCCAAAGGATGCAGAGGCCCGTCGCGCCGTCGCGCCCGTGATTTGTTACCCCAATGAAACCTTGCCAAGTGTCGATTTGGGTCTTTATCGTCAGGCGCGCGGTCAAGCGGTTAAAATCAGCGAAGTGTATGCTGCCCCACGTGAGGCTGCGTGTTTCGAGGTGAAAGCGGGGCAATTTTTCCGCATTTCCTCTGTTGAGGGGTCGCAGGTTGGGGATTTGAATTTGTGGAACGCTCATAATTTATCCGAGCGATTTTATTCCGGAAAAACAAGAGCATTACATGGGACACATATAACAGAAGGCGAACGGATGTGGTCTAGCTTGCCGTATTTGCGGCCTATGGCGACGATTATTAAGGATACGTTGAATTGGTATGGTATGGATTCATTCGGCGGGTCGGTTCATGATGTTATCGGCACGCGCTGCGATCCCTATACCGGTAATTTGTTGTCAGATGTGCACTATCACCAATGTTGTCATTCGAATTTAACGCGGGCTTTGGCGGATCACTTGGGCTGTTCGCTTGCTGAGGCAGAGCCGCATATCCATGATGTGTTGAATGTTTTCATGTGTACTGGGTTTACCCGTGATACGGGGCAATATTTTATGAAAGCGAGCCCTGTACGCCCCGGTGATTATCTGGAGTTTTTTGCTGAAATCGACCTGATTGGGGCGTTGTCAGCGTGCCCCGGAGGGGATTGTTCAAGCGAGCACACAAGTGATGCGGCGGCATGTTACCCGCTGTTGATCGAAGTGTTTGAAGCCCCCGCCGAGGCACTGGCGGCGTGGCGATCACCCCAAGAAAACGGGTATGATCGCAGCCATGGTCATTTATAGGCGATAAATCCACCAGAAAACACAGTTTCAGCATCGTTCCCGTGGAAGGCGCCGATGGTGTTGTCGGATGTGATATGCCCATCCAAGTCACCTTTAACAGATTTATACGTGGCAGAGCCTGTTACAGTATTGCCCTCGAGTGTGGCATCAATGCTGAGGTCTTGGTCTTGACCGGTTAATGTGCCATTTTCGAAATCAGCATCCAGCGCGATGGTGCCTGTATGGCTTCCTTGGACACCGATCAATTGATAGATGTTTTTTGACGTTTCTTTGGCTGTGATGTTTTCGATGAAAAGCACATCATAGCGACCTTCGTATGTGGCCTGTCCGCTGGGGGGCATATCCTCAAGATCCGTTGGTGACAGCTGTTTTCCCGAAATGGCTATGAATTGATCCAAGCCATCTGGATCAATGCCGATTTTATAGCTTGTGACGTTGCCATCCGGATCAGATAGGGACCCAGAGCACCCGGTTTGAGAACAACCAGACAAGGGGGTGGAAATTGTTCCATCCGAAGACAGCGGTGCAGAAAAAGATGCTGTCAGTGGAATATCATCAATTGTTATTGCGTCCGAGGACGAATTAGATCTGTCGCAGGCAGCCAAAACAAAGACCACTGCAACACCAAGGTGTAAACGTACCATACCATTACTCATAAAACATACTAAAAGTATGTACTATATAACAATAGTGTGTAATCCAAGGGCTGTTTGGTAATTATTCGCAAATATAACACAATTTATTGAAACGACTGCGCCATTCAGCGGTTTCGGCCGCCAAATTTTGGGGGGCGTTGCTTTTGAGCGCTTTGGCAATCAAATCGGCAAGCCGGGCACAGTCGGTTTCTGTGATGCCCCATCTGACAAGTTCTGGAGTGCCAAAACGCAGACCATTCATATCATTTGCAAGCGCAGGAAGGGGCAGCCCAATACCACAAGCAAGAAAGCCAGCGTGTCTTAGGGTTTTTGAGGCGGTTTGTCCGCCCCCAAGCGACGTCGCATCAAGGGCGAATTGATGCGAGAGTGTGGGACCTTGGGCGGTTTCAAAAACGGGCAAGCCAAGGGCCAATAATTCCTGTGCCAAAGTTTGCGCAACCGACACCATCTTAGCTGCATATTCACGTCCATGGTCGCGCCAGTCCAAAAGGCTGACGGCGAGGGCTGCGGATTTAGCCGCATCGAAATTGGCGGTCATTCCGGGAAACGCTATTCTATCAAGCTTTTCAGCGATGGCTTTTTCATTGGTCACGATGAGACCAGAGGGGGGTCCGCCAAGCGATTTATAGGTGCTCATGGTCATTAAATGTGCCCCCTCATTGAGGGGGTTTGCCCAAGCGCCCCCTGCAATGATCCCGCATTGATGGGCCGCATCAAAGAGCACCTTTGCCCCGATCTCATCTGCTATTTTGCGGATTTCGGCGACGGGATGGGGAACCAAATTCAAGCTGCCGCCGATGGTTATGAGCTTGGGGCGCAGACGCTGTGCCTGTGCGCGTAATCCATCAAGATCGATGGTGTAATCGTCGGGATTGATCGGGGCTGCGTGAATGTCTAATCCATAGAGGCCCGCGCAGCCATCAAGGTGATGGGTCACATGTCCGCCCACGGTCGCGGGGGGCACAATGATCGTATCACCAGGTTTGGTAAGGGCCATAAAGCCATAAAGATTGGCAATGGCGCCCGACGGGACCCGAATTTCGGCATAGGTGGCATCGAATACTTCGGCGGCAAGCTCGGCGGCCATCACTTCGATTTCTTCTATGGCTTCAAGGCCCATTTCATATTTATCCCCCGGATAGCCAAGCGAGGGCCGCGTGCCGATACCAGAGGACAGCAATGCTTCGGCGCGGGGGTTCATCACATTGGTGGCAGGGTTCAAGTTGAAACAGTCTTTTTCGTGGATCTGCTTGTTGTTTTGGGCAAGCTGTTCGATACGGTTCAGAATATCCAAGCTTGTGCTTTGCGCGGTGCGCTCAGCCAAATCTTGGATAAAGGTTTCAATAGAAGAAGGCACCCAGGCCCGCGATGTGAGATGCGCCATTGCTGTGTCCTTATGCGAAAGCTGCGTCGAGGGCGATTTCTACCATATCGCCAAATGATTTTTCACGATCTGCAGAGGGCAGGGCTTCGCCTGTTTGCAGGTGATCGGACACAGTGAGAACAGCCAAGGCGCGACAGCCATAGCGGGCGGCAAGATTATAAAGCTCGGCGGCTTCCATTTCGACCGCAAGGATCCCGTGGCGGGTCATTTGTTCATTCAGGTCCGGACGTTCATCGTAAAAGACATCCGAAGAGTAGATGCCGCCAATATGGGTCGTGCAGGATTTTTTGGCAGCAGCGATTTCGGCAGCTTTGAGCAGGCCATAATCTGCGCATGGGGCGAAATTGAGGTCTTTGAATATTCCGGAGGACGGTGAGTTAAGTGTTGTTGAAGTCATCGCAAGAATAACGTCACGGATGCCAACGTGGGGCTGCATGCCCCCACATGACCCAATGCGGATCAGGGTTTTGGCCCCAAAGTCGCGGATCAATTCGTTCACATAGATCGACAAGGACGGCATTCCCATGCCTGAGCCATGAATGGTGACAGGGTTGCCTTGGTAGGTGCCGGTAAAGCCAAGCATTCCGCGCACATCATTGACGAGTTTTGCGTCTTTGAGAAAGGTCTCCGCCGCCCATTTGGCGCGATAGGGATCGCCAGGTAAGAGAACGGTTTCGGCGATGTCGCTTTTTTGGGCTCCGATGTGGACGGTCATGATTTTTGGCTTTCTATCTGGAATATTTGACGAATGGGGTGAGGGTTGCCACCCGGTCATAAAGCTGACGTGCGGGTGCGTTGAAATCTTGGGTGAGCCAATAAACAGTTGGTGTGCCATTGGCATCTGCGGCGTCATAGACCGCTTGGATCAGGTCGCGTCCGATGCCTTGGCCGCGTGCTGTGGGATCGGTAAAGAGGTCTTGGAGGTACGTCACATTTTCGCTGCGCCAATTATGTGCATGATAGATATAGTGCACCAAGCCGACAGCGTGATCATTTTGCAGCGCGATAAAGGCGTTTTGATGTGGGTGGTCGGGTGATGTCAGGCGCGCAAAGGTCGTGTCGTAGATGGATTGATCAAGGGTCGTTTCGTAAAAAGCAAGATAGGCGCGCCATAGCTTTTGCCAGGCGGCTTTGTCTTGGTTTTGGAGTGGCCTGATCACCGGTGCCATTTTGATCCCTTTTTCGGGAAAGAGTAGCTATGATCGTTAAGAATGACTAGGGGGATTATCAAAATTGAGCGCCCCTTGTGGGGCGCGCTGGTTTAGCCCCCTTGCGGGGGCAGTGTGAGTATTTGGATCAAAGATGAAGGTTATTGGGCCGCGATTTGTTCCGGGTCTGCCAAGGTGACAATATCCATCATGATTGTGTTCAGTTCGAAATCTTTGGGTGTGTAGACGCGGGAGACACCCAATGCCAAAAGGCGTTTTGCGTCGTCATCCGGAATAATACCGCCCACGATAACGGGGATATGCGCCATGTTGTTTTCCTGGAGGCGTTTCATCATGTCTTCGAGGAGGGGGATGTGGGACCCTGATAGAATTGACAAGCCGATCACATGAGCCTTGGTGTCGCGCGCTGAGTTGACCAATTCTTCTGGGGTGAGGCGAATGCCGTCGTATTCTATGTCCATGCCGCAATCCCGTGCGCGAAAGGCGATTTGTTCGGCGCCGTTTGAATGGCCATCAAGGCCCGGTTTGCCGACCAAGAATTTAAGGCGGCGTCCCAGTTTATCGCTGACGGCATCCACGGCTTCGCGAATGGTGTCTAATCCTTCGGTTTTATTGCTGACGGCGCGGGAGACGCCCGTTGGCCCGCGGTATTCGCCAAAAACCGCCCGCATTTCAGAGGCCCATTCGCCCGTAGTGACGCCGGCTTTTGCGGCTCTTATCGAGGGTTCCATAACGTTTTTTCCGGCCTTTGCCGCGGCGCGGAGGTCGGCAAGTGCAGAGGTGACCGCATCGGTGTCGCGTGTTCTGCGCCAGTCGTTCAAGCGATCAATTTGTTCTTGTTCGACGGCTGGATCGACGACCATTATCCCGCCTTCGCCAGAGGTGAGAGGCGAGGGTTCGCCATTGGTGAATTTGTTGACGCCAACCACGATGGTTTCTTCGCGTTCGATTTTGTTTAGGCGGTCTGCATTGCTATCGACAAGGCGCGATTTCATATAGTCAATCGCGCTAATTGCGCCGCCCATGCTATCGATATTCGCAAGTTCGTGGCGCGCGCCGTCCTTGAGGGCGTCAACTTTGGCGTCAACGGCGGGGTTGCCATCAAAAAGATCGTCAAATTCCAATAGGTCGGTTTCAAAGGCCATGATCTGTTGCATGCGCATGGACCATTGTTGATCCCATGGGCGGGGAAGACCGAGAGCTTCGTTCCATGCAGGAAGTTGAACAGCGCGGGCGCGGGCATTTTTGGAAAGGGTCACAGCAAGCATTTCGATGAGAATGCGATAGACGTTGTTTTCGGGTTGCTGTTCGGTCAAGCCAAGGGAATTGACCTGCACCCCATAGCGGAAGCGGCGATATTTGGGATCTTGGACATCATAGCGTGTTTCCAAAATTTCATCCCAAAGATCAACGAAGGCGCGCATTTTGCACATTTCAGTGACAAAGCGGATGCCAGCGTTCACAAAGAACGAAATGCGTCCGCACAGCATTGGGAAATCTTCTTTTGGGACGCGGGTTTTTAGTTCATCAAGCACGGCTGTGGCGGTTGCCAAGGCAAAGGCGAGTTCTTGTTCTGGTGTCGCGCCTGCTTCTTGAAGGTGATAAGAACAGACGTTCATCGGGTTCCATTTGGGGACATGCGTATAGCAATATTCGGCGACGTCACCAATCAGTTTTAGCGATGGTTTCGGCGGGCATATATAGGTGCCACGGCTGAGGTATTCCTTGATGAGATCATTTTGCACTGTGCCTTGAAGCTTGGAAACATCCGCGCCTTGTTCTTCGGCGACGGCAATATAAAGCGCAAGCAACCAGGGGGCTGTTGCGTTGATCGTCATCGAGGTGTTCATTTGCTCAAGCGGGATTTGGTCGAACAACGTCCGCATATCCCCGAGGTGGCTAATGGGAACGCCGACTTTGCCGACTTCGCCACGGGCCAAGGTGTGATCGCTGTCGTACCCTGTTTGCGTTGGAAGATCAAAAGCAACAGACAGACCAGTTTGCCCCTTGGCAAGGTTGCCACGGTACAATGCGTTAGAAGCTTGGGCCGTTGAATGTCCTGCGTAGGTTCTAATCAGCCATGGGCGGTCTTTGGTCGCGTTTGTCATGTTGTCCTCGTTTGGTCGGTAATTTTATTTCGTTAAACAATTGATACGCGAAATTTTGATACCTTGTCAATTCGCTGCATTGCGGCGCAGGTCGGGAGGCCCAAGGAATTTTATTTCAATCCTGAAATTGCAATAATTTATGAAGGATTGGGGTGCGTTTCCCTATAAATGCCGATTTTCTGCATCTGCTCGGTTATAAAATTACAAAAAATGACCTAAAACTGTTGCAATGTTTCGCGGTGACTTGTAGCCATAGGGTGAAAACGCGATTCTGCATCGCGGCAACGGATGCTAATGGAGAGATAAATGGCACTAGACATCAATGGCGGTATTGCCCCCTATGACGCACCAGAAAAAGACCTTTATGAATTGGGTGAAATGCCGCCTTTGGGGTATGTTCCGCCCAAGATGTACGCTTGGGCCATTCGCCGCGAACGTCATGGGGAACCCGACAAGTCATTCAAACAAGAGGTCGTAGACACGCCGACGCTTGATAGTCACGAAGTGCTTGTGCTCGTTATGGCGGCTGGTGTGAATTATAACGGTGTTTGGGCCGGTCTTGGTGTTCCGATTTCCCCGTTTGATGGGCATGGCGCTGATTATCATATTGCTGGCTCTGACGCCTCTGGCATCGTTTGGGCCGTCGGCGACAAGGTCACACGTTGGAAAATCGGCGACGAAGTGGTTATTCACTGTAACCAAGATGATGGCGACGACGAAGAATGTAATGGCGGTGACCCGATGTATTCACCGACCCAACGTATTTGGGGCTATGAAACACCGGATGGATCGTTTGCACAGTTCACGAATGTTCAGGCGCAGCAATTGTTGCCACGTCCCAAGCACCTGACTTGGGAAGAAAGCGCGTGCTACACTCTGACGCTTGCCACAGCGTATCGGATGTTGTTCGGTCACCACCCACATGAACTAAAGCCGGGTCAAAATGTGTTGGTTTGGGGGGCTTCTGGTGGTTTGGGATCTTATGCGATCCAGTTGATCAACGCGGCTGGGGGCAACGCAATTGGTGTGATTTCCGGCGAAGACAAACGTGAATTCGTGATGGGGCTGGGTGCCAAAGGCGTGATCAATCGCAAGGAATTCAATTGCTGGGGTCAATTGCCGACGGTGAACACGCCGGAATATAACGAATGGTTCAAAGAAGTGCGCAAATTTGGCAAGGCGATTTGGGACATTACGGGCAAAGGCAACAATGTTGATATCGTGTTCGAACACCCTGGCGAAGCGACATTTCCTGTGTCCACATTTGTTTGCAAAAAGGGCGGCATGATTGTGATTTGCGCAGGGACATCTGGGTTCAACTGTACCTTTGATGTGCGCTATCTCTGGATGCATCAAAAACGCGTTCAAGGCAGCCACTTTGCACATCTAAAACAAGCCTCTGCAGCGAATAAATTGATGATTGAACGTCGTATTGATCCGTGCATGTCCGAAGTGTTCCCTTGGGATGAAATCCCCCAAGCGCATATCAAAATGCTGCGTAACGAACACAAGCCCGGCAATATGGCTGTGTTGGTGCAATCGCCCCGCACTGGATTGCGGACCTTTGAAGAAGCCTTAGAGAAATAATCATCCCTCCCAAGTGGTGAAACGGCCTGCGGTTCCATGGATCGCAGGCTTTTTTTATGCGGGTTTGTCATTTCAATGACTTAAATCCGGTCACCTCGCTATTTATGGGGAGTGTAAAAAAGCGAATATGACACAGAATAAATCTTGCTATGGTTGTTTAAATGGATACTTAATCATGCTTAGCGAGATGCGAAATGAAAAATGACTGGATTATGGATGTACTGACGGACCTTCATACATTTGCGTTTGAAAATGAAATGAAGGGGTTAGCGAACCAATTGCAAGATGCGCAGTTGGTTGCCGCCATAGAACTAGCCACCCTGGATGAGGAAACTTTGATTGAACCGACGCACGCGGAAATCGCGATTGGAGCACATTCTCTTGGCGTTAGAGACGTCAAGCGCGCTGTCTGACTTACAGACTGTTATCGAGCAATTACGCGATGTGTTTCATGTCGATCATATGGTCTATCATTGGGTGAACGCCAAAGGGGCGCGGTTGGGGGTTGGCACCTATGCGCCAGAATGGGTGCAACGGTATGTAGAACGGGGATACATTAGACTGGATCCCGTTGTGATAGGATGTTTTCAGAAATTTCACCCTGTCGATTGGAAGTTTTTGGATTGGTCCAGCAAAGCAAGCCGCGAATTTCAACACGATGCAATTGCGCATGGTGTTGGTAATCAAGGGCTCTCGATTCCTATTCGGGGACCGCATGGGCAATATGCGCTTTTTACGGCAAGTCACAATTGTGATGACGCAACATGGGCTGATTTCATCGAAGACCAACGCCGCGATTTAATCCTTTTGGCGCATTATTTTAACGAAAAAGCATTGGATCTTGAACCGGACAAAATCCAAGATGCCGCGCAGCCTTTGTCGCCTAGGGAGTTGGAAACACTGACACTTTTGGCGATTGGGTATAATCGGGCCCAAGTGGCGCAAACCCTGTCTATTTCGGAACACACGCTGCGTGTTTACGTCGAAAGTGCGCGATTTAAATTAAGCGCATTGAACACGACACATGCGGTTGCCACGGCGTTGAATCGCGGACTTATTGTGATTTAGCCGCAACGCGCGGCCCCCTCAATCAACGTTAATAGATCGCTCCTAGCGTTTGGCTATCAAATGCGAGGGACCGATTATGCTACGATTTATTTACGCCAATGATTTAGACGACTTTCCACAGCTGCGTGACAGCATGTTTAGGGATCGCGCGGATCAATTCAAAACCCGCCTGGATTGGGATGTAAGTGTTGATAAAGACGGATTTGAACGCGATGAATATGATGCGCTTAATCCACTTTATGTCATTGTTGAAAATGAACACGGGCTTCATGCAGGGTCAATGCGGTTATTGCCGACGACGTCGCGCTGTATGGTGAATGACCATTTCATTGATTTGATGGATGGGGTTGCGGTGACCAGCCCGTTTATTTGGGAATGCACGCGGTTTTGTTTGTCACGCACGGCGGCGCGCAATGTTGCGTCGCTGTTAATGCTGGCAGGTGGCGAAGCCATGGTTGGATTTGGGATCGAACAATGCGTTGGCGTGTTTGATCAGCGCATGATCCGCATCTATCGCATGATTGGGGCGTCCCCCGAAATCCTTGGCGAAGTGGGGGCTGGCAAAGATTACATTGCCGTTGGGCTATGGTCCTTTAGCAATGCCGCGCGGCTTAAAGTGTCGCAAAACGCAGGGGTCAGCCCCGAAGAATCCAAAGTCTGGTTTGATAGAGCTTTTGGTCCTGAACAAAGGGTCGCGCAGGTCTGATAGGCTCTAGTCATTTTTCATGTGCGCGTATAGGGTCGCGCGCATGAGCAGTGTCCCAATTCAATATTCATCAGATCAGGCAGAAGCCTTTGATCGCGTCACGCAAATGCTGCGGGGTGCTGGTATTGATTTGGACGATAGTCTGCTGATGCCGCCCCGCGATGGCAAAAGCCAAGTTATGGCGCTTTTGGGCAAAGCCGGATCGGGCAAGACGTTGCTTTTGTCCGAGCTGACCAAAGCGTTGCAAGCCTCTGGTGTCGAAGTGGTGTCAGGCGAATATGAAAGCCGCAAAATGCGGGACAAACGCAGCTTGGCGGTATTGGCACCGACCAATAAGGCCGCGTTTGTGTTGCGTATGCGCGGTGTTCCGGCAACGACAATCCACCGTATTTTGTACACGCCAATGTATGATCCAGAATACGAAAAAATCGCAGAATGGCTGGCGGGGCACGACGACAAACCCGACATCGAAGGCTTGACCGAAGAAGCCCTGACGCGGGCCTATGATTTTTATCAATTGCATAAATCAATTCCCGGGGCTTTGGCTGCGGCGGGGTTGCGCGGGTCTGATTTCATTACTGGTTGGAAGCGGCGCGAGCATCCTTTGGATATCGGGTTCGTGGACGAAGCCTCGATGTTGGATGACCGCCAATTCGAAGACCTAAAAGAAATCTTTCCAACGCTTTTGCTATTTGGCGATCCGGCTCAGTTGGCCCCTGTGAATCAAGCGGGCGGCATGGTGTTTGACAAGCTTGCTGATGTTCAGAAAATGACCCTTAGTCGCGTACATCGCCAAGATGCGGATAACCCGATTTTGGATTTGGCGCATGCATTGGCGGATCCCTCGTTAGATTTTCATACCTTTGAAAACATGATCCAAGAGGCGGCGCGCAAAGATGATCGTGTGGTTTGGGGGCAACGCGTCGAAGTCGATTTGATGGCTCGAAGTCCGGTTTTGGTGTGGCGCAATGCAACGCGTATTCGGCTGATCAATGCCTTTCGATCGGTTTATGGCGCACCTGAAACGGAATTGTTAGAAGGCGAACCTTTGGTTTGTGATGGCATTGAGCTGCCAATCAAACATCGCAAAAAGCGGATCGACCTCGAAGCGCGTGGTTTGATCAAAGGCGCGCAAGTTGTCTATCTAGGGCCAGGTCGCAAACCTGGATTTTCGCGGCTGCATGTGATCGGTGCAGAAGACCCCCAAGTGTCGGCGGCTTCGATTGTGAAAATTGAAAAGCCCGACGAAGAAGAACCCTTTATTCCCTTTGCAGCGCGGATGGGTGCTACCTTTTTGCATGGGGCCGCGGTAACAATTCACAAGGCCCAAGGGTCGCAATGGGACACGGTTCAAGTATTCGCACCAGACCTATATGCGGCGGCGCAAATGGGGCGCAGCGAAGCGGGTCAACCTTTGTGGAAACGCTTGGCCTATGTTGCCATTACCCGTGCCCAAGAGCGTTTGATTTGGGTCGTGCGAAATCGATTGTCCAAGCCTGCAGATGGGCTTCGGATTGATGATCTGCGCGCCTCAACTCCTGCGCCGTTTTCTTTAGAAGCAGAAACCCAAGACTAATCACGACGTAGCGTCTTGGATCGTTTTGAATTGTGACACTTGCCAAACCGTATTCTCAATCTCCATAGTGTTTAAAAAACATGGGAGGTTCTAGAATGCATGGTCAAATGATGCACCGTCCGCTTTCAATTATTGAAGTGTTGCGCTTTGCCAGCGAAATTCATCGCACAGCTGAAATCGTATCGGTTCGTACCGAAGGTGATGTGCACCGGTATACGTACACGGATGCTTTTGCCCGTGTAGGCCAACTTGGTCATGCACTCAAGGCGCTGGGCATATCCCAAGGGGACCGCGTCGCGACATTAGCATGGAATGGATATCGTCATTTTGAACTCTATTACGCGATTTCGGGGATTGGCGGCGTCTGCCACACGATCAATCCGCGCCTAAGCGTTGAACAGCTGACCTATATCACGCATCACGCTGAAGATCGGGTTTTGTTTCTGGACACAACCTTTGTTCCGTTGATCAATGCCGTCAAAGACAAGCTGCCGTCTGATATGATCTATGTGGTGATGACCGATGCGGCGCATATGCCGGATGGGTCTGATGGCATGCTCTGTTACGAAGATTTGATTGATCAACACGACACCATTTACCCATGGCCGGAATTGCCCGAGGAAACCGCAGCGAGCCTGTGTTATACGTCGGGAACCACAGGTAATCCCAAGGGCGCGATTTATTCGCATCGCTCGACAGTTTTACACGCCTATACCATCGCAATCAGCCTAGGCAGCAGCTTGACCGAAGGGGCGCGTGTTTTGCCGGTTGTGCCGCTCTTTCATGTGAATGCATGGGGGCTTCCTTATACGGCGCCTTTGACTGGGGCATCATTGATCTTTCCTGGTCCTGCGCTTGATGGGAAATCACTGTTTGATCTTATGGATCGCGAAAAAGTCACCTCTGCTTGGGGTGTCCCCACTGTTTGGCAAGGGTTGCAAGGCGAAATCAATGCCCGTGGCACAAATCCCCAAGGATTTAGCTCTGTGGTGATTGGCGGATCTGCGGCTCCGCGCGTCATGATTGAAACCTTTGAACGCGCAGGCGTTTCTGTGTGTCATGCTTGGGGCATGACCGAAATGAGCCCGGTTGGCACCCAAGGCATCATGCCCAAGTCCTATCGCGACACAAAAAGCGATCAGGAATTGCTGGATTTACAAAGCCTGCAAGGGCGGCGCGTGTTTGGTGTCGAGCTAAAGATTGTTGACGAGGCGGGTCACTGCCTGCCCCATGACGGCGAAGCGGCTGGTGAACTATTTGTACGCGGAAATACAGTAATTTCTGGATACTTTAACAACCAAGCGGCAACTGACGCGGCACTAGATGCAGAGGGATGGTTCGGAACCGGTGATGTGGCGTCGATCACACCTGATGGATTTTTGATTATCCAAGATCGTGCCAAGGATTTGATTAAATCAGGCGGTGAATGGATCAGCTCGATTGATTTGGAAAACGTGGTCATTGCCCACCCCGATGTGGCCAGCTGTGCTGTGATTGCAATTGCCCACCCCAAATGGGACGAACGTCCGCTTTTGGTGGTGGTTCCCAAAGGCGACGCCCGTGTGAGCAAGGCAGAGGTCGATGAGATGCTGTTGAAACATGTTGCCAAATGGCAATTGCCGGATGCGATTGAATTCGTTGATGAATTGCCACTTACCGCGACGGGAAAAGTGTCAAAACTAACCCTGCGCCAACGCTTTGCCGATTATAAACTTCCAGATATGTGAAAGAAGAGACATCCGATGGATTTAGGAATTACTGAAAAAGTTGCCCCGCTGATTGCGGCGGTGCGGGACATGGTTGAAAATGACATTGCCCCGCTCGATGCGGAATTTCACGCCGAAGTGGGCAAACACCCGTCCGGAGACAGGTTCCAGCACACAGCCCGTCAATTGGAAATCCTGGATGGTCTGAAGGCCAAAGCCAAGGAACGGGGGCTTTGGAATTTCTGGCTGACCGATAGCGACAAAGGCTATGGGCTAAGCACCGTTGAATATGCCTATCTTGCCGAAGAAATGGGCAAAGTGTCGATTGCCGCTGAAGTGTTCAATTGTAATGCGCCCGATACCGGTAATATGGAAGTGCTTGAACGCTATTGTAGTGCCGAACACAAAGCACGGTGGTTGACAGATTTGCTAGAGGGCAACATCCGTTCGGCTTATGTCATGACAGAACCAAACCTTGCGTCTTCGGATGCGGCGCAATTGTCATTCGAGGCCAAAAAAGATGGCGATGAGTGGGTCCTAAATGGTGAGAAATGGTGGATTTCAGGGGCGGGTGATCCGCGCTGCAAAGTCTATATCCTTATGGCGTGTTCTGATCCAGACGCGGCAAAGCATAGCCGCCACACGATGTTTATCATGGATGCCAATACCCCCGGCATCGAGGTCTTGCGCCCGATGCAGGTGTTTGGCAATGATGATGCCCCTCATGGGCATATGCACCTGCGGTTCACGAATGTACGCATTCCTGCATCTGCGGTGATTTTGGGTGAAGGGCGTGGGTTCGAAGTGGCTCAGGGGCGGCTTGGACCTGGCCGTATCCACCACTGTATGCGGGCTATTGGTCAAGCGGAAAAAGCATTGGAAATGATGTGCCTACGTGGATTGTCACGGTCTGCCTTTGGCAAGCCTTTGACGGATCTGGGTGGGAATTTTGATATCATTGCAAATGCACGGATGGATATCGAAATGGCCCGTTTGTTATGTCTTAAGGCCGCTTATATGATGGACACAGCCGGCGTAAAAGCTGCGCAGCCGTGGATTTCCAAGATCAAAGTGGTTGCCCCAATTATGGCTGGGCGTGTCATTGATGACGCGATGCAGCTGCATGGGGCGGCTGGGATCAGTCAGGATTTTGATCTGGCACATATGTGGACGCATGTGCGCACGTTGCGATTTGCGGATGGTCCGGATGCAGTACATCGTCGCCAAGTTGCACGCGCGGAATTGAAAAAGTACAGCAACGCACAAACGTGATCGCATTTTACCCCCGTTGGATCGCCTCCGGCGGGGGAGTATTTTAAGCAAAAAGAAAGCTCAGGCTTTGGGTTAGCTGTCGGTGTCGAGCCAGATGGTTATGGGGCCATCGTTGAGCAAGCTGACTTTCATATCGGCGCCGAACGCACCAGTTTCCACTGGAATGCCGATGTTTGAAAGGGCCGAGGCGAAGTAGGTATAAAGATGGCGACCGTCATCAGGTTTTGCCGCAGCTGAAAAACCCGGACGATTGCCGCGTGATGTATCGGCGGCAAGGGTGAATTGGCTTACCACTAGGGCGGAGCCGTTTATATCCAGAACAGATTTGTTCATTTTGCCTGCGTCATCTGCAAAAATGCGCAGTTTTGAAATTTTCTGGGCCAATTGATCGGCGGTTGCTTCGCTGTCGCCTTGCATCGCGCAGATCAAGATCAACAGGCCTTGATCGCAGCTGCCGATTGTGGTGCCGTCAACGGTGACGGAGGCATGGGCGACACGTTGAAGAAGGGCGCGCATATCAGAGTGTTCCTTGTTGTTTTGCAACTATGTAGCCAATTCCGGCGGCAATGATAAGTCCTGCGATTACCGCGAGTGTGATTTTAAAGGCGGAATAGGGCCGTTCGCCTTGGACGCGCCCTGTGCGCCCGTTGACGACAAAGCGATAGGATTTGCCTTTGTATTTATAGGCTGCCACCCATACGGGCAGAAGGATGTGTTTAAAGGTCACGTCCTGAATATCGGTATTAATTGAGTGGATCCGTTGGCGATCACCGCCGATGTCAAAGCGAACATCGCGTGCGATGACTTTGTCCATTTTGTCCCGTGCTTGGGTGAAGCCATCTGGTAGGGCGACGCTATATCCTTGAGCTTGGAAGCCAGCGAGGTATTCGGGGCTATAGGGTGTGAGTTCGGCAAGGTCCCAGGGTTCTAAGGCATCGGTAAATTTTTGCGGTAGGGCTGTGGAGGCAAGAACAAGAACATCGTCAAAAAAGCGTGCAACACGGCCTGATGCTGGAAACCAGCGGATCTTTTGTACGCGTTGTTGGGTGGGTTTCCCATCGCGCATCACGGTTCTGGTTTCATAATAGACCATGCCGCGTTCACCGCGATAGGACGATTTTGTATCGGCATCAAAGGTCCAGAATGGCACGTAAATGCCCTGCATGCGTCGGCCTTTGCGGGCATATTCCTTGAGCCCGTTGGGGGCAAACCACAGCTTGCCCAACCACGTTGTCATCGCGGTTTTCGCCGAGTGTTCATCCAAGGCAAAGGGAAGCAAGGCTTTGGGTTTGATTTGGCGATGTGTGCCAGTATCGACAACAATTGGCGTGGCGCAAAAGGGGCATTCGCTGGCGTGTTCTGTTCCGTGAAATTCGATTTCAGCGGCACAGTTCGGACAGGAGGAATGCCGCAATTCTTGGATTTCTGATGCAGCAAGTGCGCCGGACAGGGCGGCATTAAAGTCAAGTTCGTGGATGCTGGACGCCCATGGGCCCGGCTGTGCTATGGAGTGTGTGTGACCACAATGATCGCAAATCAGTTTACCGCCATCCGGAGAAAAGCGATAATCTGCACCACATTGATCACAGGGAAACCGATGTTCTGATTGGACCGCTGTTGATCCCTGTTCTAAGTTGTCCGTTGCGCCGTCTGTATTCACGTCACTGCCTTTTTCTAACCCAAGTCCTATATCGCTGGCGGAGGAGGGGGCGGTAAAATTGTAAAGAGTTGCGCAAGCTCGGCCACGTCTTCTGCGCGCAACCACCCGTCTTGGCCCGGGGTCCAAACGAGGCTTTCGCGTGTTAGGTGGCCTTCGCTCGCCATGCGGCCCATTGCTGCTTTGGAAAATGGGCCTTTGGTTTTGCCATTTTCAGCAATATGCCACACATGTTCGACAGGTGGAGGAGGCGGGGCGATGGGCGCTGTGGCGGCTGGGGCTGCCCCCCATGGGCCAGAAGCCATTTGTTGTGCCATTGCCATACCCATGCCAGCGCCAATACCGGCCCCCATGCCACCGCCGGGTTGGGTTGCGGCGGCGGTCATGGCTTCGGCGGCGGCAAATTGTGTATATTTACCCAAATCGCCTGCGATGCCCATGCTGGTGCGTTTGTCCAAGACCGCTTCGACTGCTGGGGGAAGCGAAATGTTTTCGACATAGAGTTCTGGCATGCTGAGGCCATAATCGGCCAAAGTCGCGGAAATTTGGCTTGCGACCAATTTACCAAGCTCGGCGGTATTGGCCGCCATATCCAAAACAGGGATGCCACAGGATGCGATCACGCGGGAAAATTCTTGGACGATGATGTTGCGGATTTGAAAGCTGATTTCATCCATGGTGAATTCGCCATCTGTGCCTACGATTTCTGTCAAGAACCGCGCCGCATCAGAAATGCGAATGGAATAGGTCCCATAAGCGCGCAAACGAAGGGGGCCGAATTCTGGGTCGCGCACCATGATCGGGTTTTTGGTGCCCCATTTCAGGTTGTTAAAGCGCGTTGTGTTGACGAAATATATTTCGGATTTAAACGGGCTTTTGAACCCATGGTCCCAATGATTGAGCGTCGTCATAATGGGCATGTTGTTGGTTTCCAACATATATAGCCCCGGTGTAAAGACATCCGCCAGCTGCCCTTCGTGAATGAAAACCGCAGCTTGGCCTTCGCGGACCGTTAGTTTTGCACCATATTTAATTTCATGGCCTTCGCGTTCAAAGCGCCAAACCATTGTGTCGCGCGTGTCATCGACCCAGTGAATGACGTCAATGAATTCACCTGTTAAAAAGTCAAAGATTCCCATAGGTTGGCTCCTCGTTTACGAATTTGGTTGGTTTAGCTCGGTGGCAATTTCTATGATCCAAGGTGTCGCCGTGTCCAAAGACATGCCAGATTTCAACCGTGGATCATAGAGCATCTGCAACAGAACTTGATCATGTGTGGTTAGGGTTGCGAATTCTTCGTCGTCATTAAAAATCGACGGGCGCGCACGTGGGCTGTCATTACTAAGCCCAAGCCCTTGGGCGATTTCTTCGTGATAGCAGGATGTGCGCATAAGGTCGGGATGCTCTGCGCGGATCAGCGCAAAGGCATAGGTGATTTGATTGTTCTGTTGGGGGTCGGAAAATGAAAAAACCAGACAATGCACGTCTTTGGGCATTTGTTTCAGGATGCGTTGCGTTTCATTTCGAATGACCGACCCGCGTTTTGCCAAAAGCTGGTCGATGTCGCGGGCATCATCGAGCCCTGCGAGCATGACGTCAAAGTTCACATTTCTTGTCGATAAACTTATGGGGTGGCGCGTCAATCTGGCGAGCCTTTCGACATAGGATTGCACCAAGGGTGTGTCTTGGGTTTTTACGGTTTCGGGAACAGAGCTGCCAAAGCTAAGACCGATGCGCACGGGCCTGGTCCATTTCGAAAGCAATCCTTGAGCCGTATCGTCAGCTGCAACAAAACCTTGTCCGTATTTGAATTCGTCAAAAAAGGCGATGCGCGTGAAATTGGTTTGGATGTCGTCGATATCAAACGGCGTATCAATTCCGCCACCATCGGTGCGCAACAGGCCACGCGCAGTTAGGGATGTTTCAAGCCGCGCATAATAAGCGGCGAGATCACGCGATGCTTTGGATATTGGAGCAGTGGGTGTAACTTCAAACTGATTTTCACCTTGCTTTTCACCTAGCGTTTCAATGCCTTCGGGCGCAGCGGGCAAAGGCGTTGGGGCGGACGTGCATCCAGACATGGCACTGTGTATAACCAACACAGTACCAAAGATGACGTATCGCCCCAACCGTTTCATTAGATGTCGTCACCTGCATCGGCGACTTCGTCAATGGATGTATTCTTGCGGGATTTGGCGGCAGCCAAGGTATCACGCAATTCGGTTTCCATTTTCTTAAGCTCTTCTTCTGCAGCACGGCGTTTTGCTTTGCCATCGTCTGCGATTTGAAGGCTTTCTTCGATTGTTCCAATAAGATCGGCATTCGCCTTTTTGATGGCTTCGATATCAAAGACACCGCGTTCCATTTCTTCGCGGATCACTTTGTTGGATTCACGCAGGTTCGCAGCATTCGCCGTTAGCAATTCATTGGTCAAATCATTTGCTTCGCGCACAGCTTTGGCAGCATCGGCAGAGCGTTGGATCGTCACGGCCTGCGCCAATTGTGTTTCCCACAACGGAACTGTGTTGACCAAGGTTGAATTGATTTTGGTCACCAAAGATTTGTCATTTTCTTGCACCAAACGAATGGAGGGCAACGACTGCATTGTGACTTGGCGTGTCAATTTCAGATCGTGAACACGGCGTTCTAGATCATCGCGGGCCGCGCGCAAATCCCGAAGCTCTTGGGCTTGCATGACTTTGTCTGTTTCGTCAGCTGCGGTAACGTCGGCTTCTTTTGCAGGGATAATCGTTGCGTCAAGTTCGCGTAGCTTTTCTTCGCCTGCGGCAATGTAAAGCGCCAATTCGTCATAAAACTGAAGGGTTTTGTCATACAAAAGATCAAGCGATTTGATATCTTTCAAGAGGGTTGTTTCATGCCCCAAAAGGTTTTCTGTGATCTTGTCGATTTGGCTTTGGATGGTTTCAAAACGCGCGGTGAATTTGGCAATAGGGGCCGCGCGACCAATGAGCTTTTCCCACCAGCTGCGATCTCGGCGCAAGTCTAGTTCTGAGACCGAAAAACCGCGGATTGTTGTGACCATATCGCGCAAGGAATCACCGGCTGGGCCGACATCTTTGTTGCGGACACCTTGCAACATGGATTGGCTGATTTCTTGCAATTCTTCTTGGGCGGCAGAGCCAAAACCGATGATGGAATTTGTGTCTTCCATGTCAATTTCATCAATGCGCTTGCGAATTTCTGTGCCCAC
>JAHEJA010000008.1:40825-48041 GCA_024639125.1 Paracoccaceae bacterium
TGGATTGTGTTGTGGTCATGTGTTTCCCCTCACTTGAAACGCGTGTCGCGTTTATGAATGACGTTTTGCTTCGCGGCCAAGCCGGTCTTTCAAAACTTCGATTTCTACTGTTAAGTCTGTTCTGTCGTCGTCTAATAGTTTTTCGGTGCGTGCTGCAAAATTTTGTTCCAGATCATCCAGCAGCTCTAGGTAATCCTGTTTGGCGATCTCATCGTGTGAGCGTGCGTAAATATCGGCAAAGCGGATGGTCGCATCGCGCGCACCCTCTAGGTAAACCGACAGATATTTACGAGCGGACGTCAGGTCGCGTGGATCCTCTTCGACTGTGCGAAACAGGGTATGTGCGGTTTGTGCAAAGCGATCTACACGTGCTTCCAGGCTGGGTGTGCGGCTTCTTTTGATGGCATCTTTCATCGCCGTAACATGGGCTTCGGCGGTATCGATGGCTTTGGCGACGCGGTCTTGTTGGAACGTATCGATCCCTTGCATGCCTTTGTCGCGTAAAGGGTCGATGCCAAAAGCAGTGATATGCAAGCCAAGCGCACAGACCGCCAAAATAACCGAAGCAACAAGGTTTCCGTCATTTCGAAGCGCAGCTATGCCAACGCCAAGCGATATTAATACGGCAGAAAACAATTTGCGCGGTATGGCGGGGCGACGGGCAACTTTGCGCGCGTCGTATTCTGATTGCGCGCGGATACCGTCGCGCAACAACCATGCGCCCAACGTCCAGATAAACGCCGCCATGAGCCCCAATGCCATGCTTGCCGCACCAGACCAAAGTGACGTTGCCGCGACAACAATCGCCGGCACAAACATCACATTGCTGCGTGCGCCTACGGGATCCTTTTGGGGGCCTTTGTAGGGGGCGTCCTTGTTCGGCGAAGATTTGGTGTTCGGGCTAAATTGCCCGCCATATTTCTGTGCCATATCAAAGCCCCCCTAAATAGCCAGAGGCCACGCCAAACAAGAGAATGATCAGCGCAATATAAGCAAATTTTCCAATTTTATGGTTCGGCATTGTTCCAATTATTTCCTACTGTACCATTCCTTCCTTTAAAACATGGGAAGGCAGGGGTGAAATGTCTAGTGTTAGCGGCGCGATGTGGTGCAGCACTCGGCACGAAGTTTGCGGCTGTAACCGGATTGAATGACGTCGACGATGATCAAAACAACAATAGAAAAATAGACTGTCGTTTTGGACATTGGGATCACGTCGTAGCCAAAGAATTTTAACGCCAACGACGGGTCGTGCATGGCTTGTGCGGCGGCTTGACCGCTTTCTCCTAATAAAACGATCCCAACGATCAAAAGAATAAAAAGACCAAGCACTTCGTACATGCGGTTCTTTTCCAGCAAACGGGTCACACCATCGGCAAGCACAATCATTGCCAATCCAGACAGGATAATGGCGGTCGCAAGAATGGGGAACACCTTGGTGATTGCCAAAGCCGACAAGACGGACTCAAAGGAAAAGATCAGGTTCATCGCAACAATCAGCAAAATGACCTGTGTCGCAGATTTGCCGAATTTATTTTCAACATCCGTATCAAGATGTTCAATTGTTAAAATATCCAACATGATACATTCCCCATACTTAGGTATTGATTACCGCAGATGCAGGGGAATGCAAAATGAATATAGGGGGAAACTTAGGTATTTCGCCTCCGTTTGGGCTTGGGCTTGCTGGTTTGTGGCTCAGGGGAGCCTAATCCAAGCTGATCGCGCATGATTTTGCGTCTGACTTCTTCGACGTCACCTGCTTTTAGGTTGCCCAGTTGAAAGGGGCCGTAGCTGATCCGGATCAATCGGTTCACAGCCAAACCCACGGCTTCCATGGCACGCCGGATTTCGCGGTTTTTACCTTCGCGCAGACCAATCGTCAGCCATGCATTCGATCCCTGTTGGCGATCAATCGTGACTGTCATTGGCTGAAAATGTTCCCGATCCAGTGTGATCCCTTGCTCCAAGGGGGCGACCATCTCAGGTGTTGGTGTTCCTTTGACGCGCACACGATATCGCCGCAACCAACCGGTTGATGGCAGCTCGAGCTGTCGCTTGATTGCGCCATCATTGGTCAACAACAAAAGACCTTCGGAGTTTAGATCCAAGCGCCCTACGCTTAGGACACGGGGCAATTCTGGTGGTAGGTTATCAAAGATCGTTTCACGCCCTTGTTCATCGCGCGTGGTCGTGACCAAACCAGTTGGTTTGTGATACATCCAAAGGCGGGCTTCTTCGGGTTCGCTGATCGGTTTACCATCGACAACAATGGCATCCTTCGCTGTGACGTTTAGCGCGGGCGAATTGATTTTCTTGCCGTTCACGGTGACGCGTCCAGCTTCGATCATGCGTTCAGCATCCCGACGCGACGCAAGTCCAGCGCGGGCAATGACTTTGGCGATACGATCGCCTTTGGGTGTGTTTTGTTCCATGATTATGCCATATGATAAATTCTTGAATTGCGAAAGAGGCATTAATTGCGCAAAAAGGAACATGACCTTTAAAAGTTACATGCATATCGCCCTAGATGAGGCAAATAAAGCCGCCGCGCGGGGCGAAGTGCCGGTTGGGGCTGTTGTCGTGTCAAAGGAAGGTGTGATCTTGGCCCAAGCGGGAAACCGTACGCGAGAATGCAATGACCCTTCGGCGCATGCAGAGCTATTGGCTATTCGCGCGGCCTGTCAGTCATTGGGGCAGGATCGGCTTGTTGGATGTGATCTATACGTTACTTTGGAACCCTGTGCCATGTGTGCGGGTGCGCTGTCTCATGCGCGCATACGTCGGGTGTATTATGGGGCGAGCGATCCCAAGTCAGGGGGCGTTGATGTTGGGGCGCGGGTGTTTGAACATCCGCAAGCGCATCACAAGCCCGAAGTTATTTCGGGCTTGCAAGAAGAGGCCTGTGCGGCGGTGTTAAAAGCATTTTTTGAAGCGCAGCGCAGCACAAGGCAGTAGGGGGCTGCTGCCCCCTTTTGGCCTTTGGCCAATTCACCCCCGCGAGTAGTTTTGGCAAAAAGAAAGCCTTATTGTTTTGTACGCTCTCCTGTTGGGTCATACATGGGTTTAAGCGATGCTTCGGCGCGCACACGGGTGCCCGCCACATCGATTTCATAGGTCGAGGCGAGGATGTCGGCAATTGTTTGACCTTGGCAGGGGACATAGCCCATGCCGATTGCGCCGCCTAAAGTGTGACCATAGTTGCCCGAGCTGAGGAAGCCGATGATTTCGCCATCACGCAGGATAGGTTCATTGTGATAGAGCAATGGATTTGGATCCGTAAGTTTGAATTGAACCATGCGGGTTTTCAGGCCTTCGTCGCGCTTTTTGTTGACGGCGTCACGGCCGATAAAGCTGTCTTTGGTTTTGCTGACGGCAAAGCCAAGGCCGGCTTCGAGAACGTGATCCTCTGATGTTATGTCGTGTCCGAAGTGGCGGAAGCCTTTTTCGATGCGACAGCTGTCCATCATGTGCATGCCGCAGAGTTTCAGCCCGTGGTCTTGGCCGGCGGCGTGGAGCGTTTCAAAAGCATGGGCTGCCATGTCTGCGCTTATGTAGAGTTCCCACCCAAGTTCGCCCACGTAAGAGACGCGATGCGCGCGGGCGAGCCCCATGCCGAGTTCGATGTCTTGGGCTGTGCCAAACGGATTGGTTTCATTGCTGAAATCATTTGGGCTAACGGCTTGTAACAGCGTACGTGACTGAGGGCCCATGATGGCAAGCACGCCTTCGCCAGAGGTGACATCGGTGATGACGGCGTTCCGGTCGCCCAGATGACGGCGCATCCACGTTTGATCCGCAAGGCGCGTGGCAGCCGGTGTCACAACGAGATAGGCCGTTTCAGAGAGGCGCGTGACGGTGACGTCTGCTTCTATTCCGGCATTGGCATTCAGGAATTGAGTGTAGACGATTTTGCCAACCGGCACTGACATTTCTGCACCGCATATGTGGTTCATGAACGCTTCGGCATCGCGGCCTTCGACACGGACTTTTCCGAAAGAGGACATATCATACATGCCGACGCCAGTGCGGACCGCGTGATGTTCATGGGCTGAGTTTTCGAACCAGTTTTGACGTTTCCAACTGTATTTATAATCGCGCTCCTGGCCCTCATTTGCGAACCAGTTGGCACGTTCCCAACCGGCCAGTTCGCCAAACACTGCGCCATTTGATTTCAGGTGGTCGTGGAACGGTGTCCGGCGCACACCACGCGCGGTTGCCTTTTGGCGGTAGGGGAAATGATCCGCATAGAGCAGTCCCAAGGTTTCTTTGGACCGTTCAAACAGGTAGTGTTTGTTGCCTTGGAAGGGTTGCATACGGCTGATGTCGACATCGCCGAGGTCAAAGGGCTTTTGCCCTGCGTCCATCCATTGCGATAGGGCCATGCCAGCCCCACCCGCCGATTGGATGCCGATGGAATTGAACCCCGCGGCGACCCAGACGTTGTCCATTTCTGGCGCAAGGCCGAGATGATAGGCATCATCGGGGGTAAAGCTTTCTGGACCGTTAAAAAACGTGTGAATGCCAGCTTCGCCAAGCATTGGCATGCGGTTCACAGCCATTTCGAGGATCGGTTCAAAGTGGTCGAAATCTTCTGGTATTTGGTCGAATTCAAAATCAGGGGAAATGCCGTTCATGCCCCAGGGTTTTGACACAGGTTCAAATGCGCCGAGCATCATCTTGCCGGCGTCCTCTTTGTAGTAGGCGCATTCGTCGGGAACACGCAGGACGGGCAGTTGGGACAAACCTTTGATCGGTTCAGAGACGATATAGAAATGTTCGCACGCATGCAGAGGCACGTTTACGCCCGCCATGCGACCCACGTCATGACCCCACATACCAGCGCAATTCACGATCATGTCGCATGTCATGTGTCCACTGTCGCCATCTTCGGCGACCCAATCCACGCCCGTCACACGGCGGTCTGTTTTGGCGATTTGGGTCACTTTGACCCGTTCCTGAATGATCGCGCCGCGTTGTCGCGCCCCTTTGGCCAAGGCCAGTGCGATATTGGCAGGATCGCCTTGGCCGTCTTTGTCCAAGAATACACCACCAACGACGCCGTCCAGATTGAGGTGGGCGTATTTTTCGCCGATTTCAGCAGGGCTGATTTCATCAATATCCACGCCAAAGGCCCGCGCCATCGCCGCCGAGCGTTTCAGTTCCTCCATCCGTTCATCGGTGAGGGCAACTGTGATTGATCCCACGCGTTTGAACCCTGTGGCGACGCCTGTTTCCGCCTCGAGCGAACCATAGAGTTCTTGGCTATATTTTGCGAGCTTGGTCATATTTGCCGTGGCGCGCAGCTGTGCAATCAGGCCAGCGGCATGCCATGTGGTGCCAGACGTTAGCTGCTTGCGTTCTAGCAAGACAACATCTTTCCACCCCAATTTGGTCAGGTGATAAGCCACAGAACAGCCAATGACGCCGCCCCCGATGATGACGACACGTGCATGTTTAGGAAGGTTTGTCATGATTTATTCCTGTGATGCGCCAAAGCGGCGTGAAAGTTCGGTGATGTGATCTGGGCCCACTTCGCAGCAGCCTCCGATCAGGGTGGCACCCGCATCAATCCATGTCTGTGCGAAATTGGCATAGCCTTGGGGGGTTAGGTCGCTTCGTTTGCTGAATTTCTCGGCAACGATATCGCCCATTTCCAGTTTTTTGATTGCGGTAAAGCCGTTGGCATAAGCGCCAAAGGGTGTTGCGATCTGCGCCAAAGTCGGCATGGCGGCGCTAATGGTTTCGGGCAGGGAGCAGTTAAGCAAAATTGCATCGACACTGAAATCGTCTAGCAGGTCAAGTGCCGCGCTGAGAGCTTCCCCAGATCGTAAGGCAGGTGTGTCGGATCCTTCGCTTAGGGACATGCTGATCCAAACGGGCTTGCCGCGTCCCATTAGGGCAGTTGCCGCAGCGCGGATTTCCAGTAGGGACCCCAAGGTTTCAGCCAAGAGGATATCGACGCCATCGGACTGCGCATCCGCGATTTGGGTGTAAATGCCCAAGGCTACATCGTAATTATTGTTCAAGTCTGGGTTATAGCTTGAAAATAAAGGCGGCAAGCAGCCTGTGATCTTGATGTCTTTGCCTGATGTATCCCGTGCGATGTGCGCGCAGTCGATTGCTGCTTTTTGCAGAGGCAGGAATAGATCGCCATGACCATATTGTGTCAAGCGTTCGGGCGTTGCAGAATAGGCGTTGATCGTGATCACTTCGGCCCCTGCGCGGATATAGTCGGCATGGACTTCGGTGACCAGTTCGGGTTCATCTAGCAAGACCCGCGCGGACCACATTTCACTAGGTGGGTTTTTTGATCGCGCAATCAGCTCTTGCCCCATGCCTCCGTCTAGAATGGTGATCATGCGCGGAGCCTTTCGTTTTCTGGATCCCAAAGTGGCGCATCGGCTTGGACAGTCGCGCGGCGGCGTTCACCATAGATTTCAATCTCGACTTCGGTGCCTTCGATTGCCAAATCGCTGCGCATCATGCCCAAAGCGATGGACGCATTCACTCGGTATCCCCATGCGCCTGATGTCGTTTCACCGATGATTTGCCCATTGTGCCAGATCGTCGACATATACGGCGCATCAGCGTCGCCTGCGTCAACGATCAGCGTGACAAAGCGTTTCTTGCTGCCTTGCTGTTTTTCGGCCTGCAATGCGGCTTTGCCAGTGAAATCCTGGGGCTTGTCCAGTTTGACAAAACGGTCCAATCCACCCTCGAACAGGGTGTAATCGGTGGAAAGATCGCCTTTCCATGCGCGGTACCCTTTTTCGATGCGCAATGAATTCAGTGCCCACATGCCGAACGGCTTGGCACCTGCGTCGGTCACGGCCTTGTAAAGTGCGGCGACATGCGCAACAGGTGCATGGATTTCCCAACCCAGTTCCCCAGCAAAGCTGACCCGCGCAAGGGCGCACTCCATGCCAGCCACTGTTGCTTTTTGGTGTGACAACCACGGCGCATTCAGATCAGCATCGGTGCCTAATGTCGTGAATAACGCACGCGAGTCAGGGCCACACACAATCAATGTGCTATATTCGGTCGTGTGATCGGTCAGGGTGATCCCATCAATCAGCGCGTTTCTTAGGATTTCAAAATCATGCCATTGCGCCGTCGCAGCAGTGATCAAGGTAAAGTGATCCTCGCCGTGGCGCATCACGGACATTTCCGTCAGAATACGGCCTCGGCTATCCGCGAAATAGGCCAAATTCAT
>JAHEJA010000008.1:48141-55370 GCA_024639125.1 Paracoccaceae bacterium
GTAATAGGACACATCGACATCGCGCACCAAAGGCAGCTTGCCGCCGTGTTCTTTTGACCATGCTTCGATTTCGGGAACCTGTGAGGTCAGAACATATTGGTGTTCCATTACCATCATGGGCACCGTGCGCCCGCCATAGGGTTTGAACCATTCGCCCACTTGCTGTGCATAATAGCCGGCTGCGTTGACGACATAGTCGCATGCAATGTCGCCCTTTTCACTGTGAACAATCCATGTGCCATCGTCGTTTTGTGTGACACCAGTGACCGGACAGAACCGGATGATTTTCGCGCCCATTTCGCGCGCGCCTTTGGCCAAGGCTTGGGTCAATTGCGCAGGGTCTATATCCCCATCCGTTGGATCCCAAAGCGCCCCTGCCATGTCATGGGTTTCAAGAAAGGGGTATTTTTCCTTGGCTTCTTCGGGGGTCAGGATCTTCATATCGATGCCTTGATAGCGCCCCATGGAACAGGCGCGTTGGAATTCTTGCATCCGTTCCTTGGTATGGGCGATCCGAATGGATCCCGTTTGATGATAATTCATCGGGTAATCGACTTCGTCCCCCAACCGCGCATAAAGCTCGGTTGAATAGCGCTGCATGTTCATGATGGACCAGCTGGTGGAAAAGGTCGGAACGTTACCGGCTGCGTGCCATGTGGATCCTGCCGTCAATTCGTTCTTTTCAAGCAAAACGCAATCTGTCCAGCCCGCTTTGGCCAGATGATACAGGCTAGACGTGCCGACAGCGCCGCCGCCGATGATGACCACACGGGCCGATGTTGGGAAATCTGACATGGGTACTCTCCTTAATTCCACGCAAGGCGGACCGCGAGGCCGCTAAGAATTATTGCTGATATTCTGTTCATTTGTTTGCCATAGGTCTGAAGTCTGCTGCCGATAACGCCTGCACAGGCACCATAGGCCGAGGTGATCACAAAGCCCGAAACCGTAAAGATAATCCCCAATTGCAACAGCTGAAGCCAAACCGGTCCAAGAGTGGGGTCCGTGAATTGGGGAAGAAATGCCAAGACAAACAACGCCACTTTGGGGTTGGTGATGTTCGTAATGCAGCCTTGTTTAATGGCGGTGATATAATGTCGACGCCCTAAAGAAACAGCCAAGGTTGGTGGTTCGGATGTCCATGATGTATAGGCAAGAAACAGCAGATACGCCACGCCGGCCCATTTGATCAGACCAAACACCCAAGGGGACGCTGCAATCACCGCCGCCAAGCCAAAGGTTGTTAGCGTGACATGAAACAGGCTGCCACAGGCCACCCCGAATGCAGCCGCAATGCCGGTCAGAATGCCGCCTTTTATGCCACTTGATACAGCGAACATAACATCCGCGCCCGGTGTTAGATTTAGCACAATTGCGGCCATAAGAAACCCGACGAGCGTCTGCCAAGGGATAAGAAATGCGGCATCGTGGATCATGCAACGGCCCCCAACGCTATGCCATAAACGATAAAACAAGCGGCAAGTGCGCGTCGCAGCCAGATGTTCATAATGGCGCCCAACGCCATGCGACCCAATCCAGCCCCAAGCGCGCAATAGCCAGTATAGCTTAGGGTTGTAAGGACCAACGCCGTTGGCACGATCACCGTCATTTGCTGCATGACGGGAATGTCTGGTTGTACGAACTGTGTGAACGCGGCGAAATATCCGGCCACAGATTTAGGATTGATAGTCGCGATCAAAAACGCACGCTTATAAAGCGAGGCTTGGCTCGGTGGGGCAACTGAAATTGGGCGTGACGCCATGATCCATCCGCGCACCCCAAGGTAAATCAAAAACCCAGCCCCAATGTAGCTTGCGATTTGAAATACTGTGGGTGACGCCGTGATCAAGGCGGTTATCCCAAAGGCTGACAAGGTCAAAAACAAGCCAGCTTGCGTAAGAATTCCCAAAACACAGACCAAAGCCCGCCGAAAACCATGTGCCATGGCAACCGTTATGCAGTTCACGGCATTTGGACCGGGGGTTGTTACGAACGCGGCCCAGAATGTTGCGAATATGATCCAGCCTTGGAATGACATCAGGCACATTCCAACGCGGTTATGACACAAGTAGCCAATGTAAACGCACCAAGGTCGCAGGATCGTTGATATGTTATAGCGTGAGGCATCCCTAATCCCTGATCAATACACAGGCGGGGCAATGATCCAGATGGCGACCGCAGGGGCGTCATAGGGATTTGACCATGTGTAGGTTTCACCACGAATGCGAAAGCTATCGCCTTTGTGAATGGTGTAGGGTTCGCCATCTATAGTGATATCAAGCTTGCCGGACACCAAATAAGCAAGCTCTTGGGTCGGGCGCGACAGGGGCTGAGGAATTGTTGATCCGGGTTCAAAAACCGAATGTACGGCTTCGAAATCATCGGTTAGATCCGGTGACAACAGCGCTTCGACCAACCCATCTGCGCGTTTCGCAATACTGCGTCTTTGGGATTTACGCACAATGCGCCCCGTTTCACGATCAGGCGTATTTGGCTTTTGCAACAGGGTCGAAAGAGAAACGTCAAAAATATCGCTCAGATGCCTAAGGTCGTCTGGTTTTGGATCGGACAAATCGCGTTCGATTTGTGACATCCAACCCACGGATTTATTCATTCTTTGTGCCACATCATGCAAGGTCAAACCGCGCAGCTTTCGCAGCGAACGAATGTCCGCGCCAAAGCTGTTAAAATCTGTCTTGGTCTGTTGTGTCATCGCGCTACTAAGTTCGTGAAAAAATGGCTATGTTTTTCACGGTGGAATGAGTCTGTGAAAAAATCAACAAAAATTTCATTCTGACCAGAGAAAATTTGCAGCAACTGGACAATTCAAGCCAAGATCGCTATCGCGCTGTCATGGAAACAGACTACACACCGCCCCAAGATCCGCTCGTTGTGCTTTACGAAGATAGCGACGTGCTTGTTGTTGATAAACCCGCCGGGTTATTGTCCGTGCCGGGGCGCGGGGAACATTTGGCGGATTGTTTGATTTCACGCGTGCAAGTTGCGTTTCCCACAGCCTTGGTTGTGCATCGTTTGGACCGTGACACATCTGGTGTGATCCTGTTTGCATTGTCGCCCCATGCACAACGGGCTCTTTCGATGCAGTTTGAACAACGTCAGACCAAGAAAACCTATGTTGCCCGTGTTTTGGGCGCAGTTGCAGAACCCGAAGGTACGATTGATTTGCCATTGATCGTGGATTGGCCAAACCGTCCTAAACAAATGGTATGTCACGAAACGGGCAAGGCTGCGGTGACCGAATGGAAACGGCTAAAGCAGACGTCAGAAGAAAGCAGACTTCGCCTCTTTCCGCAAACGGGGCGCAGCCATCAACTTAGGGTGCATTGCCTTGCCATGGGGCATCCAATTTTGGGGGATCCATTTTACGCAGAAGGGGCCGCCGCAGATTATCCTCGGATGATGCTTCATTCAGAAGAATTGCGGATCAACCATCCTGAACATGGTCGTGGTTTGAAATTTCGAGCAAAAGCACCGTTTTAATTAACGCGATTTGACTTCGATAATTTCAAGTGTGCCCATGTCCAAAAACGGGCTTGTATGTGCCAAAGCTAACGCGGCATCAAAATCAGCCGCTTCGATGATACCATATCCCATTGTCGGCGATATTGGCGCATCTTGTATGCCATCTTTGGATACAATTTTGCGCAGCCCATAAGGATTTTCCGGCTCAACCAGTGCCGCCGCATTTTGCGCAATCCAATCTTGCCACTTTTGCATCATTTCTGCTCCGGCTTCGGGCGAAGCGGGTGGGTTGTTTCCCATATGATAAAACATAATAAATCGTGCCATTGCTTGCTCCCTTTCGGGCAAGGCTAACAGCGCAAGACCGACATTTAAAGCAAAAAGGGGGCAAGGTGATTAGACCTTGCCCCCTGATGACTATTCTTGCAGACGTGATTTACGCAAGCGCGTCGCTGCAGCGGCCACAGGTTCCCGCGTGACCATGTGTGCCCACATCCGGTAGGATCTTCCAACAGCGCTGGCATTTTTCACCGTCTGCTTTGACAAAATCGACAGCAATGCCTTTGATGTCGTCCAAGCGGTACGCATCGGCTGCTGCTGCGTCTTCGCTGATGGTCAAATCTGATGTGATGCAGATGTCTTGGAATGGGACAGATTGCAACACGACCGCCAGTTCAGGATCCTCGATATAGATCACTGGTGCGGCTTCTAGGCTTGCGCCGATCACTTTGTTTGTGCGCTGCACTTCAAGCGCTGCGGTGACCACACGGCGCGCTGCGCGGATTTTTGACCATTTGGCAGCAAGAGCATCGTTTTTCCAAGCGGCTGGTGTTTCCGGGATGTCGTTCAAATGAACCGAGCTATCCTCCCCGGGGAAGCGTTCTAGCCAGACTTCTTCCATTGTGAACACCAAAATTGGCGCAAGCCAGCTGGTCAAGCGGTGGAACAAAATGTCCAAAACTGTGCGTGCCGCGCGGCGTTCTACTGTGTCGCCGTCGCAATACAGAACATCTTTGCGCACATCAAAATAGAAGGACGACAAGTCCACTGTGGCAAAGGTAAAGACGGCTTGGAACACCCCTTGGAAATCATAGGCGTCAAATCCTTTGCGGACTTTTGCGTCTAATTCGGCCAATCGATGAAGAACCCATTGTTCCAGCTCTGGCATGTCGGCGGCTGGCATACGATCCGCTTCGCTAAAATCAGCCAATGACCCCAGCATAAAGCGCATTGTATTGCGCAAGCGGCGATACGCATCGGCGGTGTTCTTTAGGATTTCAGGCCCAATCCGAAGATCGGCTGTATAATCGGACTGCGCGACCCAAAGGCGTAGAATATCCGCCCCGTATTGTTTGATCACCTGTTCTGGCGCAATCGTATTGCCCAAGGATTTGGACATTTTCATGCCTTTTTCATCCAAGGTAAACCCGTGCGTCAGCACACCGCGATAGGGCGCGCGGCCTTTGGTGCCACAGGCCTGTAGCATTGACGAATGGAACCAGCCACGGTGTTGGTCGGTGCCTTCTAGATACAGATCGGCAATACCGTCGTCTGACCCATCTTCGCGATCGCGTAAAACAAAGGCATGTGTCGAACCAGAATCAAACCAAACATCAAGAATATCAAAGACTTGATCATAGTCGTCTGCGTTTACGATGCCATCCAGGAACCGCTGCTTTGCACCGTCTTTATACCATGCATCTGCACCTTCTGTTTCGAAGGCCTGCGCAATGCGGTCATTGACCTCTGTGTTGCGCAAAAGGAAATCAGCATCCGTTGGTAAGGCCCCTTTTTTGGTAAAGCAGGTCAGTGGAACGCCCCATGCGCGTTGCCGTGACAACACCCAATCAGGGCGCGCTTCGATCATAGAATACAGGCGGTTACGGCCTGTCTGAGGCGTCCATTTGACCAATTGGTCAATCGAGGTCAAAGCGCGTTCGCGGATCGTTGTTCCGTATGTGTCCTGACCGTCACCGACGGCGCGATCAATGGCTGCAAACCATTGGGGGGTATTGCGGAAAATAATCGGTGCTTTCGAGCGCCATGAATGTGGATAACTATGTGTGACCCGACCACGCGCCAAAAGCCCACCGGCTATGATGAGCTGTTCGATCACGGCTGTGTTGGCTTTGCCTTCTTTGCCTTTGCGATCAAAGACTTGAAGTCCTGCGAAAAGCGGCACATGCGGCAAGAATTCGGACTCTTCGCCAACGTTATGGGTCATGCGATCCATCCAGTTGCGTTTGACAAAGCATTCATAGTCATCCGCACCATGGCTTGGCGCTGTGTGAACAAAGCCTGTTCCGGCATCATCGGTGACGTGATCGCCATCGATCATTGGGACATCATAGTCCCAGAACCCGTCGGCGCCGTCCAAACCTTTGAGGGGATGCGATAAAACCAAAGCCGACAATGCGTCCGCATCTACGTCTTGTAGGCGGCGATACATGCCGTCTTCTAGGCGGGCCTTTTCAAGCGTGTCTTGGGCCAGTGCATCCGCAAGGATATAGCGATCCCCAATATGCGCCCAGCATTCTTCTGGACGTCCTGTGACTTCATATAGGCCATAGGAAATCGTCGGGTTAAAGGCGACTGCCTTGTTTGACGGGATTGTCCAAGGGGTCGTTGTCCAGATCACAACTTTGGCGCCATCCAAGGCACCTTGGCCGTTTTGGGATTTGAACGGGACCCAAATGGTGTGGGATTTGTGATCGTGATATTCGATCTCGGCCTCGGCCAGTGCGGTTTTTTCCACCGGTGACCACATTACAGGTTTGGACCCTTGATAAAGCGTACCTGTCATGAGGAAGGTCATGAATTCTTCGGCAATTACACGTTCGGCATGAAAGTTCATGGTCAAATAGGGATTTTCCCATTTGCCTTGCACGCCAAGACGCTTGAATTCCTCGCGTTGGATGTCTACCCAACCTTCGGCAAATTTGCGGCATTCTTGGCGGAAATCAACAACGTCGATATCGTCCTTGTTTTTGCCTTTGGCACGGTATTGTTCTTCGATCTTCCATTCAATTGGAAGGCCGTGACAATCCCAGCCGGGAATATAACGTGCATCACGGCCCAGCATTTGCTGGCTGCGCACGATGAAATCTTTTAGCACTTTGTTCAGCGCATGCCCAATATGAAGATGCCCGTTCGCGTAGGGGGGGCCATCATGCAGTGTAAAGGGTGTGCGCCCTTGTTTTTCACGAAGGCGATCGTAAATGCCCATTTTGGCCCAACGATCTAGCCATTCAGGTTCACGTTTTGGCAAACCCGCTCGCATCGGAAAATCGGTTTTAGGAAGGTTCAAGGTGTTTTTGTAGTCAGGCGTTTCGGCGCACATGATGTGTGGTCCTTAGATTAAACGTGTATGTCTGAGGTGGTCGGCGCGAGGGCTCAAACGCCTTGTCCCGGCAGCTCGATTAGAGTGCCGGGCTTATAATTCGAATAATAATGCCGAATATAAATTCCATAACCGCCTTATAGTGCAGTCATTTCTAGGGGTCCAGTGGATTTATTATCACTGCAGAATACTCTGTTTAGTACAAAAATGATAAAGCTGTTTCAAATCAGTAACTACCCTTAGGGGGTGGTTTGACCAATTTATTTATTGACTATAGTTAAGGCGCGAAGTGTCTTAAAGGTATACGGTGATATGCAAAATCCACCAATATTGACAAAACGGGAACAGGATTTGCTACCATATCTGGTGAGTGGTGCAACGCGTTCCGAGATTTCGTCTACTTTGG
>JAHEJA010000039.1:0-8399 GCA_024639125.1 Paracoccaceae bacterium
CGCGCTGAGGGCCATGGATGCCGAAAATTCGCTGCGGATCAACGCTGTGACTTGGTTTTCATTCAAGCGGCGGATGCGCCTTATGCTGCTGTCCCAATCGTTTGGGGCATAGGTGGACATTTTTTTATTGCTTAAAAAGCCGATCAAATAGTTCTTGGAAAATGCTTTTCGGCATTTCTTTTCATATTCAGCTAGAGGCTTGGTCGAATTAGATTTGATCGCTTTCCCCAGCTGGCGTCCCAAGAGTTCGCCCATTTCAATGCAAATACGAATGCCTTCGCCAACCGTGGGGGTGGCAAAATTTGCGCTATCCCCGACGCGGATAATATTGCCAAAGACCAATTTTGGATCATAGGCAATTGACGGAATAATGCCTGCATTGGTTTCAAGCGGTTTATCAGAAATTTTGATATCAAATTTTTCTAACGCAGGAGAGGCGAGAAATTGTTTATATAGATCACGCGGAGAGGCTTCGGTGTCTGGATGTATGACGCCGACACCGACGCGCAACCGATTGTCCGGGGTGGGGAACACCCATCCGTATCCTGACAGAGCGTCCCGACCGACAAAAAGGATTGCGCGATTTGGGTCATTGTCGCCAATATCGTATTCATATTCGATGCCGACACCAACGCGATCGGGCTTATTGCCAAGCGACAAAGCCTCGAGTACGGCGCACGGGTGACCTGAGGCATCAATCACATATTTCGACGTAATGCTTAGATCCTTGGCTTCGCGGGACCGGATTTGCGATACATAATGATCGGCGGTTTTTGCGGTTGTTATGAACTTGCTTGCCAAAAAGAGTTGGCGATTTTTATGTTCGGATTTTCGGGCAAGCCATTGATAAAGCCCTGTAATATCCAAAACCACCATTTTATGCGTCGCAAGCGGGAAACGCGCAAATTCATTATCGGAATAAAAATCTAATGTATCAATGGTTTGATAGTATTCTTTTGGAATGCCCAGCCGCGTCACGTCGGCAAGAAAGCTTCCTCCGCTTGTGCGGACGGGCTTGCCGATGTCGCGATCTTGGTGAACGATGATAACCGACACATCCTTGGGAAGGGCTGCGGCAACTGACAATCCTGCAGGGCCACCGCCAACAATAAGAACGTCACAAGTAAGTTGGGTGTCGGGCATTATGATAACTTTTCGATTAAATAGAATCTGAACAAGATTGATTTTACCTGAATATTTTTAGAAATTTAACCGCTTTGATACGGCGCAATATTTTTGAAGGCAACACAAATGAAAAGCGCCACACCAAGGGTGCAGCGCTTTGATCTTTTTATGTAGTTTACGTTTACCCGAACATGTCGGATGTAATGCCTGCATACCAGCCGACAGATTCATCATATGTTGTCTTGCGCAATGCAGCATCTTCGCCGGTTTGTGAAACAAAGCCGTCTACCTTGGCAATTTTTTCATCTGTTGCCTGATAGGTCGCACCCACTTTGATCCCGTCGTCTGTGTCAATCAATGACCAACATGTGTTCGAGAACTTCGCAGGAAACACCTTGCTGCCCAATAGGGCGCCACGAATTGCCATTGCCGCAACTTTGGCTTGGCTATTGGCGGAGAAGCCTGATTTTGGCATGTCGCCTTGGTTGGTTGAATCCCCCAAAACATGGATGTTTTCATCGATGCGCGATTGCATTGTGTGGCCTGTTACAGGCGCCCAATTGCCTTCGGTGATGCCCGCCATGTCGCAGATACGGCCCGCTTTCATTGCGGGAATAACATTGCAGACATCGACCTTTTCCACCGCACCATCAATGGAAACGGTCATTGCTCCGGCGTCGACTTCGACTTTGTCACCGCCAAAATCGGGTCCAATACGTTCGATCATGCCGGAATAATGTTTGTTCCAACCTTCTTCAAACAACCCTTGTTTTGAAAATTTTTCTTTTGGATCAATGATCAAGATTTTGGCTGTAGGGTTTTCTACCTTGAGCTTGTGCGCCACCATCGAAACACGTTCGTATGGCCCAGGAGGGCAGCGATATGGGTTCGGTGGCGCGATCATTGCAAAGGTGCCGCCTTGGGGCATGGATTCAATTTGGCGTTTCAACAATTCGGTTTGAGAACCGGCCTTGTAGGCATGTGGCATCGCATTTTGTGCATTAATGTCCCAACCCGGAATGGCGCCGTCAACAAAGTCGATACCAGGAGAAAGAACCAAACGGTCATAGGAAAGTTTCGAACCACCCGCCAAAGTGACCGTTTTTGTATCGCGATCAATACCAACGGCCCAGTCATGCACAACGTTGATGCCATATTCCGCGGCAAGTGTGCCATAGCTGTGACCAATGCTGTCCATCGTGCGGAAACCGCCAATATACAGGTTGGAAAAGAAACATGTGTAATACGTACGTGTCGGTTCAACCAATGTCACATCGATTTCGCCTTTGCTATCCTTTGCCAGATAGCGCGCGACAGTTGCGCCACCTGCGCCACCGCCGACAACAACAACTTTGGGGCGGCCATGGCCACCGGCTAACACATACGGCGCACTCATGGACGCCGCTGCCGTCGCTCCGATAAAAGCTCGTCTATTTAATTTCATTTGCAGTTCTCCCTATTAGACTTGCGAACGGTTATTGAAGTTCGCCAAAATAAGCAGCCAAAGCTGCTATTTCTTCATCACTAAGACGGCCAGCCATCATTTGCATGACAGGATGGTTTCTTACTTTTTCTTTATATGCGTGCATAGCGACAACGAAATCTGGTTCAGGCCAGCCTGTAATGGCCGGTATGCCCTGGTCCGAGCCATTTGTTTGATGGCAAGTTAAGCATTCAGAGCTAAGATATTCACCGTAATCACGGTCCCCGACAATCGCGAGCGTTTCCGCGCTTAGGCTGACTTCGGGGGCAATCGCCGTTGGTGCAGCTTCGGGTATGTTGGATGGATCATCGGAAAAGATCCGCATATAGGCGATGATATCAGCGCGGTCTGACGGGTCTTTGATCCCTGAAAAAGACATGCGCGTATCACTGACCAAAGATTTCGGGTTCTCTAAAAACGCATCAAGCGTGTCGAAATCCCAAAATAGGCCTTCTTGACCAGCGCGTTTTAGACCCTTGGAATACCGTTTAAAGTCTTCTTCTGACCCGGCTCTGCGTCCAAAAATTTTGTTTAAATGCGGACCAACACGGTGTGTCGCGCCTTTGCCAATTTGATGGCAGCTGGCACATTTGCCAAAATTCTCTTGGCCTTTTTCAGCATTCCCAAGCTCTTCTGATGCCGCGGCAAGAGGGAGGCTTAATAAAATCCCAACGAAAAATGCTTTGTATTTTGGCAAGTCTTGCTCCAAGTCGTTATTTATTCTTGGAAACATGTTATGCGAATTTGTGAATAAATCAATGACTTTTAATACCATTGTATACGAATACAAAGGTTTGCCGCAATTCACGCAGCAAATGGGTTTAGTCAGCTCTGTTGGTTTGTTGCGCCGCGCTTAGGCAACGCGCGCAATTTTGTCGGTATTCGAGGCCGTCAAGTTAAGCTGGTAATACCCTGATTTTTCATGTGGAGCATGATTTAAATGACCCAGCTCTACGAGCCGTTTTACAGCGCGAAAAAATGTGGGCCGAGACAGATGCGCAGCGCATTTGTGTTCAAAAATATCACCTGTCTTGACAATATCATTATGATCGGCGCATTCAGCGGCGGCTGCCAAAATGCCGCGTTCTGCTTCGCCAAGCGCGCTGATCCCAAGAGAACGCTCCATATCGATCAGCAATGATTTCAACTGTGCGAAATTACGAAGGCTAGATTTATCCACTGATATGATCCTGTTTTCTTTTGCGTCGGCTATACAGGTAGGGCGGCAAACAGTTTCGTCAATTATTAGATACTGACACCTGTTCAATTGTTTCAAAGTGGGTATTTCTGGATCAATAAGTATAGGCCGCTGTGCATTAATTATACTCAATTTGATAGTTTTTGTTGCAATCGGGTGGGCGAATTTATAGGACATTCGTATCGTTTATTTCTCATTGGGACTGCACCAATTGACGCTCGATAGGGGCATTGTCATAAGTTTACCTATAGGAGCCGCGCAATGTCGAACGATCAGATCGGGTATGCCACCGCACGTCAGAATAATCCTGCCCAAGATGACTTTGCAGGAAGCCTGTCTACACATGCTTATGCAACAGTGAATGCGCGGTTTTCCGGCGCTATTGAAACCGCAGGGGATAGAGATTGGCTAGGGGTCTATTTGATCGCAGGCCATAATTATCAAATTGATTTAAATGGTGAGAGCCGCGGCACTGTGCCTGCTTTGGCTGATACGGTCATTCGCGGGGTTTATGATGAAACTGGCGCTCGTTTGGTCGCAAGTTTTGATGATGATGGCGGCGTCGGAAAAGATAGCCAAATCACATTGACGCCTGAGACCACAGGCATGTATTTTATTGACGCCAACGGTTTTGCCAATCATGTCGGCGGATATTCATTGTTGGTCCAAGACCTTAGTGTTGCGGATGACTACACATATGATCGGCATGGGTATATTTCGCCCGATGTCCCAAGACCGGGTCACGTGTCTTATGCACATGATGTTGATTATTTTGATGTCTATCTTGAGGTGGGCAAAGCGTATAGCCTAAGCCTATCTTCGGCGTCTTTGACTGACGGGCAAAATTTGCGGCCAGAAATCATTGGGCTGACGTCATCAAACGGGGCAAGTATTCCGATTGACGCCTTGCTGCATCATTCAGAAACGGTCGCGGACATAAACGACCTAAGTGTGCGCGAAAGTGGTTTATATACTTTGGCGGTCACGGGACAGGGGCGTAGCATCGGTGCATATGATGTCTCACTGACCGCTGTTGGGGATGTGGGGAATGATGAATTTGCCGATGTCCCGAATGATGCGCGTAAATTATCACTATCCCAGCCGCTATTAAGCCGGATTGATCATGCGCAGGACATCGATTTTGTGCCTGCCGACCTTATTGCGGGGCATAAATATGTCTTTCTGCTGGAACGGGCAGGAACCGATTGGCCGTTAGGGGATCCTGTTATTAATGGTGTCTATTTCCAAGACGGAACCATGATCGAACATAGTCATAATGATGACTTCTTGGGGTCTGACAGCTGTAGCGAAGTGGTTGTCCATCAAACCAGCACCTATTTTGTGGCGGCATCTGGGTTCTGGGATCACACGGGCGATTATAGTCTTACAATGGTCGATCTTGGCCTGCAGGATGATTTTGAAAACGACGCGTCAACAACGGGGCATGTGGCGCTTTATGCTCCTTTGAACGGGCGCATTGATTATAGCGACGACACCGATTGGGTGCGTGTTCGTCTGGATCAGGGATACACCTATGATTTTGAACTAGCGCTTCAGGCGGACGGGCAACAGACGGCCCAAAATATCGGAATGATCCAAGGTATCTTTGATGCCAATGGCGATCTTGTGCGCAGCAATTCCAGTGCTGATTTTCAATTTGACGTCGCTCAAACCGGAGAATATTTCTTAGCGCTCGCCGCCCAAGAAAACGGGATAGGGTCCTATCGACTAAGTTTTGAAACGACCCCGACGCCTTTGGGGACGTTGATGGATGATTTTTCCCAAGACAGCGACACCCTCGCGCATATTGAAATAGGGAGCGCTGCAGAAGGTCGTATTGAAACCATTGGGGACAAAGATTGGTTTCGAATTGACCTAGAAGCAGGCGAAGAATACGGTATCAAACTTTTGGGTGCCGATAGCCAAGTTGGATCGTTAACTGACCCATTTTTGCGCGGTATTTACGATGCATCCGGTGACTTTGTTTTAGGATCCAATGTCGATGATGGTGGGCATGGATTGGAAAGCGCGTTCAGCTTTCGCCCCTTGGTATCAGGGACTTATTTCATTTCTGCAGGTGGCTTTGCCCAAGACACAGGAAGTTATCAGGTCCTTGTTGATCGGCACGACAAGGATCCTCATGTGGATTTAGAAAACGATGCCGAGCAAGGTATAGGATCAACAACACGGCTGGCTATTGGTGGCTTTATTCAAGGAAAAATTGACGCGTCCTTCGAAGTGGATTGGTATGATGTCACCTTGTCTGCTGGTGTTACTTATCGTTTCGATCTGCGGGGGGCGCCGACCGCATCCGGAACGTTAAACGATCCCTATATTGGCGGGATATATCATCCTGATGGCACCTTTATTCCAGGCACGGCAAATGATGATGCTGATGGAACATTGAATAGCTCTGTGTCATTCACCCCGATGGTCAGCGGTTCATATTTGCTATCTGTGGGGGCATTCGAAGACGCCACCGGGACCTATAAATTGGTGACCACTGACGTTCAAATTGCCGACAATACCGATGACTTTGGCTTGTGGTCAGACGGAGCCGCAACTCTCAGCATGCAAAACGACTTTGCGATGCAATTGGCAAAGATAGATAGAGCAGGCGACGTTGATCACTTTGCTTTGAATGTCATTGCTGGACAACGGTATCAGATCACCCAAACGGGTACGGGGGCTGCGCCTGTTCTGGATACCTATTTGCATGGTGTCTATTCAGAAAATGGCGTTTTGTTGCATGACTTTGATGATGACAGCGGTGTTGGGCTAAACAGTCAAATTACCTTTTTGGCCGAAACATCAGGTATCGTTTACATTTCTGCGGGTGCCTACGGGGCGCTTGTGGGGGACTATGAATTATCCGTCCAGAAGATTACAGCCGACTTAGAACCAAGTGGTGCAACACTGGGTTTGCGCGCCGAAGATGTGATGTCGGTCGGAGGAAATTATAGCGGACATATTGATCACATAGATGACAGCGATCTTATTGCCCTTTCGTTGGTCGCTGGTGTTGAATATCAAATCGATATGCAGGGCAAAGATGATCAGGGCCTTACGTTAAACGATCCTTTCCTCAAGGGAATTTATGCAAACACGGGCGAATTAATTGTTAACACCGCGAATGACGACGGCGGCGATGGGTTAAACGCACGCGTTCGATTTACCCCACAAACCAGCGGAACTTATTACATTGATGCAAGTGCCTATGATGGCACCGGTTCATATTCGCTTCGTGTCAGACAAGTCACGACCCCTACACCGATCAATTCAACGACCGTGTCTAGCAATTTTGATATTGATATCGCTTACAGTGGCGATGCGCAGTACCAAGTGTATTTCCAATCGGCAATAGAATTTTGGGAAACGATTATCCTTGATGATTTGCCAAATATTGGCGGCATTGATGATCTTTTGATTGACGTGTCTGTGACAAATATCGACGGTGTTGGCGGTATTCTGGGGCAGGCTGGCGCAACGCAATGGCGCGATACTTATCTTCCTTATCGTGGACAAATGCGCTTTGATAGTGCGGACCTAAACAGCATGGTCGCCGATGGCACACTTCAAAGTGTGATCCGTCATGAAATGGGGCATGTGCTGGGCATGAGCAACCTGACTTGGGGATATATGAATTTGATCCAAGGCGGATATTTCATCGGGGAATATGCAACGCAAGTCTATTCAAGCTGGACTGGCCGCAAAGAACCAGGGGTCCCAATAGAACAGGATTATGGCGCAGGCACCGCAGGCAGCCATTGGGACGAAGAACATTTCAACACAGAGCTTATGACGGGACTTGTGGAACATTCTGGCATAATGCCAATTTCCGAACTCACAATCGCGTCGCTTGCTGATATGGGATATACCGTTAATTTTGCAGCGGTAGAGAACTATGAATTTGACGGTGTCTACGTAGAGGCCCTGAACGGGGCCACAAGCGCGCCCCAGACACCGCAACAATCAATCGGGCAAACCACATTGATCAATGTTCCAGACATTGACGCATTCAGCGGTGTGTCCATGATAAACTATCAGGACAAATCCCTTTGGATTAATACGGATGTTGCCGGTCGGAAAATAGACGGGCATGTGGATACCTTGGGCGCAGAAGATTTGTGGTTCTTTGACACGGCCACGGGAAGCAACCTGCTTGTCCATTTCGTTGGAGAGTTCGAAAAAACGGGGGCAACTTTGGCCTCCGACGTCAAAGGAACAGTGTCCGAAATAACGGTCTTTTTAAATGGGGACATCATCCAATCGCGCCACTTTGAACAAGGTGGGGATATGGCTGTGGCTGATGTTTTGAAACATTGGCAATCCATTGATTTAGAAGGTAATAATTATATTATGGTGTCGGACGCCTATGAAAATGATGATTACATTCAAGCCGGTGCAGGCGATGATGTTGTGATTGGTGGACGTGGGTTTGACCAGCTTTTCGGAGGCGAAGGAAACGATACCTTAGTCGGCGGTGAGGGGGACGATGTGTTGTTTGACAGCTGGGGTGATAACCAGCTGAGCGGAGATGCCGGTGATGATTATGCACATGTGTTTTCTGGCGACAACACATTGGACGGCGGG
>JAHEJA010000039.1:8499-11167 GCA_024639125.1 Paracoccaceae bacterium
CAAAACGCCGACGAAGCAATCGCGGCTTTTGACGATGTTAACGGCAACGCAACATTCGAAGCCCAAGGCACAGTCATTCAGCTATACGGCGTGTCCTTGGCAATGCTGACGACTGATATTATTATATTGGAGACATGATTTGCGATATTTTCTTCTTTATTGCATGTTGACCCTTGCCGCCTGTGGGGGGGCCGCAACCACAGATCCGTTCCATGTTATATCCGATCCTTTTGGGGATGTCTCAGGCCATGAGCCTAACCCAAATTCGCCACCTGAAGAGGATGCACAACATTACGTCAGCCTGTCTTTGGATGAATCATCGAATGATTATGATGTGGTGCTAAGCGATTTAACCGAAACAAACGCGGCCTTCGCGGGCGCAGTTGTTGTGCGCCACTCGGGGGAATTAATCGGACAAGCCGCATTGCCCGAAAATTTTCCTGTCACGGCCTCCTATACTGGCAGCAATGTTCAAGCTGTCATCGCGGATGGCACAACACGGCTTTATAATTTCGATCAGGGGCGGGCGCAGATCACTATTGGTCCCAACAATATTCTGATACTGGATCAATTTTCGGGCAACTTGATTACAAATACTACACAATCCGGCGTCGCTGTTGAAAACCCAGATATCACACTAAAGTGGACTGGTTTTTCGGTATGTGATGGGGATCATTTCTGTAATGGAAATTTAGCAATCAATGGCGACGACATCACCAATAAAGTCCTAAGCGATGCGGCGACAACTTCGGCCAAGGCCACATTTTTTGGCGAACATGCTCAGGCCATAGGCGGTATGATCTATATCGATGATCCGAACCGTTTGAACGTCATGGCCGATTTTATTGCGGATCGACGTTAATGGGCGAAAAATCGGCTGCACTGAGTGCGGCTTGCAAAAGATCCATGTCCCCAAGATGATTGGCAAGGATCAAAATCAAGCGTGCATTAAAAGCATCGCTTTCTTCTTTTGATTTGCCGTCATGGCAAGCCAAAAGTGCTTCGTAAAAATTGTCACCATTAGGAATGTTGGGCGTCAAGATAAGTGTGCTCATAGATTAAACCCCAATGTAGCTGTCAGTGCTTGTTCAATTGCGACGGTGTCAAATTGGGGCCACCGTGCAGCCACGTGTTGATCTGGTCGAACAAGGTAAACCGCACGCTCTTCGCGCCCTAAAAACCGCTCGGTTAGGTTTGCATCAGCTGCGCCATCTGTGTTGATCGCGATGATATCAATTTCAAGCCCCATGATCGACAACGTTTGGGGGGCTTCGGTATTGATCACAAGCAGGCTAAATCCCGATCCAAGCTGTTTAAGTAGAAAGCCGTTGCCAAGTGGTGCATCAGGGCAGGGTGATCCGGGTTTGCTGCGCGCTGGCCCCTGTGGGACATGATCAACAGAATTCAATGGCGAATGCGCATAAGAACATGGCAAAGACAGCCGCCCTGAATTCACCAAAGGACGTGCAAAACCATAATGTTCAGACAGATCCAACACCGCATTTCTAAACACGCGACTGATATCGGATTTTGGGGTTATGAAATCGGTGGAGCGCGTGGAATTCATAATGTTTTCATCTGCGCCATGAATGCGTTCGATGTCATAGGTATCAAGCAGGTCCATCGGCGCTTGGTCATTGATCACCATCGCGAGCTTCCAACCAAGGTTATCAACATCCTGAAGCCCGGAATTTGCACCGCGTGCGCCAAAAGGCGACACTTGATGTGCGCTATCGCCTGCAAACACAACACGCCCATGGCGGAACTTTTCCATGCGCCGGCATTGGAACGTGTAAATGCTTACCCATTCCAGTTCAAAATTTACGTCCTCTCCGAGCATGGCTTTGAGACGCGGAATAACGTTTTCAGGTAGCTTTTCTTTTTCCTTGTCGATGTCCCATCCCAATTGAAGATCGATCCGCCACACGCCATCGGGTTGTTTGTGCAACAGTGCGGATTGTCCACGGTTGAATGGTGGGTCAAACCAGAACCACCGCTCTGTTGGAAAGTCCGCATCCATGACAACATCGGCAATTAGGAAATTGTCTTCGAACACGCGGCCCAGAAAATCCAAGCCCATCATTTTGCGCGTTGGGCTTGCTGCGCCGTCACAGGCAACCACCCAATCCGCATGCAGCGTATAGGGTCCGTCAGGTGTTTCAATTTTCAAGGCAACGCCGTCTTCCAAGTCTTGGATCTGGCTCACACGGCTTTGACCGCGAATTGAAATGGGTGCGCCCTCTGCTTCGAGTTCGCGGACGCGATCGACAAGATATTCTTCAAAATAATATTGCTGCAAGTTGATAAACGCGGGGCGTTCATGACCGTCTTCGGGCAAAAGATTGAATTCATAAACTTGGCGTTCATCGAAAAACACCTTGCCTACGTTCCATTGCACGCCTTTGTCGACCAACCGTTGTCCAAACCCCAACCGATCCGCAATTTCCAACGTGCGTTTTGCAAAGCAAATTGCGCGGCTGCCAAAGCTGACTTTGTCGTTGTCATCCACCACAATCGCTTCGATCCCGCGTTGTGCCAAATCAACAGCCATCCCTAACCCAACAGGACCCGCCCCAATGATCACAACTTGGCGCCGCGCGGGTGGCTCCGCCGTTTGATCCGCATGGCAGGCATAAGGGTAGAGAGGGGTTTGAAATATTTTGTTCAT
>JAHEJA010000076.1 GCA_024639125.1 Paracoccaceae bacterium
GATAGGCTTTTTTCTGGGGGCATTGCATCTGCAACAACTGCAGTGGCACAAAGTGCGGCCCCGCATACTCCGGCCAACAAGGACCCGAGCAATGGTTTAACGTGTGTCATAGTGTTTCCTCCCTACTGACACGAGCATTCACACATAAAAGAATATTGAATACTTCCTGTTTTTAGCTATAAAGTTCCGGAAAATGACTTTCGACGGAAATTAGCCCCCTCTCATCCAAAGGGTCATCATGCCCCCCAAAACGCCAGTTCGCACAACAGACGCCATCGACTCTATTCCGTTTTCGGAACAGGTCGATAAAACACGTGTTCCCGAAGCCAATGCATTTTTGATCGAGCGTCATCAGCCCAAATTGTTCGATTCACCCTACCACCATCACACCTCGATCGAGCTGAATTTTTTACAAAATTGTGAAATGGAATATTCGTTTTCTGGACAAAAAGCGCGCCTTTTGCCCAATCAATTAACGCTTTTTTGGGGCGCTTCGCCACATCGCGTGAATGATGTCAAAGGCACGGGCATCATCACGAACATATATCTGTCCTTGGGCCAATTTATGCGGTGGAACCTTCCTTCGGACTTGGTTCAAACAATCTTATCTGGTGATGTTATCAACGTTAAAGTCCCATCTGATCATGACGTTTTGTTTTTTGACCGGCTGTTCCAAGAACGCAAAAACGCAACCCCCGCTTGGAAACGGACACATCTGAGCGAAATTGAAAATCGCCTGCGCCGTATGGCACTTGAAGGATGGAACACGTTAACAGAGTTCAACACCGCCCCCAAGCAATTGGAATTGACCTCGCGATCTATGCTGCGGGTCGAAGCCATGCTTAGGTTCATCGCAAACAACTATACCATTCCGGTCAATGTGTCTGATATTGCCGATGCCGCAAATCTGTCTGTTGGCCGTGCAGGTCATCTATTTCGTGACGTCATGGGCGTAAGCTTGAAACAGCAACTACAGCGTGCGCGGCTATCACATTCTCGGATGCTACTGGCAGAAACCGATGCCAAAGTTGCAACAATTGCACTGGACAGTGGATTTTCATCCACATCATCCTTTTATGATGCCTTCCTGAAAGCCAACGGAATTTCACCCGCAAAATATCGAAAAAACACCCGCCACGCTGTCGTCTAGACACATGTCTGTTGGCATCAAAAAAGCGATCTCAGACCAGAAAAAATCAATTGAACCGATAGCAAAAGCAAGATCATATTCAAGGCACGTTTGAAATTTTTGTCCCCGATATGATTAAGCGCAATACGCCCAACGAGCGTGCCAACAAAACCAGCGGTAATCATTGCCAAGATAAACCCAACCCAAGGCCCAAACGCAAACCCCAGGGTGGCAAAGGCCACGACTTTGATCAAATGTTGCCCCGTCATCATCATGGCGTGGGTGGCAACATGGGATTTACGTTCTAGGTCAAGGGATTTTGTAAACGTCGCAACAAACACCCCAGTTGCCCCGAAAAACATGGTTAAGAAACTTGACACCATGCCCGTCAAAAACGGAACGCGCGACACCCAAACAGGGGGCTTTGACACCACGCTAAAGATCACAAACCCACCAACACCAATCTGCACCAAAGCAGGTGGAAAATTAATCACCAATGCGCCGCCAAACAGTGCCCCGAAGCATGTCCCGATTGTAAAAGCCAGGATAGGAGGCCAAAACGTATGGCGAAACATCACCCCCGCCCGAAAAATGTTCGACCCCACTTGAACCGCGCCATGCACGGGGATCAAAGCCACAGGCGGCATCAACGTCGCCATAAGCGTCAAAACCAGCACCCCACCCCCAATCCCAAGGGCAACCGTGATAAACGACCCCAAAAAGGACGTCACAAGCAAGGCACACAGCACCCAAGGCTCAAACCCCGCAGAAATCCACGCGAATATCATTGTTAAAACCTTCAAAATAGCACAGCATCAAGAGATCGAACCTACGCAGATCCAACAATTTGTCTAGGCTCCTTCGCTCGTACAAACGTGTTGCCGATTTTCAGCAAAAGCACTTATTTTCAAGAAGTGACAACAATTTCAATAGATTACACATGCAGGGAAATGGCGGAAACGAAG
>JAHEJA010000062.1 GCA_024639125.1 Paracoccaceae bacterium
CCTCGCCCGCCAATCCGCAGTCGCAGCCGCCAGCGAAGCCGCCGTAAAATCCAAAGGCCGCTCGACAGGTGGCCGCGGAGGAACAAGAACATATCGCAGTAAAGCACAAAAGAAGTTTTAAATTTTATTTGATTTTTGGAGTGTTCTTGCGTTCAATTGCTTAGATTTAATTTTATTTAATGAATTGGAACGTTGTAATGGCGCACAAAAGCGATTTTGAAATAAGTATTTACAGCTCTAAATGGAACAAGCGCAAATCGATTTGTTATTGGGTTGGGTTTTTGGAAGGGATCCAAAGTTCAGGCTACGTGGAAAAAAAAGAAATACCCGCACTTTATGCTGAAGCCGAAGCATTTTTAAATTTGTTCCCAGACGCTGACGCTGATGACTTGTTACAGGATTTCCAGGCAAATTGCCATATCGATGACAACGACCTTTTTGAACAAATATCATGCATAATTGATCAGAAAATTGAAGAAATTGCTGCCTTCGAAGATGAAAAAGAAAAGGACATTTTAAATCGGTTTTTAGGATTTTGTTCAGGTATCATTTGTGACGGTACTATCACATCACTAGAAGCTCAGACACTTTTCTCATGTTTCTCACGACAGCCAACACTAAACCGACACGCTTTGTTTAATACCCTCAAAAGCTCCTTTTCAGAAATTCTAGACAAGTCACATTTCGAAACTTCAGAGCTACAAGAAATTTATGAGTGGTTGTCACAATTGGTTGGTGATGCGTATTGGGATACAGGCATTCCGAATATTGGTCGAAGCTCACCGCTTAGCTCAATGATTTACGATCCATCCGCAATATCATTGAATGGGAAAATTATTGTTTTGACCGGCCCAATGCGCTTAGGCACACGACAATATATCACTGAAAAATTGGAAAACCTCGGAGCAACAGTCGGTGGCCGTGTAACACAAAAAACAAATTTTGTTGTTATCTCACGCAACGCAAGTCAAAATTGGAAAACAACACACTTTGGCACCAAAATAGAAAAAGCTATTTTGCTCAGGTCATCAGGGATTAGTATAGACTTCATGTCGGAAACTGCTCTGGAAAAGCTACTGACGTAACGCTGGCAACCCAACGCCCGTTGCCTCGAACCCGCCATCGACGGCGAGCACTTGGCCGGTGACATAAGAGGCTTTGTCAGAGCAGAGGAAATAGATGACTTCGCCCAATTCGCGTTCGCTGCCGTAGCGGTTCAGTGGGATAGCGTCGTGATAGGCATCGATGATGTCTTGGGTATGAACCGCCATTGCCAATTTGGTCCGCACTGGTCCCGGGGCAACCGCATTTACGCGAATACCGTATTCGCCCAATTCAACGGCTTGTTGTTTGGTCAAATGAATGACAGCAGCCTTGGACGTGCCATAGGCCACGCGCAAAGTTGATGCGCGAAGCCCGGAAATTGACGCGATATTCACGATGCTGCCCCTAGCCTCTTTTAACAAAGGGGTAAGCGATTGTGTCAGGTAAAACATGCCATCAAGGTTGGTTTCCATAATCCGCCGCCACGCCGTTTGATCACATGTTTCGATGGGGCCGAAATCGGCCACACCTGCATTGTTCACCAAGCAATCCAAGCGCCCGAATTTATCTTTGATCTGCGCTGCAATAAGCCCCCCGGCTTGGGGGTCGGCGATATCAAACAGCAAAGGCACAGCTTGGGGAAAATCCGCAATCGCCGCTTCCAAGGCATCCTGATCACGATCCAACAAGATCACCTGATATCCGTTTTCATGGAAAACTTGTGCGCTGGCCAAGCCAATTCCGCGCGCCGCACCCGTTATCAAAGCAACCTGTGTCATCTGCGATCCTTTCGTACTTTGGTGTAGAATGGAAATTTTTCCACCTTAGTCAAAGCACAAAATGCACCTAGGTGTCACATCGTAGCGTAATTCCGATTTTGCCTTTGACCGACGTGGGCCATTTGACCTGAGCGGCACGCCGCGTTGATCCTGCTTCGACCTCGACATACGGGAAATCAGCCATGATTGAATTTGCACTGTTTCGAATGGCTCCCTTGGCGATGATCGACTGAGCATCCCGCACGCGCCCCAAGAACGGCAAAGCCTCATTGCTATTTACCGTCCACGTCCGAGAGACCGAATTCTGGGAATGGGTGACGCGCAGCGGATTTTCGGTTTTGATCGACACATTGTTATAATTGTTGCCCATGAATTGAATATCCCTAAATCGGTCACGATCAAGATCGGCAAAAGTGGTGTCCACACGTTCAACGCGGTCGATCTGACCATTGATCGACCGAAAGTTATTACCATTTACCGTCAAATTCGACACCCCATGCCCGGTGCCAAATGGTTTCACAACGATATACGCAAACCACGGCGCAACATCCCCGCTTAGGAACACATTGTCACTGATAGAGAGGGCCGAAAACCCAAATCCACCCGTAAAATCCGGGTTCACATCATGCTCATTGGTCCATTCCACAAAGCAGTTGTCGATATAATTCCCGACCACAGTGCTCGCCGTATTCGAACGCGTCAAAGCGATGCCCGCGACGCGGATCCCATCGGCGCGGCCGTCCCCTTGGTAAAAGTGATTGCCGCTGATGATATTGTTGGACCCGCTCAATACGGCAAAATGGCGGAATTGCGACGCCCAGTTTTCGCGCAACTTCACGTCGTTACCGCTGGCATTCAAAACAATGCTTTCCCGATCCTGAGCAGCTGTCTGACCTTCGTCCGTGACAAAGTGACAGCGGTCAATCAACATCCCCTGACAGCCGGTTCCCGTTGAGGTAATCCCCCGATGTTTTGGCCGCGTGATAAAGCAATCGCGCATATTGAACGTGATCCCTTCTTTGGCCAAAGACACCCCACTGGCAACGCCATTGCAGTGCAGTTCAACATTTTGCAGAGAAAACTTTGATAGCTTTTCAAACCCGCTAAAATCCAACATATATTTAAAGCGGGTAAAGGTGAATTCTTGGGTACCATCTGCATCAAACAAGGGTTCGGACAGCTCGACTTCTTGCGCGCTGATATTGCGCCGCGTCACATAAACTTCGCGCCCGACCCCTGCGCCGCCAACCAAAGACCCGTCTTGAATGGCATTGATATTTGCCACATTTGTCAACTTCCGAGACGCGTTTGGCGAATATTTCGCAGTCGCAAACACCACATCCTTGTCCCAGTCCCCATCAGAGGCCGCATAGAACTGACCGTTGCGAATAACACGCCGAATGGCATAGGTGTCTTTGGTGGCGACGGCCTTTTGCATATCAACTGGTTTGGTCAGCGAAATAGTGCGGCCTCCTAAATCCAGGCTGTCATGATCGCCGCTATTCAACAGGGCTTGGAATGCTTTCTGAAAGGCCAGCTCTTCGTCTTTGAACGCATCAATATACGTGGTCATACGATACGAATTGCTGAGAACCAAAGGGGCGTCGTCGGGCATCACAATGCGCCCCTGGAAATCCACCCGAGACGCAAGCGACAGGCCAGACCCCACATAAAAATCACCCTCCGGAATTAGGATCGTACGCCCCTGTGCTGCCCCATCAGCTGCAACAAACGCCAAGCGATCATCGGTGGTTCCATTCCCCAGCGCCCCAAAATCGCGCACATCCACAAACGGGATCATGTCGCGAACGAACGCATCGGTTACGTCATGAATTTCCAGATCATCCATGCGGATGACGCCACCCACGCTTCCTTGGAAATCGACCCCAAAGTGACCAAAAACAGGCACCGCGCCCCACACCATATCCACACCTGACCGCGCACCGGGACCAATGATGGCCGAGATTTCGAACACTTTCCCATAACGATCCAGCGTCGTTGCCGGTCCGATAGATGTCACCGCAGACACCGCATTTCCATCTGCATCCCCGGCATAGGCCGCAATCGCGACATTCGGCATATTACCCGTGATCAATTTCACCCGTGCCACAACCCGAATATACCGCTCAAGCCGCATGGGGGTTTGCCCCATGAACCGCACTTTTTGGGTCGGTTGTGTTTTCACAATCTCAAGACAGCCCCCAAAATCGGCGTCTCCGGGCACATAGGCGGCCCCGTCCCCATCGGCATAGGTCGATGACCCGGGGCGCCCATCCTGTCGCGACCATTGCTCTAATCCATCGGCAAAGGGGGCTACATATAAATCAGTTGAAACGCTCATGGGATATCCTTTGAAAAACCAGCTTTTCATTGGGATATCAGGACCCTGCTAACACAGCCCAAACCATACGTGCGCAGGTGTTGCGCTAGGCGGAAAAATCCGACGCCTTTAAAACCTCGACCCCGTTGATGCGCCACTCCCCGTTCACCAACTGCATAGCATAGCGCAAAAAATGCACCGTGCCTGTGGGGTCTTTCATCCGCACAACTTGGTCAAATCCACCCGATTTCTGCGAAAGCTCTAGAAAACGGACATCTTGGGAACGCCACACCATCGGATACCCTTGGCGCACCATGCGTCCAAAATTATCGGAACTTTGAAAAAGCCCTTGGATCTGGGGGCTGGCAAATTCAAAGGCCGTGTCAAAATCATCCTTAGAAAACGCCGCCAGCTGATTAGAAATCGTCGCGCGAATGTCTTCGCGGGGACCAGCCATAACGGTATTGGCGATGGCAAGATTTGCCAAAACCAAAATACAAAACCTTAGAAAAATAGATCGCATGATACGCTCCTCTCTTTCCAAGAATTAGGGCCGCTGCTTGGTAAATCAAACGGCTGATCACACAAAAGCAGGGCCAAAGCCCTGCTTCCGGTGGGGCCTGCCCCACCTAAACCTGTGTTTGGCAAAGCCAAACTCAATCAGATCAAACAAAATCACCGTTTAGGGCAGCATCGATCAAAGCAATGGTTTCCTCGACACCGTATAGCGCGATAAAGCCACCAAAGCGTGGTCCTTGGGATGCGCCCAAGAGCACTTCGTATAAGGCCTTGAACCAATCCCGCAACGGATCAAACCGTTCACGTCCACAGGCAAAGACCAAGGATTGCAGCTCTTCTGCATCCAATCCACCGTCCCATGTCTTTAGTTGATCACGCAAATCAACCAAGGCTTCGCGCTCAAGCTCGGAGGCGGCGCGGAACACTTTGGCCGGCTTCACAAAGTCGTTGTAATAACGCACTGCAAACCCTGCTGCTTGGTCAAGCTGGGGGTTGCTCTCAGGGCTGGCTTCGGGCGCATAGCGACGCATAAAGCCCCAGAGTTGGTCTTTGTTGTCCGCATTCGCAACAGAGGCCAAATTCAACAACATTGAAAACGGCACCACCATATCAGAGGTCGGCACATTATGCCCATGGATGTGGAACACAGGGTTATTCAAGCGGGCAGCGTCATCTTGATCCACATAGGCGCGCAATTGCTGGTGATATTCATCCACGGCCTTTGGGATCACATCAAAATACATCCGCTTTGCGGTTTTTGGCTTTTGATACATGAAATAAGACAAGGATTCGGTTGACGCATAGCTCAGCCATTCATCAATCGAAATACCGTTCCCACTGGATTTAGAAATCTTCTGACCTTTGTCATCCAAGAACAATTCATAGGTGAAATGCTCTGGCGCTTTTTGGCCTAAAATTTCACAAATACGGTCATAGATCGGCGTGTTCGTAGAATGGTCTTTGCCATACATTTCAAAGTCTACACCCAAAGCCGCCCAGCGCGCACCAAAGTCCGGCTTCCATTGCAATTTCACATTGCCACCTGTTACGGGCAACGTCCATTCACGCCCGTCTTCGTCATCAAAGGTAATCGTGTAGTCGGCGGCATTCACCTCTTTCATGGGAACATACAACACACGTCCGGTTTCTGGATGAATCGGCAAAAAGATCGAATATGTTTGACGACGCTCTTCCCGCAGGGATTTCAGCATCACTTTCATAACATCGTCATAACGCTCTACCGCGCGACGCAAAACATCATCAAACTGACCAGAGCGATAAAATTCAGTTGCCGAATAGAATTCATATTCAAACCCGAACGTATCCAAAAAGCGGCGTAGCATTGCGTTGTTATGCGCACCAAAGCTGTCAAATTCACCAAATGGATCGGGAACCGACGTCAAAGGTCGTTGTAAATGCTCTGCCAGCATCTCTTGGTTTGGCACATTGCCCGGCACTTTGCGCATGCCGTCCAAATCATCTGAAAAACAAATCAGCTTGGCTGGAATGTCCGAAATCTCGCGAAAGGCACGCAGGATCATCGTGGTACGTGCCACTTCGCCAAAGGTGCCGATATGGGGCAAACCAGAGGGGCCATACCCGGTTTCAAACAATACATATCCCTTTTCCGGCGGCGCTTTTTCATAGCGTTTGAGCACGCGGCGCGCTTCTTCAAACGGCCAAGCTTTCGAGCTCATTGCTGCGTCGCGCAGATTAGACATGATCATTCTCCGATTCTTTTAGTTACTCAATGTAACAAACATTCGGTGCTTCCTATTGATACCTTGCCCATTGGTCAATATTCTAACACCCAGACACATCTATGAAAGGGTCCCATCGTGACACGCGAAGCTCCACACGTAATGACGGAACAGGATTGTTTGGTCGCACTCATGATGGCAATTACGGTATCGGATGAAAACATCCGCACCGCTGAATTGGTAAAGATTGAAGCAACCGTTAATAATCTTCCGATTTTTGCCGAATATGACCAAGATCGATTGAATATCATCTCGCAGGTGGTGTTTGACCTCTTTGAACAAGAAGAAGGCCTTGATGCGCTCTTTGGGTTGGTGCGCGATAATCTGCCCGAGCGGCTCTTTGAAACGGCCTATGCGCTGTGCTGTGATGTGGCCGCCGCGGATGGGGTGATTTTGGAAACCGAACTGCGCTTGCTTGAAGAAATGCGCTACGAGCTGAACATTGACCGCCTGCATGCCGCCGCAATCGAACGTGGCAGCCGTGCGCGTCACATGACGCTATAACGGCATCTGGTTATTGCCCGAACACCTCGGGCAACTGCGCCCAGCGCGCCAACAGATGTCGTTGCAACACTTTGGCACGGATATTAAACGTCTTTGATCCTTTTGGCTGTTCCACCAAAGGATCCATCGTTTTCATGCGTTGATCCATGTTTTGCCCAAAAATAACAAAGGCAAATGTCTTGGCATCCGGTCCAACCAAATATCCCGCCAAGGTGCTTACGAAATTAAGTGTGCCTGTCTTGGCTTGAATGGAATACTCCGCAGCCCCCTGAACCGTTCCCTTGGCATCACGCACAGGGATCGGTTTCAGCACATCCACAAAACGGGGGTCATTTAAATGCTTGGCTCGCAAGGCCCGCACCATATCCAGTGGCGATACCCGCGTTTGATCCCCAAGTCCCGAGTGATCAACAAACCGCGCCGCCTGCATGCCCAACCGCTGTGCTGACCAGTCTTGCATCAAAGCCGCAGAAGCCGCCAAACTCTCGACCTGCCGCTCTTGTAAACTCGAGCGAAGCCCAAGCACCTCGGCGGTTAAATTCGTCGAATATTTCAACATATCCTGCACCAAGCTCACCACAGGCGCGCTGTCATGCTTGGCCAAGATATAAACAGGAGGGATCTGAGCAATGCGGTCCGTCCGGGACACTGACACCCCACGCGCCCTAAGCACTTGGACAAAAACGTCCGCCGTATAGCGCCCTGCATCCCGAACCGGTAACCACCGCCCGCCGCCATTGCCAAGCGCCGATTGCCGCACATTCCACGCATCAACGCCATCGCGGTTTTCATAGGTAAACACAGGGCCGGCACGATCGCTAATCCCGACCCGCGCCATGCTAACCTTGGGCCGCATGATGTCGGACCGCGCATCCACCGAGGTTTCAAATCCGCTCCCTTGGCGCTTCCATTCAAAATACACCCGATTGTAATTCAAATTCAGCCCCGAAATCGCCGGATTATACCCCACATAACTGGGCTGCTGATCGTCAATTTCACGCAATCTAGGCAACGCCCCATCGTAATAAGACAAACGCCCCGTCACCGAGGTGATGCCTGCGGCTTTGATCTGATCCGCCAACCCGATCAAATCATCCGTGTCCAAGGTTGGATCACCTGTGCCGATCAACACCAGATCGCCGTCCAACACCGACCCTTGCTGCGTGCCGACCATTCCCACAGTTGTGACAAAGCGGAAATCTTCGCCCAATTTATCCAACGCATACATAGCCGTTATCGCCTTGGTGACGCTGGCGGGGGCAAACGCCTGTTCTGCATTGCGGGCTTCGATGATTGTCCCCGTGGCGACATCCACCAAAGCCACACCCAGATCACCGTCAAAGCGCGTGCTGTCGATGATGCGCTCCAAACTTGGCGGAGGCGTAGAGCCGGGGCGCGCAACAGGCCGCTCGGAAACCATCGGCGCATTCGCCACGGCACTCCCCACCAAACAGACAGTCAACGCCAAACCTTGGATTACGCTTCGATAAAAACTCATTTCATTCTCCCGCAGCGGCAACCTGTGCAGAAATACCACCAAGTGCAATGACAGAGTTCACCCAAGATCGGTAAAAACAAAATCTGTTACGTTCCTGCACGCAATAGCGTACTCGACATAGGGTTCAAAGGCATGTTTACATAACACCACTTCGGCTCGGCTGTGCGCCCCAAAAGATGCGAAGCAAAGGCAGGCAACCGCCGCGCCGCATAGGTGCGCACCGTGGGCGACGTCAAGGCATCCAACCGCGATCCGGGTCGGGCCAACACACCAACAGACACGTTTTCCATGATCGACCGCCAGTCTTTCCAATGGTGAAACTGCGCAAGGTTATCCGCCCCCATCAACCACACAAACCGAACCTGCGGATTTAGATCCGACAAACGCCGGATGGTGTCCGCCGTATAGGTGGTGCCAAGCCGCGCTTCGATGTCGGTAATGGTGACACGCGGATGATCCATGATCCGCTGCGCGCGCGCCACACGATCCACCAAAGCCGCAGGCTGGCGCGATTTCAAAGGATTACCGGGCGACACAAGCCACCACACCCGATCCAATTTGAACCGGGTTAACGCCGTCCGGGTCAAATCCACATGCCCCGCATGCGCCGGATCAAACGACCCCCCGAATAATCCAATGGTTTGATATGTCATAGGCAATATGTAGCGTGAAACAACAGAAAAGGAAAAGCGCGAAATAGCGGCATTTGTGCCGCCGCGCACCGCCGACCTCATTGAAAAATAAACTTGAAAACTCTAACTAAAGTCATATTCAACACAAGGTATAGAAAAATGAAACTATTTGTCCCAGAACCACAGATTGAACTCTACAAACACGGCTTTGAAAAGCATGACCTGTTAGGACGCAAGGAACAAGGCAACCAACTTTCCGACCTTGTCGAAAAAATCAGCGATCCTATGGTCATCGCTCTAGATGGACAATGGGGCAGCGGAAAGTCCGTCTTTTTGAAATGTTGGGTCGGTGAACACACTCAATCCAAAGAATACACCTCCAAACCGATATATTTCGACGCGTTCCAACACGATTTTATGAGCGACCCGCTTATAGCATTAGTAAGTGTATTGGATGAACAAATTCAAAAAGACAAAAAAGCGTGGAAAACCGCAAAATTGGCTGCATCAAAGCTCTTGCGTCTAGGGGCAAGAGTTGGCCTAGCCGTCGCCACAGCGGGTGCCACTGAAATTGCTGGCACTTTAGCAGATGCGGCAATCGATACAGCAAGTAACGCCGCTGGGAGTAGTATTGATAACTTTTGGAAAGCAGAAAACAGCAAACGGGATGCAATCACAAATTTTCGCGACGCTCTAACCGAAATGGGAACAGATCAAAAACTCGTCATCGTTATTGACGAACTAGACCGATGCCGTCCTGATTTTGCGCTCTCGATGTTGGAAATCATCAAACATTTATTCAGCGTGCCCAATATCCATTTTGTATTGGGTGTTAATTTGAATGCTTTGTAAAATACGGTGAAAGCACGTTACGGACAGAGCATTGATGCCACCAAGTATTTAACCAAATTCTTCCAATTGAAAATGACCTTGGCAAGCCCCACCCCAGTAAAGCAACGTTTCGAATATTTCGCGGAAATGGCCAATATAATGGGGCTTAAGAGTGATAAAAAGCACTACGCAAAA
>JAHEJA010000064.1:0-6862 GCA_024639125.1 Paracoccaceae bacterium
GCGCCAAGAGGCGCGTGAAACGTGGGAAAAGGGGTTTGACTTGGAACCGCTTCCAAGCCCTGTGGACATGGGACAGGTCACAGCGCATTTAAACAACATCCTGCCCGAAGATGTTATTTTGACCAATGGGGCAGGGAACTTTGCCGTTTGGCCAAACAAGTTCTTTAAATTCGGTCCCAAAGCGCGGCTTTTGGCGCCACAGGCTGGGGCAATGGGATATGGTGTTCCAGCAGCCATCGCAGCCAAAATAGCAGATCCTACAAAAACAGTTGTCTGTTTTGCAGGCGATGGTGATTTTCAGATGAACTGTCAAGAATTGGCAACAGCGGCGCAAACCGGGGCTTGTCCGATTATTTTGATTGTAAACAACGGCATGTACGGCACTATTCGTGCGCACCAAGAACGTCATTATCCCGAACGTGTGTCTGGTACAGCGATGTCTGGTAACCCCGATTTTGCCGCCCTTGCGCGTGCTTATGGTTTCCATGGCGAACGCGTCGACAGGACAGATGATTTTTATGCCGCCTTTGATCGCGCTCTGGCGTCGAAAACAGGTGCGGTTCTGGATTTAAACATTTCAAGCGAAGCGATTACGCCGCGTGTCACCTTGTCTCAGATGCGTGCGGCTGCTTTGGAGGGGCTGAAATGATCAAAGACCCGAATATCTACTTTATTGATGGGTGTGGGCGGTGCAACAAAGCAGGGACAGATGCCTGTAAGGCCCGCATTTGGGGCGAAGGGCTTGCATTATTGCGCACACTTTGCCGCGATGCAGGTTTAGAAGAAATCGCGCGTTGGGGGCATCCCTGTTATGCTTTGAACGGATCGAACGTCGTGATGATTGTTGCTTTTCAGGGCGATTTCCAATTGTCCTTTTTCAAGGCTTCATTGATGAAAGACCCCGAAAACCTGTTTAGCAAACGTGGCGAAAACACCCAAGTCGCGTCGATCGTCAATTTCACAAGCGCGGATCAAGTGCGCGAAATGACACCGGTCATTACCGCTTATATTCAAGAAGCCATTGCAATCGAAAAAGCAGGGCTAAAACCAGAACGCAAGGTCGCCAGTTTTGATATTCCCCAAGAATTGGTGGACGCGATGGATGCCGATGCTGAACTAGCCGAAGCCTTTGCTGCTCTGACACCGGGTCGGCAGCGGGGCTATTGTTTGACTATTGGCGGGGCAAAACAATCAGCGACGCGGATCAATCGCATTGAAAAATACCGCGCTCAGATGCTGCAAGGCAAAGGGTATAACGAATAGGCCAAATCATCAGCCTATTCATTGTTTTATCTGCTATTTTCTCAGACAATGCTACCTTGGGCAAAGATCAAAGGTGCGCCCTGCGTACAAGTGACATAGTTAACCTGTCCCAAGATAATAGAATGATCCCCAGCGTCATGCACGGCGTATTGGGTGCATTCAAAACGGGCCAAACAATTTTCAATCAAAGGTACGTTGTGAGCATTCATAATGTGGTCGCATTTATCAAAGGCATCGGCTTGTTTGGCAAAGGCCATGCAAAGTTCCGCTTGATCAGCGGACAACACATGGATGGCGTACTGGCGTGCGTTCAGAAAGTGTTCGTACCGGGATGATGTTTTAGACGGTGACCAAAGCACCAAACAAGGTTCGAGCGAAACGCTTGAAAAGCTGTTCGCGGTCATTCCCATTGGCCCATTTTCGGTCATACAGGTCACGACCGTTACGCCGGTTGCAAATTGACCCAAGGCATTGCGATAGTCCCGCAAGGTTTCAGAATTCGGGACAAAAGCATGTGCATCATGGGGTGTGGTGTCCATCTTCATGCGACCTCGCGTCCCAAAGCGCTGGTATAGATTTCGTACCAAGTTTGACGATCAAGGGTGACTTTGCTTGCATCTGACAATGTTTTGATCCGTGCCAAAGAGTTGGTTCCCAAAACAGGTAGAATTTGCGCTGGATGTGCTAACAACCAAGCCACAGCAACGGCGCTTGCGTCGACGCCGTGATCCTTGGCAATCGCAGTCAAACTATCCAGAACAGCTTTGTTTTCGCCGTTAAACAATGTGCCACCTGCCAAAGGTGACCATGCCATCAACGGAGTGCCAAGACGTTGGTGAAAAGCAACATCCCCGTTTGTAAAGGCTTCGTTCGCGATGACGCTGATTTCGATTTGATTGGTCACGAGCTTGTTTTTCATGCCAGATTGCAACAGCTCCCAATCATAGGGGCGGAAATTGGACACACCAACCGCGCGGACTTTGCCGCTTGCGATTACGTCATCAAGGGCCGCACCAGTTTCATGATGATCCATCAATGGATCAGGGCGATGGATCAATAAAAGATCGATGTGATCAATTCCCATGAGACCCAAAGAATGATCAACGGATGCCATGATATGGGCGCGGCTTGTGTCATAGTATTTCACACGCGCATCGCTATAGCGTCCAACAGGCGCAACAATATCGCATTTGGTCACGATTTCCATTTTGTCGCGAAGCCCAGACCCCTTTAGCGCATTGCCCAAGATTTCTTCGGCTTCGTAGCCGCCATAGATATCTGCCTGATCAAAGGTGGTGATGCCTTGGTCCAAGCAGGCGTCTATTTTATTGCGCACGTGTTGGATGCTTGTGTCTTGATCATCGCCGAGGCGCCACATGCCATAGACAATACGCGAAAACGATAGGGTGTTATTTAAGTCGATACGATCCATCAGCGACGGTCTCCTGCGCCAAGCGGCGTCATTGGGGGTTGGGACGGCACACGGCCATATTCATGAGGAAGTGAACAGGTCTGCATCTGGGGAAGAACCCGTGTTCCAAAGTGTCTACATTCGTCAATATGTGGGTAACCCGACAAAATGAAAGCGCGCATGCCCATTTTTTTGTAATTTTCCAACTCTGAGAGCACCTGATCCGTGGAACCAACCAGTGCAGCGCCACATCCAGAGCGCGCGCGTCCAACGCCCGTCCACAAATGCGGTTCGATAAACCCGTCCATATCCGCCAAATCACGGTTCTTGGCTTGATGGGACACGCCAAGGGATGTGCTGTCTAGCGCGCGTTCGCGGATTGCACGCCCTTGTTCGTCATCCAGTTTGGATACGATGTACTCGGCATATTCACGGGCTTCTTGTTCGGTGTCGCGCACAATGACATGTACCCGTAACCCGTAATCCAATGTGCGTTCATATCGTTCGGCGACAGCATTTACGGCGCGCATACGCTCGGCCAATTGATCTTTGGGTTCTGGCCACATGAGGTAAACGTCGCAATGTTGTCCGCACAGCTCAAGCGCATCCGGGGAATAGCCCCCGAAATATAGCAACGGACCACCGGTTTGATAGGGGGCAACCGGGTCCGTCGTAAGACCGGAGAAGTTATAAACCTCGCCTTGGTAATTGATTTCGTTTTGGGTCCAGGCCTGTTTTAGAATTTCGACAACTTCGCGTGATCGCTGATAGCGAAATGAGCTGTCTTCTTTTTGGCCTGGGAAATCGCTGCTGATGATATTGACGGTTAGTCGTCCCTTTAGCATGTGATCCAAGGTCGCAATCGTGCGCGCAAGCATGATGGGTTGCATTTCACCACAGCGCACGGCGGCGAGCATATTAATGCTCTCTGTGATCGGAGCGCAGCCTGCCACAAAGCTTAGCGTGTCTTGGCCCACTTGATACGACGACGGGCATAGGATGTTTCTAAAGCCTTGTGATTCTGCTTCTTTGACGATTGCGCTGCAATGGTCCCAGCTTGATTTTAGGGTTTTGTCTGGAACACCTAGAAACTCATAGTCATCCGAGCAAAGCGCAGAAAACCAAGACACTTCTGCAGCGTCCAAATCTTGCGATGTTATGGGAACAATCGTCATCTATTTCTCCATTCGATTTCCTATTGCGTAGCATCGGAAAAGATGTAAATCAATAGTGTATCAATTTAACCGCATGGACGCCGATGGCCCAGATACAGACACAGATACAGACATTGCCAAAATACATCCAAATCAGTGAAATGCTGATCCGGGATGTTATGGCGGGTCGGTTGGTTGATGGCGAACGGTTGGCGCCCGAACGGGATATGGCACAGGATCTTGGAATATCCGTTGGAACATTGCGTAAATCCTTGGCTGATATGGAAAGCAAAGGCGTGTTAGAGCGCCGCCATGGGTCTGGCAACTATATCAAAGCCAAACTTGATGTCGCAGCCGTCTATTCCTTTTTTCGCGTCGAGCTGTTGTCTGGGGGGGGCTTGCCCACTGCAGAAGTGCTAAGTGTGGATCAATTGGCCAAACCAAGGGCTGCGCCAAAATTCGGAATGGCCGAGCATGGCTACAGGATTCGCCGATTGCGTCGATTAAATGGAATACCCGCCGTCTTAGAAGAAATCTGGCTAGATGGCGCGGTCACAGATCGGCTCACGAAAGAGGATTTGGGCGAGTCACTGTATATGTATTACCGAAATGCGCTGAATTTGTGGATCACCAAAGCAGAGGACAGCGTTGGTTTGGGACAGGTGCCTGAGTGGGTGCCAAGCAGTTTCGGCCAAGACGCCCAAAGCGCTTGTGTTTGTGTTGAAAGAACCAGCTATGGTCAAGATGGTCAGTCAGCGGAATATTCCCTGAACTGGGTAAACAGCGCCGTTGCGCGCTATGTTGCAAGGATTAGATAGAATGAGCAGGATAACACGATACGGCATGATTGGTTGTGGCATGATGGGCCAAGAACATTTGCGGAATATTGCGCTTTTGGCCGACACCAAGGTCACCGCTATTTTCGAACCGGATGCGGGTATGTGTGAGCGTTCCAAAGCATTTGCTCCTGAGGCTGCGTTCTATGAGTCACTAGAGGCGATTATCGCAGCTGAAAATGTGGATTGTTGGGTGATCACTTCGCCAAACCATATTCATCTGGAGCAACTTGAACGGTTGGCGCAAGCTGATCAAAAACCGATTTTGGTTGAAAAACCTTTGTTCACAAACCCGAATGATCTGGATCGGGTCACCGCATTTGTCCAAGCGTACAAAGCGCCGGTATGGGTCGCGATGGAATATCGCTACATGCCACCAGTGGCTGCACTAAGGGAACACATGGACGCCGTCACCGGTGGGCTGAAAATGCTGAGCATCCGCGAACATCGCTTTCCTTTCTTGCAAAAGATTGGGGATTGGAATCGCTTTAATGAAAATTCTGGTGGTACCTTTGTCGAAAAATGCTGTCACTTCTTTGATTTGATGCGCTTGTTGGTTCAATCTGATCCCGTTCGTGTGATGTGCAGCGGGGGACAGGCCGTTAATCATTTAGATGAAACATATGATGGACGGACCCCTGATATTTGGGATCATGGCTATGTGATCGTTGATTTTCAAAATGGTGCGCGCGCGATGTTAGAGCTGTGCATGTTCGCCGAAGGATCAAAGTACCAAGAAGAAATCAGCGCAGTTGGTCCCAAGGGCAAGATCGAAGCCCTGGTTCCTGGGCCAACGCGGTTTTGGCCAGCCCACCTTGGTGCGCCGCCCCAGCCGAAATTGGTTATCAGCCCGCGCGATCTATCGGGTGTCGTAGAACAAGACATTCCAGTGGATCCCACGCTGCTGCAGGCAGGGGATCACAATGGGTCAACGTTCTATCAGCATCAACGTTTTCTGGATGTTGTACGCGGACATGGCACAATTGATGTGACGCTTGATGATGGCATTTGGGCCGTGCGGATGGGGCAGGCGGCCCAACACTCTGCGATGACTGGACAAGCGGTGTCGCTGTGATCAGTCGATGAGATAGGGAAACCAATCACTGCGAAGTCGCTGACCTTGGACCATGTCGTGCCCTGGAAACGGGGGGGACGTGGGTCCGGGGCGTTCGACGTAACGGGCATCATCGCCGACCAAACGCACACTAAAGGCACGTCGCCTCTGTGCCGTGTTGTTGCCGCGTGCGCCGTGTAAGGTTTTGAAATTGAACGCAATAGCATCCCCGGGCTCCATAGGCCATTCTACAATCTGCATACCTTCGGCATCTGGATCTGGGACTGGCATATAATCATCTGGATCAGGATAGAAATTTTCTTCGGAAAGCCACCGCGTGGGCAATACGGGTTTTTCCCAATTATGCGATCCTGCAACGCAACGCAGGCTGGCCTCTGTTACCGGATCCAAAGGGGACCAAAAGCTAACGGTTTGCTGCCCTTCGACAAAGTAATATGGCCCGTCTTGGTGCCATGGTGTGGGCTTTGACGTTCCCGGCTCTTTGACCAGAACATGATCGTGAAATAACTGAACTGACGTGGATCGCATCAAATCGGCTGCAACCTGGGCCAAAGGCGAAGTGCGGATGACCGTTTCAAATTCGGAAATGCGGGTCCAATTGCAATAGTCATCAAAGAACCGGCCTTGTTCGCCTTGTTTTAGGTTTTCGGCGGCATGAACGCCCGGCTCTTGGATATTGCGATCAATACCTTGGCGCAGGGTTTCAACGTGGTCTTTGAAAAGACCCTTGATCAAGACAACGCCATCACGTTGAAAACAATCAATATCATTTTGTGTCACCAAAGCATGCATGACCGGCTCCTTGTTGGGCTTAGCGTTGCGTGACTATTCTAAACAATGAACAAAAAAACAAGCCGCCCAATGGACGGCTTGCTGTGTTTTTTCATTTTAAGCAATGGAATTAACGATTGCCTTTGAATGGTTTACCGCCACTTTTGGCAAAACTAGGTTTTCCACCGGGACGGGCGGGTTTGCCGCCTTTTGCTGGACCACGCGAAGGCTTGGAACCCGGAGGTGTAAAGCGTTTCGACGTATCCGAAGCAGTGGCGCGTGGTTTTGAGTCATATGGTTTGTCACCAAACGAACCTGACCGTTTTGGGCGATCATCGCTTCCACCCGACCG
>JAHEJA010000064.1:6962-10011 GCA_024639125.1 Paracoccaceae bacterium
CCATCACGGCCTCCGTCACGGCCACCATCACGTCCACCTTCTCGTCGGTCATCGCGTCGTCCTTCACGTGGTCCAGAACTGCGGCGCGCTGGCTGAGGGCCCAAATCAGGTGCCGATGCCAATTGCTCTAGTTGCACATCATCTTCTAGGACCATTTTGGGACCAACAGCTGCTGTAAAGTCACCTACGGACCGTTCCTTGATTTCAAAATAGGTTTTGTCATCTTGAATACGGATAGCACCAATATCGTCTTTGGTAATGTCACCAGCGTTACAAATCATTGGCAACAAGCGACGCGGATCTGCGCCTTTGTCACGTCCCAAATCAATAGCAAACCAAACAGTTGGTCCAAAGCTTTCACGCGGTTTACGCTCTTCGCGCGCCGGTGGCATATCACTGATGTCTTCTGGGGCAGACGTCTTGTTGGAATAAAGGCGCATATAGGCGGCTGCTATTTGCTCTGCACTAAAGGTGTCACATAGCTTGGTGACGAATTCCAATTCTTGTTCAGTGACGGGTGTTTCCCATGTTTCATCCGTCAAGAGACGTTCTTGGTCTTTGGCAATGACTTCGTCAGCCGTCGGAGCAGGGCCCCAATTTGCGGTGACTTTTGCCATACTTAAAAGACGCTGGGCTTTTTTATACGTTTTTGGCGGAACAATCAGCGCGCTGACACCTTTGCGACCCGCGCGACCCGTCCGACCGGAACGGTGCAGCATCGTTTCAAAGTTTGATGGCAACTCAGCATGGACAACCAATTCCAAATTCGGAAGGTCAATGCCGCGTGCCGCCACGTCCGTTGCAACACAGACCCGCGCCCGTCCGTCGCGCATAGCCTGCAAAGCATGGGACCGTTCGTTCTGAGTCAATTCACCAGAAAGCGCGACAACCGAAAATCCACGATTTGAAAACCGTGTTGTCAGACGATTTACCATTGCGCGTGTGTTACAAAACACAATCGCGTTTGGCGCTTCGTAAAAACGGAGTGTATTGATAATGGCGTTTTCTTGATCGCGGTCCGTTACGCTTAGGGCGCGGTATTCAATATCACTATGTTGTTTCTTTTCCGACGTCGTCGTGATGCGATGCGCATCTTTTTGGTAATTCTTAGCCAGTGACACAATCGAATTGGGAACAGTCGCCGAGAACATCAAAGTGCGACGCTCTTCTGGGGCTTCGGATAGAATGAATTCTAGGTCCTCACGAAATCCTAGGTCGAGCATTTCATCCGCTTCGTCCAATACCACGGCACGAATAGCGCTTAGGTCGATCGAAGAACGTTGAATATGATCGCGAAGTCGACCGGGTGTGGCAACAACGATATGTGCACCGTTTGACAAAGCACGACGTTCATCGCGCATATCCATACCGCCAACACAAGATGCCATAACGGCACCTGCATCGCCATAGAGCCATGCCAATTCGCGTTTAACTTGCATGGCAAGCTCACGCGTTGGTGCAATCACCAATGCCAAAGGTGCGTCTGCTTTGCCAAACTTGGGGCTGTCGCCCAATATATTCGGCGCGATCGCCAAGCCAAATCCGACAGTTTTGCCAGAGCCAGTTTGTGCCGATACCAATAGGTCTTGGTCAACGATTGTGGGGTCAGACACGGCGGTCTGTACAGGGGTTAATGTATCATAGCCGCGCTTGGCCAATGCATCCGATAGGGTTTGGATCACGTTTTTCATCCGATTCAGGCTTTGGTTGAACGGATGTTGTGACCAGCCCTCGCGTCACGCTCCGTCTTGCTGCGTATGGTTTATCCCAAACCGTGCAGTCGAGCCGCTGCCTACTCTGAAATGCTCCCAATGTATAGGTCTAATATTCCGGCATGTCCTTTTGTTCCTTATTTTAGCTAGATTTTATACTTATTCCCAAACGAAAGTCGGCATGCATTAACCTATACTGTGGCTATTGAACGGTAACTTAGGTTTGGGTGATAAATGTCTTATTTCAGATTAGTGTCATATATGTGTGTAGCTGCTGTCCTTGCGTCATGCGGGGGCGGGGATCCAGCTGCTGTAACCGAAGATGCGCCATCTGTGGCACCTTCACCACCTTCTGTCACACCCGGCGCTGGTTCTATAGGGGGCGGTGGAACCCCACAGCCCGTGTCACCATCACAGGGCAGTGTCACAACAATCACTATTCCCGAAACTTTGCAGACCGTGACGACTTTTGCGGATGGTCAACAAATTGTGCGTCTCTATAGCATAGAGACTGGTGAAATATTTGTGGGCTTGGCGGATGGTGCGGAATTGCTGTCTGAATTAGAAAACGGCACACTTACCAATTTCCAGAACATAGAAACCGCAATCAACGGCAACCATTTCCAAGTATTGCGGTCGGCGACTGGCGCACAAGGCGAAACAATTTCCCTTGCGATAGATGGATTGAACCTAAATTCGGCTGGCTCTGAATATGTAGCGCGTGTGTTTATGACGGATCAAGCGGGCGGACATGCATATGTCGTCGCCGGAACCCCAGTTGAGGATCTGCCAAGTGGCGAAGTCACTTACAATGGCACGGCTGAAATAATCGCCATTAACACAACGGCGGAAACGCAAGCGCGCGAAGTCGGCGAATTTACGTTTGCCATCAACTTTGGATCATCGGCACCGGTTGGGCGTATCACAGGTGCAAGCGAGACATATCAATTTGTAGGCGCGTCAGTTGCCTTGAATAAAACCACGACATCCCTAAGCTCGTCTTCTATCGAAATTGGACCAATCTTGGGAACAACCCTGCCTGCGACCTTGGCAGGTAATATAATGGGGGCAGGGGGCACCGGTGTCGGGGGGGGGTGTGTCATCTGAAGCCACCAATGGGTCTTCTTATTTAGCCAGCTTCTATGGAACCTCTCAGTAAGAGTGAGCCTTGGACCAAATCCGACTCGACTCCATGGGGCGAGAGGGTGGCCAATAGCTGAAAGCCTGTGGATAACTTACTGAAATTGTGGATAAGTTGTGATGTGACCGCTGATTAACGGCATAAAACAAATAAAAATGTGAAAAGGGTAATTTTTTGCGTTTTAGGGGTTGCGGGT
>JAHEJA010000006.1:0-7330 GCA_024639125.1 Paracoccaceae bacterium
TGTTAACCAAGATGGCAGCCGTAGAAATCTGTTCCAAGTTTTAGCGTTCCCAGAAGTAAGTTTTGAGCAGATACGCAATGTGACATCAGAAATCCAACTTACAGATCCTGAAATAGGTATGCAGTTGGAAAAAGACGCGCTTTATGCGAACTACATCCAACGGCAGCATAGAGATATCGCAGCTGTAGCCAGAGATGAATCTCATGTGATACCAAACGATTTCATTTATGATGGAATTGACGGCCTATCCAATGAACTAAAATCCAAGCTTAATAGATTGAAACCGGATAACTTAGCCCAGGCAGGTAAAGTCGAAGGAATGACGCCCGCAGCTTTGATGCTTTTGCTCGCAAAACTGCGCCAGCATATGCGTCGAAAGGCTAGCTAACTATGTTTAAGTCTAAATTTGATGTTTCACGTGAAACATTAGACCTTTTGAATCGCTATGTTGAACTGATAATCAAGTGGAATCCCAAGATTAACCTTGTTGCGAAATCTACTATTGACGATATTTGGTCCCGCCACATCGAAGATTCACTACAGGTGTATTTCCAAGCGGATACCAAATGCCAGAAATGGTTGGATATAGGAAGCGGTGGTGGGCTACCTGGAATTGTGATTGCAATATTGGCGAAAACTCAGGATGCTGGTTTCAAAGTTGAGCTGATGGAGAGTGACCAACGCAAATCTGTATTTCTTCGTACGGTTATTCGCGAATTGGAACTACCTGCAACTGTTGTTACTTCTAGAATTGAAGCAGCCGAACCTTCGGTTGCCGACATTTTATCGGCAAGGGCTTTGGCGGACTTATCTGTTCTTTTGGCATTTTCCGAACGGCATTTACGCTCAGGTGGTTATTGCATGTTCGCTAAGGGTAAAAATTGGCAGAATGAATTAAAAAAAGCACAAGAATCGTGGCATTTTCAGTATGAAGTTTTTACAAGTATTACAGACGCTGATGCAGTCGTCTTAAAACTATGGGAGGTAGAGCGTGTCTGATATCGGGCGTTCAAGCGGTGCAAAAATCATTTCAATCACCAATCAAAAGGGTGGTGTTGGAAAGACGACGACAACAATCAACCTTTCTGCGTCTTTAGTGGAGCAGGGGAAAAAGGTGCTGTTGATCGATCTGGATCCCCAGGGCAACGCGTCTACTGGTCTAGGTATAGAAGTAGATGATCGTGTTTACACAACATATGAGCTACTTGTCGAAAATATTGCGTTAGACGAAGTCATCATGTCTACTTCTATCGACGGATTGTCCATTATTCCTGCAACCGTTGATTTAAGCTCGGCAGATATCGAGCTGATCGCCAATGAAAAACGCAGTTATCTTTTGCATGATGCTTTACGACAGGCTGCGATGGACAGCTTTGGCTTTGATTATATTCTGATCGATTGTCCGCCTTCTTTGAACCTTTTAACTGTCAATGCAATGGTTGCATCGCATTCTGTTCTGATCCCGCTGCAAAGCGAATTTTTCGCACTCGAAGGTCTATCACAGTTGATGTTGACTATCCGCGAAGTGCGACAAACGGCAAATCCAAATCTGCGCATCGAAGGCGTGGTTTTAACAATGTATGACGCGCGAAATAACCTGTCGCAGCAGGTCGAAATGGATGCGCGCGAAAACCTAGGAGAATTGGTTTTTAAAACCATTATTCCACGCAACGTACGGGTAAGCGAAGCGCCGTCCTATGCGTTGCCAGTGACGCATTATGACGGCCAATCAAAGGGTGCAATTGCCTATCGGGAATTGGCTATGGAATTGATTAAAAATAACGCGGCAATCGCGGCATAAAGGGGACAGCAAGATGAGCGATAAAAAAATGAAACGTGGATTAGGACGCGGCTTGTCAGCATTGATGGCAGATGTTGAACAACAATCTACGCCGCGTGCCGATACCGCACCCCAGACCTCGCGTGCGGATCGTTTTGTGCCAATTGAACGCATTCACCCAAATCCCGATCAGCCGCGTCGCACATTTACAGAAGATCAACTTACAGATCTTGCTAATTCAATCCGCACAAAGGGCGTTATTCAGCCATTGATCGTCCGCGAAGTTGCGGGCACACGTGGGGAATATCAGATCGTTGCCGGGGAACGTCGTTGGCGTGCATCCCAGATTGCGCAGTTGCATGAACTACCCGTGATTATACGCGATTATTCCGATACCGAAGTTATCGAAGTTGCAATCATTGAAAACATTCAGCGCGCTGACCTTAATCCCGTAGAAGAAGCCGCGGGATATCGTCAGCTGATGGATCGGTTTGGCCATACTCAGGAAAAGCTGTCCGAAGCATTGGGAAAAAGCCGGTCCCATATTGCGAACCTTATGCGTTTGCTCAACCTTCCAGAAGAAGTGTTAGACATGCTCAAGGATGGATCCTTGTCCGCAGGGCACGCGCGCGCATTGATCACAACCGATCATCCCGTCGAGTTAGCGAAAAAAGTTGTCGCTGGTGGGTTGTCAGTTCGGGATACAGAAAAGCTGGTCAAAAGGGCCGCGCAGGGCGAACCTGCGACCAAATCCCCAAGTGCGAGACTGGCAAGCAAAATAATCAAAGATGCAGATACCATAGCGTTAGAGGGTGATTTGTCCGCAGCGCTAAGGATGAAGGTCGCCGTCGATCATGATGATGGCAAAGAGTCGGGTAAGATCGTTATCAAGTATGACACGCTTGATCAGTTGGATGACTTGTGTCGTATTCTTAGCGCTACGAATTAGGTCGTGACCAAATAAAGATGAGAACACAGCCCAGTGTGATTGCTTGAATTAGCAAGACATGCGTCGGTACACTGAAGATTACTGAAATCCCAAAGACAGCGGCAATAGACACGGTTGCCATTTTCTTTGCTTTTGGTCGGATTGCGCCAGAAGATTGCCAATCTTGGATCATCGGGCCAAACACTTGGTGTGACAAAAGCCATGAATGTAATCTGTGCGATGATCTTGCAAAGCAAAACGCAGATAGCAACAAAAACGGCACGGTTGGCAAGAGCGGTAGCAAAACGCCAATCATTGCTAACCCAAGTGTCAGCAGCCCGCAGGTTAACCAAATAAGTCTCATGTTACTGATCCAATAAAAGCTTGTCTAAAATTGCATTCAGGATTGACCGTCCTTGTAGGGTGGTTTTCAAATTATCTTGATCCACTACAATCATCCCAAGGTCTTGTAATTCGGATAGTACGGACGTGCCAATATGTTGACCCGTGATTGCTGCATATCGTGACAGGGAAATACCCTGATTTATACGCATACCCATCAACAAATATTCGGCACCTTGATCAACTGGATCAACGGGAACGACGCTGCTATCTCCTGTCCCATTCCGAACGGCGTCTAGCCAAACGTTGGGTTGTAGGTGGCTTTCTGTTGCGTGTCGTTGACCATCAAGCGTAAGGCGCCCATGCGCCCCGGGGCCAATTCCAATATAATCGCCATACCGCCAATAAATAAGGTTATGTCGGCTTTCGCTCCCGATTTTGGCGTGGTTCGATACTTCGTATGCGGGCATGTCAAACTCGGCACAGATGTCTTGGGTCGCAAGGTACATATCGGCAGCAGTGTCATCGCTGGGCAACCCGCGTAGCCGACCACGGTTATACCGATCCCCAAATGCGGTGCCTTGTTCGATGGTCAATTGATAAAGCGAGAGATGGTCAATCGCCATCGACAGCGCCTGTCGCAATTCGCTTTGCCACTGATCCAAGGTTTGATCTTGGCGTGCATAAATCAAATCAAAGCTGACGCGATCAAATTCATGCCGAGCGATGTCAAATGCAGTCATAGCATCCTGCACAGTGTGAATACGTCCAAGCCTGCGCAAGTCATCATCATTTAACGCCTGTATCCCCATCGAGACACGATTGACGCCCGCTTGGTGAAAGCCTTTAAAGCGGCCCGCTTCGACGGAGCTTGGATTTGCCTCTAGCGTGATTTCCATATCATTTGCTTGGGGCCAAAGTGTTTGAACTTTGTCCAAAATTGCTTTGACCGTTTCAGGGGCCATCAAGCTGGGCGTACCGCCACCAAAGAAAATTGAATTCAACACGCGCCCTTGGGTTAGGGCAGCTGTACGATCCAATTCGGAAATATATGACTTAAGCCATTGTTTTTGATCAATATTTTTCGAAACATGGCTGTTGAAATCGCAATAAGGACACTTGGCCTCGCAAAAGGGCCAATGAATATAAAGCCCAAAGCCACCCTGTTTCCAATCCTCAGCCAAAACAACCTGCTACGAATTTTTTGAACGCATCGGCACGGTGGCTGATTTTGTTCTTTTCCCAGCGATCCATTTCGCCAAATGTGATATCATATCCATCTGGTTGGAACATGGGATCATACCCATGACCCTGATCGCCCCGCATTGGCCAAACCAACTGACCGGGCATCACGCCTTCAAAGACGTCGTCATGTCCATCGGGCCAAGCCAAAACCAAAGTGCACCGGAATTGCGCCAACCTAGGGAAGGGCGCGTTTACAGCTTCTAGTTTGTCATGCGCTTTGGTCATTGCCATAATGAAATCACGGCCATTTGGGGTTTCCGCCCAATCCGCCGTATAAACGCCCGGTTGACCGTCTAGCGCGTCAATCGAGATCCCGCTATCATCTGATAACGAAGGAAGGCCCGTTGCTTTGGCGGCGGCGTGGGCCTTGATCCGTGCATTTCCAACAAAGGTCGTTTCGGTTTCTTCGGGCTCGTCGAGATTCATTTCTGCTGCCCCGACAACTTTGATGTTGAAGGGGGACAGCAGATCCGAAATTTCTTCTAGCTTGCCTTGGTTGTGTGTTGCGACCAAAAGCGTATCGCCCGAAAATTTCCGTGTCATTTTACAGCTGCCTCTTGGGCTACGACCAATTCTTTTATGCCAAGATCGGCAAGGTCAAGAAGTTGGTTCATTTGATCACGGGAATATGTGGCACCTTCTGCGCTCATCTGGGTTTCAATCATTTGACCGTTTCCAAGCATGATAAAGTTACCGTCAACGCCGGCTTCGCTGTCTTCTGGATAATCAAGGTCTAACACCGGCTGGCCCGCATAAATGCCACAGCTTATTGCCGCAACTGGTGAAATAAGCGGATCGGTGACAATATCACCAGCTTTGATCAATTTGTTCACAGCAAGCCGAAGCGCAACCCAACCGCCCGTGATAGAGGCACAGCGCGTTCCTCCGTCTGCTTGGATAACGTCACAATCAACAGTGATTTGACGTTCACCCATAGCGACGCGATCAACACCTGCGCGCAAAGAGCGACCGATCAGGCGTTGGATTTCAACGGTACGGCCGCCTTGTTTGCCAGATGTCGCTTCGCGGCGCATACGGGACCCTGTGGAGCGTGGTAGCATACCATATTCAGCGGTGACCCAACCCAAGCCTGATCCTTTGATGAATGGTGGAACACGATCCTCGATGGTGGCGGTGCATAGAACATGCGTATCACCCATTTTGATCAAGCAAGACCCTTCGGCGTGCTTGGTTACATTTGTTTCAATGGAAACGGGGCGAAGTTGGTCTAGTTTTCTTCCTGAGGGGCGCATAATCAATCCTTTTCTGTTGGCGCTTGGATACAGCCCAAAGCCACTTGAAAGCAAGGGTGATTGACCTTTTCTTTATAGAGGTTTTAATGAACATCCGATAAGGATACTGGTATGAACGATAAGGCCACATTGCTATCAGAGATGAACGACCGCTCCCGCGAGGTGTTTCGCCGTGTGGTCGAGGGCTATCTTCATAATGGTGAACCCGTCGGTTCGCGTACCCTGACCCGTGATTTCAGCGAAAAAGTAAGCGCAGCTACAATTCGCAATGTGATGCAGGATCTGGAATTTATGGGGCTATTGGATAGTCCCCATGTAAGTGCGGGTCGCATACCAACGCAAATCGGCTTGCGGATGTTTGTTGATGGCTTGCTAGAGGTAGATCGGCTTGACGACAGTGATCGTGAAAAGTTGGATCAAACCTTGGGCAGCAATAGCCAAGACGTTGGAAGCATGTTGGATCGTGTCGGATCTGCTTTGTCAGGGATCACCCAGGGCGCGTCTTTGGTGTTAACACCCAAGCACGAAGCACCGATCAAGCACATAGAGTTCGTGTCGCTGTCTACGGAAAAGGCGCTGGTTGTTTTGGTTTTTGCTGATGGCCATGTTGAAAACCGTCTTTTTACGCCGCCCTTGGGCCAAACGCCAAGCTCGATGCGCGAGGCGGCGAATTTCCTGAATGCGATCATGCAGGGGCGCACACTTAGCCAATTGCGCAGCATTATCCAGAAAGAAATCGCCGAACGACGCCGTGAAATTGATACGCTCGCCCAAGATTTGATCGAAAGCGGACTGGCCGTTTGGAGCGAGTCAGAAGATCGCAATGAACGGCTTATTGTTCGGGGTCGGGCGAATCTTTTGGAAAATAGTACCGAAGCAGAAGAGCTAAATCGCGTTCGGACGCTCTTTGATGACCTTGAACGCAAGCGCGATATAGCGGATTTTCTAGATTCTACGGAACAAGGAGACGGAGTTCGCATTTTTATTGGCTCAGAGAACAAACTTTTTTCACTTTCGGGTTCCTCTTTGGTGGTTTCTCCTTATATGAACGCTGATCGAAAGATTATCGGCGCGGTCGGGGTCATCGGACCAACGCGCCTAAACTATGGACGGATCGTGCCGATTGTGGATTACACGGCGCAACTGGTTGGGAAATTGATTTCAGACCGGAGTTAGAGGTGAAGTATGGCAGAGCCTAAAAACGAAGACTTTTTGGATGATATAGACATGGCCGAAAGCGAAGAGCTGGGCGATGATTTGTTGGATATTGATGCAGAAGTAGCTGCATTGGATGAATTGGATGCTTTGAAAGCCGAACGTGATGAATATCGCGATCGCTTCATGCGCGCTTTGGCGGATGCAGAAAATTCACGTAAACGCGCAGACAAAGACCGCAAAGAAGCAGAGAACTATGGCGGTTCCAAGCTGGCCCGTGATTTGTTGCCGGTTTATGACAACTTAAAACGTGCGCTAGAAGCCGCAGGAGAAGAGCAGCGCGCAGCTGCGTCAGCCTTGATCGAAGGCGTTGAATTGACAATGCGCGAATTGGTGAATGTGTTCCGCAAGCACGGGATTGAACCAATCTCGCCCGAGGTTGGGGACAAATTCGATCCGCAAGTTCACCAAGCCATGTTCGAAGCCCCTGTTCCAGGTACAAAAGCCGGTGAGATCATCCAAGTCTCGGCCGAAGGTTTTATGCTGCATGACCGGTTACTAAGACCGGCTCAAGTTGGTGTTTCTTCAACGACGTAAAAATGGGGCCGCTTAAGCGGCCCTTTTTGT
>JAHEJA010000006.1:7430-47157 GCA_024639125.1 Paracoccaceae bacterium
TGATCATCATCGTGATCGTCGTCATGATCATCATCATGATCTTTTTCACCCTTGTGATCATCATCGTCATCATCTGACTCATGTGACTTTGAACGCTTGTGATCGTCATCTTTGCTAGATTTTGAACTAGAACGATGGTCCTCATCATGATCGTCGTCATGGTCTGTCCCAACTTTTCGATCATCATCGTCATCCGATTTGTGTGACTTTGAATCCTTGTGGTCATCATCATCTCTGCTAGATTTTGAACCAGATCGATGATCATCATCATGGTCATCGTCTTTATAGACTGATGTCGTTCCGCTCGTGGATAGGGTTGTTGTTGCAGCGGTGGAAATTCTAGACGCTGTTGCATCGTATTCCGACTTGGAAATTGCCTCAGTACTTTGACGCGTCACGGTTCCCGTGGAATTGTTGACCTTGACCTCTAGCTCGCTTGTGGGCGAATAGGCTTTTACTTCTGTATTGAAAAGCCCTTGCTCTACGCGAAAGTGTGTGTAGCCTTGGGAAAACAGATCGTTGATAACCCGATCCACATTGTCGTTTGCCAAAGCAGCAGATGTCGTCACAAGGGTAAAGAGGCCCGCAGTAATAAGTTTATGCATTGTAGGTTCCTGGCTTGATTAGGTGTGCCATGACAATTACGCATCGGGGCATTCTTTGAAATTGATCTAAGGATGAAATACGTTAAATAAACGGGACGTATACGGCCATACAGCAGGAGTTTATGCAGATGAAAATGACAAAACTATTCGGTTTAATTGGTGTTTTGGCATTTTCAGCGGGTTTTTTCATCTTGGATGTTATTGCTGATTTGGCCGCGCATGTCCAAGATAACGCCAGCTATTCCGCAGATGAATTAATGCACCTTATAATCGAAGTTATAGCCGTTTTGGGGCTTATCCTTGGGGTGTTCTTGGCGCTGGTGCATATCCGACTCATTTCAAAAACCGCCGAACAGCAAAAGCGTACCCTTACAATGTTTCGGGGCGAGTTTGACGAAATCGCTTTGGCGCAGTTCCAAAAATGGGCGCTAAGTGAAGCAGAGCGCGATGTTGCCTTGATGACGTTACGTGGTCTTGCTTTGGCGGAAATAGCAAGTGCGCGCAACACAAGCGTAGGCACAATCAAGGCGCAGACAAACGCGATATTTCGTAAATCTGGTTTAGGATCGCGAACAGAATTCCTAAGTTATTTTCTGGACGAATTTCTGGACCACGGCACAACGCCCTGATTACAGTTTCGCCTTTAGATCATATAGTGCTTGCAGGGCTTCGATTGGGGTCATTTGGTCCGGATGTAACGTTTTCAAAAGCTCTTCGGCCTGTGACTCTTTGGTGACCTGGATCGGGGCAGTGGGTGTTGCGGAAAACAGCGGTAAATCGTCAATAATCGCTTTGGGTTTAACCCCCTCGCGGGTGTCACCATTTTCAAGCGCATCCAAAACTATTTTGGCACGTTCGACCACCAAAGTTGGTAGTCCGGCAAGCTTGGCAACTTGAACCCCGTAGGAACGATCAGCGGCGCCTTGTTTGACTTCGTGTAGGAAAATAACGTCGCCATCCCATTCTTTGACGGACACGGTCGCATTTTCAACGCCATCCATTTTGTCGGCCAGCGCAGTCAATTCGTGATAATGAGTGGCAAATAGCGCACGGGATTTATTCACATCGTGCAAATGTTCCAGCGTTGCCCAAGCAATTGACAAGCCATCATAAGTGGCTGTTCCGCGTCCAATTTCGTCCAGAATAACCAAAGCGCGATCATCGGCTTGGTTTAGAATTGCCGCGGTTTCAACCATTTCAACCATAAACGTGGATCGACCACGGGCCAGATCATCAGACGCACCAACCCGACTAAACAATTGGCTGACCAGCCCGATATGCGCTGCGCGTGCAGGCACATAGCTGCCTATTTGAGCCAGCAAAGCAATCAATGCGTTTTGTCTAAGGAACGTTGACTTACCTGCCATGTTCGGACCGGTCAAAAGCCATATTTTACCGTCGTTCAAACCGCAGCTATTGGCGATGAATGGCGTTCCTGATTTCCTTAGGGCGGCCTCGACAACAGGGTGACGTCCGTCGGTTATATCAAATGCACGAGAAGCGTCCACTTTGGGTCGGCACCAATTTTCACTGGCCGCCAGTTCAGCCAGAGAACATGCCAAATCAATCTCTGCCAAGGCAGAAGCTGCATCGGCGATGGCTTCTGATTTATCAAGAATTGCACTTATTAGAGACTGATAAAGTCGCTTTTCAATTTCAAGCGCATGGTTCCCAGCGTTCAAGATTTTCGTTTCGATTTCAGACAAAGGAATGGTGGTAAACCGCACTTGGTTTGCCGTGGTCTGACGATGAATGAACGTTTCTGACATCGGAGCGGCTAACATTTTTTCTGCATGTGTCGCGGTTGTTTCGATGAAGTATCCCAAAACATTATTGTGTTTGATCTTAAGCGATGAAATGCCTGTTTGATCAATATATGCGCGCTGCATTGTCGCAATGACGGATCGCCCTTCGTCACGTAGTTGGCGCGTTTCATCCAAATCACCGTCATATCCTGGGGCAATGAAACCACCGTCTCTGGCAAGCAGGGGGGGATCAGAAACCAAGGCTTGATCCAGCAGATCAATAAGCGCGTCATGCCCCTGCAAATCAGCCAGTGCTGCGCTCAGAATCTTTGGCAACTCTTGGCCGTGATAAGACGAATAAATGTCATCGGCTTGCGTCAGGCCATTGCGAACAGAGGCCAAATCGCGGGGGCCGCACCGATCCATCGCGATACGCGAAAGCGCACGATCAAGATCAGGAACTTTTTTCAAAGAATCCCTGAGGCCGCGCCGTATTGCGGATGTATCTAGCATCGCTTGCACGGCGTCTTGGCGGTTTTGGATTGTGTCTAAATCCATTGAAGGCGAAGACATGCGACGCTCTAACAAACGCGCACCACCGGATGTGACGGTTTTGTCAATTGTGCCAAGCAATGAACCCGCCTTACCGCCGGTCAAACTATGCGTGATTTCCAAATTGCGCCGTGTGGCGGCATCAATCTGCATGACGCGTGACGTGGCCTCTTTGACGGGAGGGCGCAGTAGGGGAAGTTTGCCTTTTTGCGTAATATCAAGATATTCAACAATAGCACCCATCGCCGACGTTTCAGCTTTGGTGAACCCTCCAAAAGATTCCAGAGTGCCAACTTTGAACAATGATTTCAATTTTTGATCAGCTGAGGTGCTGTCGAAGGCGGCGTTACCCAATATCGTGGGCGCTGCACCTGTTTCTTCGATAAGGTTGGCCAAGTCCTGTTCATTGCCATCCGCAATGATGACTTCGCTTGGGTTTAGGCGTGCAAGCTCTGGTCCGAAACGCACAACGGGCAGGGCCATAACATGAAAAGATCCTGTTGAAATATCGACCCATGCCAAGGCGCTTTGGTCTCTAACACTGGCAAAAGCGGCTAAATAATTATGGCGGCGCGGTTCCAAGAGGCTGTCTTCGGTCAATGTTCCCGGTGTGACCAATCGCACAACATCGCGATGAACGACTGATTTGCTGCCGCGCTTTTTGGCCTCTGCGGGGCTTTCCATTTGTTCGCAAACTGCGACGCGAAACCCTTTGCGGATTAGGGTGAGTAAATAGTTTTCTGCCGCATGATGGGGAACACCACACATGGGAATTTCGTCGCCATCGTGTTTGCCGCGCTTGGTCAGTGCAATATCCAACGCTTCGGCAGCCGCTACAGCATCGTCAAAAAACAGCTCGTAAAAGTCACCCATACGATAGAACAACAAAGCATCCTTGTACTGTGCTTTTATCTCTAGATATTGCGCCATCATTGGTGTCACGAAAACTACCCCCTGTGTTTCACGTGTAACTTACAAATCTTACAAGAATTGCGAAAGTCGAAAACGATCTGGTTGCACGTCATAAAATTGCGCGTTAAGACGTTTTTGCGCAATAAAGGAAAATCATATGTCCAGCAATAAACTCTCTCGTGAAGATGCATTGGCGTTTCACCTTGAACCGACACCTGGCAAATTCGAAATATCGGCGACTGTGCCTATGGCGACACAACGTGATTTGTCGTTGGCATATTCCCCAGGCGTTGCGGTCCCGTGCGAAGAAATCGCGAAAAACCCAGAGCTGGCATATGACTACACGAACAAAGGGAACTTGGTTGCTGTTATCTCAAACGGGACGGCTGTTTTGGGTTTGGGTAACCTTGGGGCATTGGGCAGTAAGCCCGTCATGGAGGGCAAGGCCGTTTTATTCAAACGTTTTGCGGATGTGAATTCCATCGATATCGAGCTGGATACAGAAGACCCAGATGAATTTTGCAAGGCCGTAAAATTAATGGGCCCAACCTTTGGTGGCATTAACCTAGAAGATATCAAAGCGCCCGAATGCTTTATTATCGAGCAACGCCTAAAAGAAGAAATGGATATTCCGGTATTTCATGATGACCAGCATGGGACGGCTGTTATCTGTGCTGCTGGTTTGCTGAATGCGCTGCATATTTCTGGGAAAAAGATCGAAGATTGTAAAATTGTTTTGAACGGTGCAGGAGCGGCAGGGATCGCCTGTATCGAATTGCTGAAATCCATGGGTGCGCGGCACGAAAACTGTATTGTTTGTGATACCAAAGGCGTCATTTACCAAGGTCGTACCGAAGGCATGAACCAATGGAAATCTGCACATGCCGTTAAAACAGAGTTGCGGTCTTTGGAGGATGCAATGAAAGGCGCGGATGTATTCTTGGGTGTATCCGCCAAGGGTGCAGTCACCCAAGATATGGTCCGTGACATGGCGGATAACCCCGTGATTTTCGCAATGGCGAACCCTGATCCAGAAATCACACCAGAAGAAGCCCACGAAGTTCGTATGGATGCGATTGTCGCGACTGGCCGTTCAGATTACCCGAACCAAGTGAACAATGTGTTGGGCTTCCCATATTTGTTCCGTGGCGCTTTGGATATTCACGCGCGTGCAATTAATGATGAAATGAAAATTGCCTGTGCGCATGCTTTGGCCGAACTCGCGCGCGAAGATGTTCCTGACGAGGTCGCAATTGCCTATGGTCGCAAGCTGACATTTGGGCGGGATTACATTATTCCGACACCGTTCGATCCGCGGTTGATTCACCGTATTCCCCCGGCTGTTGCAAAAGCTGGCATGAGCACAGGTGTTGCGCGGCGTCCTATCATTGATATGGACTCTTACGAGCTATCGCTCAAGACACGCATGGACCCAACGGCAAGCATCCTACAAGGGATCAATGCAAGGGCGCGGGCAAACCAAGCGCGCATGATCTTTGCCGAAGGGGATGATCCACGGGTTTTGCGGGCTGCGGTAATGTATCAACGCAATGGTTTGGGCAAAGCTTTGGTTGTTGGCAGAGAAGCCGATATCAAAACCAAGCTCGAAGGATTGGGCATGGCGGATGCAGTGCGCGAACTAGAGGTCGTGAATGCCGCAAAAACCCAACATTTGGAAACCTACAAAGATTTTCTTTACGAGCGCTTGCAACGTAAAGGGTTTGACCGTGCTGACGTGCATCGTTTGGCTGCGCGTGATCGACATGTCTTTTCGGCGCTTATGTTGGCGCATGGACATGGGGATGGTTTGGTGACGGGTGCTACCCGTAAATCTGCGCATGTGCTTGAGTTGATTAACCACGTATTTGACGCGGATGCCGCCCATGGCGCGGCTGGGATTACTGCGGTTCTTCATAAAGGGCGCATTGTGCTGATCGGGGATACTTTGGTGCATGAGTGGCCGAATGAAAACGATCTAGCCAATATCGCAGAAAATGCAGCCCGCGTGGCGCGCAGTCTTGGGCTAGATCCGCGCGTGGCATTCGTAAGCTTTTCAACGTTTGGTTACCCTGTTTCAGAGCGTGCAGAAAAAATGCACATCGCACCAAGCGTTTTAGACAATCGCGGCGTGGATTTCGAATATGAGGGAGAAATGACCGTCGATGTAGCGTTAAACGCAAAATCAATGGCGGCTTATCCGTTTTCACGCTTGACTGGTCCTGCCAATATCTTGGTCGTTCCGGCGCGCCATTCGGCTAGTATTTCTGTCAAGTTGATGCAGGAAATGGCAGGTGCAACCGTTGTCGGGCCGATTTTAACCGGTGTGGACAAGTCAATTCAGATTTGTTCATCGGTGTCGACGGCGACGGATATCTTGAACATGGCTATTTTGGCGGCGTGCAAGGTTGGATAGGTCTGAACGCCTCCGGCGGGGGAGTATTTCGACAAAGCTGAAGATGTGATAGTCATTGTGCGAATGCGTGTATTGGGTGGAAATGTGAGATGACCATTTACAATCTTGGATCAATAAATGCAGATATCTTTTATCGGGTGCCGCATTTGCCGATGGCTGGGGAAACTTTGTCAGCCGTGTCGATGGAGCGTGGTCTTGGGGGTAAGGGCGCAAATATGTCTGTTGCTGCGGCTCGGGCTGCGGCCCGGACAGTCCATATTGGCGCTGTTGGTAAAGACGGGCTTTGGGCCAAGGACCGTTTAACCGAATTCGGAGTTGATACGCGGCATATTCATGTGGCTGGGACAACCGGACATGCGATTATCAATGTTGATGATCAGGGCGAAAATTCGATCGTTTTGTTGGCGGGCGCAAATCGCGAAATTACCCGTGACATGGTCGGAGCTGCACTAAGTGATGCCAGTGTTGGGGATATTTTGGTGATGCAAAATGAAACCAATGCGCAAGCAGAAGCGGCCAAGATGGCCAAGGACTTGGGGCTTCGGGTGGCTTATGCCGCTGCGCCGTTTGAGGTTGCGGCTATCGAAGCTGTTCTGCCCTACTTGGATTTTCTGTTTGTTAATCAAGTCGAGGCGGAGCAGCTTTCTATTGCGATGGGAAAAGCTGTTCACGATTTGGGCATTGAACATGTGATTGTGACGTTGGGGTCAAAGGGCAGTATTTGGTACAACCAGAGTCTATCAGCGTCAAAACGTTTTGCATCACATAAGGTCACCCCTGTTGATACGACCGGAGCAGGTGACACGTTTACAGGTTATGTTTTAGCGGGCTTAGATCGTGGAATGCCAATGGAGCAAGCGATAGGTTTGGCAACCAAGGCTGCGGCAATTATGGTAACGCGTCATGGGACATCAGACGTGATCCCGGACCTGAAGGATGTCCAGGATCACTTTGGTGGTTAGTGTGCAAAGGGCGCGGCTTTGCCCCAAAGCTTTTTGACTTGGGTGTCGCGTCCACAGGCGTCTCGGTAAAGCGCATAGGCTGAAGATTGTTTGCGTGGGCCAAACCGCGTCAAAACCAGGTCTTGGCCTTTGTAGTAGTCTTGATGATAGGCTTCGGCTTGGTAAAATGTTCCCAGGGATAGCACCGGTGTTACAATCTTTTGGCCCAAAGTTGATTGTGCGTCGGCGATTGCGGCTTTCGCAGCAGAGGTTTGACCAGCTCCGTTTGCAAAGATGGCTGTGCGATAGCTTTCGCCGCGATCGCAGAATTGTCCGCCCGCATCTGTTGGATCAACCGAGCGCAAGAACATATTCAACAATTGAGACACGGAGACAACGTCTGGATCGAAATCAATTTTTACGGCTTCATAGTGGCCTGTCCCGCCTTTGGTGACTTGCTTGTAAGTCGGGTTTTCTGTCGTGCCACCTGTGTAGCCTGACATCACTTGTTTCACGCCTTGGACTTTTTCAAAGTCTGCTTCGACGCACCAAAAACATCCCCCTGCAACAACAAGCGAGTCGGTTGCGGCCGCAGTTGCCTGAGATCCGTGAAAATTTAGGCCAATAAGAATGGCGAGGCCCAAGAAAAAGGGTTTCAAGTTTGAGTATAAACGTAACATAGCACACCTTGTTTCAGTAATGTTTTGTCAGCATGGAATGGATTGCAACCTGTGCCAAGGCACGAAACCGTTACCTCACGCAGAGGTGAGCAGAAGTTACCACTTGGATGATCAAAAGACTTGATCTAGCGTGCACAAAACAAGAGGGCGATTTGGATGGATCACGTTACAACTCATCAAGCGGAAGAAGACGCACGCAACGAAGACATTTTGATTTATCTCAATGGAAAAATCGTTCCCAAGGCCGAGGCCAAGGTAAGTGTCTATGACAGTGGTTTCATGTTGGGTGATGGGATTTGGGAAGGATTGCGTTTATATAATGGCGTATGGGCCTTTCTGGATGAGCATATGGACCGTCTGTTTGAGGCAAGCCTTGCCATTGATCTAGACATTGGGATGGATCGCGATGCTTTAAAACAAGCACTGTTTGATACGCAAAACGCCAATGGGATGACCACGGATGCGCATGCGCGATTGATGGTAACGCGTGGGGTCAAGGTCCGTCCGTTTCAGCATCCGTCATTGTCGCGATCCGGGCCGACAATTGCTATTATTATTGAACATTCCAAACCCAAGATACCGCGTCCTATTCGGCTGGCGACTGTTCCGCATTTGCGCGGATTACCAATGACGCAGGATCCCAAATTAAACAGTCATTCCAAGTTGAATTGTATCTTAGCGTGTATCGCAGCCGAAAAAGCAGGGGCTGATGAAGCGTTGATGTTGGACATAAATGGGTTCGTTAATACGACGAATGCCTGCAATTTTTTTATTGTGCGCAAAGGTGAGGTTTGGACCAGTACCGGGGACTATTGTATGAATGGGATCACCCGTCAAAAGGTGATTGATCTATGCCGTGCCAATGGAATTCCGGTTTATGAACGGAACTATTCGCTTGTGGATACCTATGGTGCGGACGAAGCCTTTTTGACCGGAACCTTTGGCGCGCAAACCCCCATTAGTGAAATTGACGGGCGCAAGATTGGAACTGGCGATATGGGGCCTGTGACGAAGAAGCTTCGGGAATTATACAAAGCCCTGATCGAAGAGGAATGCGCATAATGCGATTGGCGATGTGGTCTGGACCGCGCAATTTGTCGACGGCAATGATGTATGCTTTTGGAAATCGCGCTGATTTCGACGTTGTTGATGAACCGTTCTATGCAAGCTATCTGGTCAAGACGGGATTGAACCACCCTATGCGCCAAGACGTTATTGCGTCGCAGCCGCATGATCCGAAGGATGTTGTTCAGGGGCTGTTGGGGCCGATACCGAATGGCTGTCCGCATGTGTATCACAAACACATGACGCAACACATGTTGCCAGAGATAGATTTGGCGTGGATGGCCGACGTTACCAATGTTTTCCTGATCCGGCATCCTGCGCGCGTCGCCAAGAGCTTTGCTGTGAAATACGATGGATTTGGTGCGGATGAATTGGGGTTTAGACGGCAATGGGAACTGTTTGAACATGCCCGCAGCCTGGGCCAATCCCCTGTTGTTGTTGACAGTAGTGATATACGAGCAAATCCCAGCGCAATGTTATCTAACCTTTGTGCTGCGATTGGGTTGAAATTTTCTGATGATATGTTGTCTTGGCCGCAGGGCGGCCATGCGCGTGATGGTGTTTGGGCGCAACATTGGTATGGGGCGGTCCATCGGTCAACTGGTTTTGATGGCCCTGAATCACAAATGCCCCAATTAAGTGGGGCACTTGATGAATTGGTAAAAGAGGCGATGCCTTACTACGACAAGATGTGCCAGTTCAAGTTATCACCAGTTCGCTAAAGCAGGGTTTAGCCCCAGCCAGTTTTGGCGAACAGTACGCTTAGTTCATACGCTGACTTGTTCATGATCGTTACTCCTATTAATGACACTCTACGTCACTAATTAAAGGCATTTCGCGGAATATTCTCAATTGCGGATAGCCTTACCTTTTATTGCAAAGTTGCAAAATCGCCTGCAACAGAGCTCTTATTCCGATATTTTGGTTCTAAGCGTTTTAATTTCGCCGCGTGCTTTTTTCTGATCTAACCGCCGACGTTGGGACCCTTTTGTCGGTTTTGTCGGTATCCTGCGTTTGGGGACTACGAGCGCCTTTTTTATCAAAGCGACAAGTTTTTCTTTGGCAATTTCGCGGTTTCGCGATTGTTGCCGTGTTTCATCACATTGAAGAACAATGGCCCCGTCTTTGGTCCATTTTCGCCCTGCAATGCGTTGAAGTCTGCGTTTGACCGGCGCGGTCAGGGATGGTGAGCGTTCTGCTTCGAACCTGAGTTCAACCGCAGAGCTGACTTTATTGACGTTCTGACCTCCGGGGCCAGACGCGCGGATAAACTGTTCCGAATATTCCCAGTCTTCAAGGGTTATGGCGTCATTTACCCGCAGCATTCCTAGTCATCACTTTCTGGTTTGGTGCGCTTAGAAAAATCCCAAGCACGCGAAGTTGTGGTATTTGCCGACGCTTTTCCCAAAAGTTCGGATTCCTGAGCTTTCATAAGCTCTTTTGTTTTTTCAACCAAGGCTTGGTTTTTATGAATTGGGATGTCCGGATCATAATGAGGCGCCATTTCGCGGATGATGTGACGATCCCTTTCGATAAAATCCTGAACGATTAGTTCGGCATCAAACTTGCGCGTACCCAGCATTTCCAAAGCGGTCCGCGCAGCCCGCACCGAGCTGTCAAAGGTTTCACGGATGATTTCACGACATCCTGCTGCGTATAATTCATAGACGTGTTGACGATCAACGGCACGTGCTATGATTTTTATGTGCGGGTAATTGTGATGCACATAATGCACCATTTCGGTTGCTTTTTGTTTGTCGTCGATTGCGACAATTAACATTTCCGCGTCATCAATTCCGGCGGCATGAAGCAAGTCAGGACGGCTTGCATCGCCATAAAAGGCTTTGACATTAAAGGCTCGTAACATTTCAAGCTGGCTTGATGAATAATCCAGAACGACGGTTTTATGACCACTCCAACTTAACAATCGATTGATGATGCCCCCAAAGCGACCATGACCAGCAATGATGATCTTGCCTTTCTCGGTAATTTCATCCGGCTCCTGTTCGCCGCCACGCAGATAGCGCGGTGAAATGACCCGATCATACAAGATGAACAGCGCCGGCGTCAGAAGCATCGACAAGGCAACAACAAGCAAAAGCTGATCCGCTATGGCTTTGGGGATGACATGATTTGCAACTGTGAACGAGAGCAACACAAAACCGAATTCACCAGCCTGTGCCAAACCCAATGAAAAAAGCCACTTATCGCCTGCGTTAACCCCGAATATTTTGGACAAAACAATCAAAACGGTGGTTTTCAGGGCTATCAACCCAAGGGTCATCGCCACAACCGACCAAAGGTTTTCAAACAACAGTGGAAAATTAACGCCTGCGCCCACGGTGATAAAGAACACCCCAAGCAAGAGACCTTTGAATGGATCAATATCGCTTTCTAATTCGTGTCGATATTCACTATTTGCCAAAACCACGCCAGCAATGAATGTGCCTAAGGCTGGGGAAAGGCCAACAAGCGTCATCAAAAGCGCAATGCCGACAACCATCATCAACGCCGTCGCTGTAAACAATTCCCGCAGCCCTGCAGAGGCTACGAAATTGAACATAGGGCGTGTCAATAAGGCACCTGCACTGATCACCAATCCAACAGCTCCAAGTGTAACGATACCTTGGAGCCAAGCAGGTAGATTGCCCATTAAATCGATGTCCGTTCCGTGATCCCCGGCTCCGGCGTGGTCATTCGTTGTATGGCTTGCAAGCTCGACCAATTCGGGCAGAGCCATCAAAGGCAATATTGCTAACATTGGGATGACGGCGATGTCTTGGAAAAGCAAAACTGAAAAACTGGCTTGGCCGCCATCGCTTTTCATCAATCCCTTTTCGTTCAAGGTTTGCAAAACGATAGCCGTCGAAGAAAGGGCTAAGACCATACCAATAGCCAACCCAACGCGCCACGTTTGCCCAAACATCATAGCAATTGCCATAATAGCCACGATTGTCACGCCTACCTGCAATCCACCCAATCCCAAAAGCTTGCTTCGCATTTGCCAAAGCATTTTGGGTTCTAGTTCGAGTCCAACTAAAAACAGCATCATAACAACGCCAAATTCAGCAAAATGTTGGATGCTGACCACATCCACATGAAGCGCGCTTAGAAGTGGGGAAATTGCGATACCGGCAAGTAAATACCCTAATACAGACCCAAGCCCCAAACGTGACGCCACAGGAACCGCAATGACGCCAGCCGCTAGAAAAAGGAAAGAAAGCATCAAGAAATCTGTCATTGCTTTATCCCTTCACAGGCAGGTTTGTCGCATTCATCAAATCAAGCGCACAGGCTGCGTCGATATCCAGCGTTTCGTCACGTAGAGCCGAAATAAACCGGCCATAGGACTGAACGTGTTCATTCAAGAACCCATCTTGTTCAGCATGCGCCCCAAAATAAGCATAGGGCGCAAGGAACGTCATGTTACACAAACGCGCCGTTTGTTCGAACGGGGTTAAAAAGGTGCGCAGAGGATAGGTTTGATAACCTGTTTCTGAATAATCACTTTCGGTTCCAGCTGTGCTGACCGCTAGCCCCATGATCTTGTTGGTTAGAGCCGCATCTGGCGCACCATAGGCAAAGCCGTGTTCTAATGTCAGATCCAAGAACTCTTTTATCAATGACGGGGATGAGTACCAATAAATTGGAAATTGAAACAAGATTACATCATGATTACGCAAGCGGTCTTGTTCTTTGTCGATATCAATTCGAAACCGTGGGTATTCTTCGTATAGATCGATAACCGTTACGTTGGTTTGGTCTTTTGCCATATCCAGCAATGCTTTGTTCACGCGTGAAAAGCGGTGGGCTGGATGGGCGTAGTAAACAAGTACTCGTTTCAATGTACATCCCTTCGATTGGTTCATCCAAACTATGTACTCTGTCCAAAAATTAAAAGGACCAATACAAAAGGGCCGCCCATTGCGGGCGACCCTCGAGACTCACGGAGGTGGGCCGGTTAGGCGCACACCAATCTGGGTTTCAAGCCCTCAAGGGCTGCCTTAAAAGCGCGTCTCCCAAACTGTTCCGACACCTCTCTCCAATACCTCTCTTGACACTGGATCACCTCCTTTCGCTATGTTTCACATACCAAGTATGGTGGCATAGTTTTGGGAAATGTCAAAATGTTTTATGAAGGCATAGAAATCAGCCGCGCTGAAAGCACGCGAAACGGAACCAAAGCAACCAGCGCTATGGCAAGTTTTACTAACCAATCTGCAATTGCCAAAGACACCCATAGCGGCGCATCTGAGCCAAACAAAAGCAATGGAACACTGTCCCATGCCCACGAAATTTCGTTGTTTGCGGCTTCTGGAAAGAAGGTGATGCTTGCTGAAAAGGCAATCGTGAAAAAGATAGCCGTGTCCAATGCGGATCCGATAATCGTTGACGCCAAAGGAGCGCGCCACCATGTACCCGCACGCAGGCGGTTAAACACAGCAATATCGATTAGCTGAGCGATCAAGAAAGCAGTGCCAGAGCCAACTGCAATCCGCAATGCGACGGCGGCATATTCATAGCCATCACCCTGAAGCATGATTTGGCTTCCGATTAGGGAACAAATAACGCCCGTTATGAAACCGACAAAAACAACACGCCGTGCTGCGGATGGTCCATAGATGCGGTTCATCAAGTCAGTAACAAGAAAGGCGAAAGGATAGGTAAAGGCACCCCAAGTCAAGAGGCCGTCCAGTAATAGAAACTGAACCAAAATATTTGATGCCACTACGATGGTGGCCATGGCAATTACGCCTGGAAGTATACGAGTCATAGGTTTTATCCGTTTTCTCAAGGTATTCGGAGACTTGGCCCCCGCTCATCGGGAACGGGGGGCAATTAAGTCTATTTTAGCTTAATAGCAAGGGATAACTTAATTCGCGGTGGCAACGGATGCGCATTGTGACGGCAAATCTGCCAAAGTCATTGGGCGCTTTGGTTTTGGTGCCGGTTTGTTCGGATCCGGGGGCGGCGGGTTCAGGATATCATCCACCCAACGCTGTGCGTTTTCGCATCCATCGCCTGCGGGTGGCGGCGCTTGGTTGACACAGTCTTTAGCACCCTTTGGACAGTTTAAACGCACGTGGAAATGGTAATGGTGTCCCCACCAAGGGCGGACTTTGCGCAACCACGCACGATCCCCTTTTTCATCCTTGCACATTTGAACCTTTGCTCCGGGAAACACAAAGATGCGTGCGACCCGTGGATCCGACGCAGCAGCCTTTAGGATTTCGTGGTGCTGCTTGGTCCATGACCCATTTACAAATGCGCCGGCGTTTTTGCGCATGGAAATGGATGAAATGTTTTCACGCTCTTTCGATGACAAAGCCAAGTCTTTTGGGGGAAGCATCCAAATATCGATGTCCAAACCGATTTGATGGCTTGCGTGCCCCGTCAACATAGGGCCGCCCCTTGGTTGCGAGATATCCCCAATATACAAGCCATCCCAACCAGGTTGCCGTGCTGCCTTGGCGGATAAATCTTTGATAAAGCTGATGGTTTCGGGGTAACCCCAGTTCCGATTGCGCGATAGGCGCATGGCTTGCCATGTTGGTCCAGTTTCCGGTAATTGAGCGCCCCCCGCCAAACAGCCCTTGGCATAGCTGCCGATAGGTTCTGATTTTTGACGTGATGGCGCATCTAAATTGCCAAACACTTGCTTTGCATCTTTGGCACTTAACTTTGGTGAAAGCGTGGTTGGCTCGGGTGCCGAGCCGCCGCTACAGGCGGCGACAAGGCAAAGGGCCAGAATACTTTTTAACGTACGTCCCATTCGTCAGCATCTCCTTTGGGGTTAACAAATGCTAGCAAAAGTAAACCAATTAGGAAAAGCCCGATTAGCGGCGATACGCCTATGCGGGCGCTTTGTGTCCAAGTTGTCACTAGTCCAATCAACCCCGGTGCCATAAAAGCCGTTGCGCGACCCGAGAGGCCATATAACCCAAAACTTTCGGTGCTGCGGCCTTGATCCGAGTGACGCACCATCAACGAACGGCTTGCCGATTGAAGTGCGCCGCCCATACCGCCGATGATGACACCACAGATCATAAATGTAATGTCAGGCACTTTGGACCCTTGGGCAAGCTCTATCCAAAGCAATGCGTCACGGCTCATGTTGATAATGACAAAGCAAACACCAACCAAGGTCCAAACAGTAAAGATGATCACAGGTTTTGGTCCCAGGCGTTTGTCGAAAATACCGCCAACCCAGCTGAATATTGCGGCACTAAGGGCCGCGATGATCCCAAATGTTCCGACTTGAACAATTGTCCAATCCAGTACCAAGCTGGCATAGACGCCGCCAAATCCATAAAGCCCGTTTAGCGCATCACGGTAAAACATCGAAGAGAGTAAAAATCCGCTTAGGCTTTTGCGGTGTTTTAGTTTGATGATCGATGATTTAAGCGATGTTAAACTCGCGCTGATATTGATTTTCGACGCGGTTCGATTGGGTTCTTTGACCCATGCAAAATAGGGTACCATAAACACGGCAAACCAGAGCGCAGTAAACGGTCCTATAAACCGTGTGCCTTCTTTTTGGCTGGCATCCAGCCCAAAGAGCGGATCCAACCCGACCAGAGTTTTACCGTTGGGTTGTTCCACCAGTAATATCAAAGCAATCACAAGCGCAATCAACCCGCCTGCGTATCCGAATGCAAAGCCAGAACCTGAGATTTTGCCAACCTCTTCTTTGGTGCCGATGCTGGGCAGTTGGGCGTTGGTGAAAATAAGAGCGTATTCCGCGCCAATGAAGCCGATGCCAAACATGACCAGCATGAGCCACATGTTTGATCCATCAGGATTCGTCCACCAAAGCCCAAAAGACCCCACAACGTAAAGCAGTGAAAAGAAATATATCCAAGGTCGGCGTTTTCCGGCGGTATCCGCAATGGCCCCCATGATAGGGGCGCCGATCCCGATCAATAATCCCGTGATTGTTAAACACCACGACCAATAGACCTGTGCATTTGCTTTCGAGGCCGCATCATCCATGCCTATAGATAAAAAATAAGAAGCAGCCACAGTTGCAAAAAATGGCCCATATATAAACGTGACCAGCAACGTATGATAAGGCTGACTAGCCCAATCAAAGAAATACCAACCCCAGATACGTTTTCTGTTTGTCATTGTCTCATCCCCAATTTACTTTACTAAAGCCTGTTCGCGCGCGTGCGGCAAGTTATTCTTGCATTGGTGGCCAAGGTCTTTGGTCTTCGGCGGTGATCCAAGTTTGAATCCAATCGGGAATGGTCGGGGTTGGCCCATCATAGCCCAAGGCACGCACCACGGTTTCAGCTGGAACAATCCCGTTTTTATCGACAAAAGCAGAGCGATAGACAATATGCCCGGCGCATTCGCCGTTTGATTTCCACATTGATTGTTCAAGGTATAAAAACCGACCATCCCAACATGTGGCACGGCTGTGCATTTCGATACGCTCGAACATGCGAATACGGCGACGATACCGAACATTAGCACCGGCCATTGTCATGCCCCAACCATTGTCCTTGAGGCCCTTGATGATACCGCTACGCTTTGCCAAAACCAGACGTCCCAAATCATAGAGTGTCAACGTGCGTCCGTTGTTCAGCTCCATCCATGGATCAATGTCCCAAGGCAAGCACATGTGATGCGATACGTGGATGTCCCCGAATTCAAGTTTTGGGGCGTTTCGGTGGACAAAAAATTCTTTGGTCAAGCGAATAAGGGGGTACATATGATGGCTCCTTTTACGGTTTGTCATATCGTGCAACATACAAAAGGAACAGAGCGCAATCCGCTTCTGTTCCTTTTAAGCAGCCAAATACCAAATATCGCGGTTAAACGATCACATCCATTTCAGTTTGTGCGCCGACACTGAACACACGTTTGTAGCGTTCGATTTCGTCATGTGGTCCCATGGCTTTCTTTGGGTTGTCCGATAGTTTGACAGTGGGGCTGTCATTTGCTGAGATCGCTTTGCACACCAGTGAAAACGCGTTTAACCCATTGTCAGGTACCAAGCCGCGGAAATCATTGGTTAAGTTTGTGCCCCAGCCAAATGAAACTTTGACGCGACCTGCGAATTGTTTGTACAGCGATTGAATTTGATCTGTGTCTAGGCCGTCCGAAAAAATGACAAGCTTTTGTGTCGGGTCTTCTCCTCGGCTTTTCCACCAATTGATTGCGATTTCCGCGCCAGTCGCGGGGTCGCCACTATCAATTCGGATGCCGGTCCAACCCGCTAACCAATCTGGTGCGCGATTAAGGAACCCTTGGGTGCCATACGTATCGGGAAGTATGATACGCAAATTGCCTTCGTGTTCTTCTTGCCAATCAGACAAAACCTTGTAGGGGGCATTCGCCAATTCATCGTCTGATTTTGCCAAAGCAGAATACACCATCGGCAGTTCATGTGCGTTTGTACCGATTGCTTCGATATCACGCTTCATAGCAATCAAACAATTTGAGGTCCCGACAAATTTGCGGCCCAAGCCTTCTTGCATGGCTTGGACGCACCAATCCTGCCAAAGGTAGCTGTGTCGCCGACGTGTGCCAAAATCAGCGATACGCAGCCCTTCGACACCGCGCAGGGTTTCGATTTTTTCCCAAAGTTTGGTCATGGCGCGGGCATATAGCACTTGAAGTTCAAAGCGGCCCATTTCATTCAGGACTTTACGCCCCCGCAGCTCCATCAAGATCGCCAAGGCGGGAATTTCCCAAAGCATGACTTCGGGCCATTTGCCTTCAAAGGTAAGTTCATATTGCCCGTCGCGCTTTTCAAGATGGTAATCTGGAAGACGCATGTTTTCGAACCATTCCATAAAGTCTGGGCGAAACATTTGGCGTTTTCCATAGAACGTGTTCCCGCGCAGCCACGTGCTTTCCCCACGGGTCAACGACAAGCTGCGCACATGGTCGAGCTGCTCACGCAATTCGCCTTCGTCGATCAGGTCGGCCAATCTGACAGAGCTGGTGCGGTTGATCAGGCTAAAGGTGACATTTGTGTCGGGTTTGTTGCGAAAGACCGATTGACACATCAACAGTTTGTAAAAATCTGTATCAATCAAGGACCGAACAATTGGATCGATTTTCCATTTGTGGTTCCAAACTCTGGTTGCAATATCTACCATTAAATTATGTCCACTTTGGCATTTCGCATGTCATGCAATGCTTTGTCTAGGGATCCATCCATATCGATTGCGCGGCACGCAGCAAGATGAACCCGTGTTTTGAAGCCCAGATTTGCGGCATCCAGAGCAGAGTAGCAAACACAGTAATCCGTTGCCAACCCAACCAATTCCAGTTCCGTAATACCGCGCGTGCGCAGATATCCTTCTAGTCCTGTGGGTGTTCTGCGGTCGTTTTCAAAAAAGGCGGAATAGCTGTCGATTGACGGCGTATAGCCTTTGCGAATAATCAAATCCGCGCGTGATGTGTCAAGGTCGCGGTGAAAGGCGGCACCTTGGCTGCCTTGGATACAATGGTCGGGCCACAGCACCTGATCGCCATAAGGCATTTTCGTCATTTCAAATGGTGCTTTTCCCGCATGAGATGACGCAAAAGAGGAATGCCCTTTGGGGTGCCAATCTTGGGTCAAGATGACGATAGCGTGGTCTTGGATCATATCGTTGATGAGTGGCACGATAGCATCCCCATCAGACACAGCCAAAGCGCCGAGGGGGCAAAAATCATTTTGCACATCTATCACAAGTAAAGCTTTGGTCATAACAGTGGCCCGCCCTTTAATATTAGCGGCGAATGTGGCTGCATGTGGTTCGAAGTTCAAGCCTAAAGGCGAACGAACACGGGTTTATTTGCAGATTCCAAGGTGATAGCCTTCACTTGATTGCGGAAGGAAAAGAAATGAACGCGCCCGTCTATGCTATTGGTGATATTCACGGACAATACGAAAACCTATGTCAGGTACTGGATCGGATCGAAGCGGATGGTGGCCCTGATGCTAAGATTATTTTTCTGGGTGATTTGACCGACCGCGGCCCAAAGAGCAAGCAGGTGGTTCAGCATCTTATGGATGGATGTAGCGCTGGGCGAAACTGGACGGTCATACGCGGCAATCACGATCAAATGTTTGCCGATTTCATGGACCCTATGCCCCGTATCGAAATGCGGCTTCCGTTGGGGCTTGACTGGCTTCATGATCGGCTTGGGGGGCAAGACACCCTTCGGTCCTATGGTGTCGAAATATATGAAACCAGTCGCTATTACCAAATACATCAAGACGCACAAACCAAAGTGCCGGCAGACCACCATGAATTCCTACGTTGTTTGCCATTATTTCATCAGATTGGTCAGTATTTGTTTGTCCACGCCGGTATCCATCCGGAACGCCCCCTGGATCAACAAAAGCACGAAGATCTAATTTGGATCAGAGAGCCATTTTTATCCTATGATAAACCGCATCCCTTTGTTGTTGTGCATGGTCACACGGCCATTCAGCAAGCGACACATTATGGAAACCGTATCAATTTGGATTCAGGGGCGGGTTATGGACGTGGCATCTCAACATTGGTGATCGAGGGCAATGAAACCTGGCTATTGGGCCCTAATGGACGCAACATATTCAAGCCGTAGCTTATGTTGTAGACAGTGTGGGAAATTTGGTATCTTTTTGTGGCCATAGTTATACCACAGTGCTGTTACAAAGTATGGCTCTCTGTCATATAGTAAATACAAACAGTCACAGCCAAAGTAGACAAAATTCATGATGCAAAATGACGGTCAAAGTTATGATTTACAGCGCCGTATTAGGATTAGCTATCTTGCGGTCTGGGTGATTGTTATTATTGCGTCACTTTGGGCGATTGTATTTTTGGTCATTGGCGATGGTCCAAGCCTTAGAATTGCGGGTGGTGTTGCGTTTGCTTATACAGCGTGTTTGCTGTTTTTTAAGTTCAAACTGGAAAAGCTTGCGCGCTCTGTATGGCTGGCAAGCGCGATTGTGACGACGTTATTTGGCATGGCGGTCGGAGAGCCGCATGCGCAGGTTGATTTGTTGTTTTTGCCAATCCTTGCGCTGCCGTTTCTAGCCTTTTCTTGGCAGTCTGAGAAAATACTACTGCTTGGGTTTTTGGCCACTGCTGCATTTTGCTGGATTGGTGCCCAAGCTATTGGGCTACCGGGGGCTTCCATGAAATTTCTGGGAGTTGAGCCGTTACAATCGGTTTTGCCAATTAGTGTTGTGAATTTTTGTCTTAAGCTGACAGTGATCGTATTGCTTGTTGCTGAGCTTGGCTATTTTACGCAGCTCACCAGCCGTGCCGAAGCCGAGCTGCAAAATGCACGGATCAAGGCCGAGGACGCCGCGACAGCAAAAGGTGATTTTTTGGCCAATATGAGCCATGAAATCCGAACGCCGATGAATGGCATGATTGGGATGATCGAAGTGATCGAAACCATGCACCCCACCGAAGAGCAAACGCGTGTCTTGGGGACCATTCGAAATTCGGCCTTTTCCTTGTTGCGGATTATAGATGACATTCTGGATGCCAGCAAAATTGATGCAGGTAAAATGGTGATCGACCAAACGCCAACTGAAATCCGATCCGTAATCGAAGGCGTTGCTGTTACGTTACAAACCATGGCGGATGATGTGGGGCTGCGGATACGCTTGTCGATTTGCGAAGATATTCCAGATTGGATCTTAGCGGATTCAGGTCGATTACGTCAGATTATGTTGAACCTTCTTAGCAATGCGATCAAATATTCATCCCAAGATTTGACTGGCAAGCAGGGCGACATTTATTTCCTGGCGGACATGTCTGATGCCAATACGTTACGTATTACGATCGAAGACAACGGTATCGGAATGTCCCCGGCGCTTTTGGAAAGGCTGTTTCAGCCCTTTACCCAAGGCGAAGCGTCAACCACCCGCCGTGTCGGGGGGACGGGGCTTGGGTTGGTCATTAGTATGAAGCTTATCGAGCAAATGGGCGGGATGATCACCACCGAAAGCACAGAGGGCATCGGAACTAAAATGATCGTGACGTTGCCTATTGTGGCATCCAGTCAAAAATCACGGCGTTTGGACGTTTCCGGGATCAAGGTTGTTTGGTTGGCTGAAAAAAACGCATTCACCCCTTGGCGCATGCAGTCCCAATTCGACGCAATGGGTGTGAATTTTTCCTTCTTTTATGTGGATCGCAACTTAACGTCTTTTGAACCGGTCCAAGAAGAAAACATTATTTATCTTTTGCAGCCCAGAGAACGGGAAACCATTGCGGATTGGCAAAAAATTCTGCGTGCTGAAACGCAGTCACCTAAATTTCTTTTGCTAACCAATCAACGGTCCGAACGGCTGGGATTATTGCAAAATGATGTGTACCGCATCCAAGTCTTTCCCTTGCTTTTGTCTGAAATTAGAAAAGCGCTTAGTGTCTTGTCTGGTCGAATAAGCTCTGTCATTCCAGTGGCAGTCTCTTCAACCAAAGAGTTGTCGGAACATCAAAAGCAGGCACGCGCAGAAAAATCCATTTTGTTGGTCGAAGATAATGAAATTAATCGCATTGTTCTTTTGAAGCAGCTTGAAATCTTGGGGTACCAAGCGGACGTCGCCAAGAATGGACAAGAAGGGCTTGCTGCATGGGAAGCAAAGCAGTTTGATGTTATTTTATCTGATTGTCATATGCCGTTAATGGACGGGTTTGAAATGTCTCAGACAATCCGAACCGAAGAGCATGACACTGCGGCGCATCGCACTCCAATCATCGCAATCACGGCCAATGCTCTTAAGGGTGATGCAGACAAATGTTTTGCCTGTGGGATGGATGATTATATTGCCAAGCCTGTAGAAATCAAAACGCTCGAAGGCAAGTTGATTTCGGTTTTAGGTGTCTGATTTCGTTGATTTGGATAGGATGCTGACCCGTGGCAATATGCCAGTCTCGGCCCGGCTTCTATTGCGAAGCACGGGTGTGTTGGCGGAAATAGACGCCCGTGTTTCCCGAAACACAACGTATAGACCGCTGCCAATAATCACACTGCTGCCAATAATAGTCATCAAATCTGGCAATTCATTAAAGATGAAATAGCCATAAATCACGGCCCAAATCATTTGCGAATAATGCATGGGTGCGACCGCACCTGCTTCGCCAGCCTTGTAAGCGGCAATGATACAAAGGGATGCAATAACAGCAAGAATCGACATGAGCGCCAATGCACCCAAGGCCGCGAGTTCAAGGGGAACATAGGAAAAAGGCATAAGTAGTCCCATCAAAATCAAACTGCCAAAGGTTGGGTATACAAGCAGCACCATAGTACGTTCATCGTTGCCAATTTTGCGCACAATCAAAGAGCTGAACGCGCCACAAAAAGCAGCGGTTAATGCCGCAAAATGACCCAAAGATAGCTCAGCGACGCCTGGGCGCAAAACTATCAAAACGCCGATTAAGCCAACGATAACTGCGCCCCACCGATGTTTGCCAACCTTTTCGCCCAATATGGGGATTGAAAGCACTGTGATGACCAATGGCATCCCAAACAAAAATGCATAAACCTGTGCCATTGGGAGCGTAGAAAACGCATAAAAGGCGGTAAGACCGGTAATAACCGTCGCGATAACCCGAAGTGCGGTCCACCATGGGTGTTTCGGCAAAAGGTTATCTGCATTCTTTTCCCGCAAGTGTAGAAGCATAACCAAGGGAAAACTTAGCAATCCAGAGAAAAAGATAATCTGAAATGTGGAATAGGTTTCCCCAAGAGATTTTACAATAACATCATGTGCCGAATACAGGCCAAAGCCCAATAGTGCAAAAAGTGCGCCTTTGACATTTCCTGACATGACTCTCTCGCTGATTACGCTAACAATTGCGGTCCAAAAACATGGATTAATGGGCGCGCACAAGTGGTTATCGTCAATATCAGTTCAATTTACCAATCTGGCAACAAAAAAGCAGCCCAAAGGCTGCTTTCTCGTATTCCATTTAGTTAAGCTTACAAGCTTGCGCTTAGTGCTGCGATGATTGCGTCGCCCATTTCTGATGTAGATACGGGTGTGGCACCGTCTTCGCCCAAAAGGTCCGCTGTGCGAAGACCGTCTGCCAAAACTTGCTCTACTGCTTTTTCCAAGCGATCTGCTTCTGCGCCTTGATCAAAGGAATAGCGAAGCGCCATCGCAAAGCTTAGCGCGCATGCGATCGGGTTTGCTTTCCCTTGGCCTGCGATGTCTGGTGCTGATCCGTGTACAGGTTCATATAGTGCTTTTGGACGCCCGTTTTCCATAGGCGCACCCAAAGATGCAGAGGGCAACATACCCAACGAGCCTGTCAACATCGCTGCCGCGTCGGACAACAAGTCGCCAAATAGGTTGTCAGTTACAATCACATCAAACTGTTTTGGCCAGCGGCACAGCTGCATCGCACCTGCGTCCGCATACATGTGGGACAATTCCACATCTGCATATTCTTCGTCATGAACCTTTTGAACAACTTCACGCCATAGAACACCGGATTCCATCACGTTTGCTTTTTCCATAGAGCAAACTTTGTTGCTGCGACGGCGCGCTAATTCAAATGCTGACCGCGCAACGCGTTCGATTTCGGATTCAGTGTAACGCTGTGTGTTGATACCCACACGCTCGTTGCCCTCTTTAAAGATACCGCGCGGTTCCCCAAAATAGATGCCGGACGTCAATTCGCGGACAATCATAATATCCAAACCGGCAACCACGTCTTTTTTCAAAGACGAGAAATCCGCCAGTGCGTCAAAACACTGCGCTGGGCGAAGGTTTGCAAAGAGGTCCATTTCTTTGCGAAGACGCAAAAGACCGCGCTCTGGTTTTAAAGAAAAATCTAGGTTGTCATACTGAGGTCCGCCAACGGCGCCTAGCAAAACAGCATCAACTTCTTGGGCTTTGGCCATTGTGTCATCGTGCAACGGGGTGCCGTGTTTGTCGTACGCGCAACCACCAACGAGATCTTCGGAAACGTCAAAATTCAGACCGCGGTTGTCGCCGTACCATGTGATGATCTTGCGAACTTCTGCCATCACTTCGGGGCCGATGCCGTCACCTGGTAGTATAAGTAAAGAAGGGTTTGTCATTTCCATGCGTCCTTGCGTAAAAAACTTTGCTCACGGCGTAACGATTTCAACAGGAATGGTCAAGAAACGAAGGGACCAAAACCCTCGGCAATATGCGCCCAAACGGTTTTGATCCTAGGAGATTTGAAAATATTCTCATGGCAGGCCAACCAAACGGGCAGGGGGGCGATGCCCAAATCATCAAATATGATATCCAAAGTCGGATCTTGTTGTGCAACAGCCAATTGACCAAACCCGATACCACACCCTGCGCGCACAAGATCCCAGTAAATGCCTTGATCCCTGATTTTAAACCGACGCCTTTGGGTCAGGCGCTTGGATCTGTGTTGCCTTATGCAAGCTGAAGCACTTGGTTGGTTTCTTCGGATTGACGTCTTTCTGCGATCATGCCAGCCACGCGCATCATGGCGGTGCCGCGCATGATCAAAGACGCAGGAACTGCGGACCAGCCGACCATGATCCAAACAAGTGTTTCAGGATCGGAAAACAACCGCGTCCCGGTGTAGATAAACACAACCTTGATTAATGCGGGGATCGCAAAAGGAGCAATGATACCAATTGAAATATTCACGCGTGCATCGCGCACAAGCCGGAACACAATGTCTTTGCCGCTGGTCGGATCCAACAGGGGAAGGTTTTTCCAAACATTAAAACCCGTGTCAGATTTTGGCCAATTGGTGAAGCGAATAACCAAATAGAAAATACCGCACACGACCCATGATCCGACATAGCCCAGCCCAGCGGTCATAAGCATCGCCTCTTGAACCTGTGGGGATGTCGTTGTGGGCATCATTAGGGAAATCAATTGAACCGGAGAATAGGGAATATCTAACACATGCCCAAAGATTGTTGCGACTGCGGATAACGGACCTTGGGGGTCTTGGCCAAAACTTATGGTTCGAAATAGCCCTGACGTAAAAAGCACCATGAACGCGAACCAGAAATACCGAATACGATTATAGGGCGGAGCCGTCGTGAATTCGAGAGTGCTCGGGGTGTCGTAGAGATATTCAAAGAATACAAAAGCGGCGGCGAAAAGTGCGAATGCTAATGAAAGCTGAGACGAGTCCGACGAGAAATTAGGAATCCACAATGACGGAATAGCGAATGCTACCGATATTAGTACAGCGCGCGCAAGCGCACCGATGACCTTGGTGATCATTGCCTGTTTCCTTTTAACTGGTCGGTCACGATACGATGCCGTGTCCTTGTCCCAATTTACTGCTTTCACAGTTCTGCCTCATTTGTGACATAATGTTTAATCCAAAAGGATATTTTTTCAATAGATAATAAACTATAGTAATTAATACGTGATTATTCAGAGAGTTATGAGGCGCAATTGCATCAGTTTGTGATAGTTGGCGTTACGGAAACCCAACATATTGTGTCTAAATTTAGACAAACCACAACAAATCTAACGGAAGATTTGACACAAATGGGATACAAAAAAGGCCACACCCAAAGGTGCGGCCCATGATTTTAGCAAGTGTATGGTATTAGACCCAAGGGCGCTCGGCTGACATTTTCGCTTCGAAGCTGTCAATAGAGGACTTGTTTTCCATTGTTAGCCCGATGTCATCCAAGCCATTCATCAAGCAATGCTTTTTGAATGAATCAACGTCGAACGTGAAGGTCTCGCCATCAGATGTGGTTATGGATTGGCTTTCTAGGTCGACTTCCATACGGGCGTTTGACCCTTTTTCCGCGTCTTTCATAAGGACATCAACTTGTTCCTGCGGAAGAACGATCGGCAAAATACCGTTTTTGAAGCAGTTGTTATAAAAGATGTCTGCAAACGATGTTGAGATCACGCATTTGATTCCAAAATCGGAAATCGCCCAAGGCGCATGTTCGCGTGATGAGCCACAGCCAAAGTTATCGCCTGCCACAAGGATTTGTGCCGCGCGGTACTGTGGTTTGTTCAAGACAAAATCCGCAACTTCTGTGCCATCACGATTATACCGCATCTCGTCAAATAGGTTTTTGCCAAAGCCAGTGCGTTGAATTGATTTCAGAAACACCTTTGGGATGATCATATCAGTATCGATATTCACCAATGGCATTGGCGCTGCGATACCGCTAAGTTTTTCAAACTTTTCCATTACATCATCTCCCGTACGTCAGTAAGGCGACCTGTGATTGCAGCTGCCGCCGCCATTGCAGGTGAAACAAGGTGCGTGCGGCCTTTGTAGCCTTGGCGACCTTCAAAGTTGCGGTTTGATGTCGATGCGCAGCGTTCGCCTTCGGCCAATTGGTCGGGGTTCATCGCAAGGCACATAGAACAGCCAGCCATACGCCATTCAAAGCCGGCGTCTTTGAAAATGTCAGCAAGCCCTTCTTCTTCTGCTTGGGCGCGGACCAGGCCAGAACCGGGAACGACCATCGCACGCATGCCGTCTTTGATTTTTTTGCCTTTAAGGATAGCCGCAGCAGCACGAAGATCTTCGATGCGGCCGTTGGTGCAAGATCCGATAAAGACGGTGTCGATTTCGATGTCGGTCAATTTCTGACCAGCCGTGAGACCCATGTAGTCAAGCGCGCGCTTTGCAGCGTCAACTTTGCCACCTTTAAAATCTTCTGGTGCTGGAACATTTGCTGTGATCGGAAGAACATCTTCTGGTGATGTGCCCCAAGTGACAACAGGCGCGATATCTTCGCCTTTGATTGTGACAACTTTATCAAAGTGCGCCCCATCATCGGTAAAGAGCGTTTTCCAATATGTCACGGCTTGTTCCCAAGCGGCTCCTTTGGGTGCATGCGGACGACCTTTGCAGTATTCGAATGTCTTTTCATCAGGTGCAATAAGGCCTGCGCGCGCACCGCCTTCGATGGCCATGTTACAGACGGTCATACGACCTTCCATAGACAAATCACGGATCGCTTCGCCACAATATTCGATGACGTAGCCTGTGCCGCCGCCTGTGCCGGTTTCACCGATCACGGACAATGTGATGTCTTTTGCCGTCACGCCGGGGCGTAGCTTGCCGGTGATTTCGACCTTCATGTTTTTGGATTTCTTTTGGATCAACGTTTGCGTTGCCAAAACGTGTTCAACTTCGGATGTGCCGATGCCATGCGCCAAAGCGCCGAATGCGCCATGTGTCGCTGTGTGGCTGTCCCCACAAACAACGGTCATACCGGGCAATGTCCAGCCCTGTTCTGGGCCAACGATGTGCACGATCCCCTGACGAACATCGGAAACTGGATAGTAATGCACGCCGAATTCTTTGGCGTTTTTGTCCAGTGCTTCGACCTGAATACGGCTTTCTTCGTTTTCGATCACGCCAGACGCGCGGTCTGTTGTTGTTGGAACATTGTGATCTGGAACGGCGATTGTTTTTTCCGGTGCGCGTACACCGCGGCCTGTCATGCGAAGACCTTCAAATGCCTGCGGTGATGTCACCTCATGTACAAGGTGACGGTCAATGTACAAAAGGCATGTGCCGTCTTCGGATTCATGCGCGACATGCGCATCCCAGATTTTATCATAAATTGTTTTTGGGGCGGTCATTTTATTCCTCTCCCGCTTGAGTTTTGAAATTTGGACGAACGAATAGGGCCAGCTTCACAGGCTGGCAAGAACAGTGGTCATAGCGCCAAAAAACCGCCAAGGCAGCCGCGCGCGATCATCCATGTCAAAGACTCGTTGTTTCATGCCAAGCTATCTACGCTCAAATCCCCTAAGCCGCAAGTATTCCTATCGTCCTGAGCAGATAGTGAATTAAATTTATGAATTGCATGTGACAATTGCAAAACTAGCGCATAAAGTTCGCTAATCGCTATTTTGGATACATAATGACTGACATATTACCAAAGCTACCAACAGAACAACCGCCGCAAAACACCCAAGACATCGCCCTAAGTTTGGTTGATCAAACTCAGGAATTCTTGATGGGGCTATTGAGGCCGTGGAACGCATATCAAATCGCTATTGCGGTGGTGATATTCTTGGTTGCGACTCTTGTTGCACGCTGGCTTGGGCATCGGATGCATGAATGGATGCGAACCCGAGAAGGTTGGCCAATGTGGCGCATGCGCTTGTTGGTTGTGGTGCATCGTCGTCTGCGTTTGTTGGTCTTTGTCGTTCTGACGTATATTGTTGTTTGGGTCATGCAGGAACTAACCTGGCCAAGCCGCTCTTATATTTTGGGAGTGATTGGGGAGTTGGCGTTTGTTTGGTATGTCATTGCCATTTCTACGCGGCTTATCAACAATGCCTTTGCGCGAAAAGTGGTGCGATATGTTGGGTGGACTTGGGGCACTATTTCGGTGCTTAATTTGTCCGACTCAGTGCAAACTTTGCTAGACAGCGCAGCGATTCATTTTGGTGATATTCGCATTTCTGTGTGGCTTATTGTGCAAGCAATCGTCACCTTGGTTGTTTTATTTGCCGGCGCAAGGGTCATTTCCACCACGAGCGCAGAGCGTATTCGTGGCAATGGTGATATCTCTCCTTCTTTGCAGGTTTTGGCGATCAAATTCATGCAGGTAGTGCTTTATAGTGGGGCATTTTTCTTGGGTCTTAGATCCGTTGGATTTGACCTAACTGGGCTTGCTGTTTTGTCGGGGGCCATTGGTGTTGGTCTTGGTTTTGGTTTGCAAAAAGTGGTGTCCAACCTTGTGTCAGGCATCATTATTTTGCTGGATAAATCGATTAAGCCGGGGGACGTTATTAGCCTTGGGGAAACCTTTGGGTGGATTGAATCCTTGGGTGCGCGCTATGTGTCTGTTGTGACGCGTGATGGTAAAGAGTATTTGATTCCAAACGAAGATTTGATCACCGGCCAAGTTGTCAACTGGTCACATTCCAACGAATTTGTTCGTCTGGATTTGTTTTTTGGAACGGCCTATCACGACGATCCACATTTGGTCCGCAAAATTGCAATTGATGCGGCGTTGACGGTTGAACGTGTGTTGAAAGATCGCAAGCCTGTTTGCCACATTGTGAACTTTGGTAACAGCTCGGTTGATTATATTTTGCGGTTTTGGATCAAGGATCCGACCGCTGGTTTAACCAATATCAAAGGAGACGTTTATCTGGCCCTATGGGATGCTTTTGCTGAACATAACGTGTCGATCCCGTTCCCACAAAGCGAAGTTAGGTTGCTTCCTGCAAATGGTGGAGAAAAAGGGATATCTGATTGACTCTCTGGTGATTGAGAAATATTGCATCTGCTGCTATATTGAAAATGTACCTAGCGTTGGGGTTTGCAGCGCGTCACAAGGAGGACAGTGTCCTGACACCGAGCACGGATGCAGCTATGGCTGCTGAAACGCCTTCGCCCGAAGCGAATGGTTCCATAACGGTCACAAGCGAAATCTTGTTGGAGCGTATTTTAAAATCTCTTGACGATGACAAGGCAGAAGACATCGTGCAAATCGATTTGCGCGGCAAGACGGCTATTGGTGACTATATGGTTATTGCCTCTGGTCGGTCTTCGCGTCAGGTTGCGTCGATTTCTGAAAAAATGGTTGACTGTCTTAAGCAGGAATATGGCCGTTTGTCTAAAATCGAAGGCAAGGAAACTGGCGATTGGGTATTGATCGACACTGGTGATGTTATTGTCCATGTGTTCCGTCCCGAAGTACGCGAATTTTACCAACTTGAAAAAATGTGGCTACCAACAGGCAGCACATCTTAATCGACGATGCGAGTTTCGATTTGTGCAGTCGGCCGACTTCGGGCTGGTCCCGAACATGACCTTATCCAAGACTATGCGTCGCGTTTTGATAAAACGGGGCGCGGCTTGGGTTTAGGTCCGCTGACAATTTCAGAAGTTGAAGACAAGAAAAATATCGGTATGCGTGCCGAAGCTGAGCTTTTGGAGCGCGTTGTTCCAAAGGGGGCAAAGCTTTGCATCTTGGATGAGCGTGGCGCGGTGATGACATCCCCAGACTTTGCCAACCAATTGGGCACTTGGCGCGACCAAGGAACAAGCGATGTCGCCTTTGTCATTGGGGGTGCGGATGGAATTGATCCGTCACTTAGAGCGCAAGCGGATTTTGCTTTGTCATTTGGTAAAATGGTTTGGCCCCATATGATCGCTCGGATGATGTTATGTGAACAATTGTATCGTGCCGCCTCGATTCTGGCGGGTAGTCCATATCATCGTGTGTAGCCACGCCTTCGGCGCGAGAGTATTTTTACAAAGATGAAAGTATCCTTGCTATAGGATCCCGTGGCCCATAAATATTATGAGAATTGAGCAAAGAGGCAGAGAAACATGGCACCTAAACCAGTCGTATTGTGTATTTTGGACGGATGGGGCGCACGTGATGAGACAGGAGCAAATGCGCCTGCTTTGGCAAAGACGCCGAATTTTGATGCTATACTGCATGATTGTCCAAATGCTAGCTTGATCACCCATGGCCCTGATGTTGGATTGCCAACGGGTCAAATGGGGAATTCAGAGGTCGGGCATACCAATATTGGCGCTGGGCGTGTTGTTGCGATGGATCTTGGGCAGATTGATCTCGCTATTGAAGATGGTTCCTTTTTTAAGAATGCAGCGTTAACGGCGTTTATTGACGTTATGACACTGTCAGGCGGGGTCGCCCACGTTATGGGGGTTATTTCGGACGGTGGTGTGCATGGTCACATTGAGCATGTGCTTGCTGGGCTCAAAGCTCTGCGCGATGCTGGGATACCGGTTGTGCTACATGCGATCACGGACGGGCGCGATGTGGCGCCGGATAGTGGTCTTGGGTTTATGCGTGACCTTGTTGCACGTTTACCCGAGGGCGTTGTGATTGGTACCGTTACGGGGCGTTATTTTGCAATGGATCGGGATAATCGCTGGGAGCGTGTATCGCAGGCCTATGCTGCTATGATACATGGCCAAGCGGATGCACAAGCAGTGGACGCCATTGCCGCCGTTCAGCAATCTTATGACATGAACGTGCAAGATGAATTTATAAAAGCAACGGTTATAAATGGTTATAGTGGCGCTCAGGATGGCGATGGTGTGTTCTGCTTGAATTTTCGTGCTGATCGGGCGCGTGAAATCTTGCGGGCGATTGGCGAGGACGGGTTCGATGCTTTTGATATTGGGGCACGTCCAAACTGGGCTGCTCTATTGGGGATGGTTGAATATTCGTCAGATCATAGTGTCTATATGACCACCTGTTACCCTAAGCAGAAAATTGTGAATACTCTTGGAGAGTGGGTCGCAAAGCAGGGCAAGACTCAGTTTCGTTTGGCAGAAACGGAAAAATATCCACATGTGACGTTCTTCTTGAATGGCGGCAAAGAGCAGCCAGAAATTGGTGAGGATCGGTTTATGCCCAAATCGCCTGCTGTCGCGACTTATGATTTGCAGCCGGAAATGTCCGCGCCAGAAGTGACTGAAAAATTTGTTGAAGCAATTCATAGTGGTTATGATCTGATTGTGACGAACTATGCCAATCCCGATATGGTTGGACATACAGGTGATTTGCAAGCCGCGATCAAAGCCTGTGAGGCTGTGGATCAAGGTTTAGGAGCCGTTGTTGCGGCGCTCAAATCGGTTGGAGGCACGATGATCGTGACCGCTGACCATGGGAATTGCGAAGTCATGGTTGATCCTGAAACAGGCGGGCCACATACAGCGCATACATTAAATTTGGTCCCTGTTGCCTTGTTCGGTGGACCAGAGGGGGTCACCCTTAGACAAGGGGGGAGATTGGCTGATTTGGCGCCCACTTTGCTGGGCTTGATGGGGTTGGACCAACCGGATGAAATGACGGGGCAATCGCTGTTAGTGCAATGATGTATCTGAGACAGAGCTTATGTGTGCTGATCTGGCTGGGGTTTATGCCCCTAGCCGCGATGGCGCAGGTGACGATGCCACAGGCTGCACGGGATGCGGCGGACCAGCTCAAGGTTGCGTCAGCGATGTTGGCTGCGGCAGATCAATCACAGGATCGGGTAAAGGCACTAACGAACACTGTCACAGCATATGAAAGCGGTTTATCGGTGATGCGTGACGGATTGCGGGCGATTACATTGCAACAGCAGCAATTGCACCAACAGCTGGATGGCCAAGATGTAGATATCAGCCGGTTGGTTGGGGTTCTGCATTCCATTAACAAAGCCCCCGACGCCGCGTTGATTGTGCATCCGGAAGGGGCGCTTGATACGGCGCGCTCGGGTATGATGGTGACCGACGTTTTAGGGTCTATTCAAGGTGAAGTAAGCGATTTGCGGCAAAGGTTGATCCAGCTAAATAGGTTGGCGGATATTCATGATCAGGCCACTGAAATCTTAGAAAATGGATTAAGAGACGCGCAGAGGGCGCGGACAGAGTTGGCACGCGCCGCTGCTGATCGCAAAAACCTTCCGCGTCGATTTGTGGAAGACCCCATTAAGACGGCTATTTTGATCGCCGCGTCTGAAACGCTAGACACATTCGCGAGTGGATTGTCAGAAATCGTTGTGGGCGAAGTATCTGGATCCCTGCCTGATATTACGGATCGTAAAGGGTCTTTGCGGTTACCTGTTCAGGGTCGTGTCATTCGGAATTTCAATCAAGCAGATGCGGCTGGTGTTGTGCGCCCCGGTGTCATTATCGCGACGGAACCGCAAGCGGTTGTGACAACACCTTCGGCTGCGACGATCCGTTATCGCGGGCCTTTGTTGGACTTTGGGTTGGTTACAATATTAGAGCCACAAGCAGGCATTTTGTTTGTCGTTGCCGGCCTTCAAAGTGTATTTGGGGATACGGGCGAAGTCTTGCCTGCGGGAAGCCCAATCGGTTTAATGGGTGGTAATTCACAAAGTCTTGATAAAATGATAGTGGAAACGGGCAGTGGACCTGTTACAGATCTAAGTGAAACGCTCTATTTAGAGGTGAGGCAGGATAAGGTTCCTATAGATCCTTTGACTTGGTTCCGGACGCAAAAGGACTAAACGATGAAGAAATTTATTTTGGCAGCGGGTGTTGGCTGTGCATTTGGTGTGATGACGGCAACGCAAATCGCGGGTCCTGTGTTTGCGCAGTCGGCCGATGACAATCAAAAAATTTATGAACAGTTGGATTTGTTTGGCGATATTTTCGAACGTATCCGCGCAGAATACGTTGAGGAAGTTGATCCCAAAGATTTGATCGAAGCGGCTGTGAACGGAATGTTGACGTCTCTTGATCCGCATTCCAGCTATCTTCCACCGGATGATGCCGAAAAGATGCAAGTCCAAACCCGTGGCGAATTTGGCGGGTTGGGGATCGAAGTGACCCAAGAAGAAGGCTTTGTGAAAGTGGTGTCCCCTATCGACGGCACGCCTGCGTTTGAAGCCGGAATCGAAGCGGGTGATTTTATCACTCACGTTGATGGAGAATCCGTGCTTGGGTTAACATTGGATGAAGCTGTTGAGAAAATGCGTGGGCCGGTTGGTTCGGAAATTATCATCACAGTTGCCCGCGAAGGCGAAGATGAGCCGTTTGATGTGACCATTGTCCGCGACACGATCAAGTTAACAGCGGTACGTGCACGCACCGAAGGCAATTCTGTTGTGTTGCGCGTGACTACATTCAACGATCAAACTTATCCGAACTTGTCCGACGGTTTGGCCAAGGAAATCGAAGCCGCCGGTGGGATGGATAATGTCAACGGTATCGTTCTGGATCTGCGCAACAACCCCGGTGGTTTGTTGAGCCAAGCGATCAAAGTGTCTGATGCGTTCTTGGATAAAGGCGAAATCGTTTCCACGCGCGGTCGCAATCCAGAAGACGGGGATCGTTACAATGCGGTCAAAGGTGATTTGGCCGAGGGCAAGCCGATTGTGATTTTGATTAACGGTGGGTCTGCGTCTGCGTCGGAAATCGTGGCAGGTGCATTACAAGACCACCGCCGTGCAATCGTTATTGGGACCAAGAGCTTTGGCAAAGGGTCAGTGCAAACGGTTATGCCTGTTCAAGGAAATGGCGCAATGCGGTTGACCACAGCGCGCTATTACACACCGTCCGGTCGTTCCATCCAGAACTTGGGTGTGTCGCCGGATATCGTTGTGCAGCAACCGCGCCGCGCACCTGTTGATCCAAATGCAGATACAGCGTCAGAAGAAACCACAGCCCGCCGCACACGCAGCGAAGCGGATTTGCGCGGTTCTTTGTCTAATGACAGTTTGAGTGAAGATGAAATCCGTCAAATCGAAGAAGACCGTGCAAAAGCCGAAGACGCCGCTAAACTCCGCGAAGAGGATTATCAATTAGCCTATGCAATTGATATTTTAAAAGGGTTGTCTGCTTTGGGTCCTAAGCAGTAGTCATATGAGATGGGGGCGCATTTTGTGCCCTCATTTATTTTGAGTATTTTTCCAAAGATGAAGATAACCGGTGGGGATTGGCCTTATGACACCTGAAGAGATAGACGCGCTTCCGTATCGATTAAACGTGGGAATTATGTTGATCGATGCGAACAATGCTGTGTTTGTTGGTCGGCGCTTGGACAACCCTGTCGATGCTTGGCAAATGCCTCAAGGTGGCATCGATGACGGCGAGGATCCTACGGAAGCCGCTTTGCGCGAGTTAGAAGAAGAAACGGGCGTGTCCCGGGATTTGGTGGCTATTGAAGCCGTCAGCGATAAGTGGATTGCATATGATTTGCCGGCTGAGATTATTCCCAAGTTTTGGAATGGCGCCTATCGCGGTCAAAAGCAGAAATGGTTTTTGCTGCGGTATCAGGGCAGTGATGCCGACGTGAACATTGCAACAGAGCACCCTGAATTTTCACATTGGAAATGGTGCCCTGTTGATCAGCTTGTCGATAACATCGTGCCGTTCAAGCGTGATGTTTATGCGGCTGTGATTGCCGAGTTTAAAACGTTTCTTTAATCAGTTGGTTCCGTTGTTTTTAGGGATGGGCGGTCACAGATAGCTTGGTGCCATGCAGCAAGTGTCGGGCGTGTATTTCGCCAATTGCGATCATCGTGGCGGAAATCAAGATAAGAGAGCGCGCAGGCCATTGCGATTTGCGCCATGTTGACTGTTCCGTGCAGCGCAGGCGGCATGTTGAGTTCGAGTGAATCAAGTGCAGACGTGATTTTCGACCATTGTGCATCCATCCATTCCGTAGATTGCTTTTCAGCAGGACGCAGGCGCGTTTCATAAACGATTGTGACGCCTGATTCCATTATCCCGTCTGCGAGTGCTTCGAGTGTGAGAACATCATAGAGAGTGTTTGTTGGATACATATCACCGTTTGCCTTGTCATTGAGAAATCGGCAAATGACGCGGCTGTCAAAAAGTGTGGGCCCGTCATCTTGGATGAGTGCGGGTATTTTTCCAAGCGGGTTAGCAGCACGTGCATCATCGGCGGTGCTAAGAGCGGTTGTTTTGACTGGGTGAAGCGTGATGCTGTCTTGGATTCCGAGTTCGTGGGCGAGTGCGCGAACTTTGCGAACGAATGGAGAAGCGGGTGCGAAGATGAGTTTCATGAGTTTGTCCTGTTGTTGTGTTTTGATTTATTATTTAGCGTCACGCATAAGCTTGGCGAGTTGTTTTGTTTCAGCGCCAAGAGCGGATGTTTCTAATCTGTCTGCGGCGTGATGGCGGGCGGCATCTGGCTTGTTTTGGCCAAGTTTCCAAGTGCTTTGAACATCGCTTATATCGAATTTGCACGGGACGATTTGGTGGAACATTTTTTCTATACTTTCTTTTTCGACTTTGGCCATTTTCCAAATAGGCTTGGGGGAAAGCTGTGCTTCGAAATGATCAGAAAGAGCGTCGAGGATAGGCGGTAAACGATCTTGGTCTAAGAGTGTTAAGGTTCCGATGAGATGGACCGAGACATAGTTCCATGTTGGGACTTGGTTTTCGATCTCGTACCAATCTGGGGAAATATACCCATGTGGACCCATTACGACGAGTGTTGCGGCAAGGGGGCCTTGTTGCAAGCGGCGCGTGATGGGGTTGGAGCGGACCAAATGCAAGTCAGCGGTGGTACCTGTTGCGGACAGTTGAAATGGTATGTGGCTTATCAATGGTTCCGCATCTGTCGATAGGCACAGTGTTCCAAAGCTGACAGCATTTGCAAAATCCAAACTTTTTTGAACGTCAGTTTTGCGAAAGATTGGATTTGGGTGCATCGCTTTGTCCTAGGAAAGTGTCGGAAACATGCTTGTCTTGGTCGATGAATTTTGGCAAGCTCTATTTGTTCTCAGGGCGGGGTGAAATTCCCCACCGGCGGTATGGGGTTTCCCGAGCCCGCGAGCGGCCCACAAGGGTGTCAGCAGATCTGGTGCGAGGCCAGAGCCGACGGTTAAAGTCCGGATGGAAGAGAGCGATGACAGTTCGGCCCTTGGGTCGAAGTGCGGTCGTGAGCCTTGGGTGACGTGTTGTTAACTAAAGGAGCATGAAATGACACACACCCGTTTTGCATTTGTTAAGGCCTGCTGGCATTCAGATATCGTTGATCAAGCTTTGGCAGGATTTTTGGAAAAAATCCCTGCTGCGCATGTAGATGTGATTGATGTGCCTGGCGCGCTTGAGATGCCTTTGATCGCCAAAGATTTGGCGGAAACAGAAAAATATGGCGCCATTGTTTGTGCGGCTTTTGTCGTTGACGGCGGCATTTATCGTCATGACTTTGTTGCGCAAGCTGTTGTTGATGGCTTGGTGCGGGTCGGGCTGGATACGGGCGTGCCTGTTTTGTCTGTGTCTTTGACGCCGCATAATTATCAAGAAACAGATCATCACAATGCGATCTATCGGGATCATTTCGTGGTGAAAGGACAAGAGGCTGCGAATGCGGCATTGGGTGTTGTTGCGGCCCGTGAGAAGATCAAAGCGATGTAATTTCCGATCACGTTCGTGATCGGATCCAAGCGGGGGCTTTGCCCCCGCACCCCCAGAGTTTCTTACAAAGGTGACGTCAGCTGGTTGGAAACAGTGTGATTGGATCACCAGTGGTCCATTTTGGGTACTTATCCATAATCTTTAGAAAGCGATCGCTTTGGGTGAAGGCATTGAGCCATTCATGGACATTGGGCCAAGGTTGGGCAAAGAACCATGTTTTGTCGATATTTGCGAATTGCCGAACAAAGGGCAAGATTGCCATATCAGCAACGCTTGGCGTATTTTTGAATAGAAATGGTTGTGTCAGCTGTTCGTCTAGCTTTTGGATGAAGACGCTGGCTTTTTCGCGTTCTGTTTTTGGGTTTGCATCAGGGTAGCGCGTTGCGTATTTTGTGCGGTCTAGAGATTGTTTGAATGGGCCGTCAAAATGAGCGATGAGTTCGTAGCCTTTGGGTGGCATTTCTAGCCAATTTTCCGGGTCATTTTGTGCCAGGGCCCATGCCATCACATGGAGAGATTCGTCTATGATTTTGGTATCTATTTTTAGGCAGGGGACTGTTTTGGAGGGGGAGCAGTCTAGGAATTCGGGCGCTTTGTCCCGTAGCAGAATTTCCCTTAGTTCGACTTGGATTTGTGCGGATTGAATCGCAAGGCGCGCGCGCATCGCGTAGGGGCATCGACGGAAGCTATAGAGGATAGGTTGGGCCATTTGAGTATTTCCGCAAAGATGAAGGCCTAGGCCAAGAGCGTGTTGTTTGATTTACCAAGTATTTTGGCGGTTATGATGCTGCCCTCGGTTTGAGGGGTGTCGAAGGTCACTTCGCAGAATTGCTCTGTGCGGCCCATGAGCGGGTTTTCCATCAGGATATTATGCGTTTTTCCAATTTGTTCAGAGAGGTGGGAGGTGACCCTGGTAGCCCCTGCATCGCGTAGTTGTGCGGCCCTTTGTTTGATTACGGAACCGGTTATTTGTGGCATCCGTGCGGCTGGCGTGCCTTGGCGTGGCGAGTAAGGGAATATGTGGAGCCACGTTAGGTGGCAGTCTTGGATTAATTTCAGAGAGTTTTCAAAATGTGCATCGGTTTCTGTGGGGAAGCCTGCAATGATGTCTGCGCCATAGGTCATATCCGGGCGGAGTTTACGCGCATCTTCGCAGAACCGAATGGCATCATCACGCAGGTGGCGGCGTTTCATGCGTTTTAAGATCAGGTCGTCCCCATGTTGGAGTGATAGATGCAGATGCGGCATGAGGCGCGGTTCTGTTGCTATGGCCTGCATAAGGTTTTCGTCCACTTCGATGCTGTCGATCGAGCTAATCCGAAGGCGCGGTAGGTCAGGGATCAGTTTTAGGATACGCATCACGAGATCGCCCAATTTGGGCGTCGCAGGCAGATCAGCGCCCCAGCTTGTTAGGTCCACGCCAGTGAGGACGACTTCGTTATAGCCTTTGTCCACGAGACGCTTGATTTGATCCACAACAACACCAGCAGGGACAGATCGTGAATTTCCACGGCCAAAGGGGATGATGCAAAAGGTGCATCTATGATCACATCCGTTTTGGACCTGAACATAGGCGCGGCTGCGGGTGCCAAAGCCGTCAATTAAATGGCCCGCTGTTTCAGTGACGGACATAATGTCATCAACTTTGACGCGTTCTGTTTCACCGATAAAGTTGCTGGATAGCCCATGCCATGTGTCGGCTTGCATCTTTTCGGTATTGCCAATGACTGCGTCCACTTCGGACATAGCGGCAAAGGTTTCGGGTTCGATTTGGGCTGCGCATCCTGTCACAATAACTTTGGCATCTGGGTGTTCACGACGCAGACGGCGGATTTCTTGTTTGGATTTGCGAACGGCCTCGGCTGTGACGGCACATGTATTGACAATCACGGCATCATTTAGGCCTGCTTGTTGAGCGAGGTCCTTCATTGCTTCGGATTCATATGCGTTCAGGCGGCATCCGAGCGTGGTGAATTTAGGAGCGTGCGTCATAACGATACCTTTAGGAAATCATCGGTGAAGGTGCCACTAAACACATGCATGGTAGGACCGGTCATCCAGATACCATCGTCGCGCCAGTCTATGTAAAGCGTCCCACCGTCAAGGTCGATACGTACAGAGCGACCTGACAGCCCACGGCGTGCCGCAGCAACAGCCGTCGCGCAAGACGATGAGCCAGATGCCATGGTTACCCCAACACCGCGTTCCCACACGCGCATACGCAGGTGATTTGGTCCGATCACATGCGCAAACTGAACATTTGTGCGTTGTGGGAATAACGGGTGATTTTCAATCTCGGCACCGCGCCTAGCCAAATCTATTGCGTCGGCATCAGGGACAAAAAATGTACAATGCGGATTGCCCATTCCCGTTGCTGTTGGCGATCCGTCGATGGGAAGCTCTAGTGTGTCCATGTTCTGTGCAAGCGGGATGTCTTGCCAATCCAAGAGGGGATGCCCCATATTCACCGAGGTCAGGCCGTTCCCCGCATCTTTTGCATATAAATCGCCCCGTTCTGTTGTCAGGTGCAGATCGTTTTTTCCAGTTTCCTGCATCAGATGACGCGCAATACACCGCGTTGCATTCCCACAGGCTGCAGATTTTGATCCATCCGAATTGTAAAACACCAAATGCGCGTCTGCTGATCCGTTTTCTATAACAGCCAGTTGGTCAAACCCCACGCCAAGATGACGGTGCGCAATTGCGGAAATAGTGGAATCGGCAAGGGGATTCGTTTCTTTGCGTGAATCGATTACAACAAAGTCGTTTCCAAGCCCGTGCATTTTCATAAAGGGGAGTGACATGATCGTTTTATCCTTTGTTACAGGGCATATATCCTTGGAATCAAAATGAATCCATAGATTGATGAAATTTCTTTGTTTTCGGGGTTGACCGCAGCGCCCAGTATTTCTAGAAGGCGACGCAGTGGGCCGTTAGCTCAGTTGGTAGAGCAACTGACTTTTAATCAGTAGGTCGCTGGTTCGAACCCAGCACGGCTCACCATT
>JAHEJA010000009.1 GCA_024639125.1 Paracoccaceae bacterium
CGCGTTCTTGGATAGTGCGCAAAACGGGTAGCAATTGATCCATGTCGTGGCCGTCTATTGGGCCGATATAGCTAAAACCCAAAGCTTCGAACAGGGTGCCGCCAACGGCCATACCTTTTAATAGGTCTTTGGCGCGCTTGGCCCCTTCACGGAAAGGTTCAGGAAGGAAGCTAATCGCACCCTTTGCGGCATTTTTGAAATCATGCAAAGGGGCGCCCGCATAAAGCTGAGACAAATAAGACGACAAAGCCCCCACAGGCGCAGCAATAGACATTTCATTATCGTTTAAAATGACGATCAATCGTTTCTTGAGATGCCCTGCATGGTTCATGGCCTCGTAAGCCATACCAGCCGTCATGGACCCATCGCCGATTACGGCAATAGCATCACCCAAGCCAGCATCACAAGATCCGCCCAAATCGCGCGCTGTTGCAAACCCCAAAGCGGCACTAATGGACGTGCTGGAATGGGCGGCCCCAAAGGGATCATAGGGCGATTCAGATCGCTTTGTGAACCCCGACAGACCATGCTTTTGGCGCAAGGTTCGAATACGATCACGGCGTCCAGTCAAGATTTTATGTGGATAGCATTGATGCGATACGTCCCAAATGATTTTGTCTTTGGGAGTTTGAAACACCGCATGCAGGGCAACCGTCAATTCAACTACACCCAGACCAGCCCCCAAATGACCGCCTGTTTCGGACACAGCGGAAATTGTCTCAGCCCGAAGTTCATTGGCCACTTGGACCAATTGCGCAGTGCTTAAACCCTTTAGATCGGCGGGCGATTTAATGGTGTCTAATATTGGCGTAATGGGTCGATCGCTCATGATGTGCCTCTGACTTTAATTATCGCGTGCAATAATGAATGCAGCGGTTTCTTGCAAGGTAATAGCCTTGGCCCCATAAATTGAAACAGCGTCACAGGCATCATTCACCAAATCACGCGCACGCTGTTTTGCCTGATCTAAGCCGAGCAAGGAAACGAAGGTTGCTTTTCCGGCGGCTTCGTCTTTTTGCAAGCGTTTTCCGGCTTTTTCGGCATCACCCTCGATGTCTAGGATATCATCTGCGATCTGAAACGCCAAACCAATTGCACGCGCGTATTGTGCCAATGCAGCTGTGTCTTGTTGCGCAAGGACCGCACCAGCGGTGGCAGACCAAGAAATCAGCGCACCTGTTTTCCCGTCTTGTAATTCTGTGATCTTATCCAATGTCAAAGGAGTCTGCGCCGTTTCAGCCGCAATATCAAGGGCTTGCCCCAAAACCATACCACCTGCGCCTGCGGCTTGCGCCAATCGAAGGGCCAGTGTGGCCCGCACATCGGCTATTGGGCTCGTTTCAGGATTAAGGCACCATTCAAAGCCAATAGTTTGCAAAGCATCGCCAGCCAACACGGCTGTTGCGTCGTCCCATTTGACATGCACAGTCGGCTGACCACGCCGCAGGTCATCATCGTCCATGCAGGGTAAATCATCGTGAATTAGGGAATAGGCATGCACCGCTTCTATCGCGGAACCGGGCCAAATTGCCTGAGCCGCAGGAATATCAAAAAGTTCAGCACTTTCCATAACCAGAAATGCACGCAGACGTTTACCCCCCTGCATCGCGTAGCGCATTGCCTGAACCACATCGGTCTGACCCAAGGGCGCTAGGGCAACATCCACATGGGCTTGCACTGCCGCTGCCGTTTGGGTTAACCGCGATTGAAACATATCACATTCCTTCGACAGGCGTTGTGCCCGTAGGGGTTCCTTGTGCGTCCAAAGTGATCGCTGCGACTTTTTCTTCGGCTTCTTTTAGCTTGTCTTCGCAACGCTTTTTCAACTCGGCACCCCGCTCATAGAGCTTGATGGAATCTTCCAAGGCCACATCTCCGCGTTCCAATTTGCTAACGACTTGTTCTAATTCGCTCATCGCTTGTTCAAAGCTCATTTCGGCTACGGGTGTGTTTGTCATTTAACGGCCTCAATTAATTGTTCAACATGTGCTTTGGCAGACTGCGCCAATGCTGATAAATCATAACCACCTTCCAAAGTGGATACCACCCGTCCATGGCAAGTTTGATCAGCAATGTCACAAAGCTGCCCTGTGAGCCAAGCAAAATCTTCTGTTGTCCAGTTAAGTTGCGCCAAAGGATCATCGGTGTGTGCATCAAACCCAGCCGAGATCAGGATCAAATCGGGTTTAAAGTCACGCAGCCTTGGGAATACGGTTTCCGAATAAATACGACGCATGACTGCGCCATCGCTTTCGGGGGGTAAGGGGACGTTCAGAATATTATCATAGGCACCCGTTTCTGATGCTTCGCCTGTACCGGGCCACAACGGCATTTGCTGGCTCGTGATCACCAAAGCGCGTTTTTCATCATACAATAGGTCTTGGGTGCCATTCCCATGGTGGACATCAAAATCAACCACAGCAACCCGTTTCAACCCATGAAAGTCTAACGCGTGCTTTGCCCCCAATGCCACATTACCGAAAAAGCAAAATCCCATCGCAGTTGATGTTTCAGCATGGTGTCCCGGGGGTCGAACCGCCACAAAGGCATTTGGTGCCTCGCCTCCTAACACCATATCAACAGCTTTTAGCACGCCACCCGCAGCGCGATAGGCCGCGTCCAGCGACCCTGCGCTCATGTCTGTATCGCCATCAACCTGAATAATTCCAGTGTTCGGCAACGCATTGCGCAACCCCTCGATATATTCCTTGGGATGGACACGCAGCAAATCATCATCCCCTGCCATTGGCGCCCCAACGCGATGTAAATCCAAAGGCGCAAGCGCGTGCAAGATATGTTCAAGCCGAGCAACCTGTTCTGGGTGTCCTGGGGGTGTGACATGCAACAAACAATCCGCATGCGTTACGAGAGCAGTTTTCATCAGCTTTCCTTTGGATCAGAGTGGCGTTGGCGCCGTTTCTGCCATAAGGATAGGGCGATACTGTTTCCGAGACAATCCATAGAAACCATGGCCTTATGACAAATTTATTTCGCCCCTCTCCTCAGCTTGCTTTGATCCTGATCACCATGATTTGGGGGGGGACGTTTTTAACGGTGCAAACCGCCTTGGACTATGGTGAACCGCTTTACTTTATTGCGATCCGCTTTGGCTCAGCGGCTATTTTCATGGCCTTTATCCTGCGCCAAGATCTGTTCCGCATCACACGTCAGGATGTGTTGGCAGGAACCTTTATCGGTGTCTTTCTGTTCTTGGGCTATACGTTGCAAACCTATGGCTTGAAAAGCATCACGTCTAGTAAATCCGCGTTCATTACGGCCTTTGCTGTGCCCTTGATTCCAGTGCTGCAATGGATTGTGTTCAAAGATCGGCCACGTTTCAGCAGCTGGATTGGGATCGCCTTGGCGTTTGCGGGATTGATCCTAATTGCAGGCCCATCCGGAGGGGAGGCTGCATTTTCTATTGGTGTTATCCTGACAATCCTAAGTGCGATAGCAGTCGCATTAGAAGTCATCCTAATTGGATGGTACGCTGGCAAAATTGATGTACGGCGGGTGACGTTTTTACAGCTCTTGGTGGCGTCGGTTATTGCAGCCGTGTTGATTCCAGTTATGGGCGAACCTGTGCCTCATAGCCTTGGTATTTTTGCTGGCCTTGCCATTTTATTAGGACTGGCCAGCGCCGTTATTCAAGCAACCATGAACTGGGCACAAAAATCCCTATCACCGACACGCGCCACAATAATCTATTCTGCGGAACCTGTCTGGGCAGGGATCATAGGGCGCATCGCCGGTGAACGGCTACCCTCTGCTGCGCTTGTGGGGGCCGCGTTGATTATCTCGGCGATGCTGATAAGTGAGCTATCAAGCACCAAAAAGGATCAATAATCGACGCCTTTCATCGCTTTGATCCCAGCTTGGAATGGGTGTTTGATTTCTTGGATTTCGCTAACCAAATCGGCGTAATCGCAAATTTCTGGCTTCGCGTCGCGTCCTGTCAACACAACAGAGGTTTTGCTGTTTCGCGACTTTAGGCCATCTAAAACCGTTTCCGTGTCCAGATAGTCATATCGCAGAGCGATGTTCACTTCGTCCAAGACAACCAAATCATAGTCTCCACTAGACATCAGCGCGCATGCTTTTTCATAAGCCTTTGTAGCAGCAGCAATGTCGCGGTCTTTGTCCTGGGTGTCCCAGGTGAAACCTTCGCCCATGGTGAACCAATCCACCATATCGAGCTGATCAAAAAACCGTTTTTCGCCCGTGTCCCATGTTCCCTTGATGAACTGAACGACGGCGACTTTGTGCCCCCATCCCAGCGCGCGGATAACAACACCAAACGCAGAACTGGATTTGCCCTTGCCGTCGCCCGTGTGAACCAAGACCAAGCCCCGATCCGAAATATCACGCTCTGCGATTGCAGCACGATGAACTTTTTGCATTTGCTTCATTTTGGCTTTGTGATCAGTCGTGTCCATCTCTGTCTCCTGAATGAGAAAGGGCGCCAATCACAGGCGCCCTTGTGTTTCTATGCCCTGTGCGTCGCGCTTAGCCAGGGGACATTCCGCGCAGCCGCTCTGAACGACGACGCAAGATTTCCAATGTAGCAAGCAGCATAATCGACAAGGCAACAAGGATCGTCGCAACCGCTAGAATTGTTGGGCTGATCTGTTCACGCAAACCTAGGAACATTTGCCAAGGCAATGTTTTTTGGCTCGCCGATCCGATAAACATCACGACGACAACTTCGTCAAACGATGTAATAAAGGCAAACAATCCACCAGAAATAACACCGGGCAAAATCAACGGCATCTGTACGCGGAAGAACGTGGTCACAGGTCCAGCGCCCATATTTGCAGCTGCGCGTGTCAAGGATCGATCAAACCCAACCAAAGTTGCCGTCACAGTGATAATCACGAACGGAATACCCAAGACGGCATGCGCCAAAATCACTTTGACGTAACCAACGAAATCTTTGTTCATACCAAGGCTGTTCTCCATGAAACCGCCTAGGTCGGAATAAAAGAAATACATACCTGTGGCTGAAATGATCAAAGGAACGATCATTGGCGAAATCAAAATCGCCATGATCGCACGTTTTGCTGGCACGTGACTTTGGCTAAGGCCGATCGCCGCAAGAGTGCCAAGCGAAACAGAAATCACCGTCGCAATCGGAGCAATTTTAAGCGAGTTCCAGAAGGATCGCAGCCATTCACCGTTGGAATCTTCACGCAGACCAAGGAAGTCTTGGTAGTGCTTTAATGAATAGCCTTCAGGATCAAGCCGCAGCATCTTGTCCGTAAACGTAAAGAAGTCTTGGGCGTTGAACGACAAAGGCATCACAACCAGAATAGGGGTAATCAAGAACACAAAGATCGAACCACAGATCACATAAAAGGTGTAATGCCAAAGGACTTGACCAGGGGTTAGATACGGCAGGAGTTTGGCGCGGTAGCGACCTTCGTAGATCCAGTAGATAAACCAAATCGAAAACCAACCAAACAAGCCAGCCAACAAAATACCAATATTTCCAGCGGCAAGATAGCCCAACACAATTGAGCCAACGATGTGGAACCAGCGGACCATACGTTCGTTATCGAACAAATTAACGTAAACACATGCCAAGCCCGCCAAAGCGATGGCGCCCATGAAGAAGCCAAGGGTGGTTGACCCAAAGGATGTTCCAACGAACATGCCAGCAATGGCACCAACGATTGCAACGATCGGCAATACAAAGGTCATTGGTTTACGAGAAATAGGTGTAAGTGCAGCCATGATCTTATCCTAACTTCACATTGTCGATGCCGACGATTTTGTCATATGCCCAATAAAGCACCAAGACCACCGCCAAGAGAATAGCGCCAAGTGCAGCAGCAAGCCCCCAGTTTAATGATTTTGAAATGTGATAGGCAATGCGGTTTGAAATAAACACACCGTCTGTACCACCAACGATTTCAGGCGTGATATAATAACCAATCGCCAAGATGAACACGAGGATCGAACCCGCACCAATTCCCGGAATGGATTGCGGGAAGTAAACGCGCCAAAACGCCGTCCAATTCGTTGCCCCCAAAGATTTGGCCGCGCGCAAATAGGTTGGCTGGATCGTTTGCATTACGGAATACATAGGCAGGATCATGAACGGCAACAAAATATGCGTCATAGCAACGATTGTACCGAATTGATTGTTGATGATTTCCAACCGGTTATCATCCGCAACTATGCCAAGCCAGACCAATACTTCGTTGATCACGCCCTGCTGTTGAAGCATCACTTTCCAAGCAGATGTCCGCACCAAAAGCGAGGTCCAGAAAGGTAATAACACAAGGATCATCAAAAGGTTCGCTGAACGCGCAGGAAGGTTCGCCAAGATCCAAGCAACCGGATAGGCCAACAGGATACAGCACCCCGTGATAATCAACGACATCTTCAACGTACGAATGAACAACGTGATCAGAATTTGCTTATCTTCTGGCTGTGCAGCAATACCCTGAGGTGTTTTCTGCATATCAATCGCATTCAAAAAATAACCGCTGGTGTACTTGGATGAATGGGTCTTGATCGCGGCCCAGGTTTCGATTTCACCCCAGCCTTTGTGCGCTTTTATCAGCTTTTCTTTAAAGGGGCCGTCAGTGACAGGGTCCCAATTTTTCACTTTGCGCCCAGATTGACGGAACATCGACGAAAGACCCGTCTGCTCATAGTTCAATCTAGAACCCAATTTTGTATGTTCTTTGTTTTTGACCGCTTGCACGAGGTCAGCAGCAAAGGCGGCATACACAGCTTCATCAGGAAGTTCACCGGAGTTCGCATCCCAGTTTTGAATTTCGACAACGGTTTGTGGCAATATTTCACCGACCATTTCGTTGTCAACAGACCGCATTAACATGCTCGCAATCGGCATGATAAAGGTCAAAATCACGAATAACAAAAGCGGAGCAACAAGCATCAACGCTCTGATTTTTTGGCGACGTAATGCGCGCGCTAAGCTGCGCTTAAGAGGCGTTCCATCCGCAGCCAACATTGGCCCAGAATCGGTCGTATCACTCATATTGTCCCCGTATTTTTATAGGATTTTTGTATCAAGCGTGGCGAAGGGCGCAAAACGCCCCCCGCCAAAGTCTTAGACGATATTATTTCGCCAACCATGCTTGGAATTTCGCGTCGATATCGTCGCGATAATCTGCCCAGAACTCATAGTTATACAAGAATGTGTTCTTAGCGTTGTTTGGATCTGTTGGCATGTGTGGCGCCATGTCGATGCCAAGTGATTCATGCTTACCAACCAACGGAGCTGATGATTTACGTGCAGGACCGTAAGAGATGTATTTCGCTTGGTCTGCTAGACGCTGAGTGTCTGTCGCGAACATGATGTAGTCCAATGCGCGCGCTTGACGCTCTGGGCTTAGGCCCGCTGGGATGATCCAACCGTCAAGGTCAAATACTTGTGCGTCCCAAAGCATCGCAACTGGTTGTTTTTGCTCTTCGATTACAGAGAACAAACGACCGTTGTATGTTGAACCCATGATGACTTCGCCATCAGCCAAAAGCTGAGGTGTGTCAGCACCGGCGTTCCACCAGATTACGCTGTCACGGATTGTGTCAAGCTTTGCAAGCGCTTGGTTTTGACCTTCTTCAGTTGCAAGAACGTCATAAACGTCTGCTTTTGCAACGCCGTCACAAAGCAATGCCCATTCCATGTTGTTGATTGGACGCTTTTCCAATGAACGCTTGCCTGGGTATGCTTCTAGATCGAAAACTGCACAAACGTCTGTCGGAGGTGTGTCACCAACTAGGTCAGTACGATACCCGAATGTTGTTGAGTAAACGATCTGTGGAATGAAGCAGCTGGATACCAATAGGTCGCCAAAGTCTTCTGACGCAGATGTTCCGTCAGGAGCGGCTGCAAGCTGTGTGTCTGGATCGATTTCTAGCGCAAGACCTTCGTCACATAGACGCATCGCATCCGCTGCAACAACGTCAACGACGTCCCAAGTTACGTTGCCCGCTTCGTTCATCGCGCGCAATTTAGCAACCGCTTCTGCTGAGCTGTCATCATTGATGATGTTCACGCCAGTTTTCGCGGAATATGGTTCGTGGTATGCTTTAAGTTGTGATTTAGAGTAAGCGCCGCCCCATGATACGATTGTCATATCGTCGGCCATCGCTGCGCCAGCTGCAACTGTCAAAGCTGTAGTGGCAAGAAGTGTTTTGGTGAATTTCATGTCATTCTCCCTAGAACACCCGTTTTTTAACTTAGTAGAGCCGGCCGTAACGGGCAAATCGAACCAACCCCTTGTAACCGCACCCCATATTGGGATGCGACTTTCCCTATTTATTCATCACGCATCAAGCGCGCGACAGTCAGCCGTCAACCAGCCAATTTCAATTTCTTGGCCTGGCTGAAGACGATCTTGGTCAGGGGCGTTCCGGGTTTTGATGATGAAATCATCATTGCCAGCCACACTTAGGCGCGTCCGGAAAATGTCACCCATATAGATGAATTCGCGAACAGTTGCCTTGAGCGTATGTGCGCCCTCTTGCAAGCGAGCCTTGTTGTATTCAACACGCTCAGGACGAATTGAAACACGTGTGCGTTCGCCCGGCTTGCTGACGTTAACAGGTGTACAATCGATCAGCTCACCGCCATCCAACTGAACAACCGCAACGCCGTTCTTGATTTCTTTTACAACACCTTCCATCGTGTTGTTTTCGCCGATGAATTGCGCAACAAAGCTGTTTTCCGGCTGTTCGTACAATTGATCCGGCGGCGCCAATTGCTGAATACGACCATCATTAAAGACGGCAACGCGATCAGACATGGTCAATGCTTCGGTTTGGTCATGCGTCACATAGACCACAGTAATGCCCAAACGGTGCGCTAGATCAGTGATTTCAAACTGCATTTTTTCGCGAAGCTGCTTGTCCAACGCGCCCAAAGGTTCGTCCATCAAAACGAGCTCCGGTTCAAACACAAGCGCACGCGCCAAAGCGACACGCTGCTGCTGACCACCAGATAACTGAGCAGGACGGCGGCCCCCAAAGGCCCCCATTTCAACCATTTCAAGCGCATGCTTAACTTTTTGTTCGCGATCAGATTTACCAATTTTGCGAACCTCAAGTGGAAACGCCAAATTTTCAGCTATCGTCATATGCGGGAACAACGCATAGTTTTGGAACACCATACCAATGCCGCGCTTGTGCGGCGGAATGTTGTTGATCGAAACACCATCAAGCAGGATATCACCATGCGTTGCAGTTTCAAAACCAGCTAACATCATAAGACATGTCGTCTTACCTGAGCCTGATGGCCCTAGCATAGTCAAAAATTCGCCCTTGGGCATCTCGAGATTTAGATCTTTTACGACAAGCGTTTCGCCATCGTAACTTTTCTGTACGCGATCGAACTTTACGAACGCGTTTCCAGCGGTATCTTTTGCCAAACTTGGCTCCCCGTTTATTTATTGTGCGCTATTAACGCTTATCGGCTAGATTAAACCGCTTCCCGTAGTGGCTTGCAACCAATTTGCGGCATTTTTTTGCATTTTTAACCAACTCAAGTCGAAATCACTTTTCTTTGGGCTAAATAAAGGACGTTTACCTGATTTTTTCATAACATCGAATGAATTAAAGATCAGAATGCCAATAAAATAGGTAAATTTCCACTCATTATGCTCTGTTTTCCATGTGAACAAACGGGCCTCGGCGCACCGAATCCCTGAGTCGGCAGCAGGTGCACGCATCAATCGCCCAGCACCGCCTTGACCGCTTTTGCCGTTTTGCCAGCAACTTCATCTGCTTGGGCTTTGGTTAAGCAGAAAGGTGGCGCAAAGCCCAAAATATCACCCTGTGGCATAGCACGCGCGATCACATCATGCTTTAGCAATTCTGCGGCAATCGTTGGGCCCACTTTTTCGCTCGCATCAAAGAATGTGCGGTTGTCTCGATCTTTGACAAACTCTACTGCGCACAACATACCTTCGCCACGGATTTCGCCAACATGCGCATGTTCGCCCAGCGCTTCGGACATCACTTTGTTCAAATATGCGCCATTTTCACCTGCCGCTTGAACCAAATTAAGTTCGTCGATGAGTTTCAGGTTCGCAACACCTGCTGCAGCACCGATTGGATGCGCCGAATACGTCCAGCCGTGACCAATTGGTCCGTTTTCATCGGTTCCTTGCTCAAGCACTTTCCACATTTTGTCGCTGACAATCGAACCGGACAGAGGCGCATAAGCAGATGTAAGACCCTTGGCGATTGTGATCAAATCAGGCTTAAGTCCGTAATGCTCGGACCCAAACATTGTTCCCAATCGGCCAAACCCTGTGACAACTTCGTCTGCGATAAGCAGAATGTCATGCTTTTCCAAAATCGGCTGGATTGCGTCCCAATATCCATGTGGAGGAGGTACAATTCCACCCGTTCCCAAAACGGGCTCACCGATAAATGCGGCAATCGTCTCGGCCCCCTCACGTTCGATCAATGCTTCTAACTCGGATGCGCAATGCGCCACAAACTGGGCCTCGGTCATCGACACATCATCCCTTCGGAAATAATAAGGGGCTTCGGTGTGAATAACTTGGCTAAGCGGCAAATCGAATTTTTTATGAAATAGCTCTAGCCCAGTTAACGATCCCGTCATCAACCCAGATCCGTGATATCCACGCCACCGGCTGATAATTTTCTTTTTCTCTGGGCGACCAAGGATGTTGTTATAGTACCAAACCAATTTGATGTTGGTTTCGTTTGCATCAGATCCAGACAAGCCAAAGTACACCTTGCTCATGTGGTCCGGTGCGCGGTCCAACACCATCTTGGCCAAGGTAATTGACGCCTCGGTTCCGTGACCGACATAGGAATGATAATAGGCCAATTCTTTCGCCTGTGCAGCAATCGCTTCTGCGATATCTTGACGACCATAGCCAACATTCACACAGTATAACCCGGCAAATGCATCGAGCAGCCGATTACCGTCGCGATCCTCGATGTGGCATCCATCGCCCCCTGTCAAAACACGTTGTGGGATATTACCGCGCGCGAACTCTGCCAAATGTGTTGACGCATGAAAGAAATTCTCACGGTCCCATTGTTCGAGTTGATCATTTTTCAGCATGTTCATTCCTTTTCGTAATGTTCATTGGACTAGATGTGTTTAGGATTGGATCAGCGTGCCCGCATTGGGCCAATTTGCACGGACATAGGATGCAATTGCCGTATCTTGCGCTCCGGTTCCTGTTAAATCGCACACGGTGATGGACTTTGCGCTTTGCCGTCCTGAATGCGTTTTGTTGATAATCGCGCCCAATTCAGGGGGCGTGCCTTTGGTCCAAACGCCAGCAGCTTTTGCGGCACGAAGTTCGCCTAGGTTTTCAGTTTGGCTAACGCGATCTGCAACATATAAATCGCACGCCTCTAAAACGGCGACATCAATTTCATTCTTGCCGTCTTGGTCCGATCCCATTGCGGTGATATGCAACCCTTCGTGTAACCAATCCGCTTTTAAAATTGGTTCCCGGCTTGGCGTTGTGGTCACAACAATTTGCGATTGGCGCACAGTATCTTGGGCGCTTGCCACCTGAGCGCGCACACCAAGCGTTTCATGCAAATCTTTGGCACAGGCCGCAGCTTTATCAGGATCACGCCCCCAAACCAACACTTCTTCAAATGGGCGCACCAAAGCCAATGCTTGCATCTGTAAACGTGCCTGAACCCCTGTGCCCATCACCCCTACGGTGTTCACAGTTTCGACAGCCAGATGCCGCGCAGCGACAGCGCCCGCTGCGGCTGTGCGAATATCTGTCAAATACCCATTATCCAAATACAACGCTTCGACCAAACCGGTCTTGGCATTAAACAATGTCATTAATCCATTCAATGACGGTATTCCCAAACTTGGATTATCAAAAAAACCAGGGCTGACTTTGATCGCAAATCCGTCAAATCCGGGAATGTAAGCGGTCTTTATATCCACTTCGCCATTCACCATTGGAAGATCCATTGATAAAATCGGCGGCATGATGACATCGCCTGTTGCGAGAATAGAAAATGCCTTTTCTACGACATCGATAATCGTCAAATCCAAGGAAACGACATCCCGCAATTGGGCTTCGGTCATTATTTGTATATCACGCGCCATAGTGCTGACCCTTTATCGTAACATCATCCAAGTCGATGTCGTCGCCATTCATTATTTTGCTGAACATCGCCATATCCACATTTCTGCCAGTAATAATCGTAGCCGTTGGGCCAGTCAGCCAAAGCTTGCCTGATTGCACCGCTGCAATACCAACGACACAGGCGCCTTCGGCAACTATCCGATCCTCGTAAAAAAGAGTTTGCATTGCGTGATAGATTTCTTGCTCAGTGACCAGAATGATATCATCCAAAAGATCGCGGCACATAGCAAAGGACAGCTTGTTTTCAAGCCCAATTCCACCGCCAAGGCTATCTGCTAAACTAGCGACTTCTTCGATTTCGATTGGATGGCCGGCTTGGATGCTGGCATACATAGCCGCCCCGCGGTCCATGGTAATACCGATCACTTTGATATCTGGCTTGATCGCCCGCGCAGCCGCCGCAACACCAGCCGCCAAACCACCTCCGGACAAAGGCACCAAAAGCGTTTCAATATCGGGGCGCGCTTGCAATATTTCCAATCCAATAGTGCCTTGGCCGGCAATCACATAGGGGTCATCAAACGGTGAAATTTCAACCAACCCATCCTGATTAACCAAGCGCAGGCTTTCCTTCAAAGCATCATCCTGTGATTTCCCGGCGATCACAACTTCTGCGCCCAGCGCAAGAATGCCATCGACCTTGGCCTTGGGAACCAGTTCAGACATACAGATAATGGCCCGCATACCACGCTTTGCCGCTGCAAACGCGACTCCGCGCCCGTGGTTTCCCGTTGAACAGCACGTCACCCCTGTGACGGTATCAGACAGATTGTTAACCGCAGTCAAAGCACCGCGCAGCTTGAATGCCCCAATCGGCTGCATATTTTCCAACTTGAGCAAAAAATCATGCCCATACCGCTTTGACATATATGCAGACGGCACAAGCGGCGTATTATCAGCAACGCCACGGATCGTAGCCGCAGCTTTTAAAATGTCCGCAACTTGTATCATTCACCCTCCGTTGTACACAACACGCGACTCTTGCTGTGATCACACATGTGTAACATCTCGTAATTACGCTGATAATTCAAAAACGGCCTATTTCGTGTCGTTTTCGGAAAGGCTCGTTGTACACAAATATTCAGTCTCGTCAGTATCATATCGGAGGGCACAACAATGATTCGAAAAAACATTCCCTTTAGCAGCGCAGAATATGACCGCCGCTTAACCAAGACACGTTCTGCCATGGCTGCAAAAGGTATCGACACGCTTTTTGTTACAGACCCTTCAAATATGGCTTGGCTGACAGGATATGATGGGTGGTCGTTTTATGTTCACCAAGGCGTAATCGTCTTTGCAGAGTCTGACCCAGTATGGTGGGGCCGTCGCCAAGATGCGAACGGCGCAATTCGCACGGTCTGGATGGAAAATGAACGGGTCCATGGGTATGCCGATAATTACATTCAATCCACCGAACGGCACCCTATGCAAGACCTGGCAAAGCACCTGCGCTCTTATGGTGCAAAAGGGCGCATTGGCGTGGAAATGGACAACTATTATTTTTCGGCCAAAGCCTTTGAAACACTGGTCAATGAAATGCCAGACTTCACCTTTGTGGACGCAACGGCATTGGTCAATTGGCAACGCGGTGTCAAATCCCAAGAAGAGCTGGCCTTTATGCGCAAAGCCGCCGCGATTTCAGAAAAGATCATCGATGGCCTGATTGAACGCGTTGAACCTGGTATTCCAAAAAATGAAATTGTTGCCGAAGTTTACGGCGATGCCATCCGCGGCGTTGAAGGCGCATGGGGGGATTATCCCGCTATTGTCCCACTCCTCCCGTCTGGAACGGATGCCTCTGCACCGCATTTGACATGGGATGGTCGGCCTTTTGAAACTGGCGAAGCAACCTTTTTTGAAATTTCTGGTTGCTATCGTCGATATCACGCACCGTTTTGTCGCACGATCTTTTTGGGAACGCCCCCAGATGATCTAAAGCGTGCCGAAGCCGCATTGGTCGAAGGGCTGGAAGCTGGGCTAGACATTGCACGCGCAGGAAACCGTGCTTGCGATATCGCCAACGCCTTGGCCGCGCCGTTAGAGCGCGCTGGCATCGAACGCGGTGCGCGATGCGGCTATCCCATCGGTATCAGCTATCCGCCAGATTGGGGCGAGCGCACAATTTCACTTCGCTCCGAAGATCAAAGCATCCTTGAACCCGGAATGACGTTCCACTTTATGCCAGGGTTATGGATGGCTGATTGGGGGCTTGAAATCACAGAATCCATCGTCATCACAGACAGCGGCGCAGCGGAAACCCTTTGTAATCGTCCACGAAAGATGTTCGTCAAACCATGACGTATTTATCAGAAACAAAACGAATTTTAGGGGATCTTATCGGGTTCCCCACAATTTCGACCGATAGCAACTTGGATATGCTATTCTATATACGCGACTATCTTGAACCCTTGGGGGCACGCGTCGACCTATTTCATGATGCATCAGGCAAGAAAGCAAATCTTTTTGCCACAATCGGCCCTGACGTCGATGGCGGCATTATCCTGTCGGGCCATGCTGATGTTGTTCCTGTGGCTGATCAGCCGTGGACAACCGATCCATTTATTATGGATGATCGCGATGGCAAACTATTTGGGCGCGGCGCATGTGACATGAAAGGCTTTATCGCAGCCACTCTTGCGATGGCACCTTACTATGCGCAACTTGACCTGAAACGCCCGGTACACTTTGCCTTTACTCATGACGAAGAAGTTGGCTGCATTGGGGCCACCGCTTTGGTTCCTGAGCTGCAAAAACGGGGATATAAACCGTCGATTGCCATAATCGGGGAACCCACAGAAATGCGCATAATCGAAGGTCACAAAGGGTGTTGTGAATATACCACGCGGTTTAGTGGGCTAGAGGGGCACGGGTCGTCCCCCGATCTTGGGGTCAATGCGGCGGAATATGCTGTGCGCTATGTAAGCCGGCTTATGGAATTGCGCGAAGACATGAAAACCCGCGTGCCCGAAAATAGCCGCTTTGAACCGCCTTGGACAACCATGAACATTGGCGGTATTCGCGGTGGCGTTATGCACAACGTGATCGTTAGCAAAGCCGAAGTTGATTGGGAATTCCGTCCTGTTCAGCAATCAGATTTTCACTACATGAAAGATCAGATAACAGCCTATGTAACCGAGGAGCTTTTGCCAGCGATGCGCACCGTTCATCCAGAAGCCAGCATCGATACAGAAATCTTGGGTGAAGTTGACGGGTTAGAACCTATGGACGAAAATGCTGCCAAAGATTTGATCATGGAGCTAACCGGTGCAAATGGCGCAGATGTTGTGCCATTTGGAACCGAAGCCGGTATTTTCCAAACAATGGGGCTAAGCGCAGTCGTCTGTGGCCCCGGAAGCATTGCTCAGGCGCATAAAGCAGATGAATTCGTTGCGATTGATCAACTTGAGGCCTGCCTTTCGATGCTGACAGGGCTTGGCAAAAAATTGGTCCGCTGATGCAAGATGCAACCTCTAATAGGTTCCGCGTTTATAGCGAATTACGTTCGCGTATTTGTTTGTTGGATTATCCCCCGGGCACACGTTTATCAGAGGAAACTCTTGCTGCTGAATTCGGCACCTCTCGGACACCCTTGCGCCGCGTCCTTGCCCGGCTCGAAGACGAAGGGTTGGTGCAATCGATCCACGGTGTCGGCACGATTGTAACAGATGTCGATATCGAAGAAATGCTGCATGTTTATGATCTGCGCATGGAATTGGCCCAGCTCGCCGGGAGCCTATCGCCCATCGACATCACGGACCAGACAATCCAAGCTGTGCGACATTTTCATAATCAATCCGAGGCCCTAAAGCGTGATCCAACTGCGCGTGCTTTTGCACAACTTAACATGGCCTTTTTCCACTTTGGCCTGACGCTTTCGAACAATGTTGCTTTGCGAGATATGTCAGAAAGGCTTTATTATAAAACTGCTCGTATTTGGCTAAAGTCTATTTCAAAAATGGACCTTGCCGCCGAGGTTGATATTTTTTGCCGAGAGATCGAGGAAACACAAAACGCGATAGTAAATGGCGACACCTCTGCCGCCGCCCTTATTCGGCGCGCCCATATTTCAATGTGCGTGCATAGATTGCGAAAATCTTAGCCACGGCACAAACACTCATTGATTTCCCAACGGTTTCGCAGAATAAAGCTGCACATGCAGCAATCGCGTGCGGAGGGTTTGATGCAAATTTGTGAAACCAAGTCAGAATTAAGATCAGCCCTGCAGAAGCTGCGCAAAGATGGGAAATCCGTTGGACTGGTTCCGACTATGGGCTATCTCCACGAAGGTCACATGACTTTGGTCCGGCGTGCGGTTGCAGAAAATGATGTCGTTGCCGCCTCGATTTTCGTAAACCCCACGCAATTTGGAAATCCAGAGGACCTTGAAAAATATCCACGTGATATGGAGCGCGATCTAAACTTGTTGCGGGCCGAAGGAGTATCGGTGGTTTTTACGCCTGTTCCATCAGAAATGTATCACGCAAATGCACAAACCATTGTTGAAACAAAGGATTTGGCAAACACATTGATGGGCGAACTGCGTCCGGGGCATTTCCGTGGCGTGGCAACCGTCGTCACCAAACTGTTTAACCTGTTCCAACCCACCCGCGCCTATTTCGGCGAAAAGGATTATCAACAGCTTTTGGTCATCAAAACAATGGTGCGTGACCTGGATATTCCAGTTGACGTTTGTGGCGTGCCCACAGTCCGGGAAACCGACGGCTTGGCTATGTCTTCTCGTAATGTTCGTCTATCAGATGCCGCCCGAAAAGCGGCTCCGATTATTGCGCAAAGCTTGGATCACGCAGACACCTTGGTTGCATCTGGCATAACAGTCGCATCTTTGCGCCAAAAGATTTGGGATCACATTGCAACCGAAACCCTTGCCAATGTGCAATCCATCGATATTCAAGACGCTTATACTTTAGCCCCGCTCGACGGTAAGATAAAAAGCGATATTGTTATTTTAGTCGCGGTTGAATTCGATCCCGTGCTATTAATTGATCAGCGTGTCATTTCAGTGTGAAGGAAACATTATGAGCACCCAAGCCCCCGTTCGCCGCATCACGGCCCCGCAAATCACAGCGCGCAAAGGAGGCGAACCTGTTGTATCCCTAACATCCTATCACGCGCATACTGCGGCGATTGTAGATAAATACGCGGATTTTATCTTGGTCGGCGACAGTCTTGGGATGGTGATGCATGGAATGGAATCCACGGTACCTGTGCCACTTGATCTGATGATAATGCATGGTCGCGCAGTTGTGCGCGGTACAAAGCGTGCGTTGATCGTGGTTGATTTGCCTTTTGGCACTTATGAAGAAAGCCCCCAAGTCGCCTTTCGCAATGCGGCAAAAGTCATGAAAGAAACAGGGTGCGGTGCGGTCAAATTAGAGGGTGGCGAACGCATGGCTGAAACCATCCGTTTTCTTGTTGAGCGCGGTATTCCCGTGATGGCACACATCGGACTTACACCTCAATCAAGCCATACATTGGGCGGCTTTAAAACTCAGGGGAGAGATGAAGACAGCTGGCCCCTTCATGAGGCAGATGCAAAGGCAGTAGCAGAGGCAGGGGCCTTTGCAATTGTGGTCGAAGGCATGGTGGAACCATTGGCAAACCGCATTACAGCAGCCGTCGATATTCCAACGATCGGCATTGGCGCATCGGCGCAATGTGACGGACAAATTTTAGTATTGGAAGACATGCTAGGTTTGAACCCGGCCCCGCCAAAATTCGTTAAAACCTATGGCGATTTAGGGTCACAAATTGAAAACGCCGTGGCACTTTATGCAGAAGACGTAAAAACCCGCGCCTTTCCAACAGATGCGCAGGTTTACAAAGTTAAGCCCTAAAGATTTCGCCCTTGCGGGCGATGCCTTTGGCATGAGTATTTTCAAGCAAAAAGAAAGAGGGGGCGTTGAGCCCCCTTTTTTAGGCTTCTTCCCATAGGCCTTGTTTGATGACTTCTGCATGCGCTTCGTCCAAAGCACGGGTAGCACGTTCAATAAGCAAGTCGATTTCTTGTGGCTTAATGATCAATGGTGGTGAAATGACCATACGATCACCAACGTGACGCATCACCAAATTGTTGGCAAAGCAGCGCTCGCGGCATATGTATCCCACGGTTCCAGCGTCTGCTTTGAACTTGGCGCGATTTGCTTTGTTTGGGGTAAGCGCGATGGATCCCATAAGCCCGACAAGTTTGGCTTCGCCAACCATAGGATGATCGGTTAGGGCATCCCACTTTTTCTTGAGGTAGGGAGCGGCAACATCCCGTACATGCTGAACCACGTTTTCTTCTTGTAAAATGCGGAGGTTTTCATTTGCGACAGCCGCCGCAACAGGGTGTGCGTTGTAGGTATAGCCATGGTTAAATTCGCCTTCGGCTATGACCTGGGCCACTTCATCACAAATGATAGAACCACCTATGGGTTGGTAGCCTGAACTCAGCCCCTTGGCGATGGTCATGATGTGGGGACGAATGCCGACGGTTTGGCTTCCGAACCAGTTGCCCGTGCGCCCAAATCCGCAGATGACTTCGTCGGCGATCAAAAGGATGTCATAGGCGTCGCAAATACGTTGGATTTCTGGCCAATAGGTTTCTGGCGGCACGATGACGCCGCCTGCCCCCTGGATGGGTTCTGCAATAAATGCGGCGACGCGATCTTCGCCCAGTGTTTCAATAGCCTGCTCAAGTTCGCGCGCCCGCGCCAGACCGAATTCTTCGGGGGACATATCGCCGCCTTCAGACCACCAATCTGGCTGATTGATATGGTGAATATTGGGAATCGGTAGACCCCCTTGTTCATGCATGCCGGTCATGCCGCCCAGAGAGCCACCGCCAACCGTCGAACCGTGATAGGCATTTTTACGACTAATGATGATATTCTTAGTCGGCTTGCCCTTCATCGCCCAATAGGTGCGCACCAAACGGATATTTGTATCGTTAGCTTCGGATCCGGATCCCGCATAAAAAACTTGGTTCAAATTATCTGGCGCAAGGTTCGCCAAGCGTTCCGATAGATCGATTGCCGGAATGTGAGTGGTTTGGAAAAAGGTATTGTAATAGGGCAGTTGACGCATTTGTTGATTGGCCACATCTGCCAATTCAGATCGGCCATAGCCAATGTTGACACACCACAAACCCGCCATCCCATCGAGAATAGTTTCTCCCTCGGAGTCTTCGATAAAGCAGCCCTCGGCGCGAACAATAACGCGCGCGCCCTTGGCAGCCAGTTGGGATTGCGTGGTGAACGGGTGCATGTGATGTGCAGCGTCGCGCGCTTGGAGTTCCTGAGTAGGGTAGTGATTGTCTAGTTTTGTCATTTTCCAAGTCCTGTTCCGGGCGTCAAAAGCAACGCGAAAACGTGTTCATCTAAGAATATGATCAAATTTTCTATTGTCAATCGAATCAATTCAGCGATGTGAGACGGGCATAACTTGGCGAATTTGCTCCATCCCTTGCATTACATCTTCGCGAATTGCACGTGCCGCACGCTCTGCATCGCCGGCACGCATTGCCGTAAGTGTTTCTTTGTGTTGATCTACCAAGCTTTGGGTGCCAACTCGTCCACAGACCACGCGAAGCGACGGACCAAAGCGCAACCACAGCCCATCGGCAATCGCAGCTAGGATTGGCGCATTCGCAATTCCGTAAAGCATTTGGTGAAAGGTGTAATTATGACGCAAATACGCGCCCAAATCACCAATCTGAATGGCCTGATCAAGACCGCTATCAATTGAAACCAAGGCGTCAAAATCATCTAGCGTGGCATTTCGCGTCGCTAATATAATCAATTGCGGCTCAATAGCTTGTCTTGCGAAAACAAGCTCTTGCAAGTTTTCAGACGTCAAAATTGGAACAATCACGCGGCGATTGCCTTGGAATTGCAGCGCGCCTTCGGAAATTAGCCTGCGAATTGCTTCGCGTACGGGCGTCATGCCAGCGGCCAAACGGTCTGTAATCCCTTGGATTGTGACAGCCTGCCCCGGGGCGATTTCACCAAAAAGAATCAGTTCGCGAAGCTGTCGATAGACCAGTTCATGCGTCGGAAGCCCGACATTTTGTACTGTTTCTAACTTATTTTTCATATCCTGTAACCATCCGCCTAATAAGGAAATAATCCGTTTTTAACACTCACTATTGCGAGTTTAACCCGAGCGTGAAAACATTACCATATTGCCAAATGCGGCAAATTTTGATCAAATTACCACCAGAAGGCAGGATAGCCTTTTATCCACAGGGGAGAAAGAGAATGAAAAATCATCTCATGTCTGCAACCGCAGTGCTGGCGCTTGTCGCGAGTGTCGCTTCGGCAGAAGAGGTCCGTGTTTATAACTGGTCCGACTATATCGACGAAAACCTACTCACGAAATTCCAAGAAGAAACCGGTATAGAACTTATCTATGATGTGTTTGACAGCAACGAAGTGTTGGAAACTAAAATGTTGGCCGGCGGGTCGGGCTATGACGTCGTTGTACCAACTGGCACATTCCTTCAGCGCCAGATTTCAGCCGGTGCATTTCAAAAGCTAGATTTCGACAAGCTACCAAATGCCGGAAACCTCTGGGATATGGTCAAAGACCGCACTGCTCAGTATGATCCAGGCAATGCGTACTCGATCAACTACATGTGGGGCACAACCGGGCTTGGCGTGAACGTCGGTAAAGTCAAAGAGCTTTTGGGGGATGATGCGCCAATCAATTCATTGGCGCTAGTATTCGATCCGGCTAACATGGAAAAATTGGCGGAATGCGGCGTTCATTTGCTTGATGCACCTGCTGAAATGATCCCAGCTGCGCTTCAGTATATTGGCGAAGATCCAAATAGCCACGACCCAGACGTGATTGCGAAAGCCGAAGCTGTGTTCATGGCCGTCCGTCCATACATTCAAAAATTCAACAGCTCTGAATACATCAATGGCCTTGCAAACGGTGAAATTTGTGTAGCCGTGGGATGGTCCGGTGACGTGCTGCAAGCACGTGATCGCGCAGCAGAAGCCGATAACGGGGTTGAAATCGCCTATAACGCGGCAAAAGAAGGTTCGCAAATGTGGTTCGACCAAATGGCGATCCCTGTTGATGCGCCCAACGTTGACGGCGCGCACAAGTTCTTGAACTTTATCCTTGATGCGCAAAACATGGCCGATGCGTCAAACTATGTGTATTATGCTAACGGGAACAAAGCGTCTCAGGCGCTACTTGTCGAAGATGTGATCGGCGATCCTGCGATTTATCCAGATGATGATACGCTGAACAATCTGTTCACAACGACCCCGTATGACATCAAAGTCCAACGTGTTGTCACACGTCTTTGGACTAAGATTAAATCAGGCATATAACGCTTTCACCCTGCGCCTAAACTGGGCGCGGGGTTTTTCTATTTTGGGATGCAAAAATGGCGCAAAACGGCAATAAACAAGTGTTTTCCCCTTGGACCGATCCAAGTGCTAAACCTCTAATTCAATTCAAAAATGTGACAAAGAAATTTGGCGAATTCGTTGCGATTGATGATCTTAGTATCGACATCTTTGAGCGAGAATTTTTTGCGCTTCTGGGGCCATCGGGATGTGGCAAGACCACATTGATGCGCATGCTTGCAGGTTTTGAAACACCGACGACTGGAACCATACTACTAAGTGGTCAGGACATTTCCCCCATTCCACCGAATAAACGCGCAGTAAATATGATGTTTCAATCTTATGCGCTGTTTCCACATCTATCTATTTGGGACAATATTGCTTTTGGTCTTCGACGTGAAGGCGGATCAAAGGATGCCATTGCCGCCCGTGTCGAAGATATGCTTCGTCTGACACGATTGACCAAATTCGCCCGCCGTAAACCACACCAAATTTCAGGCGGTCAACGCCAGCGTGTTGCACTTGCGCGTTCGTTAGCCAAGGCGCCCAAGCTTTTGCTATTGGACGAGCCACTCGGGGCATTGGATAAAAAACTTCGCCAAGACACCCAATTCGAACTGATGGATATTCAGGAGAAAACTGGAACCACATTTGTAATTGTGACGCATGACCAAGAAGAAGCCATGACAGTCGCAAGCCGTGTCGCCGTCATGGACGAGGGCCGCATGATCCAGGTCGACACACCGGATCGCATCTACGAAGCCCCAAATTCCGTCTATGTTGCTGATTTCATCGGCGAAGTGAATATCATCCAAGGCTCTGCGTCCCAATCAGGTGACACAGTTGACATCACCTTTGCCGAAGGTCAGCCCACAATTCGCGGCACGACAGACAAGAAATTTGCCAATGGCGAAAAGATTGCTTTTGCTATTCGTCCTGAAAAGGTATCCATTTCCGCCGAAAAACCGGATGATATGGAAAATGCATTACAGGGTAAAATCCTAGATATTGCGTATCTTGGAAATATATCCACCTATCATGTTGAATTGCCAAACGGTCAAATCATCAAATCACAAATTGCCAATACACGTCGTATTTCACGCCGCATTTTCACTTGGGAAGATACTGTCTGGGTTTCGTTTACGGATACTGCCGGCATTCTGCTAAAGGTGTAGCATGAAGCGTTTTACACTTATCTTCATACCGTATATCTGGCTTGCAGCGCTTTTCTTGGTGCCGTTCTTGATCGTTGTCAAGATTTCGCTTTCCGACACAGCACTTGCCATTCCTCCTTATAAACCGGCCTTGGATTTAGCCCAAGGGTGGGCAGGGTTGATGGCGTTCCTGGGCGATCTCGACTTTGAAAATTTCACATTCCTTGCAGAAGACGATCTTTATTGGAAAGCCTATCTATCCAGCCTAAAAATCGCGACAATTTCCACCATTTTGACGCTGTTGATTGGGTATCCGATTGCCTATTCCATGACGCGCGCCGCCGAAGAATGGCGTCCTACGTTATTGATGCTGATTATTCTGCCATTTTGGACCAGCTTTCTTATTCGCGTTTATTCTTGGATGGGCATTTTAGGCCAAGAGGGTTTGCTAAATCAGCTGCTTCTTTGGCTGCATGTCATCTCTGAACCGCTTAAAATAATGAACACACCAACAGCGGTATATATTGGTATTGTTTACACCTACCTGCCCTTCCTTGTTTTGCCGATTTATGCGGCCTTGGACAAGCTAGACGACAACCTCTTAGAAGCAGCAGAAGACTTGGGATGTTCACGCTTCAAAGCATTCTGGCTCGTGACAATTCCTTTGTCGATGAACGGCATTGTAGCGGGCTGTTTCCTCGTGTTTATTCCTGCTTTAGGTGAATTCGTTATTCCGTCGCTGTTGGGCGGAAGCCAGACATTAATGATCGGCAAAGTGCTATGGGAAGAGTTCTTTTCAAACCGCGATTGGCCGGTTGCATCAGCCGTTGCTGTCATTCTTTTGTTGATCCTGATCATCCCGATCATTCTGTTCCAACGGAACCAACAAAAACAAAGGGAGTCTGAAGGATGAGACGTTTTTCTTGGTTTAATGCGACTGCGCTTACGCTTGGCTTTGCATTTCTTTATTTACCGATGTTGGTCTTGATTTTCTATTCGTTCAACAAGTCCAAACTGGTAACCGTTTGGGCCGGCTTTTCGACGCAATGGTACGGTGAACTTTTCCGAAACGAAGCCTTTCTGGATGCAGCGATCAATACGCTCAAAGTTGCGGTGATTTCTTCCACAATTGCCACTGTTTTGGGAACAATGGCCGCCTATGTCTTGATCCGATCTGGTCGGTTCGCGGGGCGCACATTATTCTCTGGAATGATTTATGCACCTTTGGTCATGCCAGAAGTCATCACAGGTTTGTCGCTCTTATTGCTGTTCATTGGCATTGGCTTGGATCGTGGCATTTTAACCATCGTCTTAGCCCATACCACCTTTGCAATGTGCTACGTTTCTGTGGTGGTGTCATCACGGCTTATGACATTTGATCGCTCGCTCGAAGAAGCTGCATTAGATTTAGGATGCTCTGCTTTTGAAGCGTTTCGTTTGGTGACTCTTCCGATTATTGCACCTGCTGTCATATCTGGTTGGCTCTTGGCGTTTACCCTTTCACTGGATGATTTGGTGATTGCATCCTTTACCGCGGGCCCGTCTGCAACAACATTACCGATCAAGATATTCTCGGCGGTTAGGTTGGGCGTAAGCCCTGAAATCAACGCGCTTTCAACGATTATGATATCGGTCGTTGCCGTCGGCGTTATATCAGCATCGCTCATTTCGAAACGTGCCGCGGTTCAGCAAAAACGCGACGAACAGGCGGCGGATCGTGCAGCCGGATGAAGCGGGTCTATGAACCGATTGCTTATGGTTTAGACCCTATCAAAGATTGCTTTTGGACAACCACTGTTCAAAAGCAATCCTGGCCAACACTTGACCGTGATTTATCCTGTGATGTGGTCATAATCGGTGCGGGCTATACGGGCATATCTGCTGCGTATCACCTTGCCCAAGATGGCTTGGACGTATGCTTGATAGATGCACAATATCCGGCGTTCGGGGCAAGCGGCCGCAATGGTGGATTTTGCTGTCTCGGTGGAACGATGGCAGATGACCGCATTTTGGATCATCGCTATGGCAAGGATGGAAGACGCGCCTATCATGCCTGTGAAGCGGCGGCAGTGGATTTGGTACAGTCCTTGATCGGTGATTTACACCTAAATGTTGATCGCCATTCCAAAGGCGAAACCATTATGGCGCACCGACCCAAAGATGCAAAATCACTGTCTCAGCCTGACCTCTCGTGCCAAGAAAACTATGGCGTGTCATCTGTTTATCATGACCAAGACGAATTGCGTCAGCTTGGATTACATGCAGGATTTCACGGTGCGCGCACTTTGCCAATTGGATTTGGGCTAAATCCACAGAAATATGCCTATGGGCTTTTGTCTGCTGCGCAATCTCTTGGCGTGCGCGTCTTTGCAAATAGTCCCGCTCAAGCCATTGATGGGTCAACCGTCTCTGCCAATGGCCATCAGCTAAAAGCCCAAAAAATCATCATTGCCACAAATGGCTATTCTAGCGAAGACTTGGTTCCATGGATGCGGAGCAGGTTCATGCCGGTGCAATCGTCTGTGCTCGTGACGCGTCCAATGTCCCAAGAAGAATTAGATGCACAAGGCTGGACCTCAGATCAAATGGCCTATGACACGCGCAACATGTTGCATTATTTCAGACTGATGCCCGACCGTCGGTTTTTGTTTGGAATGCGCGGCGGCATATTTGCGACCCCCAAAGCAGAAGCAAAAATCAAACGTGAAATTCGGTCAAATTTTGAAATGCTCTTTCCCAAATGGTCCCAAGTAGAAACAGAGCATTATTGGTCAGGGCTTGTTTGTTTAACGCGGTCTTATTTGCCCTATGTTGGTCCGATCCCAAATAAAAATAGCATTTTCACAGGATTTGGATATCACGGGAATGGTGTCGCCATGGCGACCTACAGTGGTTTGATCCTAGCCGATCTGGTCCAAGGGAAAACGCCCCGTGTTCCCTATCCTGCTGCCCTAAAGACAATTCCAAAGCGGTTTCCGCTTGGGCGATTTCGGCGCCAATTGTTACGCCCTGCATATGCGATGATGCAAATGCTAGATCGATAACCAGACCCTAGCCTTGGGGTGATTTTAACGAACGCGCACGACCACGTTCTAACCCAAGGTGCGCTTCGCGGAGGATAATGAACACGCCCGCTGCGATCACAACGGAAGACCCAACAAGCATTTGCGACGTCGGCACTTCGTCAAAGATAAAATAGCCAATCGCCAAAGCAAAAATCATAGCTGCATAGTCAAACGGCGCCACAACAGACGCAGGGGCAAAGCGATAAGATGTCGTCAAAAATATTTGACCAATGCCCCCTAGAAATCCGGCCAAAACAAGCAGCACCAATTCGGTGCTATCCAGCGCGACCCAACCAAACGGAATAGTCAACAACGACAACAGCGTGGACGTCAGAGAAAAGAAAAACACAATCGCCGAGGTTCGTTCAAATTGCACCAGCTTACGGATGTGAATTTGCGCCAAGGCAGCAAACGCAGCCCCTATTAAAACAAGTGCGACACCAATCGCTTCGGATTTGGAAAAGGGGCCACTAGAAAACAACGTCAGGCGTGGTTCGATAATGATGACAACACCAATCAACCCGACACCAACCGCGCTTAGCCGCACAATCCCAACAGTTTCATTCAGCATAAAAATTGCAAAGACAACAATCAACAAAGGTGCGGCGAAGCCAATGGCCGTCACTTCGGGCAGCGGCAACAGCGACAAAGCGGCAAAGTTACAGGCCATGGCCGTCGTACCAATAACACCACGCCAAAAGTGACCACTCGGGGAAACGACCTTGAAACCGTTCCGTAATTCGCCCTGCACGGTCAACCAAATAAGGATTACGGGAATAGCGAAAGCAGCCCTGAAAAACACAGCCTGCCCCGCAGGCACATGGTCAGAGGTAGCTTTGATCATAGAAAACATAGTGACGAACAAAAATACGGCACCAAGTTTGAAAAATATCCCTTTGACAGGTTGCATGTCTTGTCCTTACGGAAATCGCAGCTGCCCAAGGGATGCTTTATTATCCGCGGCTTGGCAACACCCAATCTGGTCTTGGGAAATGACACGTATAGCCGTTTGGAATACGCTCAAGATAATCTTGGTGATTTGGCTCGGCTTCCCAAAAAGTGACAGCTTGTGTGACCTTGGTTACTACACGACCAGGCCAAATGCCACTGGCATCTACATCAGCGATCGTTTCATGCGCGACCTGTTTTTGATCATCGGACGTAAAGAATATTTCGGAACGATAATTGTCACCGATATCATTTCCCTGACGATTCACTGTTGTCGGATCGTGTATCTGGAAAAAGAATTCTAGCAATCGCCTGAACGTGATGGTGTTGGGATCGTAGACAATTTCAATCGCTTCTGCATGACCCGTCGTTTTGGTACAAATCTGCGGATAAGTAGGGTTATCCGTATGCCCACCTGTATAACCCACGCGTGTTTTTTTCACACCGGGAATACGACGGATCAAATCCTGCATACCCCAAAAACATCCACCTGCTAAAATTGCCACATCGCTCATGATAGGTCCTCGACTTGATCCAAATATTCCCCATATCCCATATCTTGCATATCATCACGGTGAATGAACCGCAGTGACGCAGAATTAATACAATAGCGAAGCCCACCCCGGTCGCGCGGCCCATCTGGGAATACGTGACCTAGATGGCTGTCTCCGAAAGTTGATCGAACTTCGACACGGATCATTCCATGGGATACATCTTTTAATTCTTGCACATGGGCATGTTCGATTGGCTTTGTAAAACTGGGCCAACCGCACCCTGAATCAAATTTATCAGACGATGCAAAAAGCGGTTCACCAGAGACGATATCAACGTAAATGCCAGGCTCTTTGTTATCGAGATACGCCCCTGTGCCAGGCCGTTCTGTTCCGCTTTCTTGGGTGACCCAATATTGCACTTCATCCAAAGACGAAATGACATCCGGATCCTTTTTATATGCTGTCATATTTGTGCTCCTTTACGCCGCAACTTGGGCATTTATGCCACATCACGCACACCACCCGTTTGCAAAGGCGTCTGTTACGTTTAAATGTATGTGAAATTCGGTGAAAGAAAAGGGTATGCGCAATGAGTTCGGGATTATTTGCATTATTAGATGATATCGCAGCCCTTGCCAAAGTAGCAGCTGCGTCGGTTGACGATGTTGCTGCTGCCGCAATGAAGGCCAGCGCAAAATCCGTTGGCGTTGTGGTCGATGACGCAGCGGTGACACCAAAATATGTCGTTGGCTTTCCAGCAGAACGCGAAGTTCCAATCATCAAGCGGATCGCAATGGGTTCGCTTAAGAACAAGTTATTTTTCATCCTGCCTGCGGCGTTGATCCTTTCACAATTCGCACCATGGGCCATCACGCCGCTTTTGATTCTAGGCGGCCTATATTTATGTTATGAAGGCGCCGAAAAAGTCATCGAAATGCTGTTCCATCCCAAAGGCGCGCATTCAGAAAAACCTACCAAAACCGAAGACCAGACAATCGCAGGGGCCATTCGCACCGATTTCATTCTGTCGGCGGAAATCATGACACTTGCCCTTTCTACCATCGAAGACCAAAGCTTTGGCACCCGAACGGCGACTTTGCTGGTAGTTGCGTTCTTCATCACCTTCCTTGTGTATGGTGCTGTTGCAGTCATCGTAAAGGCAGATGATTTTGGCCTGCACCTTATGACGCGGAATACATCGGGCCCGCTTTCGCAACTCGGTCGCATCATTATCACGACCATGCCCCATTTCCTTAAGACGTTATCCTTTGTTGGGACGCTCGCGATGCTTTGGGTCGGTGGTGGCATTTTGATTCATGCTGCTGAACAATATCACTGGACCCATCCAGAAGAATGGATGCATGCAGCACAACATGCCGTTCATGGCTCTTATCCCTTGACCGGACTTGTGGAATGGGCCGCAGGCGCGACATTTGCAGGCGTTATCGGGTTAATCGCAGGTGCAATAATCGTTGCTGTCACAGCGCCGTTTCATAAAGCACATTAGACGAATTCGTCTACGTTATACCCCTGAAGAAACAAAAGTCCGCGCAAATCAGAATGATTGATGCGGACACTACATTTCGCTGCAACTGATGGTTTGGCATGCAGCGCCACACCTGTCCCCGCGCGATGAAGCATACCCAAGTCATTCGCGCCATCCCCAACGGCAATCACATCAGCGTCTGTAATAGATAGCTTGCGCGTGATCCGCTCCAATGCATCGACCTTGGCCTGCTTTCCCAAGATTGGCATGCCTACCTGTCCCGAAAGCGTGTCGCCATCGGTGAGCAAAGTATTGGCGTGATTTTCATCAAACCCCAAGTCGTCTGCCACCTTGGACGTAAATGCCGTAAAGCCCCCCGACACAAGCGCCGCATAGCCCCCATGTGCCTTCATCGTGGCTAAAAGCGTCTTGCCACCGGGCATAAAGGTTATGCGTTCTTTTAACACCTTGTCGATAATTGACACAGGCAATCCCTTGAGCAAACCAACACGTTCCCGCAGCGCATCATCAAATTCCAATTCGCCATTCATGGCCCGTGCGGTAATATTTTTTACATGATCTCCAACGCCTGCTTCCTCTGCCAGTTCGTCAATGCATTCCTGTTGGATCATCGTCGAATCCATATCAGCCAGTAACATCTCCTTGCGTCGATTTTCGGCTGGCTGCACAATCAAATCGACTCCAAGGGATTGAAGTTCCTTCCAAATATCCCACTGATTGTCTGGTAAACGCTCAACACCAAACTCGGCGGCCTCGTTGGGAGCAAGCCACAACGCGTCCCCGCCGCCCCACGCATTTCTAAGCGATTCGATCAATGACAATTCAAGGTTTTTCAAACGCGCAGAGGCAAGCAAAGTGACCATGTACATAAGCAAAGTTTCCGATCCAAGACAAAGATGTCGCAAATAATTTCTCAAGCGGCGCTATAGCCCCATTTTTTCCATTGTGAAAGTCAAAAAGCCCAACTATGTCTTGCGGCGGGACACCTCTCCCCAACGAGAGGCGCTTATCTGAAAGGGTAGCTACATGGCTATTAATGCACCGACCGCGCGTCCTATGAACGCGCAATTTTCTTCTGGCCCTTGTGCCAAAAACCCCACGTTTACTTTGGACAAATTGGCTGATGCACCTTTGGGGCGCTCGCACCGCGCAGCCGTTGGCAAGGCCAAACTCAAAGCCGCCATCGACGGCACAAGAGACATTCTTGGAATTCCTGCGGACTACCGCATTGGGATTGTACCTGCATCGGACACTGGTGCAATTGAAATGGCGATGTGGTCGCTTTTGGGTCAACGCAAAGCGACCATGGTTGCATGGGAAAGCTTTGGTTCTGGCTGGGTCACTGACGTCGTCAAACAGCTAAAAATCGAAACAGACGTTAAAACAGCCGACTACGGTGATATTGTTGACATGTCTACGATAGACTATGACACTGACGTTGTTTTCACATGGAATGGCACAACGTCTGGTGTGCGCATGAGCACGGGTGACGTCATCCCAGCGGACCGCGACGGACTGACAATTTGTGATGCTACGTCTGCCGCATTTGCCATGGATTTGCCTTGGGACAAGTTTGACGTAACAACATTCAGCTGGCAAAAAGTGCTCGGCGGCGAAGGCGCTCATGGTATTCTAGTTCTATCGCCACGCGCGGTGGAGCGGCTAGAAACATATACACCATCTTGGCCTTTGCCTAAAATTTTCCGCATGACCAAAGGTGGAAAATTGATCGAAGGCATCTTTGTTGGTGAAACAATCAACACGCCCTCCATGCTCGCTGTCGAAGATTACCTTGTCGCATTGGATTGGGCCCGCTCGATCGGCGGACTTCAAGGCCTCATCGATCGTGCGAATGCAAACGCAGAAGCTGTTTGGGATTTCTGCGATGCACGTGACTGGATTGACAACCTTGCCACTGATGCAGATACGCGCTCAAATACGTCTGTCTGTCTTAAATTTACAGATGCACGTATCAAAGACGGCGCAGCCTTTGCCAAGGCCGTTGCAAAACGCTTGGATACTGAAAACGTAGCCTATGACATTGGCGCCTATCGCGATGCACCAGCAGGTCTTCGGATTTGGTGCGGCGGCACGGTCGAAACTGCTGATATCCAAGCTATGCTTCCATGGCTCGAATGGGCCTTTGAAACAGAAATCGAAGCACAAGCCTAAATCACACATTCCGCCGGCGCAAAGCGTTCGGCAGCGCACACCCATCCTCGATGGGTGGGTGTGCGCTTCCCTTCTTTCTAAAGGATTTCAAAACTATGGCACCCAAAGTACTCGTCTCAGACAAACTCTCAGAAACCGCTGTTCAAATCTTTCGCGACCGCGGCATCGACGTGGATTTTATGCCCGAGCTGGGCAAAGACAAAGACAAGCTTGCCGCGATCATTGACCAATATGACGGCTTGGCAATTCGTTCAGCAACCAAAGTTACACCAACCATCCTGGACGCAGCGACCAAACTAAAAGTGGTCGGTCGTGCGGGCATCGGGACAGATAATGTAGACAAAGAAGCGGCATCCAAAAAGGGTGTGATCGTCATGAATACGCCATTTGGCAATATGATTACCACCGCCGAACACGCAATCGCGATGATGTTTGCAGTTGCGCGCCAAATTCCAGAAGCCAGCGCGTCAACCCATGCTGGGAAATGGGAAAAATCCAAATTTATGGGCGTGGAACTGACTGGCAAAACTCTTGGTGTCATTGGTGCTGGGAATATTGGTGGCATCGTTTGTGATCGCGCACGCGGCCTCAAAATGAAAGTCATCGCATTCGATCCGTTCCTAGGTGAGGAAAAAGCCAAAAAGATGGGTGTTGAAAAAGTCGAGCTAGAAGAGCTGTTAAAGCGGTCTGACTTTATTACACTTCACGTTCCTTTCACGGAATCGACGAAGAATATCCTGAGCCGTGAAAATCTAGCCAAAACCAAAAAAGGCGTTCGGATCATCAACTGCGCAAGGGGTGGATTGGTTGACGAACAAGCTCTTGCTGACCTTTTGACAAGCGGCCACGTTGCAGGTGCCGCATTTGACGTATTCTCAGAAGAACCTGCTACAGAAAATCCGTTATTTAATCTGCCAAATGTCGTGTGCACGCCTCACCTTGGTGCAGCGACAACAGAAGCTCAGGAAAACGTGGCTCTGCAAGTTGCTGAGCAGATGGCAAACTACCTTATTGATGGGGCCGTTGAAAATGCGCTCAATATGCCGTCAATGACCGCAGAAGAAGCCAAAGTCATGGGTCCTTGGGTCAAGCTTGCCGACCATCTTGGCAGCTTTGTTGGGCAGATGACGGATGAACCTATCACCGCCATCAACATTCTATACGATGGCGCCGCGGCAGCAATGAACCTCGAAGCGCTAAACTGTTCGGTGATTGCGGGAATCATGAAACGCGCGAATCCTGATGTAAATATGGTCTCTGCACCTGTAATTGCCAAAGAACGCGGCATTCAGATTAGCACAACGAACCAAGATAAATCAGGCGCTTTTGAAGGGTATATCAAAGTCACTGTTGTGACTGCAAAACGTGAACGTTCGGTTGCAGGTACGGTATTTAGCGATGGTAAACCCCGCTTTATTCAGATCAAAGGTATCAACATCGACGCCGAAGTTGGTGCGCATATGTTGTATACCACAAACGAAGATGTTCCCGGTATCATCGGAACTTTGGGGCAAACCATGGGTGCCAACGGTGTGAACATTGCGAACTTTACTTTGGGACGTGCTGCTGCCGGTGGCGAAGCGATCGCCCTTTTGTACGTGGATAATGCGGTTCAGTCAGACGTTATCAAATCCCTAGAAAATACGGGTTTGTTCCAACAGGTCAAACCATTGGCATTTGACGTTTCTTAACATCCTTCACCCAACAAAAAAGGGCGTCCAAATGGGCGCCCTTTTTACATAAAAGCCTGATTTAAATCAGAAATCTAAGTTCGCCACGCTCAGCGCATTCTGCTGAATGAATTCACGGCGCGGCTCAACGACATCACCCATAAGCTTGGTAAAGATATCGTCCGCCTCGACAGCATCATCAATCTTAACCTGCAGCAAAGTCCGGGCATCAGGATCCAAAGTCGTTTCCCAAAGCTGATCTGGGTTCATTTCACCGAGACCTTTGTAACGCTGCAAGGATAGACCTTTTTCACCCTCGGCCAAAACTGCATCCAACAAATCAAGTGGACCATAAATCGCGATTGATCGGTCCTTGCGAACTAATGTTGCCGCAGTGCCATACACTTCTTGCAAACTCTTGGTTAGGCTTCCAGTTTTGCGTGCTTCGCCAGATCGTAACATAGGGCCATCCAAGGTACGCATCTCTTCGACACCGCGTAGAATGCGGGACAACCGAATACCATGATCTTGGGTAATGCGACCGCTCCAACCCCGTTCATATTCCAAGGCAATTAAGTTCAAACGTGCGGCAACATTGTCAGCAACACCCTGCAAATCAGCATCAACAACACCGGGAACAAATGCCCCTGCGATTGCGGCTTGCTCTAGGATGTGACGTGGGTAATGCGTTGGAAACGCTTGCAAAACGCGGGCAAGTTGACGCGCCTCTTCAACGACACGTGCCAAATCTTGGCCTGCCATTTCCGCGCCACTTCCCAATTTTAGAACAGCACCATCGATACCGTGTTGGATCAAATAATCGTCCAAAGCGGGCTGATCTTTTAGATAAACTTCGGATTTACCACGGCTTACTTTGTACAAAGGTGGCTGAGCAATATACAAATAGCCGCCTTCGATCAATTCTGGCATTTGACGATAAAAGAACGTTAACAACAGCGTGCGGATGTGCGCACCATCGACGTCAGCATCGGTCATGATAACGATTTTGTGGTACCGCAATTTCGAAATGTTAAATTCATCTCGACCAATTCCAGTTCCAAGCGCCATAACCAAGTTACCAATTTCTTGGCTGTTCAGCATGCGATCGAACCGCGCCCGTTCAACATTCAAGATCTTGCCTTTAAGCGGCAAAATAGCCTGAGTGCGTCGATCACGACCCGTTTGCGCAGATCCACCAGCCGAGTCACCCTCCACAAGGAAAACTTCGGTTTTGCTTGGGTCTTTTTCGGAACAATCTTTAAGTTTGCCCGCTAAAAAGTTCACATCCAACGCAGTTTTGCGACGTGTTAATTCCCGTGCTTTACGCGCGGCTTCACGCGCCAAAGCTGCTTCGATAATTTTTCCGACAATGATTTTAGCTTCGGCAGGGTTTTCTTCGAACCATTCAGATAACTTTTCATTAACCAGACCCTCTACAGCCGGTCTTACTTCTGATGAAACAAGCTTGTCTTTGGTTTGGCTGCTGAATTTAGGATCCGGCACTTTGACGGACAAAACACAAGTTAGCCCCTCTCTTGCGTCATCACCCGTAAAATTGATTTTTTCCTTTTTGGCGATCCCGCTGGATTGCGCATAGTTGTTAATTGTCCGCGTAAGAGCAGCACGCAGGCCCGCCAAGTGCGCGCCACCGTCTCGTTGCGGAATATTGTTTGTGAAAGGCAATACGTTTTCATGGTAGCTATCATTCCACCACATCGCCACTTCAACACCAATGTCATCCCGTTCGCCCGTCATAAAAATAGGCGACGGCATGATAGATGATTTGGAGCGATCAAGGTATTTTACAAATTCTTTTACGCCGCCTTCATAGAACAATTCACTGCGCAGCGGCTCGACCGGACGTTCATCTTCTAGAATGATGCGGACCCCAGAATTCAAAAACGCCAGTTCACGAAGCCGTTTTTCTAACGTTTCAAAGGAATACTCTAGATTTGAAAACGTTTCTGTTGACGCAAGAAACCGAACCTCGGTCCCTTTTTCGCCCGGGGCATCCCCAACGACGCGCAAATGTTCTGTAGTGTCGCCATGTTCAAACTTGGCATAATGTTCTTTGCCGTTGCGCCAAATACGCAGCTCAAGCCAGACAGACAAAGCGTTCACAACAGACACACCCACGCCATGCAAACCGCCAGACACTTTGTATGAGTTGCTATCGAATTTACCGCCAGCGTGCAGCTGAGTCATGATAACTTCAGCAGCGGAGACGCCTTCTTCTTCGTGAATATCCACCGGAATACCGCGCCCGTTATCTCGCACAGAAACAGAGCTATCCGCATGAATTTTGACATGCACATAATCAGCATGTTTGGCCAAAGCTTCGTCAATACCGTTATCAACGACTTCGTACACCATATGGTGAAGCCCAGACCCATCATCAGTATCACCAATATACATTCCTGGGCGTTTTCTTACGGCTTCTAAGCCTTTGAGAACCTTAATGGAATCTGCGCCATACTCTTGTTGATTTTGCTCGGTCTCAGACATTCGATTTACCTTTTGAATTTTTATTATTTTATACGTTTTTTCTAGGACAATGTCACGCCAATAGGCCACATTTTGTGGCATCAAATAAACGGCAATACCAAACCTACGCAAATCAGCATTATTCCCGAAGCTACATTCACGCGTCGTAGCGCTTCTGGTGATCGCAGAAGTGGTCTGACTTGTTCCACCATCATCGAAAGACAGACGTTGCCCAAAAAAGGGACAATCGCCGATATTGCACAAATTGCAGCGATATCCAGAGCCGTGGCATGTGCCAAATCAAAAAAGCCGGGCAAAACGCCCATATAGAACAAAACCGCTTTGGGATTAGATAAGATTATCGCCAGGCCAGCCACAAAGCCGGCCATTACACCGGGTTTGGTTAGTCTTGAATTGGTATCTATAGAAACGTCTCTTTTACGGATCAGCCCAATCCCCATAATTACAAAGATCCCGACAGCAACGAACCGCAAAACGATCATGAACTCTGCGCTGCTCGAAACGAGCCATGACACGCCCAAGACCGCCAATAACGGCCAGAAAATATCACCCACAACGACGCCCAAAGCCAAGGGCCAAGCTGACTTGGCACCACCAGACAACGTCCGCGCAACCAAGGCCACCCAAACAGGTCCAGGCGTTAGAAATAGAATGAACATACCACCTGCATATAGCGCAAGATCCAACAAGGATGCCGTCATAATAGGATCCTTTTGCCAAGGGCGTCACACATGTGCAACCTCAGACACATTGTCATGTTCGGACACCTCAAAAAGCTGAGCACGCCCAGCAAAATCACTAAACAACTCTGCCTCGGTTCCGGTCATCCATGCTTGGGCTTTGAGAGCACAAATTTCATCATAAAGCGCAGCTCGGCGATTGGCATCTAGATGGGCCGAGACTTCGTCCAAAAGCACCAAGGGTGCAACGCCAATATCACGTGACAATGCCCGTGCATTCGCCAGAATAAGAGAGACCAACAATGCCTTTTGTTCGCCGGTAGAACAATCTTTGGCAGGAACACCCTTACTCGCATAAACACCATATAAATCAGTACGATGCGGCCCAATCAAGGTGCGCCCAACAGCCATATCTCGAAAGCGGCTTTCCCCAAGCGCCGCGAGAAAATCACCAGCTGTTTCGGGCATTTGACCTTCGGATTGCTGCAAATCAAGTTCTGCAATCGGGAACGCTGTTTCAGCCTGATTTTGTGCTTGGCTCAATATCGCAAGAGCGCGTACACGGTTCGCATGAATTGCGCTGCCTGCTTCGGCCATATTGTTTTCTAGAACACGATACCAATGCCCGTCTCGGACCTGATCTTTTAAAAGCCGATTGCGTTCGCGCATCGCCTTTTCATACTGCAAAGAAACGTCGGCATGATCGGGGAAAAAACTCATGGTTAAACGGTCCAAAAAGCGACGACGCCCGTCTGCACCTTCGATCCACAACCGGTCCATCGAAGGAATAAGCCATACGACCCGACTGATTTGCCCCAATGCCGTTTGTGTCGCCGTTTTCCCATCAATCTTAAGCTGACGAGACGACCCATTTTCAGACCAAGTTTCAATTTCATAGGGCGTATTTGAGTGGCGCAAAATGCCTTTTAGCTTCCAGCCTAACGCTTCTGGACGCCTAATCATGTCCTCCGCACTCGCACGGCGCATCCCGCGACCAGGTGAGAACAGCGAAACGGCCTCTAAGATATTGGTTTTGCCTGCACCATTTGCACCAAAAAGGGCGATCGGGCGGCCATCAGACACCAAATGCGCTTTTTTGTGAGATCGAAAATGAGAAAGGGTCAGCTCAGATAAATATAGCATGACCCTGACTTCTTATTCTGACTAAATAAACCCTGATCACACGCGCATCGGCATAACGACGTAAACCGCGCTTGTGTCGTTGCCTTCTCGCATCAAAGTTGGATCACCAGACGAATTGAACATGAACACAGCGTTTTCACGGTCAACTTGGCTTGCGATTTCCAAAAGATATTTGGCGTTGAACCCAATTTCCAAGCGTTCGTCGCCATAGGCCACAGCAAGCTCTTCTTCGGCGGCGCCACTATCAGGCGAATTCACAGAAAGCACCAGGCGATCTTCGTCCAAAGACAGTTTTACGGCACGCGAGCGTTCCGAAGAAACAGTCGCGACACGATCAACTGCTTTGGCGAACTCGGTTGCATCCACTTCTAGCTTGCGCGTATTCCCTTGGGGAATAACCCGTGTGTAATCTGGGAATGTCCCATCGATCACTTTGGACGTTAGGGTGATGTTTGGCGTCGCAAATCGTACTTTGGTTTCGCTTACGGAAACCGCAATCTGCATATCATCATCGTCTAACAATTTGCGCATTTCGCCAACGGTTTTACGTGGAACAATGACGCCAACCATACCAGAAGCCCCTTCGGGGAGTGCCGCATCGATCCGCGCCAAACGGTGACCATCTGTTGCGACACAACGCAATACTTGACCACCATCTGAATCGGCAACATGCATGTAGACACCATTCAGGTAATATCTTGTTTCCTCGGTCGAAATTGCGAATTTCGATTTATCGAACAAGCGGCGCAAAACAGGCGCTGGAGCCGAAAAATTTGCGGCATATTCAGAAGTTGCCATGATCGGGAAATCTTCTTTGGGTAGTGTTGCCAAAGAAAAATTGGAACGCCCGGCTTCTACTGTTAGGCGGCCTTTGGCGCTGTCATCCGTCAAAGTGACCAATGATCCGTCTGGCAATTTGCGAACGATTTCATGAAGCATCACTGCCGACACAGTCGTCGCCCCTGCGCGTTCTACCTGCGCCAAAGCCTTGTCTACAACTTCGATATCAAGGTCAGTCGCACGGAAATGGACATGCTCACCTTCGGCTTCGATCAAAACATTGGCAAGGATTGGAATAGTGTTGCGACGCTCGACCACCGATTGCGCCTGTGACACTGCCTTTAGCAATGTGCTGCGTTCAATGCTCAGTTTCATGTCGTAATCTCCTCTCAATGCCGGAAGGATAAGGTATCCTATTATTGAACCGGCTCAAGTCTTTTCTTTGTTGTTTCCTCAAAACAAAACACCGTCAAGGGGATGTGCGCCTCTGAACGGTGTTTTACAACAAGATTTTGTGAATTTATGCTTCTAGAGCGCGACGCAACATTTCGATATCATCTGCGACTTGGCTGTCTTGGGATTTTAACTCTTCGATCCGCTTCACGCCATGCATAACCGTTGTATGATCACGACCGCCGAAACGACGCCCAATTTCAGGCAAACTGCGGCTGGTCATTTGTTTAGCGAGATACATCGCAACTTGTCGCGGACGCGCATACGTCCGCACGCGTTTAGGACCGATCATGTCAGATAAACGGATATTATAATGCTCTGATACTTTGCGCTGAATTTCTTCGACCGTGATTTTGCGTTCAGATGCTCGCAATACATCCGCCAAGCAATCCTGAGCCAACTCAAGGGTAATTGGTCGCCCAACAAGCGACGCGAACGCAAATAGACGCGTCAACGCACCCTCAAGAACACGTACGTTCGTAGAAATGCGCAGTGCCAAAAATTCCAAAACATTATTATCGATTTTAAGGTCGGGATACTGAAATTTTTGTGTTTCGACCTTGGACTGCAGAATGCCAAGTCGAAGTTCATAATCAGTCGGGTGAAGATCCACCACCAAACCACACTGAAGCCGGCTTTTGATGCGATCTTCTAGGTCTTTGATCTCGCCAGGGGCGCGATCAGCAGAAATGATGATCTGTTTGCCCTGATCAACCAAGGCGTTGAACGTGTGAAAGAATTCTTCTTGCGTGCTATCTTTGCCGGCGATGAATTGAACGTCGTCTACCATCAAAACATCAACGGAACGGAACAGTTGTTTGAAATCCATCATTTTGCGGTCCCGCAACGCTTGGACAAAACGGTACATGAATTGTTCAGCCGACAGATAAAGGACATTTAGGTCTGGCCGCCGAATTTGAAGCTCGTGCGCAATAGCGTGCATCAAGTGAGTTTTACCCAAACCAACCCCACCATAGAGGAACAAGGGGTTAAAGGTCACCACACCACCCTCGGCAACACGGCGGGCCGCTGCGTGGGCTAATTCGTTCGGCTTACCGACAATAAAGGTATCAAAAGTAAACCGTGCATCCAGTGGAGCGCCGACAAGTTGATCTTCTTTGGATGCCGTTTCGACCGCAATAGGTTTAGGCTCTGTCGGTTTGGCAATTTTCGGCGCAGCAGCGTTGGTAACCTGAAACTTTACGCGACGCACATCATCAACCACCGTGGATAGTTGGTATAGCAACAATTCGCCAAAATTTTGGGATACATAATTACCCATGAAATTAGTGGGAACGCTAAAGGTCGCAACGCCGTCATCAATGGAATGAAAGTCGAGAGGCTCGATCCAATTTGAATAATTGTTTTGACCAATTGTGTTCTTCAAATTGGCTTGGATCGCTCCCCAATGGTCTTTCATCATGTTGCCTTTAACCTTGCTGTAACATTACGACAAAAACCGCATTCCCCAACGCGTCCTATGCCAACACAACATCACCAAGCAGAAAGGTCTACAAACATCACAAAATCTATTTGGCCCGCAAATGCAGAATATCCAAATTTTGTTTTTTATGACGTTGGCAGAAACCTTGGTAAACACCCAGAGCAGTAAGCTAAGCATTCGTCCGAAGGTCCAACTCTCTTGCGAAGTGACTCGCGATAACGATGACACTAGCAATTTGTTTGCGATGCTCGCAACCGATCTTCTTACTTGACTCAGGCTTTCTTGAAAAAGAATCTCTGAGGTTAAAATAACGATACTTTAGACACTAAAAAAGCGCCGCAGAATCTGCAGCGCCTTTTTAAATACTAATTTTTATTCGTGCTTAAGCGATTGCTTTTACACGAGCAGACAAACGCGACATTTTGCGCGAAACAGTGTTTTTGTGGAAAACACCTTTTGTCACACCGCGCATTAGCTCAGGCTGAGCCGCGCGCAGAGCGGATGACGCTGCATCCTTGTCACCGCTTGTAATCGCTTCTTCTACTTTACGTAGAAACGTACGAATACGTGAACGGCGTGCTTTGTTTACTTCAGTGCGGCGTTCGGTTTGACGAGCGCGCTTTTTGGATTGAGGCGTATTTGCCATATGTCTCTCATCCCATTGCTTGGGTTTCATCTATTCTGAGTTCGGGTCTTTAGGCCTGACTCCGTCTCGAGTCAACAGGTCGTTTGAAAAAACGCCCTAAAAAACGCGTACTCAGCACTACTTATCTCGGAATTGCGCTTCGCGCTTCTCCATAAAGGCTGCCATGCCTTCTTTTTGGTCTTCTGTTGCGAATAACGAATGGAACACTCTGCGTTCAAACAATAGCCCCTCGCGGAGCGTTGTTTCATAAGACCGATTCACCATTTCCTTGACCGCCATGGTCGTAATCATGGATTTTTCAGCAATCTTGGTCGCTGCTGACATGGCTTCTTCGATCAATTTTTTGGCGGGCACAATCCGGCTTACCAATCCACAGCGCTCTGCTTCGTCTGCTTCCATGAAACGACCCGTTAGGTTCATATCCATAGCCTTGGATTTACCAATAAAGCGTGTCAGCCGCTGCGTACCACCCAAACCAGCGGATACACCAAGGTTGATTTCAGGCTGTCCAAATTTCGCTGTATCAGAACAGATAATAAAATCGCACATCATAGCCAATTCGCAACCACCGCCCAGCGCATAGCCAGATACAGCTGCGATGATAGGCTTGCGAACCGCAAGAATTTGTTCTGATTCTGGTGTGAACAAATCTTCGGTGAACACGTCAACAAAGCTCTTTGAGCTCATCATTTTGATGTCAGCACCAGCGGCAAAGGCCTTTTCTGATCCTGTGAGAACAATACAACGCACTTTGTCGTTGTTTTGCGCAGATTTCAAAGCATCACACAATTCTGTCAAAAGCTGATCGTTCAATGCATTCATTGCATCTGGACGATTTAGTTTGATTAACGCGATGTGATCTTCGATCTCTACAATGATCGTTTCATAGGCCATTACTTAGTCTTTCAGTCGTTTCGCTCAGACACGTTGATTACCACGATTAACAAACGGATCAAGTTATCTTTGACAGGACGGACAATAGAAGGTGCTTCGCCCAGCTTGCACGATACGTGCTATGTGTGCGGTACAATTCGAACCGTGACAGGCGTCACCTTCACGTCCATAAACGTCGAAAACATGTTGAAAATAACCAAGTTCTCCGTCTGCTTGTCGAAAATCTTTTAGCGAAGATCCCCCCGCGTCAATCGCCTGCAAAAGCACATCTCGGATGATTGGAACAAGCGCATTCATTTTTTTAGCTGCGACATTAAGAGCAAGCGTTTCAGGTGAAATTTTTGCGCGATATAGGCTTTCACACACATAGATGTTTCCCAGCCCAGCAACCAATTTCTGATCCAACAGTGCGGTTTTGATAGGGGAGCGGCGCGACTTTAGGCGATCTTTCAGGTATGATTCGTTAAACTCATTCCCAAGCGGCTCTGGCCCAATATCCGCCAATAAAGGATGTGATTGTGCCGTCGCAGTATCTAGCAAATCCATGGCCCCAAACCGACGCGGGTCGTTAAATGTGATGCGCGTTCCATTGGCCATATCCAAAACTACGTGATCATGCTTTGCCGCTTTGGGATGCTCATGAACGAATTGCCCCAAAGGATCACCAGACACCATCATGCGACCCGACATTCCTAAATGAACCAAAAGCGTCTCACCACCTTGCAGATCAATCAATATGTACTTTGAACGTCGGCGTAGACCCAACACTTTCTGACCCTCGAGTCGCGCAGACATACGATCCGGAAACGGCCATCGTAGATCCGGACGATTGACCGCAGCGCGGATGATAACATTCCCAGCCATCGCAGGAGTAAGACCACGCATTACGGTTTCAACTTCGGGTAATTCTGGCATGGCGCGGACCTTTTGATGAACATATAAATGACAATTAGGGGCTAACCCACATCAGGAACAGGGCCAACTGTGAAATTAATTCCGCCAAAATGTGGCAATCCAAGCAGACAAAGGCTATCTGCCACATTGTATCCTTAGCGACAAAGTCTATAAGTCTAAGCAATAATCAGAGGTACTTTGCCATGACCGATAACACCGACAACACTACGCATTTTGGGTTCCAAACCGTGCCTGAATCTGAAAAAGCTGGACGCGTCCAAGGTGTTTTTGGATCCGTGGCTTCTAAATACGACATCATGAATGACGTGATGTCCGTAGGGATCCACCGTATCTGGAAAGATGCCATGATGGATTGGCTTGCGCCTCGCGCAGGTCAAAGGTTGCTGGATGTTGCGGGTGGCACTGGCGATATTTCGTTTCGGTTCCTAAAGCGGGCCGGCAACGCACATGCAACGGTGCTTGATTTAACCGAACCAATGCTTGTCGAAGGCCGCAAGCGTGCCGAAGCCACACAAAAAGCAGATCAGCTTGATTGGGTTGTTGGGGACGCGATGAAGCTTCCTTTTGATGATAACACGTTTGACGTTTATACTATCAGCTTTGGCATTCGAAACGTGACGCGCCCCCAAGAAGCCTTGAACGAAGCCTATCGTGTTTTAAAACCAGGCGGGCGCTTGATGGTCCTAGAGTTTTCGCAAATCCCTAACGCGTCCATGCAATGGGCATATGATCGGTATTCATTCAATGTGATTCCTGTCATGGGGCAAATCATCGCGAATGATCGAGACAGCTACCAGTATTTGGTTGAATCAATTCGCAAATTTCCGGACCAAGACACATTTTTGAACATGGTACGCCAAGCGGGATTCGAAAACGCAAAATATCGCAATTTAACTATGGGCGTTGCCTGTCTTCATTCTGGATGGAAAATCTAAGTGCGCGGACCTCATAATATTTGGCGGCTGATCCGCACGGGAGCAACGCTAGAGCGCACAGGTGCAATGAAAGTTGTGCTGGACGCCTTTGAAGCCCCCCCAGCGTTGCGCGTGGCTGCGCGTGTTTTGGGATGGCCGTTTAAATGGCTTGGCCTAAAAGGGGATGCGAAAATGCCCCCCCTGACCCGTGCATTAACAGCGCTTGGACCTGCTTACATCAAATTTGGTCAGGTTCTTTCGACCCGCCCAGACGTTGTTGGTGACGAACTAGCCCAGCAATTGCGCGTGCTTCAGGACAAATTACCCCCCTTTTCCAAGGACGTTGCCAAGGCATGTTTTTTAGAAGAAACCGGATTAAATCCCGATGACGTCTTTTCTGAATTCAGCGAACCCGTAGCCGCCGCATCAATCGCTCAGGTTCATAAAGCGCGCATCGCTGCAACAGGCGAAGCCGTCGCCGTCAAAGTGTTACGCCCCGGAATTGAACGCGCCTTTCGCAAAGATGTTGATGCATTTTTCCTAGCGGCGAGTATCGTTGAAATTCTCGCCCCGTTCGCCCGCCGTCTGCGCCCATTGGAAGTGATAAAACACTTTGAAGGCGTCGTATTGGGCGAACTGGACCTACGTCTAGAAAGCGCATCCGCCTCAGAATTCGCCGCCAATACCGAAAATGACGATGGTTTTGTCGTGCCTCGGATCAATTGGGGTCTTTCGGGACGCCGTGTTATGACGCTCGACTGGGCCGAAGGGCTGCCACTGGGCGATAACGCTGCATTAGACGCCGCAGGTTTGAACCGAACGGCCCTTGGTGAGCGCGTTTTGCAGCTCTTTTTATCTCATGCTTTGCGTGACGGATTTTTCCACGCAGATATGCACCAAGGCAATCTAAAAGTTTCCCATTCAGGTGATATTATCGCCTATGATTTCGGCATCATGGGTCATATCGATGAATACACCCGCCGCGTTTATGCCGAGATTTTGTTTGGCTTTATTCGCCGTGACTACAAACGCGTCGCTCAAGTACATTTTGAAGCAGGTTATGTTCCGAATGACCAAGACGTAGATGAATTTGCACGTGCTTTGCGCGCAGTGGGCGAACCAATTTTTGGCATGGATGCAACGCATATTTCTATGGGGCGTCTTTTGAATTATTTGTTCGAAGTCACAGAGCGATTCGGCATGGAAACGCGTACCGAGTTGATTTTGCTACAGCGAACAATGGTTGTCGTCGAAGGCGTTGCTCGGTCACTTAATCCACAGATCAATATTTGGAACGTTGCCCAACCGATTGTCGAAGGTTACATACGCGATAGTATCGGCCCACGTGCCGTGATTACAGACCTTGCCAAGACCGCCAAAGTGATTGCACGTTTTGGCCCCCGTTTACCGGGGTTGGTCGAAGCGGCGTTAATCAAGCAAGCAGAAGAAGACAACACACCGCATATCCACTGGACACAACGCAAATCAGTATGGGCCATTGCCGGTGGTGTCGTTGGCGCCAGTTTGGTTCAGCTTGTTCTAACCTTGCTCTGATTTTCGCAATGCAAGAATACTGGACAGCGGTATCGTCAAGCCGTTCGTCAGAATGGCGCTAACCGACCCGTTTGATAATCGCATTTCAGTTAGCTCCGCGTAATAAGCGGCTGGCGTTTCAGAGATCGTATTGCCATCTGCATCTAGGATTTGCACGCTTGCAGAATAGCTCGCACCCACTGTTCCCGCGGACCCGTCCCATTCTGCTTGGGTGTCCCCTAGCGCAATAGGTTTCGAAGCGATCACCTGACCAAGCGCGTCTTGGATAACTAGAAAACGCTGATCGCTATTGGCCGATGGAGTAAATTCAAATTGTTGCGGAGTATCACCCAACTTGAATGGCCCTTCTATGCGGGCTTGTTTGCCAACCCAACCTGATACTTGAACCAACTCATTCCCAACCAAGGTATCCTGTATTGACGCTAATCTATCATTGGTCAAAACTTGCTGTTCAACCGAGGTAAACATTGCCAACTGCGTTGCATATTCTGTTGAATCCACCGGATTTAACGGATCTTGATTCTTCATCTGAGTTGTCAACATTTTCAAAAATGTTTCGAAATCAGAATTTAATTTAGATGCTGTCGTGGTCCCGGATTTGGCCCCCAACACACCAGTGCTTGCTGCTGTAATTTCCATTAACTTTTCCTATAATCTAATGTCGACACCAGTCGACATGGTCATCAAAGTGGGCTGGATATCTTCTAATTCTGAAAGCGGAGCAGTGGCCTTATCTTCGCTATCTTGGGGGCTGGACGTTCGATTCTGTGACTGTTCAGAAAAAGAGAAGCTTACTTGGCCAAACCCCAATCGTTGAAATTCGCGTGCGAATTCTTCTATATGGCGCCGCATGAGGTGCGAAACATCCTCTCTTTCCGTTGAAATCGCAACGGTAACACTTCCTGATTCTGCTGTGGTGACAGAAAAAACCACTTTCCCCAATTCTTTTGGCGCAAGCTGAATTTCAAGTGTCTTATCTTTAAGCATTGATAATTTTTCGGAAACTTGCGCGATGATTTGGTGTTCCACGGATGTTGTCCGGGTCGTCACATGATCAGGCTGGTTCACTACATCGCGGCTTTGACCAATGGCCGTTGCTGGCCCTAGTGCTTCTGTCACATGTCGCTCTACCTGAAGCTGCATTGGCGCAGTAAGCGTTTGGCGGCTTGCCTTAGTTGCCAATCCTTCCACCTGGCGAGGATTAGCTAAAGGAACGGGATATACTGAAAAATATGAAAAACGTGCGCTGCCATTACTATCAATTTTGATACCTTCAGAATCAGGCGGATTGGTATGCCCGTTTGATATAAGCTGTGGCACCTTTGGCGCATGCGACAACACGGGCTTTTCATCAATTTCAATGGCTATTTCTGGCACACTATTGTTTGTACGCGAAACGTGAAGCGCCTGAGGGGTCGTATCCGCGTGAAGATTCTGATGCTCATTAACGGAAGCAGGAGCAATTTGTACGAAAGCCACATCGCGCGGTTTGACAAATACTGGCGTAATTTCCAAAGGTGCCGCGATTTCAATTTCCAACACAGGCACATCAACCATTTCTTTAACCAATGGCACGCCCATTTTTTCTAGAATTGCCTCATGTGTATCCGGTTCAGAATGAACATCCGCGGAAAATGGCGCCTCTGGCATCGGCTTATCAATAAAAAGCCCCGCGAATCCGGCCAAATTAATAGGCAACTCCTGTGCAACGGTTGTGTTGAATTCAACCTTAGCAAGGTCCGTGTTTGGCTTGAAACTAGCCAGCATAGCCTCTGATAATACCTGCATGAACACTCCTGATTGAACGCAAATGCAGTATTTCCCAATTTAGTTACCGTATGTTTACCGTGATGGCGCAAATATCTAAAAATTATTTAGTCAAAGGATAGCCTATGGAAATCAACGTTTCGATTCCTGCTCGAAGTCAGGCAAACGAACCACTTTGGTCCGCAGCCCAAAAAATTGAAAGCCAATTCATTGCCGAAATGCTGCGCACATCAGGATTCGGTAAACCTAGTGATTTTTTCAACAGCGCAGGAGAAGAGCAATTTCAATCCTTCCTGACCCATGCGCAATCTGATGCATTAACTAAAACGAATGGGTTTGGATTGACGGAACATATTTTTAACGCACTCGTCAGGGGGAAATAAATGTCACACCTGACCATAGAAAAATTGCATGACCTATTGGATAAAGAACGTGAAATTCTAAAAGCAGGGGCATTTGATGAGCTAGAACATTTGCTGAATTCCAAAGAAGCATTGTTAAAAGATTTAGCACAAAATCCGCAGTTGGCAAAATCAGATCTTGGATCGATTCGGTCAAAAATTTCCGACAACAAGTCCCTGTTGGAAGCATCGCTAAAGGGGGTGAGCCTCCCCCTTTGTAGTGGTCCGACCCTATAGTTAGGAAAACGGAGGACCAGAGATGGCCATTAAGAGACCCAAGCCTGAAGAGATTGTCATGAAGTTACGGCAGGTTGAAGTTCTGA
>JAHEJA010000037.1 GCA_024639125.1 Paracoccaceae bacterium
TGGGCGGTGTGACGACCATTGGGCGCTATTGTTCAATCGCAGAAAATGTTGAAGTGATTGGAAATGCGCACCCGTCGGAATGGGTGTCGTCGAGCCCTGTGTTCTATAAAGCCAAACGTTTGAAGCGGTATGGGGTTGAGGGAGTTACGCGCCATTTTGATGAGCGAAAGGGAGCCGTTTCCATCGGGAACGATGTTTGGATCGGGCAAGATGTGCGCTTGCGGCGTGGGATACATATTGGTGATGGTGCGATCATTGCTGCTGGTGCAGTTGTGACGCGCGATGTTCCAGATTTCGCCGTCGTCGGCGGGGTTCCAGCGCGTGTGATAAAATATAAAATACCAGACTCTTTGATACCCGAGTTTCAGTCTTTGAAATGGTGGCACTATTCAGCGAACGATATTGCGCATTTGCCAATCGAAGATCCACAAGCGTTTTTGCGTGCAGCAGATAAATTGGCCAATGTTGCGCCTTTGGTGTTGGAGCGGTTGACGGTTCATCAGCATTTGGAAAACGACTACTGAAAAGGGCGTTGCCCTCTGGCGCAAGCGCCATTCACCCTGAGTATTTTTACAAAGATGAAGCAAAAGAGTGCCCCGATAAAGGGACACTCTGGTAGGTTTACAAGTTTGGATAGATTGGGAAGTTTGCGCACATTGCGTCGACTTCTGCGCGCACTTTGGCTTCGACATCGGCATTGCCGTCTTCGCCATTTGCGGCAAGTCCATCCACCACTTCGATGATCCAATCCGCGATTTGGCGGAATTCGGCTTCGCCAAACCCACGCGTGGTGCCAGCAGGAGAGCCAAGGCGAATGCCAGAGGTTACTGTTGGTTTTTCGGGATCAAACGGAACACCGTTTTTGTTACATGTGATATGCGCGCGACCCAATGCTTTTTCGGTCGCATTGCCTTTTACGCCTTTGGGGCGCAAGTCAACCAAGACGACATGCGTATCTGTGCCGTGTGTGACCGTGTCCAATCCACCTTTGATCAGTTGATCCGAAAGGGCTTGGGCATTTGCAATCACGTTTTGCATATATGTTTTGAATTCTGGCTGAAGCGCTTCGCCAAAAGCGACGGCTTTGGCTGCAATCACATGCATCAAAGGTCCGCCTTGGATGCCCGGGAAGATCGCAGAGTTGAATTTTTTGGCCAAAGCTTCGTTGTTGGTCAGGATCATGCCGCCGCGTGGGCCGCGCAATGTTTTGTGTGTCGTTGTGGTTGCGACGTCTGCATAAGGGAACGGAGAGGGATGTTCACCCGCGGCGACGAGACCGGCAAAGTGCGCCATATCAACATGAAGGTAAGCCCCCACGCTGTCGGCAATTTCGCGCATTTTTGCAAAATCGATTTGACGCGGGATCGCAGAGCCACCGGCAATGATTAATTTGGGTTTATGCTCTGTGGCAAGTTCTTGGACTTGATCATAATCGAGCATGTTGTCTTGTTTGCGGACGCCATATTGAACCGCATTGAACCATTTGCCCGATTGGTTTGGCGCAGCGCCATGAGTCAAGTGACCACCTGCGTCCAAAGACATGCCCAATATTGTATCACCCGGTTGCAAGAGCGCTTGGAAAACGCCTTGGTTTGCTTGGGATCCTGAGTTTGGTTGAACGTTAGCAAAGTCGCAGCCAAACAGTTTGCAGGCGCGTTCGATCGCTAGGTTTTCGGCGACGTCGACGAATTGGCAACCGCCATAGTAGCGACGGCCTGGATAGCCTTCGGCGTATTTGTTGGTCATCACGCTGCCTTGGGCTTCCATAACGGCGGCGGAGACGATGTTTTCAGACGCAATCAATTCGATTTCATTGCGTTGACGTTCTAATTCATTGGTGATGGATCCGAATAGCTCTGGATCGCGGTCAGATAGTGATTGCGTAAAAAAGCCAGTATCGCGTGAAGATGCGCTCATGTGTCAGACACTCCGGTCAAAGGGTTACTCTTGGGGATTTCCTATCGGAAACTTTAGGGCGGTGAAAGGCTAGAATGCGACGCTGCGCTGAAATTGCGCGCCATCTCTGGTGCTTTGGTGAAATTTATGTTTGTTTCGTATCCAAGATATGCCTTTAGGAAACTTTGCCAATTATGAGCGACAAAATTGCTTTTACTGCTGGCCCTTCGGATGCGGCCCAAGATGCACTTGGTTCCTTGGTGCAGACCTATGGGCAGACCGCGATGGAAGACGCCGATTTTATCGTCGCTTTGGGGGGGGATGGGTTTATGTTGCAAACTTTGCATCAAACGCAGGGCTTGCGCGCGCCGGTTTATGGGATGAACCGCGGAACCGTTGGGTTTTTGATGAATTCCTATAACGAAGAAAATCTGGTGGATCGGCTTGGTCAAGCCGTAGAAGAAGTGATCAACCCCCTAAGCATGACGGCAACCTGTGCGGATGGCAGCACGCATTCTGCGCTGGCTATTAACGAAGTGTCCATGTTGCGCGCAGGTCCGCAAGCGGCGCGATTGCGCATCTTGGTTGATGGAAAAACCCGCATGCAAGAATTGGTTTCTGATGGTATTTTGTTAGCAACGCCGGCTGGATCGACCGCGTATAACTATTCCGCGCATGGTCCGATTTTGCCAATCGGGTCGGGTGTATTGGCCATGACGGCTTTGAATGCTTATCGGCCGCGGCGGTGGCGCGGGGCATTGTTACCAAAGCGCGCTCATGTCAGGTTTGAAGTGCTAGAGCCAGAAAAGCGTCCCATGATGGCGGATGCGGATAGTCGGTCGTTCAAGGATGTGATCGCCGTTGATATCCGATCCGACGACAGCGTCGCGCATCGCATTTTGTTTGATCCCGAACATGGATTAGAAGAGCGATTGATTCGGGAACAATTCGTATAAAAAGGCCCGCGTTATTTGCGGGCCTTTTGATTTATTTTGCATAGCCGATGGTTTGCAACGCGTCTTTGATTTCATCCAAAATCGCCGGATCATCAATGGTTGCGGGCAATTTGTACGTTTCGCTGTCCGCAATTTTCACCATAGTCGCGCGTAGAATTTTACCAGAGCGCGTTTTGGGCAAGCGGTCTACAACAACAGCCAGCTTGAAAGCAGCGACAGGACCGATTTGATCGCGCATCATTTTTACGCATTCTTTGACGATTTCGTCATGTGGGCGGTTCACACCCTTGGTTAAACAAAGGAAACCAACGGGCATCTGGCCCTTGAGTTGATCAGCCACGCCAATGACCGCGCATTCGGCAACGTCTGGATGATTGGCAAGAACTTCTTCCATGGCGCCAGTGGACAGACGGTGACCGGCGACATTGATGACGTCATCTGTTCGCGCCATAATGTATAGATATCCGTCTTCGTCGATCATACCTGCATCCCCAGTTTCATAATACCCAGGAAAGGTATTCAGGTATGATTTCTTAAATCGATCTTCGGCATTCCAAAGCGTCGGCAAAGTCCCCGGAGGCAGCGGTAATTTAATCGCTATTGCGCCCAATTCACCGGGTTTCATTTGATTGCCGCCTTCGTCTAGAATTTGGACATCATAACCGGGCATTGCCACCGATGGGCTTCCGACTTTGATGGGAAGGGCTTCGATGCCAAGTGGGTTGCCAGCGATCGCAAAGCCTGTTTCGGTTTGCCACCAATGATCGACAACCGGTACGCCCAAAAGATCTTGCGCCCAATGGATTGTATCTGGGTCTGCGCGTTCGCCCGCTAGGTAAAGGGCATTCAAACAGGACAGGTCATATTTCTTTTTGAATTCGCCTTTGGGGTCTTCGCGTTTGATGGCGCGAAATGCTGTTGGCGCGGTAAAGAAACTGCGCACATTGTGTTCGTTGATAACGCGCCAGAATGTTCCTGCATCGGGGGTGCCGATTGGTTTTCCTTCGAATACAATTGTTGTGTTGCCGTGGATCAAAGGGCCGTAGCAAATATAGCTATGACCGACGACCCAACCAACGTCCGAGGCTGCCCAGAATACATCACCCGGATTGACGTTGTACAGGTTCTTCATGGTCCAGTTCAAAGCGACCAGATGACCTGCGGTTGCTCTGACCACGCCTTTGGGCGCGCCTGTGGTGCCAGATGTATATAGGATATAGGCAGGATGATTGCCGTTGACAGGTACACAATCGGCGGGTGTTACGCCGTTTTGGACGTCGTTCCAATCATAGTCACGTCCCTCGATCAAAGAGGCGGGACATTGTTCACGTTGGAAAATAAAGACACTGTCTGGTTTGTGATCAGACAGATCAATTGCCCCATCAATCAATGGTTTATACGCGACCACGCGGTTCGGTTCCAAACCACAGGACGCCGCAAGGATCATTTTCGGTTTCGCATCATCAATGCGGACTGCCAATTCATTTGACGCAAATCCGCCAAACACCACAGAGTGGATCGCACCAATCCGCGAACATGCCAACATCGCAACCAAGGCTTCGGGAACCATCGGCATATAGATAATGACGCGGTCGCCTTTGGTGATGCCTTTTGCAGCCATCGCACCAGCAAGTAACGCGACTTTGGTTTGCAATTCGGCGTAGCTGATCTTGGATTTTGTGTCGGTGATGGGGCTGTCATAGATGATCGCGGTGCGATCCCCATTGCCCGCGACAACATGACGATCAACGGCATTATAGCAAGTATTGACCTCTGTATCTGTGAACCATTCGTATAGCGGCGCGTTTGCGTCATCTAACGCTTTGGTCGGGGCTTTGACCCAATCAATTGCTTTTGCTGCGTCCAACCAAAATCCCTCTGGATCTTGTTGCCAACCCTTGTAGACGTCTGAATAATTCAAGGCACGCCCTCCTTTGTATACAGTGGTACATTCCAAGAGGTTTAAACCCTTAATCCTGCATTAGAGCAAGGGATTTAGCTGCGTTGCACTGTCACGGTTGGCGCTATCATGCTGGTTGGTATGAAAGCCGCCACCTGATTTCGGCCATTGGATTTCGCTTGATAGAGCGCGGTGTCTGCTTGATTAAAAAGCTCTTGCGGAGACGTGTCTTGGGCCTGTGGTAGAAATGATCTAAGCCCCATGCTTGCCGTAATGGGATGCGCAATATCGGGTAAGACCGTGCTTGCAATCACACGGCACAAGCGATCAGCCAAGGTTTGGGCGATGGCCGGCGGCGTATCCACCAAAAGGATCATGAATTCTTCGCCGCCGATACGCGCGATCATATCCGATGCACGAACGGCTTCCTTAAGGCGCTGGGCGACGTTGACCAACACTGTGTCGCCGACCGTATGACCATAGGTGTCATTAATGACTTTGAAGTGATCCAAATCGACCAAGATCACAGCAAGGTCAGATCTGCCATCGCGGGCATTTTCCACACAGTGGTTCAAATGCGTCATCGCATAGCGACGATTGTATAATCCCGTTAGCGGATCATTCAGGGCGGCATCTAGGCCGGCTTGGACGGATTCCCTTAGGCGGTCGTTGGTTTTCTTGTGCTGAATTTGCGCCGTAATGCGGTGTTCGACCTCTTGAGCGCTAAAACTCGTAAGCAGCACATCATTCGCACCAAGATCCAATGCATCCATTGCCGAATGTGTCGCGTCTTCGATGGCTGCAACCAGAATTGCACAATGTCTGGTTTCTATATTCGACCGCATTTCCAGCAATAAATTGATCGACGTGCGCGGCGTATGTTCTGCTAGGCACAAAATAAAGCAATCCCCAGATGCAACATCATCCCCTAGGGCATAAAAATCGTTGCGGGTCATCCATTGAAACGAAATATTGCGTATATCAGCAAGGCGCTCGGCCAGAAAACTTTGCTTGCGCGGCGTGTCTGAAATAATGACGCATTTTGGGCGGGCGGCATAGCCACTTGGCGCTTCGTGAAACCCCAGAATTCTGTTCGTGTCTTCGCGCAGTCTCAGTTCCTTGGCAGAATGGGTCATGCGCAACAGAGACCTGATTTTTGCCAAAAGCACTTTTTCCCCAATTGGCTTGGCAAGCACTTCATCTGCGCCTGCTTTTAGCAAAGCAAGCCGATCAAAGGGGATATCTTGGTCATAGATTGCAATGATGGGCAGCTTGTTTAAGGATTTGTCCGCTTTGATACGGTCAATTTCGACGCTGTCTTGGGCACCAAGTAGAATCAAATCCCAATGCAAATTCCCATAATCCGCATGCAGCTCGTCCAAACATGCGACGCTTGTCACGACATAATGGGCTTTTCTAAGTTTAAACCCAAATGTAATACGGTTCGTTGCCAAAGGATCAATCAGTAAAATTTTAGCAGACATTCCGAAGCCACTTCATGAAAATTTTAATTTTGTTTGTTTCAATTTTCACTAATTGGGTTAACAAACCCTTGAGACGGGAAAGGAAAGCACGATGACACGCGATTTTGCCGAAACCTATGCATTGACCATTTTGACATGGTTGGTTGGAAATGAGGACTTGTTGCCGCTCTTTTTAGGGGCCACCGGCGCAAGCGGTGATGATTTGCGGAATAATGCTAAATCGCCGGAATTCCTGGGGGCTGTGCTTGATTTTGTTTTAATGGATGACGCCTGGGTGACATCGGCTTGTGATGACACGGGGCTGGCCCCTGAATTGATGTCACCGGCACGTCAGACGTTGCCAGGTGGTGAACAGATAAATTGGACATAGCGCTATGAAAATAAATGGTTTATTATTCGACAAGGACGGAACTTTGTTTGATTTTCGCACCACTTGGAACAGCTGGGCCATTGATGCAATGACAGAGCTGGCCGGTGGTGATCCTAACATAATGACCGCCCTTGCTGATGTTGCTGATTTTGATTTGGCCGCGCAAAGCTTTCGCCCCACAAGCCCGATCATCGCAGGGACTCACTACGAAGCTTCGGCGCTGTTGGCGAGTGTCATCCCGACAATGTCCGTGGATGATATGGCGACCTATTTGACAGAAAAAGCGCAGCAAGTGGCGTTATCAGAAGTTGTGCCACTCCGTGCGTATTTATTGAACCTAAAGTCCAAGGGAATCGCTGTGGGTGTGATGACCAACGATAGCGAAGAGGGCGCGCGCGCCCATATGAGTCGTGCGAACGCGCTAGATGTTTTGGACTTTGTCGCGGGTTTCGATAGCGGCTATGGCGGAAAACCTAATCCTGAACCACTTTTGGCGTTTGCCAACAAAATGAATTTAGACCCGCACGAGGTGGCAATGGTCGGTGACAGTACGCATGATCTCATTGCTGGCAAACGGGCAGGGATGCATACGATTGGGGTTCTAACGGGCATGGCTGAAACCAGTGACCTTGCCCCGTATGCTGATGTCGTTTTGGGCGATATCGGGGAAATTCCGGTGTTTTTGGGGCTTTGATCCTATTACTTTTTGCCAAAGGTTTTAAAAACGACGGCTGACGTCGGTAATCGACAGGATTGCATGTGCCACCTTTGTGTTTCCTTAGGCTAAGTTCAAAGGAGGCGTGAATGTCTGATACTGCACCAAAACGTAAACGCGGCGGTGGCCGCTCTGGAAATGCAACCCGACGCGGTGGCGCAGTGATCGAGCAAATGCCATGGCGATTGCCAATCAATGTGGACCGTCCAACCGAACCTCTGGATGAAGAGGGCGTTTGGGCAATACACGATGGTGCAATGCGTATCCTCGAAGAAGTTGGCATTGAATTCCTAAACCACGAAGCCTTGGATATTTTGAAACATGCCGGCTGTACCGTGAACGGTGAAAACGTCCGCATGGGGCGTGATTTTGTCATGGAATGGATTGCCAAAGCACCAAGCCAATGGACAATGACCCCGCGCAACCCTGATCGTGAATTGATCATTGGCGGCAAATATATGTTGTTTGGGAACGTCTCGTCGCCGCCCAACTATTGGGATATGTCGCTTGGCAAAAAAGTCCCGGGCACGCGCGAAATGTGCAAAAACTTGTTGAAATTAAGCCAGTATTTCAACTGTATTCACTTTGTTGGCGGCTATCCGGTTGAACCTGTTGATGTGCATGCCTCTGTGCGTCATTTGGATGTTTTATATGACAAGCTTACAATCACCGACAAAGTCGCGCATGCCTATTCGTTAGGCAAGGAACGCGTAGAAGATGTCATGGAAATGGTCCGTATCGCAGGCGGCTTAACCCACGAAGAATTCGAAGAAAAACCACGGATGTATACGAATATCAATTCGACCTCTCCGTTGAAGCACGACATTCCAATGCTGGATGGCTGGATGCGCTTGGCGCGTCGAAACCAAGGGTTGATTGTGACCCCCTTTACCTTGGCTGGGGCAATGGCACCTGTGACAATGGCCGGCGCGGTTGCACAATCCTTGGCCGAAGCGCTGTGTGCTGTTGTGTTGGCGCAAATTATTCGACCGGGTGCCGCCTGTGCGATTGGAACATTTACATCTAATGTTGACATGAAATCAGGCGCGCCCGCGTTTGGCACCCCCGAATATATGCGCGCCACGCAAATGACGGGGCAATTGGCGCGGTTCTATAACCTGCCAATGCGGTCTTCTGGTGTTTGCGCGGCTAACGTGCCTGATGGTCAAGCGATGTGGGAAACGTCAAATAGCCTGTGGGCTGCGGTCCAATCGGGCACGAACCTTGTCTATCATAGCGCCGGTTGGTTAGAAGGCGGACTGATCGCAAGTCCAGAAAAATTCATCATGGATTGCGAGGTATTGCAACAAATTCAACGCTATATGGAACCTGCTACCTTTGCGACAACTCCGGATGATATTGCGCTTGATGCGATCAAAGCGGTCGGAAATGATGGGCATTTCTTTGGAATTCAGCATACCCAAGATCGCTATACGACTGCGTTTTATCAGCCGTTTTTGTCAGATTGGAAAAACTACGAAGGCTGGGAAGCGGCAGGCGGAATGTGGACCCCCGAACGCGCCCATAACATCTATAAACGCATCATCGAAGAATTCGAAGAACCGCCCATGGATGATGCCATCAGACAAGAGTTGCAAGAATTCGTCGAACGTCGCAAAGCCGAAGGAGGCGCGCCCACAGATTTCTAAAATGTTCCTGCATGTTTAGAAAATAGTAACCCATCGTGTTGTCTTTTGGTTGTCTAACAAAGGGCACGACGATGCATGGGCTAATTAACAAATCTATCGAAAATTTCACGACTGATACGTATGGTGTCGAAAAATGGCACGCGCTGACCCGTTCTATGGGCACGCCTGGTCTAAGTTTTGAGGCGTTGTTACATTATCCAGATCGCCAAACATATGATGTCATCTCGGCGTTGGCACAGACGTTGGGGAAAACGCATCAAGATGTGCACGAAGATTTGGGGACCTATTTGGTGTCTCATCAAAATACCGAACGTATTCGCCGCCTTCTTAGGTTCTGTGGCGCGACGTTTATAGAATTCCTCATGTCACTGGATAGTTTGCAGGATCGCGCAAGGCTTGCTTTGGATG
>JAHEJA010000053.1 GCA_024639125.1 Paracoccaceae bacterium
TTTGGTGGCGGTGCAGGGACTTGAACCCCGGACACGCGGATTATGATTCCGCTGCTCTAACCAACTGAGCTACACCGCCGAGTGCGCTGTCATGTAGGATCTTTGGAACCGCGCGTCAAGCCACTATTCACCAAAATTGTTTGTTTTCTGGATTGGCAGTCAGAAACTTGGAACCATCTGGCATAAAAGCTCGAACATAATCGAAACCCCCAAGAATGCAGTGCCGCCGCTTGGATCAAACGGAGGTGATACTTCGACCAAATCCGCCCCAACGATGTCGATCCCCTTTAGGCCTCGTACGACTTGCAACGCTTGGTAACTATTTGGCCCGCCGACTTCGGGGGTGCCGGTTCCTGGTGCAAATGTTGGGTCAACAAAATCAATATCATATGAAACATATGTTGGTTTTTGGCCAACGATATCGCGTGCTTCTTCCATAACATCTGCAACGCCGCGATCATGGAATTCATCAATCGTAATGATCCGAATGCCAACCGCCTTGGCAAAATCCATGTCTTCACTGTCGTATTGAGTTCCACGGATGCCGATTTGAACCACACGATGCGGATCCAAAAGCCCCTCTTCTACGGCACGTCGAAAAGGCGTGCCATGAGTGTACATCGTTCCATCAAAGTAGCTGTGATACAAATCCGTGTGGCTGTCGAAATGGACCATGCCCAGCGCCCCGTCCCGCGCAACCGAGCGCAACACAGGCAACGAAGTAAGGTGATCCCCCCCAGCCGTCAGCGGCAAAATACCTGCATTCATAACGGCGTTATAAAAATCAGTGATCCGATCCATGCTATCTTGGATATCAGCAGGGTTTGGACCCACATCACCAAGATCGGCACAGCTGACTTTTTCAAAGGGACGCACCCCCAATGTCGGGTGTTGTGCGCGGATCATCGTAGACGCATCGCGCAGCTGACGCGGACCATGACGTGGACCCGGGCGGTTCGTCGTTCCCGAATCCCAAGGGACGCCAATTATGCCTATATCCACATCGCGTAACCGTGGATGATCCAAACCAACATGAGGCAACCGCATAAAGGTTGGAATACCAGCAAACCGAGGCAAATCAAATCCTGAGACGGGTTGAAAGAATGGATCACTCATTGTTACGTTCCTTATTCAGAGGACCAATCGTTTGTGGCCAATGACTGGACCATCGCCTTGGTTTTCAATGCGGTCAATAGCTGATGTGATTGGTTCCAGTGCTGTTTTCATATGATACGCATTGGCATGAAGCAGCGTATCTGCATCTTTGACCCACGCCACATGCCCCTTCCAAAACAAGAGGTCACCAGCTTGAACGGTGCTTCCTTTTGGCAAAAGGGTTCCGAATTCTTCGAACTGCTGATCACTATCAGCCGGACACGCCAACCCACAAAGGCGCGATGCAACTTGAACCAAACCCGAACAATCAATGCCGAGCGTTGAATTTCCACCCCACAAATATGGCACATTCAAAAACATCATGGCGACGGCAATTGGATCGCTTGGCGGTGTGCCAATATCAGTTAGATGTTCTTGGGGAATCCACCCCTGTGGTGTGTTGCAAAACCTGCCCGATGTACCCGTAATCTGAACCCGCGCCCCAAGGGGAAGCCACGTCAAATCACGCGCCTTGAAGCTGGGTTCTATATACGTGGTTGTCGATAGGTTTGTGACCTGATGTGTGATTGGCTGCACCGGCCCAAGGCTTTCGATTGGGACATAGCCGACATATTGATCATCCTGCGCCTGAACAAAGGCATATCCAGCACGTTTGTCATACACCATAACGTGCGCCCCGAACAAAAGCTGGCGATCACGCGCTCCGCTCGGGGATGCTAGCAAATCAACAATAGGGTCTTTGATCGACGCCAACTGCCCCTTGGAATATTTCGGAGCCGTCACAGTTGCGCGCAAATAATCGGCCGCAACAAAGTCATTAACCGGAGTGCGCCGTGCATCCATCACACACCTAGAATATCAGACAAAGCCGTCAGAATTGCACGTGGTCCTTGCATAAAGCCGCCTTTGCTGCGGGCAGGTTTTGCAACAGGTTGCCAGCTGAAAATATCAAAATGCATATAGGCATCTTGGTTTTTAACGAACCGACGCAAGAAAAGCGCAGCAGTGATTGATCCAGCCATTCCACCGGATGGTGCGTTGTCCAAATCGGCAATGCCAGGTTCAATCAAATGTTCATATGGGTCGTGAAACGGCATCCGCCAAACCGGATCAAGCGCCGCTTTGCCCCCGTTCATTATCGCTTGGGCGTCTTGATCGCGCCCAGCAAAGAATGGCGCAAGGTCTGGACCAACAGCCACGCGCGCAGCGCCAGTCAAGGTCGCCATTGAAATGATCAAATCAGGATCCTCTTCGCTCGCATAGGTCAGAGCATCCGCCAAAACCAATCGCCCTTCTGCGTCGGTGTTGTTGATTTCAACTGTTTTACCAAGCCGCGAAGTCAAAATATCGCTTGGTCTAAATGAATTTCCACTTACCGAATTTTCAACTGCCGGGATCAAAAGGCGTAGCTGAACGGGAACGTTCAGTGCCATGATCATATGAGCAAGCGCGATGGTATTCGCGGCCCCACCCATATCTTTTTTCATGGTCCCCATGGATGCCCCCGATTTCAGGTTCAGACCACCTGTGTCAAAACACACGCCTTTGCCGACCAACGTCAGCTTGGGACCGGTAGTGCCATACCGCATATCAATCAGCCGTGGGGCCGTTACAGACGCACGACCAACGGTGTGAATCAGTGGGAAGTTCTGTTCAAGCAGATCATCACCTGTGATCACGTCAATGGATGCACCATGGGCAGTCGCAAGGTCACGAACGGCCTTTTCTAATGCATCGGGGCCCAAATCAGACGTCGGCGTATTCACTAAATCACGACACAATGCTTCGGCGTTTGCAATCGCTTCGATTTTTGTCACATCGATCCAGTCCGGTGCAACAAGGCCACGTTCTTTGACGGGGTGATGCGCATATTTATCAAAGGCATACCCCAAAAGTAGCCAACCCAGAACTTCGTATTCTGGCGCATCAAGTGGCAATTCGTTCGCGAGTGAATAAACTCCTGCAGGCAGATTTACAGCCGCCGAAGCTAAATGAAATCGTGACCGTTTGCGCGCCTCTTCGTCGCCCAAACCAAGCACCGCACAGGTTATCGCGCCTTGTTCAGATGGAATTGTAATGGCTTGGCCGTATGCACCTTTGAATCCTTGGGCATGTGCCCATGTTGCGGCAGCAGGCGGAAGTGTCGCCAAAAGATCGTCAAGCGTATCTGGTGTGCAGACATATGTCGCGATGGCATCAGAAGAATTTACAGAAAATTTCAAGGTCATAATTGCGGTAGCCTATGTTGTTTCACATAGCCTTACGCTTGTTTATAAACACTTCAAGAGGGATTAAGAAGAATATATGCGACTGTCCCACATCGCCAACAGACTTTGTTCGCCCACACGCATCAAACGTTGGGAAATCGCGGATAGCGCAATATGGTTTGATGTCGTAATCGCAATTTGCAAATCTGCGGCGACATGGGACAATTTCATAAAGCCCGCGCGGGACGCCATTTCGCGAACCCGACCCGCGACCCGATACATGCTTCGAAAATCATCGGTTTCCAGACACTGCTCAATACGACCGATGGCTTGGGCTATATCTTCGACAGTGTCAAAAAAGAAATCTTCTACTTCGGGCAAAGGCATACCGCGGATAAGTTCGCTCATGCGTTGGTGATCAATTTCTAAACGCTCTATTGGTTCTTGAATTGCGATGATGGACATTCATACACTCCTTGTTGGGGACCGAGGTAAAATCAAATTCGCATCGTACCCTTCCCAAAATGTTGACGTGTTTGTATTATTTCGCTCGAATTCGAATTGAATTCGGCGTAAACGTGTGAAAATTTGACGGACTGCGAGATGGGACTTTAGATGGAACATGCAAAACTTTTGCCAGCCTACTTGGTACAACGCTACCACGGTTGGAATGCTACAATTTTTCAAGACAACAAATCTTGGTACAAAAGATTGGCAAACGAAGGGCAGCACCCCCGTGCTATGGTCATTTCTTGCTGTGACTCTCGGGTTCATGTCACATCGATTTTTGGCGCCGATCAGGGGGAATTTTTCATTCACCGTAATATCGCTAACCTTGTTCCTGGATACTCTCCTGACGGGGAACAGCACGGGACCAGTGCAGCTATCGAATACGCTGTAACGGCGCTCAAGGTTGCGCATGTCATTATCTTGGGTCACTCTAGCTGTGGCGGCGTCAAAGGATGCCACGACATGTGCAGCGGGGCTGCGCCCGAACTTGAGAAAACCAGCAGCTTTGTTGGACGTTGGATGGATATTTTGCGTCCAGGATACGATCGCATCAAAGACCTTCCCGAAGATGAACGTATTCCAGCCCTTGAAAAAGAAGCCGTACTGACATCTTTGGACAACCTTATGACATTCCCTTTCGTGCGCTCGGCAGTCGAAAGCGGTGAACTTAGCTTGCACGGTCTTTGGACCGATATTGGTGAAGGTACGCTGGAATGTTATGATCCACGACAGGGTCACTTTGCGCCCCTATAACGGCGCGCCAGTCCAGCCAGAAAACTAAGCGCTTGGGGACGCTCCGTGCGCTTGGTGTCATGGATGTAAGCAAGGGCACGTTGACGATTTGCCCGCGCTTTGACAGCAAGTGACATAAGGTTTCTCCGTTACACGACCCTTTGATTACATGCTGAATAGCCTGAAATTTCAAAGGAAGTGACGGATGGATATGCTGCTATTTAGACTCTGAACTACGCCGTTTGGGTCAAACCAACTAGGTCAAAGCATTAAGAGCGGCGCTGTTGGGAAAAGCGTATCTCTTTTGAATACATCTTGAGCTTGGACATATGTGAATTGGCAGTCCGCAGTTCATATGCAAAGATTTGCTCCAATTCGTCGCGCGTGACCGCATCTTGGTCATTTGACGCATGTTCAGAAACAGATTTGGATTTAAAACGCATCGCGAAAGGCAACAACTTGTGTTTTTTGATCATTTTGACTGCCTTTGAAGAATAGAACTGACCCAGTACCTTAGGTAAGGGATGCGGTGTCAAAGGCACCGGATCAGCTCAACTTTCACGCCGTAGCGTGGCGATGGCTAAATTAGCCACCATGCATTCTTTCGAGATCGGGGGTAAATGATCTCGATGCACAAGGAGTAGCCCATGCTGCAAAAGGATGCACGGAAGCGTTGGTATCGAATGTAATCTCTTTTGGACAAACCCTATAGCCATTGGTCTAAAACCAAGAAAGCGCCTGCAGTGCAGACGCTTTGCTTTTACCTATAATCAAGGCTGGCGTGACCTAGAGAGTCACCCTTTTTTCAACGCACGTTGTCCAAGAACCTCTGCAATTTGAACCGCATTTAGCGCCGCCCCTTTGCGAAGATTGTCAGACACGCACCAAAGGTTCAAACCGTTTTCGATAGTGCTGTCTTGGCGAATGCGACTAATAAACGTTGCAAAATCCCCAACACATTCGATTGGCGTGACGTATCCACCATCTTCTCGCTTGTCGATCACCATGATTCCCGGTGCTTCGCGCAAAATGTCACGTGCTTCGTCTTCGTCCAAGAAATCTTCGAACTCGATGTTCAAAGCTTCGGAGTGTCCGACAAAAACCGGTACACGCACGCAAGTCGCAGTTACCTTAATCTTTTTATCCAGAATTTTCTTGGTTTCCGCCACCATCTTCCATTCTTCTTTGGTTGTGCCGTCTTCCATAAAGCTGTCAATTTGCGGAATGACATTGAATGCGATTTGCTTGGCAAATTTTTCAGGCGGAACCTCTTTGACCGGATTATAAACGGATTTGGTTTGCTCCCACAGTTCGTCCATGCCTTCTTTGCCAGCACCGGAAACCGATTGATAGGTAGAGACAACAACGCGCTTGATTGTGGCACGGTCGTGCAATGGCTTTAGGGCAACTACCATTTGAGCCGTGGAACAATTCGGGTTCGCAATGATGTTCTTTTTGCTATAGCCCATAACAGCATCCGCGTTCACTTCGGGGACAATCAAAGGCACATCCGGATCATACCGGTAAAGCGAACTATTATCGATCACAACACAGCCAGACGCCGCTGCCTTGGGTGCGAATTCCTTGGTTGCTTCGGACCCAATCGCAAAGAACGCAATATCCCACCCTGTGAAATCAAAAGCAGCAAGATCTTTGGTCTTGAGCGTCTTTTCACCAAAGCTTACCTCGCTTCCCAAAGATCGACGGCTTGCGAGCGCTGCAATTTCATCAACCGGAAATTCACGTTCCGCAAGAATGTTAAGCATTTCGCGGCCCACATTTCCTGTGGCCCCAACGACGACAACCTTATACCCCATGCGCGGGTCTCCTATTTTGTGAGTCCAATTTGACTGGACCACAAGCAATTACCCTAGGTTCGTCAATTTTAAAAGAGCCTGCTTTTGATAAGCGCGCACTCTAGCTCGCCTAAATCCCAGATGCTATTGTCGGAACGCTGATATACTCAAACCTCTGGATAGATCACAAAATCATCGGGCCCATTAAATACAGGCAAGGCCTCCTTGGAGCCAAAATATCCATTCGATCCACTTTTCCATATCCACAGTACTTTGTGAGAGTGTTTAGCCCCTAGTGGCTACTTTCTGCAGCCATGATATTTTGCGTGTTAGAACAGTCAAGAGAATCAATGACTGAAATAACTTCGGTAGCAAACGTCTGTTCATCTCGCTTAGAGGTTACTTCTACTGCCGCGCCCCCAATTCTACCCCTGCCAACAATTCCGGAAGTTGCTACATCCACAGTTACTTGTGCGACGTCCCATATGCCTGTCTCACCCGTAGTTCCCATTTTTTATTCCTTAATTAACTTTAAAAGAAAGTTTTGCGCGCGAGATATTTTCACGCTCTATTTTTTCAGACTTTTTCATCACATGAACGAGAACAATACCTTCGATATTTTCTTCCAGGGTTTTCACTTCTCGTGTAATAATTTCAGCAGGAAAATACTCGAGTCCATCTGCTTCAACGACAAGCGTTCCTTCTAGCGTTCCTTCAAATGAAGTATGAGGCCTTTCAATTCTGAAATACACTTCACTGGACCCAACACTCCAGTATTCATTATTTTGACTAAGTTTGATTTTCATGTATTTTCTTCTATGACCGACCAAGGGAATTCGCTGATATTGACAACCATCGCGTGACTATAGCAACAGATGTGACTTTTCGCACGTCAACGCTCTCTGAGACGCCTCGAGTTTCCTAGGTACGGCCCCCCGAAAAATAATGATCTTTAAAAGTAGAATTTTTCTGGCAGAAATGATCGAGGAAAATTCGGATGAAGAACAGCAAATTTAGCGATCTGCAGATTATGTCGATATTGAAGCAGGCTGAGAATGGTGTGCCCGTATCTGAGCAGTGCAGTCAGCATGGGATGAGCAGGGCGAGCTTTTATAAATGGCGTGCCAAATTTGGTGGTATGTATGCCAGCATGATGTCTGAGATGAAGGCTATGGCATAGGAAAACCGTCGCTTGAAGCGAATGTATGTGGACCTGTCGCGTATTTGTGCCGCTCCAAGTGCTCGTTTAAGCCACCTTTCGTTCAAAAGCGACCGGACTTTTCCCTCCCAATGCTGAATGCCGACGGCGTGGGTTATAGAACCCGTTGATGTAGTGGACGATGGCCGTCTCAGCCTGTCGGCGGGTTTCCCAAGGGCGTCGCCAGACCAGCTCGGCCTTGATGGTTTTGAAGAAGGTCTCGACTGCGGCGTTGTCATGGCAGTTACCCTTGCCGCTCATCGACACTTTGACCCCATGTTCGCGCAGGATTTTCTGGTAGTCATGCGAACAGTATTGGCTGCCGCGGTCACTGTGGAAGATGCAGCCTTTGGGCGGTGACCGCAGAGCGATGGCCATTTTCAGCGCCCGCATCGCCAGGTCGCGCTTCATGCGGTTACTGACCGCCCAGCCGATGACGCGCCGGGAATGCAGATCCAGGATGACAGCGAGATACAGCCACCCCTCCCGGGTCCAGACGTAGCTGATATCGCCCGCCCATTTCTGGTTGGGCCGATCCGCCGTGACGTCACGATCCAGCAGGTTCGGCGCGATATTGAACGTGTGGTTGCTGTCCGTGCCTCGTCGGGGAAATGATCCCCCGGATCATTTCCTGATCCTCCTCGACTTTGAATTTCCTCGTTCTTTCAACGATAATCCCGTTCTCACGCATCAGCCGCTCGACTCGGCGATGGCCCACATCGACACCGACCTCCTTCAACTCTTCGGTCATTCGTGGCCTGCCATAGCTGCCAAGGCTCAGGCGCGACTGCTCCTTGATATGCGCCAGAACCACCATATCCATGCGCTGCCTGCGGCTGGCCGGGCGGCTGCGGAACGCCCGCAGGCCGCGTGGGCTGACATTCATCACCCGGCACACCCGGTCGATTGGGAAGGCCCCGCGCTGTTCTTCTACGAACCTGAACCTCACGGTTTTTGGCTCGCGAAGAACTGGTTCGTCCATTGCCCTCGGACCAATGGCGGAAATGGCCTCACCTTTTTCAGGATGTCCCTCTGCCCCTTGAGGATGCGGATATCACGCCGAAGCCGTTCGTTCTCCCGCGCCAACTCGCGATCCTCGGCTGAGACCACACGGATTTGCAA
>JAHEJA010000029.1:0-33865 GCA_024639125.1 Paracoccaceae bacterium
CCAAGCTTGACCGTATTGCGCGGCAAGCCCAACGCGTCTTCGACCATATCAAAAATCTCAACAGCAAAGGCGACTTCTTCTGGGCCGTGCATTTTCGGCTTCACAACATAAACCGATCCATGTACCGAATTCCCGCTTTCACGTTTCAGGTCATGAATTGCGATCATTGTCGTGACCATGGCATCCAGCAAACCTTCTCCGATTTCCAGACCGTCTTGGTCCAAAATAGCAGGGTTGCTCATCAAATGGCCCACATTGCGCACCAACATCAAGCTACGCCCTTTGTGCGATACTGTTTCGCCATTCGGCGCGGTAAAGGTCACATCTTCGTTCAGCACGCGATCAAAGGTTTTGCCACCCTTGCTAACGGTTTCGGACAAATCGCCCTTCATCAGGCCAAGCCAATTGCGATATGCCAAGGCTTTGTCTTCGGCATCCACAGCCGCAACCGAATCTTCGCAATCCATGATTGTAGACAAGGCAGATTCAAGCACAATGTCCGAAATCCCAACCGCATCGGTTTTACCAACAGGCGTTGTGGCATCCAGAACAATATTAATCAGCAACCCATTGTTGCGAAGAAACACATTGGTCAGGCCCGTTTCATTTGATTTTGTTCCAGCAAATTTTGCCGCCTCTTCGACCCCACCAAGGTTTGTGCGCAACGTGCCGTTTTGCACAGAAATTTCTGCGATGTCCGCCCAAGATCCAGACGCCAACGGAACGGATTTATCTAGGAAATCCCGCCCCCAAGCAATGACCCGTGCGCCCCGTGCCGCGTCATATCCGCCACCCTGAGGCAGATCACCCAAAGCATCCGTTCCGTACAACGCATCGTATAGGCTTCCCCATCGTGCATTCGCCGCGTTCAACGCAAAGCGCGCGTTGGTAATCGGAACAACCAACTGTGGACCGGGAACATGCGCAATCTCGGGATCTACATTCGCTGTGTCGATCGAGAAATCATCGCCCTCTTGGACCAAATAACCGATGTCCTTTAGGAATGCTTGGTACGCGACCTGATCAATCGCATGACCTTTGTTTGCGCGATACCAGTCATCCACTTGCGCCTGAATGGTTTCACGCTTTTCCAGCAAAGCGCGGTTCTTGGGTCCCAAGGTATGAACAAGGTTTGACAACCCTTTCCAAAACGCATCCACCGTGACACCCGTTCCAGGAAGTGCCTCTGCTTCGATGAATGTCGCAAGCTCTTGTGCGACTTGAAGTCCGAATTTTTCGGTGCGCTCTGTCATGGGGATGTTCCTTTTGATATAAGATACTGCGACAAATAGTGCTAAAGTTTCCGATAGGCAACAAATTTGGTTAAATGTTTTTACCAATTTTTTTTGATGTCCTTCAAATTATTCCAAACAATCCCTCTGAACAATCAAAAATATATTGAAATTACACCCTTTCGTTGCGAAAGTTTGGCGCTCTTGCTCTCGACATTCCGCGCCTTTTTCTGTTGACTGACGCAAAACGCAAACTTGGCGCGGCCAATCTTTGCGACCTAGCGAGAGATATCGAGATGCGCCAAACTCAAGATCAAACCATTTTTCTATCGGATTATACCGTCCCGACGTATTTGGTAGAGACTGTATCGCTGACTTTTAAACTGGCCCCGACAAGCACACGTGTCATTTCCAAAATCGCATTTGCACCAAATCCAAAATCCTCCTCGCGGGACTTTTTCTTGCATGGGGAAAAGCTTGATCTGAAGTGGGCAAAAATTGACGGCAAAGACATCAGCCCGAACGTTACCGATAATGGTTTAACGGCCCACGTGCCGGATGCGCCATTTGTTTGGGAATGCGAAGTCGAAATAAGCCCCGAAACCAACACGGCCCTCGAAGGGCTTTATATGTCCAACGGCATGTATAGCACACAATGCGAATCCGAAGGCTTCCGCAGGATCACCTATTATCCCGATCGCCCCGATGTTTTATCCGTTTTCACCACGCGTATCGAAGGCGACTTGCCGATTTTGCTTTCAAACGGCAACCCCACAGATCAAGGGGATGGATGGGCCGAATGGCATGACCCATGGCCAAAACCTGCGTATCTTTTTGCCTTGGTTGCGGGAAATTTGATCAATCACCCGGATACTTTTACAACACGGTCAGGTCGCTCTGTGACGCTCAATATTTGGGTACGCCCCGGAGATGAACATAAATGTGCGTTTGGGATGGAGGCGTTGAAAGCCTCAATGAAATGGGACGAAGACGTCTATGGGCGCGAATACGATCTGGATCTTTTTAACATTGTCGCGGTTGACGATTTCAACATGGGGGCCATGGAAAACAAAGGATTAAACATCTTTAATTCAGCCGCAGTGCTTGCAAGCCCTGAAACCAGCACAGATGCGAATTTCGAACGCATCGAAGCGATTATTGCACATGAATATTTCCATAACTGGACAGGCAATCGGATTACTTGTCGTGATTGGTTTCAGCTGTGCTTGAAAGAAGGGCTAACGGTCTTTCGCGATTCACAATTCACGGCAGATTTACGCAGCGCACCCGTCAAGCGCATCAACGATGTAATGATCCTGCGCCGTGTTCAATTCCCCGAAGACAACGGCCCCCTTGCCCATTCTGTGCGTCCAGATCGCTTTGTTGAGATCAACAATTTTTACACAGCCACCGTCTATGAAAAAGGCAGCGAGCTGATCCGGATGTTGAAAACACTGGTCGGTGATGACGCCTATTACAAATCACTTGATCTGTACTTTGATCGTCACGACGGGGATGCCGCAACAATCGAAGATTGGCTAAAGGTGTTCGAAGACATCACAGGGCGGGATCTAAGCCAGTTCAAAATTTGGTACGAACAAGCCGGCACACCGCGCTTGGCCGTCGCTGAGCATTTTGAAAACGGCACCTATACGTTGACGTTTGAACAATCGACCCCTGCGACGCCAAATCAACCCACCAAAGACGCCCGTGTTATTCCAATCGCACTTGGGCTTTTGGATCAGTCAGGTCAAGAAATACTGCCCACTGAGGTTCTGGAAATGACACAAGCCAAACAGAGCTTTGTGTTTACGGGCCTGTCGCATCAGCCGATCCCGTCCATTTTGCGTGATTTCTCTGCGCCTGTGATACTTGAGCATGAGATCACCAATGAACGACGTGCTTTTTTGCTTGCGCATGACACCGATCCCTTCACACGCTGGGAAGCATCCCAGGACCTGGCAATGAATTGTCTTGTTTCAATGATAACGACGGGTTCCACACCGGATACGCGTTTGCTGGATGGGTATTTGACCGTCATTCGGGATGATACAGTGGACGCCGCTTTCCGATCATTGGTGCTTCAGCTGCCAACAGAAACCGACATAGCGCAAACCCTTTTTGATCAGGGTCACGTACCTGATCCGGACAAAATTCACGAAGCCACACAAACACTTTGTCATGCGATGGCAATCCATCTTCAGGATGTTTTACCGCGCATTTTTGCACAATACCAAGTGGACGGTCCCTATTCCCCCAATTCCGATCAGGTCAGCGCGCGCGGATTGGCCAATACCGCCCTTTCATTGCTAAGCCGACTAGACGGCGGCAAAGCTGCACACACACAATTTGAAACCGCAACGAACATGACCCAGCAGTTGGCGGCCCTGTCCATCCTTGTCAAAAATGCCAAAGCAGACACAGCGCTCGCGTCGTTCTATGATCAATGGAACCAAGACCGCTTGGTGATCGACAAATGGTTTGCCATCCAAATTGCGTCGGCGTCCCCACAACATGCGCTTGCCGCAGCAAAACAGTTGGTGGAACATCCTGATTTTTCCATTACGAACCCAAATCGCTTTCGATCTGTTTTCTTAGCCTTAACAGGCAATGCCGCGGCGTTTCATGCCAAGGATGGCGAAGGCTATCGCTTTTTAGCCGATTGGCTTATTGAAATAGACAAAATAAACCCACAAGCGGCGGCGCGTACCTGTGGCGCGTTCCAATCCTGGAAGCGCTATGATCCCGACCGCCAAGCATTGATGAAAAGCAATATGAACCGCATCCTTGCCCAAGACACACTTAGCCGCGATACCAAAGAAATGCTGACCCGTATCGTAAACGCATGATCTATACCTACCAAACGCGTCCCCGGACACGTAAAGCAATTGCTCTGTTGTGCATGTACTACCTTAGCTTGACCTTGCTCAAGCTTTGGTTTGCGGTTGCGGATGGTATTATGGCAGTGGCTCTATTGGTGTCATTGCCAGCGGTTTACGACCTTGCGCGCAATGCCATGTCTATTTTCAAGCTTGACGGCCAAAACATCACTTGGATGTCAGGACGCCAAGATGCCAAGATCGCGCTGAATTTAGTGGATCGCATCCGTTTTGACACCCGACTGGATTTAAGTATTAAAATGACCGTGATATTAACGTCAGGTAACAAAATACGCGTCCCTGTCGCAAGCACACCCCCGATCGAAGCTATTGAAAAGGTGCTCGACTCAGTCAACGTAAAACATGAACGCCACCATTTTACGCTTCTCGGTTAGGGCGACTTAGGCTAGCATGGATGGCACTAACCTTTGTAATAAATCAACAAATCCATATAAACTTTTGCGCAAAGTGCTATCCAAATATTCCATTTTGGAAACAATTTGTTCCGAAATTCCCATCAAGAACCGTTTAAAAAATGAAGTTTTGCCACTTTTCTGTCAAAAATCAAATGCACAACCCTCTGCAATCAGTCGGAGTTTAAAATGTACACGAGTAACAAGTTCTTTCGGCAAATGCGGCTTGCATTTGGACGTAACAGTAGCCCGAACCTAACCGCGCTTATCCAAGACGCGTGTCGCAAGGATCGCTCGGCTGAGATCCAAAATGAATTGGACGCGCTTAGCAGCACTCTTGGCCTGCCCGTCATCAAGCAAAGCGAAGAAGAACTTGAACGTGCATGGTACTATGCCCGTGGTCAAAAATTGGTGCGTCAGGAAAATTGGGAACAGCTCGGGTTAGAAATTCGTCAATTCGACGAAATGCGCGCAAGCACAACTGGCGGCACACCGATTGCCGAACTGTTGACGCGTGGCGCGCGCAATGATGTGGTGCGCCCGATTGAATTGGCCCTGCGCGATCGCACATCCATTCCATCGACAGAAGGTATCGCCGCCTATCACGACATCAATCGCACCCACCCCAAAGACTATGGAATTGCTTTGGTACTTGCCTATGCGCATATTGATGCGGGTTGGGCTTGGCATGATTATGCACCGCAAACTGGGGCTGATAATTTCCTTAAAACATTTCAACGCCATTTCAAAATTGCCCATGCAACGTTGAACGAATTTGACGCAATCGCAGAAAGCGCGCCCGCTTTGGCCGCAGCACAATGTGCCGTGCTTCCAGGTTTAGAAAACCCATCCCTGCGTGTCGTCGAAGATTACGAAGATTTGATTGATCTTGACCCCACAACTGTCCGTCACATGCGCAATTTTGGGCTTCATCTTTTGCCTGCATGGTTTGGCAATTATGAAAAACTAGAAACCGAAGCCCGCAAAACCATCGACCGCACCAAAGACATGTGGGGTGTGGGTGGCTATACGTGGATGTATTTTGACGCCCTGACCTGTGATGCGCAAAGTTTTGAAAAGCTTGATCCAGATTTGTTTATGGAGGGGATGATTGACATCTTTGATCGACGCACGGATCAACACACGGCCAATCTTTTTACCGCATTCCTTGCATTGACCTTGGCGCAACCGGCACCGGGACGTGAATCGAATATTTCACGCCGTAAGCGTTTGAAATTACACGAAGCAGCCGATTGGATTGTAGAAAGCCATCTGCGCGAAATTCATCCGCTTCTCTGGTCAGATGCAGCGCCACGGATGTCAGAAACCGAAGCGGATCATAGTAACGAAGTCAGCTTTATGCGCGGCGAAGAATTGGCATTACGGATCCTATTTGACCGCAAATCCATGACGCATGGGGCATTCACGCGCAAATCTGCATAGGGGTTTATGTCGAAACGTCATTGAATCCTGATCGATCATTGGATACATCGCTTGCAAGACGCGAAATTTTGCAGGTGAACGAAAATGCTTGATTTAACATACGAAACCCCGAAACCTAAAGTCATCGCTGGTGCGAAACATGACTGGGAACTGGTCATCGGTATGGAGGTGCACGCCCAAGTCGCCTCGAACTCCAAGCTGTTTTCTGGGGCCTCCACAAAATTCGGCAACGAACCCAATTCGAACGTGGCTTTTGTTGATGCCGCAATGCCGGGCATGTTGCCCGTAATTAACGAATTTTGCGTTGAACAAGCCGTACGCACAGGACTTGGCCTGAAAGCCGAGATCAATCTTTGGTCCGCCTTTGATCGCAAGAATTATTTCTATCCCGACCTTCCCCAAGGCTACCAAATCAGCCAACTCTATCACCCGATCGTTGGCGAAGGCGAAGTGATTGTTGATATGGAACCGGGTATTGCGCGCCGTGTGCGCATCGAACGCATCCACATGGAACAAGACGCGGGAAAATCCGTACACGATATGGATCCTAACATGTCCTTTGTGGACTTGAACCGCACCGGCGTTTGCTTGATGGAAATCGTAAGTCGCCCTGACCTACGCGGCCCAGAAGAAGCCGCCGCCTATGTTGGCAAACTGCGCCAAATCATGCGTTACCTAGGCACCTGTGATGGCAATATGCAAAACGGCAACCTACGCGCCGATGTCAACGTCTCTGTTTGTTTGCCTGGCACCTATGAAAAGTTCATGGAAACTGGTGACTTTGGCGTTTTGGGAACACGTTGCGAAATCAAAAACATGAACTCAATGCGCTTTATCCAACAAGCCATCGACGTCGAAGCCCGACGCCAGATCGCCATCATCGAAGCCGGTGGCAAAGTCGACCAAGAAACACGCCTATACGATCCAGACAAAGGTGAAACACGCTCCATGCGCTCAAAAGAAGAAGCGCATGATTACCGCTATTTCCCTGATCCTGACTTGCTTCCTTTGGAAATCGAACAAGCATGGGTTGACGACATCAAAGCAAAACTTCCCGAACTTCCAGACGAAAAGAAAGCCCGCTTTGTGCGCGATTTTGGCCTGTCTGAATATGACGCGAATGTGTTGACCGCGGAACTGGATGCAGCGCACTTCTTCGAAGCAGTTGCCCAAGGCCGCGATGGAAAATTAGCGGCAAACTGGGTCATCAATGAACTGTTCGGTCGTTTGAAAAAAGACGACCAAGACATTACATCAAGCCCTGTTTCCCCTGCGCAACTTGGCGGCGTCATCGAGCTGATCCAAAAAGGCGACATTAGCGGCAAAATCGCCAAAGACCTTTTTGAAATCATCTACACCGAAGGCGGAGATCCGGCGCAAATCGTAGAAGACCGCGGTATGAAACAAGTCACCGACACAGGCGCGATCGAAACCGCCGTCGATCAAGTGATTACCGACAATCCGGCCCAAGTCGAAAAAGCCAAAGCCAACCCAAAACTTGCAGGCTGGTTCGTAGGCCAAGTCATGAAAGCAACAGGTGGTAAAGCGAACCCCAAGGCCGTGAATGACATTGTCATGGCTAAATTGGGACTTTGATAAATATTGGGCCCGAAACAAACGGGCCCATTTCCTATCCTAAATCTAGCGAAAGGGCATGAATTTGCCCAACCAACTTGGCCCCCAAAGCGGCATGTACGGCGCGGTGCCGGGCAATGCGTGTTTTATCAGCCATGCCCTCAGCGCGCATCATAACATGAAAATGGCTCTCACCGCCCTCTTGATACCCGCTGTGCCCACGATGTTTTTCGCTTTCATCTACGACTTCTAAAACACTTGGGTTAAAACTCGCGTTCAGTTTAGACTTAATTTCATCAATTCTTGCCATTTTTTCGCTTTGCCCCTTCAAATTATGTCATGAAACCCTATTATCGACAGCCTGAGTCGAAAAGGTGTAAAAATGTCTAAATCCGATCCTTTTGGTTTCGATATGTCGGTATCTTCCGCCAAAAAGAAAAACCCACGCGGCCGTCGCGGCCTTACTGGGGAATCAGCTACATCGCGTCGCGCTTGCGAACACGACGGATGCCAAGAGGCTGGAAAGTTCCGCGCACCCAAAGCTCCAGATGTTTTGGATGACTTCTACTGGTTCTGCAAAGACCACGTGCGCGAATACAATCTGAAATGGAATTTCTTCCAAAACCAGACCGAAGCAGAAATGAATGCCCAAATGTCCAAAGACAAAGTCTGGGAACGTGAAACAAAATCCTTCCGTGACCCAGAAGCCCGCGCTTGGGCACGTCTTGGCATCGAAGATCCACATGATGTGCTTGGCGGCAATGCAACGATCAACCCTGGCCGAAATGCAACGTCAACCGGCCATACACGCCGTTTGCCAGCAACCGAACGCAAAGCAATTGATATCCTCGAAGCCCGAGACAGCTGGTCAAAAGCCGAAATTCGACAAGCCTATAAATCCCTGATCAAGGTGCTCCATCCGGACATGAACGGCGGCGATCGCAGCCAAGAAGAACAACTCCAACAAGTTGTCTGGGCATGGGACCAAATCAAAGACAGCAGAAGCTTTAAATAACTTCAGCTTTGTCAAAATACTCTTGCCAAAGGCACGCGCGAACGCGCATCAAATAAACTGGGCCGCCCATAGGGGCGGCTCATTTTGGTTAAATTTGGTTACGCCGCTTTGAACACCAAACTGACACCATTGATACAATGCCGCTGACCAGTCGGCTTGGGACCGTCATCGAATATATGACCCAAATGCGACCCACACCGCCGGCAATGGCATTCGGTCCGCAGCATAAAAAACTTGCGGTCTTCTCGGGTTCCAATAGCATTCGCCATCGCCTGCCAAAAACTAGGCCAGCCTGTGCCGCTATCAAACTTGTGCTCTGACGAATAAAGCGCCAAATCACATCCTCGGCAATGATACATGCCCGCATCATAAAGCTTGTCCAACGGCGATGTCCCCGCCCGTTCGGTGCCTTCTTGACGCATGACCGTGTATTCTAAATCGTTCAAATCTGCGCGCCATTCTGCGTCTGTACGCTCGATCTCGAAGACCTCGTTTTGATCTGCAGCACCTGCACCACGCGCGCCCATGACAGCGAGGCAACAGCCTGTTAAAAATTTCCGTCTCAACATTAGAAATCCTCCTGCTTCAGACTTGAGTAGTCTGGCGGCATTTTCAATAAAACTTTTCACACAAATCCGTGACCCAATGACATATTTTCAAAATGACGGCGCGGAAACTCACACGCTCCCCTTGCGCCCTGAGCCAATATGTTGCACGACTTGACATAACAGATTGCCGAGAAAAGGAATACGGATAATGGTTGAGGGAACGCTCGAAGAAAACGCACGTCCAACCGAAGACATTTCAGTGCGTGACGTCTTTGGAATTGATAGCGATATGAAGGTAAAAGGTTTTGCCGATCGCACATCCCGTGTCCCAGAGCTGGACAGCACCTATAAATTCGACCCAGATACCACAATGGCCATCCTTGCAGGGTTTTCACACAACCGTCGTGTAATGATCCAAGGATACCATGGAACTGGTAAATCAACCCACATCGAACAAGTAGCCGCGCGTTTGAACTGGCCAACGGTGCGTGTCAACTTGGACAGCCATATCAGCCGGATTGACCTCATCGGTAAGGATGCGATCAAATTACGTGATGGCGTGCAAGTCACAGAATTCCACGAAGGCATCCTGCCATGGGCCCTACGCAACCCGGTTGCAATCGTATTTGACGAATACGACGCTGGTCGTGCGGATGTGATGTTCGTTATTCAGCGTGTTTTGGAACATGATGGAAAATTGACCCTGCTTGATCAAAACAAGATCATTACCGCCAACCCTAATTTCCGTCTTTTTGCCACAGCAAATACTGTTGGTTTGGGCGATACAACGGGGCTTTATCATGGCACACAACAGATAAACCAAGCTCAAATGGACCGCTGGTCCTTGGTTGCGACTTTGAACTATTTGTCAATCGATGCCGAAAGCGCTATCGTTTTGGCCAAATCACCACATTACAATAATGAAAAAGGCCGCCGCACAGTCAAGCAAATGGTCACAGTCGCAGACTTGACCCGAACCGCGTTTATGAACGGGGATCTTTCAACGGTTATGTCGCCGCGGACGGTGATTGCCTGGGCACAGAACGCCGAAATTTTCCGTGATGTTGGCTATGCGTTCAGACTTACGTTTATGAACAAATGTGATGAGCTTGAACGCCAGACAGTTGCAGAATTTTATCAACGTTGTTTTGATGAAGAGCTGCCTGAAAGTGCTGCAAGCATGAGCATCATTTAATAATTAATAAATTGAGATGCGCCTTTATGGCGCATCACCGTTCTTTTGCCCCCTAACGGGGGTCTACGCCTCCGGCGGGAGTATTTTCGCAAAAAGAAAGCATAGCTTGATTTTTACGGTGGTGTGCAGAAAGTGGATAGCATGGTAAAGCACGCAGATAACCCAGCAGACCCGTTTAAGAAAGCTTTGGCTGAAGCGACCAAGGTCATGGCAAATGACCCTGAGCTGAGTGTCACCTATTCGGTTGATCCATCGGGGCTCTCTGGGGACACTATGCGGTTGCCGCAGGTGAGCCGCCGCATGACGCGCGAAGAGGTGCTTGTTGCACGCGGAACTGCGGATGCTTTGGCGCTTTATCGTCGGTATCACGATGGGGCGACGCATGCACGTTATGCGCCTCAGGGCAACATGGCGCGTGAATTATATGAAGCCATGGAAACGGCGCGGTGCGAGGCCTTGGGTGCACGCGATATGCCCGGAACTGCGGGCAATATTGATGCAAAAATAGGCGCTGAGGCCTTGCGACGGGGCTATGGCGATATCAGCAATGCATCGGATGTTCCTTTGTCCACCGCTGCGGGGTATTTGATCCGGCATATGGCAACAGGTCGTGATTTACCCCCCGCTGCGGACAATGTCATGCAGCTGTGGCGCGGATTTATCGAAGAGCAGGCGGGCGAAACGCTTGAGACTTTGGATGAAACGCTATCGGATCAAAGCACATTTGCCAAATTTGCGCGTAAATTGATTAGTGATCTGGGATATGGGGATCAGCTTGGTGATGATCCTGATGATATGGATGATGATCAAGAGGACGAAGGCGAACAAAGTCAGGACGAAGAGCAAGATCCCGACAGCACTGGCGAAGATGACAGTGATCAGGAAGAGGCAGATGCCGATCCTGAGCAAAGTCAGGAAGAGCAGCAGGATGCATCCTCTGCGCAGGTGTCTATGGATGACAGTGCAGAAGATGAAATGTCCGAGGAAACCGAGCTTCCAGAAGGCGAAGCCCCATTGGAGCCACCTGCCCCGCAACCCATTTCTGATGCAGATCCGAACTATAATGTCTTTGAAACAAAATATGACGAAGAAATTCGTGCCGAGGATTTGGCGGAACCTATCGAATTAGAACGGCTACGCGCTTATTTGGATCAACAGCTTGAGCCCTTGAAAGGGGCCGTGAGCCGGCTTGCGAACAAGCTGCAACGACGCTTGCAAGCCCAGCAAAACAGAAGTTGGTTGTTTGACCTCGAAGAGGGTATTTTGGACGCAGGGCGATTGGCACGTGTGGTTGCGAACCCGACAACACCCCTAAGTTTCAAGATGGAAAAGGACACCGAATTCCGTGACACGGTTGTGACGCTTTTGTTGGATAATTCAGGATCCATGCGCGGTCGACCGATTTCAATTGCGGCAATTTGTGCCGATGTTTTGGCGCGCACTCTAGAGCGCTGTAACGTCAAGGTTGAAATCCTTGGATTTACGACCCGCGCGTGGAAAGGTGGCCAAAGCCGCGAACAATGGCTGAATGAAGGCCGCCCTCAGCAGCCGGGCCGTTTGAATGATTTACGACATATCATCTATAAAGGCGCCGACAGTCCATGGCGTCGGGCGCGCCCTAACCTTGGGTTGATGATGAAAGAAGGCTTGCTCAAGGAAAACATCGATGGAGAGGCGCTTGAATGGGCGCATCGCCGGATGATGGCGCGTCCTGAGCAACGTAAAATCCTTATGGTGATTTCTGATGGTGCGCCTGTTGATGACAGCACCTTATCGGTGAACCCAGCTAATTATCTTGAAAAGCATTTGCGCGATGTGATTGCTATGGTCCAAAAACGCAAAGCGGTCGAGCTTTTGGCGATTGGGATTGGGCATGATGTGACACGCTATTACGAACGTGCCGTGACGATTACAGATGTTGAACAGTTGGCTGGCGCTATGACCGAGCAATTGGCTGCACTTTTTGATACAGATCCGCGTGCGCGCGCGCGTGCCATGGGAATGAATAGAACCCGATAACCTATTGGAGTCGAATATGTTTCAATCATTTGACCAAGCGACCACACCAGAGCATGGACCTATGCGTTTGGCGCAATTGCGCGCAGAAATGAAACGCGACGGCATCGATGGATTTATCATTCCGCGGTCTGACAAATACCAAGGCGAATATGTAGCCCCCCATGACGAACGGTTGGCTTGGCTGACTGGATTTACCGGGTCTGCGGGATTTTGCATCGCCTTGCACTCTGAGGCAGGCGTGTTCATTGACGGGCGCTATCGTGTTCAAGTGAAAGCACAGGTTGCGTCGTGTTTCACGCCCGTTCATTGGCCGGAAACTACTCCGGCTGACTGGTTAAAATCGACGCTGGGAACCGGGGTCGTTGGGATTGACCCTTGGCTGCATACGATTGGCGAAATTGAAACACTTAAGAAAGCGCTGGCCTCTTCTGGGATCACGTTAAAATTCTGTGACAATTTGGTGGATCGAATTTGGTTGGATCAACCTGCCCCTCCTATGGGGAAAATCGCCGCCTATCCGTTGGAATTTGCAGGCGTATCCTATCAGGAAAAATGTGAAAAGGTTGCGGCTGAGCTGCGCCAAAACAATCAAGAGGCCGCAATCATTACTTTGCCTGATAGCCTTTGTTGGTTGCTGAATGTTCGCGGGGGTGATGTTGCGCACAATCCTGTTGCGCATGGGTTTGTGGTTATTGACAAGAATGCGCATGTTAAACTTTTTGCCCATGCTGAAAAATTGGACCAGCTTGGGGATCATTTTGCCAATGATGTTGCTTTTTTCGATCCAGAAGATCTAGAGCCCGAATTGACCAAGATTTCAGGTATGATTTCGGTTGATGGCGATTCCTTGCCCGTTGCAATTGAACAAATGCTGACGAAGGCTGGAAAAGCTTATAAGATTGCTCAGGATCCATGTGCCCTGCCCAAGGCGCGCAAAAATCCCGTTGAAATTGAAAAAGCCCGTGAAAGCCATTTGCGGGATGCGTCGGTTATGTGCGAATTCTTGGCCTGGGTTGATGCGCAGCCTTATGGTAGCTTGACTGAAATTGATGTTGCAAAACAGCTGGAAACCATGCGGCGCGCAACTGGGTTGCTGATTGATATTAGCTTTGACTCGATTGTTGGCAGCGGTCCGAATGCGGCGCTTCCGCATTATCGGGTTGACACAGAAAGCAACCGAACTGTCAACGAAGGCGAAGTTTTGTTGGTGGATAGCGGCGGTCAATATCTTGATGGTACAACAGACATCACGCGAACCATCGCAATCGGCGCGCAACCAGACGAAGTTAAGCGCGCCTTTACCCGCGTCCTGAAAGGGATGATTGCGATTTCCCGATTAAAGTTCCCCAAAGGCATTGCAGGCTGCGATCTTGATGCCTTTGCACGGGTTGCACTTTGGTCAGCGGGACAGGATTTCAATCACGGCACAGGTCATGGGGTTGGACATTACCTAAGCGTCCACGAAGGCCCACAACGGTTGTCGCGCATCAGCAAGGTGCCCTTTGAACAGGGCATGTTCTTGTCAAACGAACCGGGGTTTTACAAAGAAGGTCATTTCGGCATTCGCACCGAAAACCTGATTATTGTTCAACCGGCGGAACTTGGCCCCGATGCCAACCTTGGCGCTATTTTTGAATTTGAAACGCTCACCTATGTACCGATTGACCGGCGGATGATCATCCGTGAAATGCTGAACTCTGACGAACTGACGTGGTTGAATGCGTATCATAAAACCTGTCGCGACAAGATGAACACTCGTCTTTCAAAAGAAACTGCGCTATGGCTCGATCAAGCAACCCAGCCTATGTGATAACAATAGGTGAAAGAGGGACTGCACTTCTTCAGCGAGGACATTCAGAAATGGCGCATATTACGATTACAAAATCCACTGGCACATGGGTGGTACGCGCAGGCGGCGCTGTTTTGGGCGAAAGCAAGAATGCCTTGGAATTGTCCGAAGGCGGCAATTCAGCCGTGATTTATTTTCCTAAATCTGATTTGGCTATGGCGTTTTTGGACAAATCAGAAAAGACATCACATTGCCCCCACAAAGGGGATGCAATCTATTACAACATCGTAACAAAAAGCACGACACTGACAAATGCAGGCTGGTGCTACGAAGCACCTCATGCCGATGTGGCCGCGATTGCCGATCACATTGCATTTTACGCCCATGACACAGTGGCCGTCGAACAGATTTAACTATGCTCTTCGGCAGCAGTCGCTGCCAATGCCTTGTTATAAGCTTTCAAAGCGTCGAGATGGTACAACACGCCAACGATCTCGACGCTTTCGTTTTCCCCGCTTAGGCGCACTACAGGCACGTATCGCGCACCGGTCCGTTCAAACAGTGGGATTGCCCCTTCCAACGTGCCACGTTCACTTACGTATAGCCCTTTTTCGACCATATCCCAATGTTTGTCTTCTACTTCAAGCAATGGAACCATAACGGATTTGTTGCTAAACAAGGCCAATAAATAAGTTTGCGGCCCTGCAGCCAGATGCACATTCCGCCGCTCTAGCAAAGTTAAGAAAAAACTATGATCCACATAGCGTGATGAAATCGCGGTCGACAGCGACACGGCCACCATTACCGCTAATCCAGTTTGCCAATCGCCCGTCATTTCAAACACAATTAAGGTTGTGGAAATAGGCGCACCTAACACGGCTGCGGAAACCGCCCCCATGCCAGCCAATGCATAAAGCGCGCCTTCGCCCGACACCTCGGGAAAAAATCCAGTGGCAATCAATCCAAAGCTAAGCCCCGTCAGCGCGCCAACCATCAATGACGGGGAAAAGACGCCTCCGCCCATGCGACCAGACATCGTAATTGCCACAGCAATCACTTTGAGAACGGCGAAAATCATGGCCTCATGCAGCAACAAATCCCCACTTAATGCTGCAAATGTTGTCTCGTAGCCGACACCAATAATAACCGGAAATTGTGTCGCAATCCCCCCCAACATGAGCCCAGCAATCGCGGGCCTGACCCAGCGTGGAATAGCCAGCTTTGTTTGGATCAAGGTCCCAATGTCATCTGCAAAAAATATTGCCTTCATTAAAACCACGGCAACGAGACCACAGATAATTCCCAGCAACAAAAACGCGGGCAATTCTACATAGAATTCTAACGATGACGCCATTGGTAAATTGAATTCAGTCACATCCCCAAAGACCAATCTATTGACAACGGTCCCAGCAGCACTTGCCACCACAATCGGGGCAAAGGCGTGAATTGCGAAATGGCGCAGGATGACTTCGAGCGCGAACAATGCCCCTGCAAGCGGCGCATTAAAACTTGCTGATACCGCAGCAGCCACAGCACACCCTGTCAAATCACGCGCGGTAACCCCATGCACATTAAGCCAATCACTGACCTTGGACGCCAGCATGCCCGCAATGTGAACAACTGGACCTTCGCGCCCCGCTGATCCTCCTGTTGATAATGTGATCCAGGATGCAATCGCCGAGGCAATGCCTTCTTTTAACTCAAGCCGACCATCCTTTAGGGCGGTTGCCTCGATCACATCCGCAACTGAACGCACCCGTCCATCGGGCGTCAAAAAATGAAATATCAACCCAACAACAATGCCGCCAATCGTTGGGATTAACACAATCCAATACCAAGGTAATGTGCTCGCATAGGTATGAAAATTCAGCGCATCATAAGGACCATAGAAAAAGCTCTGCAATGCTTCGATCGCGAGGCGGAATAAAACAGCGGCGCCGCCCGCAACAACACCAATCCCCAAAGCGACCAACCAAAACATCACATGCTTGCTTAAACGGATCGCGTGAAATGGCATCACTTCGGCTTGGGTTTTAAGGTGTTCTTTAGCGCGTTCCGCTCCAAACATTGATCTGTCCCATGTTTTGCTTTTTTGGCTTTTGCATCAAGCTCTTCCAAGTTAGGTTTGCACATGCCACTAGGAGCCTGCAATGATAAACCACCAAACTTTGGCGTCATTAACCGGAATTTTAGGATCACGCTTGGTAACCTCTGCGTCGGATTTGGCTTTGCATGGGCGTTCAGAAAGCCATTTCCCCCCGATGCCCCCAGATGCAATCGCATATGTTCACAGCACCCAAGACGTCCAAGACATCCTATGCCTCTGTAACCAAACCAAAACTCCGGTCATCGGTTGGGGCACTGGAACATCATTAGAAGGGCATACCGCCGCGCCACAAGGCGGACTATGTGTTGATTTTTCACAGATGGATCAAATTATCACGATTTCTCCAGAAGACATGCTCGTCACTGTTCAACCGGGCATAACAAGAGAAGCATTAAACATGGCTCTGCGCGACACTGGATTGTTCTTTCCTGTCGATCCGGGGGCAAATGCCTCACTTGGGGGGATGTGTGCGACCCGTGCATCCGGCACTACTGCTGTGCGCTATGGCACGATGAAAGACAACGTCGCCGCGCTCCAGGTCGTGCTTGCGGATGGCACAATTATCACAACAGGAAGCAAAGCAAAAAAGTCATCTGCCGGTTATGATCTCACATCTCTTATGATCGGATCCGAAGGCACATTGGGCTTGATCACAGAGCTCACCCTCCGCCTCCACCCAATACCAGAAGCAACAAGCGCAGGTATCGTTGCCTTTGACACGCTTCACCAAGCCGTTGACGCCGTGACACAAACCATCCAAATGGCTCTTCCCATGGCGCGACTTGAATTCTTGGATGCCGCCTCAATTGCAGCCTTCAACGCCTATGCAGGCACAGATATGCCCGTAATGCCACACTTATTGTTCGAATTACACGGAAGCACGCAAAGCGTCGCCGAACAAGCCGAACTCTTTGGGGACATCTGCGCTGAACTCAACGGTCACGATTTTAAGTGGTCCTCAAAAACAGAAGAGCGCACAGCGCTTTGGACCCTGCGCCATAATGGATATTATGCAATCCTTGCCTCACGCAACGGTGCGCGTGCGATTGTCACTGATATTTGTGTGCCCATCTCAAAACTCGCCAAAGCCGTAGACGACACTGTCAAAGACATCGACGCCTCAGGTATTACCGGTCCTATCCTAGGGCATGTCGGGGACGGAAACTTTCATGCCATCCTGCTCATAGATGACACCAACACCCAAGAAATGGATCTTGCCCAACAGCTCTCTGATCGCATGGTCCAACGTGCATTAGACCTTGGGGGAACATGTACTGGCGAACATGGGATTGGATTAGGCAAACGCAAATTCATGGAGCGTGAACACGGACCAGCATGGGATATTATGACCACGATCAAATCCGCGCTCGATCCCAATAATATCCTAAACCCCGGAAAAGTGATAAAATAGGCTTTCTTTTTGCCTAAAATACTCAAAATCCATCATTTACCAGCCAAAAGCGCCTTTGCAGCAGCGCGGGCTTCTGCCGTAATGACGTCACCAGATATCATGCGCGCTATTTCATCAATGCGGGCATCTGGATCCAAGACAGCCACTGTCGAAAGCGTTTCCTGGTCGGTTTGACGTTTTGATACTTGGAAATGCTGATCCCCCAAAGCCGCAACTTGTGGGGAATGCGTCACCACCAAGACCTGACCACCCTCGGCCAAACCTGCTAATCGTCGGCCAACGGCATCCGCAGTAGCACCACCAACACCGCGATCAATTTCGTCAAAGATCATGGTTATTCGGGTGTCATCATCGCTTAAACAGACCTTAAGCGCCAAAAGAAACCGACTAAGTTCACCGCCAGATGCAATTTTCGCCAAAGGACCAGAGGGCGCACCGGGGTTCGTTGCGACCAAAAATGTGACGGCATCAATACCCTCTGCACTTGGCGCGGCTTCTGACACATGCGTTTCAAATACGGCACGCTCCATTTTCAACGGCGCCAATTCGGTTGACATGGCCTTATCCAACCGTACAGCAGCCGAGCGGCGAGTATCACGCAACTTTACTGCCGCTGCTGTATAAATAGCCTCCATAGCCGCAACATTGTTGCGAAGATCGGCAAGTTGCCCAGACCCGTGATCCAGCTTGGACAAGCGCCGCGCCAGCCCTTCGGCAAACGCGCCTAATTCATCTGGTGCAACCTGATGTTTACGCGCAAGTCCGCGAATAGCGAAAAGGCGTTCTTCGGTTTCGTCCAGTTCATGAGGATTGAAATCCAGTGCCTCAAGACAGCTTTCAACTCCAGACACCGCATCCTGTAATTCAACCATTGCCCGACCAAGCGCATTGATTGGATCATCCAGTTTTCCTTCGGCTTTGTCAGAGGCCGCTTCGAGCCACCGAAGCGCATCCCCCATCATGCCTTCTGCTCCGTCGCGGGAAAGTGCCTGTTCTGCTTTCGAAATGTCTTCTCTGATTTTTTCTGCACCCTGCATCAGCCGTCGTTTGACATCTAATTCGGCTTCTTCACCCGGTTGCGGATTGAGTGCGCTTAATTCGTCAACGGCATGACGCAAGAATTCTTCTTCTGCTGCCAATTCAGCCTGAAGCGCTTCTTCTTTGGCCAGCGTCTTTTTCAATTCGGCAAGTTGTTTCCATGCTTTGGAAACATAGATGCGCTCGGCATCATAACCGCCGTATTGATCCAAAACGGCACGATGGCCTTTGGGATCCAGCAATCCGCGATCATCATGTTGACCATGCAGTTCCACCAAATGCTCGGACACTGCGCGCAATACCTCGCCAGACGCACGGCGCCCATTGATCCAAGCGGTCTTGCGACCATCTTTGGCATTCACACGCCTTAAGATTAATTCGTCTTCTACCGGAATTCCGGCGTCTTCTAAAATCTGACGCGCGGGGTGATCCGGGTCTAGGTCAAACCAAGCCGTCACTTCGCCTTGATCCGCGCCTTGGCGTACCAATTCCGCACGACCGCGCCAACCGAGAACAAACCCAAGGCTATCCAGCAAAATAGATTTACCGGCACCGGTTTCACCCGTCAAAACATTCAGGCCATTCTGGAAGTCTAATTCCAGATGGTCGATGATCAACATGTCGCGGATATCAAGCCCACGTAGCATTGCTAGCCTCTGTTTTCTGCGTCAGAGCCATTTGCCCTTTAGCACTTGACGATAAATCTGAGACAACCAGTTATTGCCCAATGCGGTTGGTTGCAAGCCTTGCTTGGTCAAAAGCGCATAAGACGCAGCATACCATTCAGACGCTTGATAATTATGACCTAAAATTGCCGCCGCTGACTGGGCTTCTTGGCGTAATCCAAGCGACAAATACGATTCAACCAAGCGATGCAGTGCTTCTGCGGTATGTGACGATGTTTGATAGTCTTCGACAACAGACCGAAAGCGTTTAATCGCAGCGCCATAATGCTTGCGACGCAAATAGTAGCGCCCCACTTCCATTTCTTTTGCAGCCAAGTGGTCAAACGCCAAATCAAAACGAGCCACAGCCAAAGGCGCATATTCGCTATCAGGATATTGTTCGATCACAACCCGCAAAGATTGCAGCGCTTGAAAGGTGACGCCTTGGTCACGGCCCACATCTTCGATCTGATCATAATAACTTAGGGCCAACAAATACTGCGCATAAGCGGCGTCTTGGTCTGCTGGAAAGAAATCAATATAACGTTGCGCCGCGGCGCGGCTTGCTTCGTAATTGGCATCTTGGTGATGCGCAAAGGCCTGCATGATCAATGCACGCTTTGACCATTCAGAATAGGGATATAACCGTTCAATTTCCGAGAAATAATAAGCGCCCTGTTCATAGTCACGGGTGGACAATTCATATTCACCGCGTTCGAAAATCTGTTCCGGTGTATATGTTTCTAGATCTTTGATCAGGCCGCTAGTGTTCTTGGAACAGCCCGCAAGTAGCGCCGCAGATAGCAATACACCAACGATACCCGTCCGAAGTCTGTGTGCTGTCATCCCTCAACCACCCTCAATTATCCTAAGTCTCACATCCAATATGGCGTGAAGTTAAGGCAGCGTCTAGCATAGAAAAACACTTAGCAAAATGGGGGATCGGCAAGTATCCGCAACTTGGCTTATGCGACTTGCAAGATTTCTTCGGACTTAACGCCAGCCCCGGGCAAAGTTGCCGCTAATTTTGCATCGCATTCCACGATTTCAAACGCATCAGGTGTTGCAAAAAGTACGCGCAACAAAGAATTCGTCATCGCATGACCAGCACGATAGCCCGTATAATGTCCAATAATCGGCGCACCGGCCAAGGCAATATCCCCCAAGGCATCCAACATTTTGTGGCGCACCGCTTCATCACTGTGGCGCAATCCGCCGGGGCTTAGAACTTCGTCGCCATCAACAACGACCGCATTTTCGAATGTCCCACCCAAGGCCAGACCATTAGCGCGCATATATTCAACATCGCTAAAGCGACAGAATGTGCGGCTGTCGCATAATTCGCGCACGAATGAACCATTCGACAAGTTCATTGATTTTTCCTGAACACCGATGGCTGCATCTTCGAAATCAATATGAAAGCTCATCCGAGGCAAATCGCTTGGCGCAAGGCTTGCCCAGCCTGCGTCAGTTTCAAAGCGCACAGGCTTTAGAACGCGAATAGCGCGGACAGCATGACTTTGCGCCAGCAATCCTGCGTCCAAAAACGCACGCACAAATGTAACCGCGCTTCCGTCCATTATCGGGATTTCAGGTCCATCTACTTCGATTGTGGCATTATGAATGCCGCATCCCGCCAAAGCCGCCATGACGTGTTCGACAGTCGACACAGTCAGCCCAGCTTGGTTCACAAGCAAAGTACACAGCGGTGATTGACGCACCTGATCCCAACGCGCTTGGATTTTGTTGTCACCCAAGGCAACATCCGTACGTTTGACCAGAATACCTGAATTCACATCAGCAGGGCAGACATGCATCGTTACGGGTGCGCCAGAATGCAGGCCAACACCAGTGAACGTACATTTATGTTTAAGCGTTGTCTGCAAAGTATCCTCGGACCTGTTAAATAAGCTCGAAAGACACTTAAAGTTTTATCAAGAAATCTCAAATCACAGATTGTAACGGACCTGTAACAGTCGCCTGACCACAAGGTAACCTTTCGCCCAACAAAAAACCGCCCCAAGGGGCGGCTTTCTTTTGTTTATTAAAAACAGGTGTTTAGTTTGCTTGACGACGCAAGAAGGCCGGAACTTCGATCCGCTCTTGATCTGGGTCACGCTCTGCTTCAACCTCTGTGTCACGCGCATGTTGCTGTGAATGCACCTGTGGCTGTTGACGGCGCGCCGGTGCAGAGCGGTCTTCACCACCTGACATCCGGTTGATCAAAGATCCAATACCAAAGCGAGGGCGTTCGCTTTCTGCGGGCTCTTCTTCGACTTCGACCGCGTGTTGTTCACGTGGCGACTTTTGCACAGCTGCGCGCAAACGCGCCAATGCTTCGTCCGTCGGTGCACCCATTTCAGGGGCGCGAGGCGCAACATATGTTTCTGCCTCTGGCTCTTTTTGTGCAACGGCTTGGTAAGCAGGTGCCGGGATCTCTTCTTCGCGACGTGGTGCAAATGCAGTCGCAGGGGCCATAACCGCCGCTTCTTCTTCGTTTGTATCGAACAAGCTCGGCTCTTGCTGTGCCTCTGCGGTGTCTTCTTCGGCCGGCGTTGATGCGGCAACAGCAGTTACGCCCCGACGAGGAGACGGCGCATAAGATGTGTTTTCGCTGGCATCGATACCAGTTGCCACAACAGACACACGCATCATGCCGTTCATTTCTGTGTCCAAAGTCGAACCAACGATGATGTTCGCATCTGGATCAACTTCTTCGCGGATACGGTTGGCGGCTTCGTCTAGTTCGAACAATGTCAGATCATAACCACCTGTGATATTGATCAATACACCGCGCGCACCGCGCAGGCTGATTTCATCCAAGAGCGGGTTAGCAATGGCTTTTTCTGCGGCTTGGATCGCACGATCTTCGCCTTCGGCTTCGCCGGTGCCCATCATCGCCTTGCCCATTTCGTCCATAACGGCGCGAACATCTGCAAAGTCGAGGTTGATCAAACCTGGGCGCACCATCAAATCGGTCACACCTTTGACGCCCTGATACAAAACGTCATCAGCCATGGAAAACGCTTCGGTAAAGGTTGTTTTTTCATTCGCCAAACGGAACAAGTTTTGGTTTGGAATGATGATCAATGTATCGACCATCTTTTGCAACGCCTCGACGCCCTCTTCGGCTTGACGCATACGCTTTGCGCCTTCGAATTGGAACGGCTTCGTGACAACCCCGACGGTCAAAACCCCAAGTTCACGTGCAGCCTGTGCGATGATAGGGGCTGCACCTGTGCCTGTGCCACCACCCATGCCAGCTGTGATAAAGCACATGTGCGCGCCGGCGAGGTGATCAACGATTTGTTCAATGCTTTCTTCGGCGGCAGCGGCCCCAACGGTTGCGCGCGCCCCAGCGCCCAACCCTTCGGTTACTTTGACACCCAACTGAATGCGCGATGCCGAATGGCTTTGTTGAAGCGCCTGAGCATCGGTGTTTGCAACTACAAACTCAACGCCTTCTAGCTGCTTTTCGATCATGTTATTGACGGCATTGCCGCCTGCCCCACCCACACCAAAAACGGTGATGCGTGGTTTCAATTCGTCATACTCGGGTACCGAAAGATTTAATGCCATTGATTGGTCCGCCTGATAATAATTACCCCATTCGGGGACGTTTTTCCGCCTATACTGCGCCGAGTGTACCGCGAAAAACAGTCAACGTCACGTAAAAAACGCGAAAAACACACCAGATATAGGCGATTTTTCGCGTTATAACACGTGATTTACAGCTATTATCAAGTTCTAGTAGTTACCAATTTTCCTTAAACCACCTAACCGCGCGCTTGAACGATCGTGTCGGCAATCGGCTATGGGGGATTTCGAAATCCCACCACTCATCTTGGGGGTGCGCCGCAAATAGGCTGAGCCCCACCAAACTTGAATGGCTTGCGCCAGAAAAAGACTGTGGTAAGCGATGCACCCGAAGCGGGCGGCCCAACCGGACCTGTTGCCCCAAAATACGACTGGCCAGCCCATCGAGGCCCGGAACCTGGCTTCCTCCGCCGGTCAGAACGATTTGCTGGCTCGGCAAATGGTCAAATCCAGCCGCATCCAAACGATCCTTAACGTCCTCTAGGATTTCTTCGATCCGAGGCCGCATAATGCCAATGACTTCGGCGCGGCTTACCGAACGACGGTCATGTTCCCAATCGCCAGTATTGCCCCCGACTTCGATCATATCCATGTCATCCCGACCCGTCGCAATAACACCGCCATGACGGGTTTTAATGCGCTCTGCCGTTGCGAAAGGCACCTGAAGCCCCATCGAAATATCGCGTGTGACGTGATCGCCCCCGATACGAATAGTATCAGCATAGATCATATGCCGCTTCATAAAGATCGAAAGGCTTGTCGTCCCACCCCCCAAATCAATACAGGCCGCACCAAGTTCTTGTTCGTCTTCAACGAGTGATGAAATCCCAGAAACATAAGCAGAAGACGCCACACCAGCCAGTTCAAGATCACAGCGCTTGATGCAATGGGCCAGGTCATGAATAACCCGCTCATCAACAGTCAACATATGCATGTCCGTAAACAGGTTTTGGCCAATTTGCCCCCGTGGGTCATTCAACCCCGACCGATGATCAAGCGCAAAATTCACAGGCTGCGCATGCAACACTTCGCGCCCTGTTCCATAGTCCGGAACGTCACAGGCCGCTAACACCCGCGCAATATCCTGTTCGCCGACAACTTGGTTTTCGACATCTGTTTGCCCCGCCAAACCATAAGATCGCGGCTGCCCACCCGAAAAACAGGCAATAACATGATCCACGCGAACCGCTGCCATTTTTTGGGCCGATTGCAACGCGGTGCGAATGGCACGTTCGGTTTCTGACATGGCCGAAATTTCACCAAATTCAACGCCACGCGACATTGTGGTTGCTTCGCCAATCACCCGAAAGCCAGATTGCCCAGCAAGCGAGCCAACCCCTTCGCCAAGTGACGTTTGATTGGCACCATCAAAGCGCAAGATAAGGCAGGATATTTTGGACGTTCCAACATCCAAAACCGCAATAACACCACGTTGCATCGCAGCTTTTCGCATAGCGCGCATGGCACGCTGGGATTCATATAATTCGATCACTTATGGTTCTCCCGATTGCGTATTATTAATAGAAACTATGTCATCATTCTGTGCCACGACCCGCAATGTCGGACGTGATGCGATACGAAAATCAACGGCTGCCACGTCGCGCGCCAGTAATTGTTGTGCTTGATCCAAGGCAATGATGCGCTCCAATGCGCGCACTGGATTGTCAGAAGGAAGCATCAAGACCTGACCGCGATCCAAAACAATATCCCACCGGCGTTCACCAACATAAGTCAATGCGCGTACACGATCCTGAAGCGGACGCACCGCAGCAAGTAACTGCCGCGCTTCCATGATATTTGAATCCGCACCTTGCCCTGCAATCAATGGTAAATCCGGATAATCAAGTCGGGTCGCGGCAGAACGCACGTAATTGCCTTGGATATCCAAAACATCCAAGCCTTCGGCATTGCGCCACAACAGGGCCGGCGTACGTTCTATAACCTCGATTTCTAGCACATTTGCGCGCACGAATAGCTTGACTTCGGCAACAGGATCCAAAGCGCGAATGGTCTTTTGCATGTCTTGAATATCAAGATCAAACGAGCTGATAGGGAAATCAATCGGAACAACTTCGCGGATATCTTGATCAACTTCGTCGCTTGCCCCCCGAACAGTCATCATCTTGACGATAAACTCAGGCCGCTCGATCACAGAGCGATAGATATCTTGATACGCAGCCGTGACGCGATCGCGGTTTTCTTGCTTTGCAAAATATAGCCCACATCCAGCCGCCAAAACAAAAGCTGGAATGCCATAGAAAACCAGCCGTCGCAAAACCGGTGTCAGCATCAAACGCAACAAACGATATGACAATACCGACGGCGCTGGATCATTTGAGTGCTGTCTTGCGCGATGTGGCCTTAACGGTTGCATGAGGCATCCTCCACCAGCCAACGACACAGCGCACCAAAGCTTAACCCCGTTGCAGCGGCTTGTTCTGGACTAAGCGATGTCGGCGTCATGCCCGGTTGCGTATTGGTTTCAAGCAAAAACAACCCCTCAAGTCCGCGCACCTCATCCCAACGGAAATCCGTCCGGCTCATGCCACGGCACTCAAGCGCGTTGTGGGCCGTAACGGCATAGTTCATACAGGCCTCAAAAATATCAGAAGGGATGTCAGCGGGCACAACGTGACGCGAACCACCTTCTTTGTATTTCGCATCGTAATCATACCACCCTTGGGTGATGATTTCGGTGACCGTAAGGGCGCGATCACCCAACACAGTCACCGTAAATTCACGTCCCGGAATATAGGCTTCGACCATAACATTTTGCGGCATATCGGATGACAGCACTGGTGGCGTTTTCGCCCCGCTTTCGACAATATAGACACCAACGCTTGACCCTTCGTTATAGGGCTTGATCACATAGGGCGGCGCCATAACATGTTGCGCCATGACATCGCCCTTGTCCGCGATGATGCTGTCCACAAAAGGCAGCTGATAGGTGCGATAAATCTCTTTGGTTTTCTGCTTGTCCATGGCAACCGACGACGCCATGACACCCGAATGCGAATAAGGCAGCCGCAACCATTCCAGAATGCCTTGCACACAGCCATCTTCGCCCCACCGCCCGTGCAATGCATTAAAGACCGCATCCGGAGCGGCCCTCTTCAATTGCTCGACCAAATCAGGTCCAGCATCTATTTCGGTGACGGTATAACCTTCGCCCCTCAAAGCCGCAGCGCATTCACGCCCAGAAACAAGCGACACTTCGCGTTCCGCAGAAGGGCCACCCATGATCACTACGACATTTCGGGCTGTCCTGCTCGACATTCCCAATTCGCCTCAAATTTAAATGGTCTTTTCGACCTTATGATTGCGTTTGTTTTCCAAACGTCTGCCTATAACGGGTCACCGACCCGCTTGATTTCCCACTCTAACTCTATTCCAGTGTTTTGGAAAACCCTTTTTCGTACTAATTCACCTAAACCTTCGAGATCTGCGGCAGTTGCGCCACCTTTGTTCACCAAAAAGTTCGAATGCATCTCGCTCATTTGCGCACCACCTAACATAGCGCCCCGCATTCCGGCATCATCAATGACCTTCCACGCCTTTAGCTCATGCGTGTCGTCGGCTTGACCTGTGCTGGAAAACCCCGACGGGTTACGAAACGTGGATCCTGCGGAACGTTCTTTTGTTGGTTGCGTTGCATCCCGCTTTTTCAACTGAGCATCCATCCGCGCACTCAGCACCTCTGGATCCGCCATCGCCCCCTGAAATTCTGCTTCGACCAAAACCCAGCCTTCGGGTAATTCACTTTGACGGTACGCAAATTTTAAATCATCTGGTCCAAGTGTTACCAATTCTCCTGCCCGCGTCACAGCACTTGCACGTATGAAATGATCCGCGACATAGGACCCATAACACCCTGCATTCATTCGAACAGCACCCCCAATTGCACCGGGGATCGTGCGCAAAAACGTCAGATCAATCCCTGCTTGCGCAGCTTTGCGCGCCACATGCGCATCAAGCGCTGCCACTCCTGCAATAACACGGTCACCTTCTATGCGAATATCATTAAAATTGCGCCCCATACGAATGACCACGGCCCGCAAACCACCATCCCGCACAATTAAATTTGACCCAACACCCATCGGAAAAACGGCAACGTCTTGCGCCAAATTCGCCAAAAACTCTTGTAGATCCTCAACATCTGCAGGCTGAAAAAAATAATCAGCAGGCCCCCCAACCCGCAACCATGTCAGATCTGCCAATACCTTGTTTTGGCTCAAAACACCGCGCGGCTGGGGAAGCTCTGTCATCTTCGTTCCTCATATGATGCCTAGGGGCAAATGCCCTTCATCTTTGTCAAAATACTCTGGGGTGTGGGGCATAGCCCCACTATTTAACCTAAACGCGCGGGCAAACCATTGGCCCAGGCACTAATCGTCCCTGCGCCCAGACATACCACAATATCGCCGGGCTTGGCTTGTTCACGGACCAATCGCTCCAAATCTTCTTCTGATACAATCGCGCGGGCGTGACGATGTCCATGGCGGATCAAACCAGTGACCAAGTCATCGCGACTTGCGCCATCGATGGGATCCTCGCCGGCTGAAAACACCTCGGCAATGGCGACCACATCCGCGTCATTAAAACATGCACAGAAATCATCAAACAAGGAATGCAAACGTGAATAACGGTGTGGTTGATGTACCGCAATTACGCGCCCCTCGCTGGCTTGACGTGCTGCCTTTAGGACCGCTGCGATTTCTACGGGGTGGTGCCCGTAATCATCAATAATCGTTACACCGTTGACTTCGCCGACTTTGGTAAAGCGACGGTTCACGCCTTTGAAACCTTCTAAAGCAGAGCGAATTTCCTCAAGCTTCATGCCCAAGTGCCGCGCAACAGCGACAGCCGACAATGAGTTTGATACATTGTGATCGCCTGGCATGGGTAACGTACAGCCTTCGATCACCTTATCTTCAGACTGGAGCGCGATATCAAAATGTGCAATGCCCGATTTATACGTCAGATTGATCGCTCTAACATCGGCTTGCGCATTAAACCCATAGGTGACCACGCGGCGATCTGTGATCTTGCCAACCAACGCCTGCACTTCGGGGTGATCCGTGCAGCAAACCGCAAGGCCATAAAAGGGGATATTTGACACGAAATCCAAGAACCCCTGACGAAGGGTATCAAAGTCACCCCAATGCTCCATGTGTTCTGGATCAATATTGGTGACAATTGCAATGGTTGCAGGCAAGCGGTTGAACGTCCCGTCGCTTTCGTCTGCTTCAACCACCATCCATTCGCCCTGTCCCATACGGGCGTTTGATCCATAGGCATGGATAATACCACCGTTGATAACGGTTGGATCAAGTTTGCCAGCATCTAGCAGCGTCGCGACCATCGTCGTTGTGGTGGTTTTGCCATGCGTGCCTGCAATCGCCACATTGGATTTCAGCCGCATCAATTCGGCCAACATTTCTGCACGGCGAACAACAGGCAGCCCCTTTAATCGGGCTGCATCAAGCTCTGGATTACCACGTTTGATCGCACTTGAAATCACGACAACTTCGGCGCCTTCTAGATTGTCGGCACTTTGGCCCACAAAAATAGTGGCGCCCATTGATTTTAAACGATCTGTAATTTTTGACGCTTTCAGGTCAGACCCTTGAACTTGGTATCCAAGGTTCAAGAGGACCTCGGCAATACCCGACATGCCTATGCCGCCAATGCCTACGAAATGAATGGGGCCAACGTCGGTGGGAAGCTTGGTTGCTGCAATCATGATGCGTCTTTCTGTGCCAAAGCTGTGACCAAATTCGCCAAACGCACAGTTGCATCCGGCAAGCCACAAGATAACGCAGCCTGAGCCATCAGCTTGGCCGCATTCGGATTTCCTAAAACAGTCTTTAACTGTTCGCTAACGGCAGCCGCCGTGAATAGGTTTTCAGGAATTAATATAGCGCCCCCGGCTTTGACCAACCCCTGCGCATTTGCTGTTTGATGATCATTTGTAGCAGCGGCAAAGGGAACCAATATCGAAGGACGCCCTATAACAGCGATATCCGCAACTGATGATGCCCCAGCACGCGATATTACAATTTGGCATTCGCTCATCAACTGTGGCACATTATCAAAGAATGGCTTTACATCAGCACGGATACCTTGGTTTGCGTAAAACTCGGCCACGCGCGTGCCATCTTCGTTGCGCGCTTGGTGATGCACCCGAACATATTGAAGCATCTCTGCCGGTAAATCAGAAATTGCTTGCGGAACGACATCCGACAAAATGCGCGCACCCTGACTGCCCCCCATCACCAAAATTGACATAGGATAAGCGCCCGGTTCAATATATCCGGCCCCTTGTCGCTCAAGAACCGAGGCGCGCACAGGATTACCTGTATGCTGCGCCTTGATATTCTTGTCCATTTGCGTGGGCCATGTTCCGCAGGCAACAGTGGTGACGCGATTGGCAAAAAGTTTGTTCACGCGCCCAAGCACACCGTTTTGTTCATGGATCATCCGTGGACGCCGCAACACCACAGCTGCAATCAATGCAGGAATGCTTGGATACCCACCAAACCCGACAACGACCGAGGGTTTGTCGCGCATCATTTTATAGGTTGCGCCCAAAGTACCCAAAGCGATCCGCACTGGCACGATCAATTTAGCAAGCAAACCACCCCGCGCAAAGGTTGCCGAGCTCAGGATTTCAACCTGAACATCTTTTGGAAACCCACCAACATACCGCGCACCGCGCACATCTGTCGTTAGCTTCACGCGCCATCCTTGGCGTAGCATGTCTTCGGCAAGCGCCTGAGCTGGGAACATATGTCCGCCTGTACCGCCCGCCGCTAAAACCAAAAGAGGCCCATCACTCATATTTTACGTCCACTCAAAATATCCGAGATGTCACGTTGAGGCCGCACACGTGTGAATGCCAATAGCATTCCAATTGCAATACCCCCTGCAATCAAAGACGACCCACCGTAGCTTACAAATGGAAGAGTCATTCCTTTGGCAGGCAGCAATCGCACGGCAACCCCCATATTGATAACCGCTTGCACCCCGAACATAGACACCAATCCCGTTCCGGCAAGACGAATAAAGGGATCACGTTCGCGCATCAAGCGGATAAATGACGATAGGACAATTGCCGCGTAAATAGCGATAATTGCAGAGACCAAAACAAAGCCATATTCTTCTGCGGCAACGGCAATGATAAAATCCGTATGCGCATCAGGAAGCGACCACTTCACTTGGCCTTCGCCGACACCTACACCGAAAAAACCACCTTCCTGAATGGCATTGGTTGCATACCCAAGCTGGGTACGCGGATCAATCTCAGGTGACAAAAACCCGTCAATTCGACGCGCAAAATGTTCAGACCATTGATACGCAATGGTGCCACCACCTACAACCATTGTCGCCATACCCACCAACAAAGGCAAAGGCGCGCCGGCCACGAAATACACCACACCCCAGCCAAAAATAATCAAACAAGCTTGACCAAAATCCGGCTGAAGCGCCAAGAAAATAGCAACTGTCACAGCCAAGAAAAACGACCACATACGACCAGGAGGACCGTTAATCTCTTGTGCAGCAGCCATCAGCCAAGCGGTCACAACAATAAATCCCGGCTTTAGAAATTCAGACGGCTGTAATGACGCAAAGCCAAGCCGATACCAGCGCACGGCACCTTTTCCAAAGTCTGTGCCAAAATAGGGCAACAAAACAAGCCCAATGAAACTGATCACGAACCCAATTACCGCCAATCGTCGCACCAATTTCGGCGACATCATTGACATGATGATCATTGTGAAAATTGCCATGCCGCCAAATAAAACTTGGCGCTCGACATAATGAAACGGAGCAAGGCCGTTTTTTTCAGCCAAAGGAGGCGACGCCGCAAAGCCCAAAAGCAATCCAATACAAAACAATAAAATGATCGAAAACATCGTCACTTTATCAATCGTGCGCCACCATTTGGGTAAAATCGGTTCTCCGCGTTCAACGGATATCGAACCATAGACCATCTCAGTCATGGGTACTGCCTACTCTGCCTCTGACATTTGTCCCGTTTTCGGGATCATTTCAGGAAAGAGTAAACAATAATTCACGCCATTGCCATAAAAAAGTCTTTGCACTTGAATTTCCTAACCAAAAGAGTCACCCCTGCCACATGGTATATAAAACAATCATAATTGGCGCTGGGGCCGCGGGCATGATGTGCGCTGCACAAACGCAAAACGCCCTTGTCATCGACCACGCCAAAGCCGCTGGCGAAAAAATCCGCATTTCTGGGGGCGGGCGATGTAATTTCACCAACCTTTATGCCAGTCCGGAAAACTTTATCTCGAACAACCCACATTTTGTGAAATCAGCACTCAAGCGTTATTCACAATGGGATTTTCTTGACCTGGTCAATCGGTACGGCATCCCGTACCACGAAAAAACACTTGGTCAGCTGTTTTGTGATACCTCCGCCAAAGACATCATTGCGATGCTCAAAAGCGAAATGAATAAATCCGGGGCCGCCCTTTGGCTCAACACGTCGGTCAAAACTGTCCAACGCACGGATGGATCCTTTACGCTTACCGTCCTAAAAGACGGGGTCGCCCAGACCTTGGAATGCGATCATCTTGTCATTGCAACTGGCGGAAAATCCATCCCCAAAATGGGCGCAACTGGATTTGCATATGACATCGCACGCCAGTTCGGAATTCCTATGACCGAAACGCGCCCGGGCTTGGTCCCCCTTACGTTTTCGGATGATCGCTTCAAACCTCTGGCCGGTGTCGCAACCCCAAGTCGCATCAGCGCGCAAAACGCCCCCTTCGAAGAAGCCCTGCTATTTACCCACCGTGGCTTATCTGGCCCAGCGATTCTGCAAGCCTCCAGTTACTGGACCGAAGGCCAAGATATATCAATCAACATTATCCCAGATGCAGCACATTTTGCATCCCTCAAATCGCAGCGACAAATCGCAGGACGTCGCAACTTTACAACGGAATTGGCAACGCTGCTTCCAGGGCGTTTGGTTGACTATCTTGCGACGCTCTTTGATCTCTCCGGCAATCTCGCAGATTGGTCCGACAAACGACTGGACACCTTGGCAGAGGATCTTTCTGATTGGCGCCTGCGCCCCACTGGCAGCGAAGGGTACCGCACCGCAGAAGTCACCTTGGGTGGCGTCGATACAGAAGCACTCTCATCGAAAACCTTGGAAACCAAATCCGTTCCTGGATTATATTTCATTGGCGAAGCCGTGGACGTCACCGGCTGGCTTGGTGGATATAACTTCCAATGGGCCTGGAGCAGCGGCTGGGCCGCAGGCCAAGCCATTACCCAAAGCTAACGCTCTTCATCTTTGTCCAAATACTCAATGGGGTGAGGTGCATAGCACCGAGGGGCAGCGCCCCTTAACGAGCGATGATGGCGTGTACCTGTGCGATGAAATCTTCACCGCGTTGTTCAAAATTATCGTACTGATCAAAGCTCGCTGCAGCTGGTGCCAATAGAACAACATCCCCTTCGTCAGCCTCTTCATGGGCCTGTTGAACTGCCGCCGCCATGGTCGTCGAGATCTCGGTTTCACAGGCCAACTGCATGGCAAAGGATGCGGCTTCACGACCAATCACATAGGCTTTCTTTACCGACGCAACCTCGTCCACCAAGGCCCCAAGCCCACCGTCTTTTTCCAGACCACCGCAAATCCAGCGGATGTTCTTGAACGCCCGCAGCGCCATTTTTGCGCTGTCAACATTGGTCGCCTTACTGTCATTGACATAGCGCACACCATTGACTTCGGCGATTGTTTGCGAGCGATGCGGCAAGCCTGCATAGCTTGCCATTGCCTGCTCAATTACGCGTGGCGCAAGCCCAATAGACCGACAGGCCGCATAAGCGCAGCAAGCGTTTTGATGGTTGTGGACACCCGGCAATCCGGTCATAGCGCGCAAATCGATTGATGCGACTTGTTTGCCTTTGCGATACTCGGACAAGAACCCTTTGCGCACAAAAACGCTCCATCCAAAATGGTCTAATTTTTGCGTCGTCGAGACACGGATAACACGATCGTCTTGTGCGGTTTGCGCCAACTGACCGGCTAAAAATTGACCTTCTGTTTCATCGACGCCAATAATGGCACGGTCTGGTCCACCTTCTGCGAACAAGCGACGTTTTGCAGCAAAATATCCCCCCATGCCATGATGACGATCTAAATGATCTTCGGACAAGTTTGTGAATACCGCCACATCAGGGGTCAAGGCACGCGCAAGATCGGTTTGATAGGACGACAATTCCAAAACGATCACATCGCCATCTTCGGGGGGATCAATATCCAAAACACCCCGACCGATGTTACCCGCCAATTGGCTGACTTTGCCACATTCGTTTAATATATGATGTATCAATGCCGACGTTGTTGATTTCCCGTTGGATCCGGTCACCGCAATCACCTTGGGGGCTGTGTCAAAGCTATCCCATTCGTCGGTTGCCAGTGAGCGAAAGAAAAGCCCAATATCATTGTCCACAGGAACGCCCGCCCGAAGCGCAGCCGCAATCGCGGCATTGGGTGCTGGGTAAAGATGCGCAATACCGGGCGATACGATTAAACTGGAACACTGATCAATGGTTTTGTCTTTGCTCAAGTCATCGCAAACAAAGCCTTCGGCCTCGGCCTTGGTGCGTGCGGATGCATTGTCGTCCCAACAAATAACCTCGGCTCCGCCTGCACGAAGGGCGCGCGCAGCCACCAAACCCGAACGACCAAGCCCCAAGACCCCGATTGTCTGTCCCTCAACACCTTGAACTGTGATCATCTCATGCTCCCCAATTTTCCCCTTGCTACATCACGCAGAATAGATTTGCCAACGGGTAAAATAAAAGGCGCTCGAAAAGAGCGCCTTAGTCGTAGTATGACTTCGATTTAACGCAATTTCAGCGTTGCCATTCCAATCATAGCAAGGATCAAAGCGAT
>JAHEJA010000029.1:33965-41858 GCA_024639125.1 Paracoccaceae bacterium
CCCATGGTTGGCGTACCTGCTTTGGCAAAATGCCCCTCTGGTCCATCGCTGCGAATAGGTTGGCCTTTGCCTTGTTTGCGACGCAAGACGTTGATCAAGGGGCGTCCAAAGATAAACCCAAAGAACAATGCCGTAAAAAAGGCACCGCCTGCACGAAATGTGATATAGCGAAAGAGGTTAAACAAATCGCCACCATCGGACAAAGCTGCAAGCCAATATAGCATAGGAAATTCCTCTTTCGATTAGGTGGGTCGGGATTGACCCAATTTTCGGACTGCGTCAACTACCTGAGATAAGCCTGTTGAAAATGATGCCTTAATCAACACAGTTTCATTGCCCATCAGCGACGCAGCCATACCTTGGGCAGCGTCATGAGCGGTGTTAAAATGCTGACCTTTTTTCTGATCAGGCAGCGCCATGTGCAAATGATGCATCAAGGGGCCGACCGTGTGCACAACGTCAATTTTCTCCATAGAAGCAAACCCTGCAATATCAGCATGGATTTGGGCTTGGTCTGGACCAAGTTCTTTCATGTCCCCCAAAACAGCAATCCGTCGCGCCATCTGCGAAGCGGACAACACATCCAAGGCCGCCCGAAGCGATGCTGGATTTGCATTGTAGCTATCATCAATCAAATCAATATCTTGGCCCGAACTGGTTTTCACAATCTCACGCGCCCCCCGCCCTTTGACGGGTGACCAAATCGCAAGGTCGCGCGCTGCCTGTGCCACATCGCCGCCCAACGCACGAATGCTTAGCAAAGCGCCCAAGGCGTTAACTGCGAAATGTCGCCCAGCTGAATTTATAGTGATCTCATGCGACTGACCTGCAAGCTTAACAGTGGCCAAGGTCGTTTGTGACTCTGTGCGAACCGATGTCAAAGACACAAGGTCGGCATTTACGCCAAACCATTGGACAGGAATGGATTTGGCTTTGGCATAGTCCGCCATGACAGGGGCTGTGTCGATATCTTGGTTAAAGACCGCAATCCCGCCATCCACCAAACCATCAACAACCGATGCTTTTTCTAACGCAATACCATCGATTGAGCCAAAGGCTTCTAAATGAGCGGGCGCGACCGTCGTGACAAGTGCCACATGTGGCCGCGCCAAAATGGCCAAAGGCGCAATTTCACCGGGATGGTTCATTCCGATTTCAATAACAGCATAATCCGTATCTTGCGGCATCCGCGCCAAGGTCAATGGCACGCCCCAATGGTTGTTATAGCTCGCAACCGACGCATGCGTCTTGCCCTGACAGGCCAACATATCCCGCAGCATTTCTTTGGTTGAGGTTTTGCCCACAGAGCCGGTTACAGCAAGCACTTTGGCAGCTGTGCGCGCACGCGCGGCTTTTCCCAGATCCTCAAGTGCAGTCAAGACATCATCAACAATCAACAACGGCGCATCTTTGGCAACACCATCCGGAATATGACTGACCAAAGCCGCCCCTGCCCCCGCAGCCAAGGCTTGGGATACAAATTCATGCCCATCACGGGCGGCTTTTAGTGCAACGAACAAATCACCCTTTTCCAAGGTGCGCGTATCAATGGAAATACCATCGACAGTCCATGTTCCCACAGCATGACCCTTGGTTGCGGTCGCGGCGTCTTGGGAGGTCCATAAAGCCATCACAGAATTCCATCCAAAGCGGCAACTGCCATGCTTGCCTGTTCTACATCATCAAAAGGAAGGACATCGTCCCCAACGATTTGACCGGTTTCATGCCCTTTGCCAGTGACAATCAATCCGTCCCCTTCTTCGAGCATATCCACTGCGCGCAAAATGGCTTCGGCGCGATCCCCAACTTCGAGGATCGGCGCACCACCAACAGCACCCGCCATCACCATTGCACGAATATCTGCTGGGTTTTCGGACCGCGGATTGTCGTCCGTGACAATCACAAAATCAGCCGCCTGAACCGCGGCTTGGGCCATAAGGGGGCGTTTGGTTTTATCACGATCCCCACCGGCCCCAATGATGGCCACCAATTTCCCCATAACATGCGGTCGAAAAGCGGACAAAGCCGTTTCAATAGCATCTGGCGTATGTGCATAATCAACAAAGACCGAGGCACCGTTTTCACGTTTGGCGGCAAATTGCATCCGCCCGCGCACAGTTTCCAAATGTGGCAAGGTGTCAAACACATGGTCAGCATCAGCACCAGAGGCAATAACCAGCCCACAGGCCAACAAGACATTTTCCGCTTGGAACCCACCAATCAGATTTAGCTCTTTCTGATGGGTTTTCCCAAGCCATTCAAACCGAAGGGTTTGTCCGGTTTGATGAAAGCTTTGGCGTAAAATACGCAAATCAGCCCCGTCGCGCGTCCCGACACTGATGGAATTTTGTCCGCGCTGTTTGGCACGGTCCAAAAGAGTTTCGCCCTTGGGATCATCGACATTGATCACGACCCAACCATCATCCGGCAATACCCGATCAAACAGCCCTGCTTTGGCGTCGAAATAGGCATCAAAGGTTTCGTGATAATCCAAGTGATCTTGGGTGAAATTGGTAAAACCCGCGGCTTTGATCCGAACGCCATCTAGTCGCTTTTGATCTAAACCATGGCTTGACGCTTCCATGGCGGCATGGGTGATACCCGCCTCAGCTGCCTGTGCCAACACATTGTGAAGCGTGATCGGATCGGGGGTTGTATGCGCCAAGGGATAGGTCCAAGCGCCTTCGACACCAGTTGTGCCGATATTTATCGCTTCATGCTCTAGTTCCGTCCAAATCTGGCGACAAAAATTCGATACAGATGTTTTTCCGTTGGTCCCTGTCACAGCCACAATTGTTTTGGGCATGCCCCCAAACCAAAGCGCCGCTGTCGATGAAAATACGGCTCTGGGGTCTTGGGCTAAAATGACATCGACACCTGAGGCATCTAAAACCGCGCGGCCAAGATCATATCCTGTGCGATCGGTCAAAATTGCGCTGGCCCCTGCTTGGATCACTTGGTCGATAAACGTCGCCCCATGCACCGTAGACCCGGGCAGCGCCGCAAATAAAAAGCCCGGCTTTACCTTGCGGCTATCAAGAGCAATACCTGTGATGGTCCGCTGGCTTGGGGCAAGTGGCGTAAGACCCAATTCTGAAAGCGTGCGCGTCATCATTGCAATTCAACCCTTTTAACACAGTGTGCCCTGTCTAAGGTTGACACACCCATCCTATTCAGACTGGCTTATAGCAGCGCTTTCTTGACTTTCAATACGGGGGCGTAACCCCAACAAAGGGGCGACGCGGCTGATCACTTCGGCGGCAACCGGAACCGCGGTCCAACCCGCTGTACGACGTGGCTCTGGGCCTGTGGTATCAGTGGGTTCATCCAAGGTCACAACCAAAGCATATTTGGGTTCATCTGCCGGAAAAATAGTCGCAAAAGTCGCGATCACTTTGTCCTTGTAATACTTGCCTCGTGGATCTGGTTTGTCGGCTGTTCCGGTTTTTCCAGCAACAGCATAGCCTTCGACATTCCCCAAGGACGCCGTCCCTTCGGTCACGACGCGGCGCAACATATCAACAGATTGCCGCGCAGTGTTTTCGGACATAACCCGCGGCCCAAGTGTTGGTGTCGAGGTTTTAATCAATGTCGGCGTAACCTTGTGGCCGCCATTAGCAATCGCGGCATAGCCCGCAGCCAAATGCAACGGTGTCGTGGATAGGCCGTGACCATAAGAAATCGTCATCGTAGACAGATCTGACCATTTGGGCGGCAAAAGAGGTTTTCCACCCGATGCTTCGATCATTTCGAATTCAATAGGATCAAGCAAACCAAGCTTGCGCAAAAATTCCTGTTGGCGGTCTGTTCCAATCATCTGAGCAATACGAGCCGTGCCGATGTTGCTCGATTTTTCGATGACTTTTGACGCCGTAAGTTGGTTGCCATAATTGTGAAAATCGTTGATCCGAAAGCGCCCCCATTTGATCGGGCCTTTGGTATCAATCATCGTTTCAGGATCAATCAACCCAAGATCCATTGCTTGGGCAACTGCGAAAATCTTGAAGGTAGACCCAAGTTCATAAACGCCCTGAACGGATCGGTTAAACAACGGGCTGTCGTCTGGGTGCCCTTCTACGGGCGGATGTGGGCGTTGGTTGGGATCAAAATCAGGCAAGGACACGATTGAAATGACTTCACCTGTGTGAACATCCATCAACACGCCAGCCGCCCCTTTGGCGTTCATAAGCTTCATGCCGCCATAAAGCACTTGTTCCATTGCCGCCTGAACCGATAGGTCAAGCGATAATTGCAATGGCTTCCCCGAAAGAGACGGATCACGCAAGGCTTGATCGAATGTCTTTTCTACCCCAGCCACACCAATCACTTCGGCGGCGGCAACGCCTTCTTTGCCAAAACTCGCCCCGCCCATAACATGCGCCGCAAGCTTGCCATTTGGATAGAGACGCATTTCACGTGGGCCAAACCGCAATCCGGGATCACCAATATCATGGGCCGCTTGCTTTTGCTCTGGGCTTAGTTTTTTCTTTATCCACAAGAACTTGCGCTTGCCTGTGAAATCTTTGATCAAACGCTCTTGGTCCAGATCAGGGAACACATCTGCCAAGGCTTTAGCCGTGCCAACAGGATCAACCAAATGCGGCACTTCGACATAAAGACTATAGGTATTCATATTCGTCGCAAGGATGCGACCTTTGCGATCGACAATATCACGACGCTGTTCAACAATGGACGAACCCGCGGTATATGTGCGGGGCTCTGATGCCTCAGATGCGGACAAAGCAGCGACGCGAACGGCAATAATCAGATAGAGACAAACGAAAATAAGCCCCACCAAAATGATGCGGCTTTGCGCCGTAGCGCGTCCCATTTCACGGTCTTGTTCATGGCGTTTACGAATATTATCTTTTTCGATTTGATCCGTATTTTCCCCACGGGCACGAGCCGGCAAAATACGGCTAAGCGGGCGCAACGGTGTTCGAAGGGACGTATCACTCATGGCTGGGACTCGAATTCAGCAACGGTCATGACGTCGCTTATACCAAGGTTAATGTTTTCTTTCGGAGGAAAAGACACAGCTTCGACAGTGCCAAAATGTGTCGATGCCAAAGGCAAAAGACCAAGGCGATCATAGCTGAGGTTTGCCAAATCCTGAAGTCGATCCGGACGGTTTAAATAGGCCCATTCCGCACGCAAAATAGACAAGCGCGCGCGCGCTTGACCAATGTCATCCTGAAGCGCTTCTGTGCGTGTCAAAGCGGCTTGGGTTTTGATATTTTCTTGATAGGCCCAATAGCCACATCCAACGACACTTAAAATCATACATAAAGTCAAAAAACTTCGCATTATTTCCGTCCCTTTAGTGTTGGCATTCCAAGTTCTTTTTCACTCACAGCGCCACCAGTTGCAGCATCTGTGCGTCGGGCAATACGTAATTTGGCGGATCGGGATCTTGGGTTTTCCTCAAGTTCACGATCATCCGGACCAATGGCTTTTTTGCTCAAGACGTCGAATTGTGGCAGCACATGTGCGACAGCGGGGGCATATCTGCTGCCTTGGGCTTTTTCGGCGCGCGCTTGGAAAAAACGTTTCACCATGCGGTCTTCGATGGAATGAAATGTGACCACAACCAGCAATCCACCGGGCTTTAGGGCCCGCTCAGCCGCGAGCAATCCGCCGAACAGCTCGCCATATTCATCATTGACTGCAATGCGTAGCGCTTGAAAGCTTCGGGTTGCCGCGTGGGATTGACCAGGTTTCGTGCGTGGAAGGCACCGTTCAATCACACCCGCCAAATCCAGCGTCGTCGCAAACGGGGTGTCTTGGCGCCGCTTTACAATCGCCTTGGCAATCCGCCGACTTGCGCGCTCTTCGCCATAGTGAAACAAAATAGCCGCGATGTCTTCTTCGCTTTCGGTATTAACGATATCCGCAGCCGACGTACCGGATTGGCTCATGCGCATATCCAATGGCCCGTCACGCATGAACGAAAACCCGCGATCAGCTTGATCCAGCTGCATAGACGAAACACCCAGATCCAAAACGACACCATCTAAATCCGATGCGTATGTATCAAGCTTGGAAAAAACGCCCTGACATTGGATTAATCGATCACCATATGCGTCACTCCAAGAGGACGCCATTTCAAAGGCCAGCGGATCACGATCCACCGCATAAACGCAATCTGCTCCGGCATCGAGCAAGGCACGCGTATAACCGCCTGCCCCGAACGTACCATCCAACCATCGCCCCTGAACAGGTGATACCCGATCCAAGATCGGACGCAACAAAACCGGAATATGAGGGGCATTGGGTGTATGAGCGATCTTATCCATCGATCAAAGCTCCTCTACCCCATCCAAATAAACTAGTGGATCAAAATCATCTGGCTGCTCATCCAGCCATGCATCTGTTTTGGCTTGATCGTCTTCGTAGGTTTCTGGGTTCCAAATCTGGAATGTGTCCCCAGCCGCAATAAAATAGGCCTCTTTATCGACGCCTATTTTTTCACGCAGCTTTTGCGGCAATACCAATCGACCCGTTTCATCAACAGAGGTTGGAAAACTTTGACCATGAAACAAACGCTCAAGCGTTTTGCGCCCCATTGAACCACGCGGCAGAGCGTCAATCTTGCGATCCACTTCTTCGATCGCTTCGATGGTATAGCACTCTAGGAATTTCTTGCGATTGTCACCATAGACAATCACCAACTCGGGCGCGAGCCCGTCGGTCCAATTCGGATCACAAGCTTCGATTACACGGCGAAAAAGAGCTGGGATAGACACCCGCCCTTTGCTGTCCACTTTGTGGAGCCCTTCGCCTCTAAATCTACGTGCCACTTGATCCGCGACCTTTTCTAATGTTCACCGCCCCAAAACCTAACCCCGTGTTACGAAAAAGCGGATTGAGCTGCTGCCACTGCCCAATCCGCCATCATCGTCCCATCTAAGGGGATGCCCGGCTACACGCGCACCTTGGGGGAGGTTACTGCTCGCTCGCGCGCCGGATCTTCGAATTCGATGAAAGCGGGGCCTGTATGAAACCTGACTTTTGGGGTTTGGGATCTTAGCGTCCCTTCATTCCCGTCTTCATCATGGTCCTATGAATGACATGACTTTCCGACCCAATCAATAGTTTTTTTGGGAATTCATGGGAAAAAATGGTTAGGTATTGAATCCGTTTGAGTCATTCTTGCACATACACCCCACAAAAGACACATCATCTAGCGTAATTACAAACACCTACGCCTAGATAATGGAAGGCCATGCATTCCCAACATAAAGTAAAAAATATGCAAAATTGTCAGCTATGACGTAGCCGAAAGTCGTTGTTTCCAATTTTTTCACTCTGAGTGAGGTAATTTTTACATCAATTTTGAAATCTGTCCCATGAAATACCATAAATTTGATGAGTCTGCGCCAGAGACGTCATAAATTCGCAATTTGCCGCAAAATAACCACGTGTGGTCGTATGACCCCTTGATTTCTGCCCATCAGAAAAGTATCGATCAGATACTTCGGTTCAAACCACCCGGTTTGACAATAGGGAATAACGGTGCGGCTTTGCCAAATCCGTAGCTGCCCCCGCAACTGTAAGCGGTGAGCAAAATTGGAAAATGCCACTGGAGACATCCGGGAAGGCCCAATCGCGCTTTGACCCGCAAGCCAGGAGACCTGCCGAGGTGATCACCCTATCTGCTCGCGGGGTGCGAGGGAGATTACGGTTCTTTCCGTCGCGGTGACACGCTGAACCGTCGGAGGAATTCCTTTTCCAAAGACCCAAATCAATTTCCCCGTTTACGGGGCATTCCTACGTTTGTGGGAAAGGAAAAGACATGAAAAAGAACATCAGCTTGACAGCTGCCCTATTGCTATCCGCCACCCCGATTTTTGCCCAAGACGCAATCATCCTAGATGAAATCGTCGTTAGTGC
>JAHEJA010000031.1:0-17178 GCA_024639125.1 Paracoccaceae bacterium
ACTCGCGAAAGAAAGGGTAAGTCTACAGTAGATTTAACAGTTCGCCAAATTATGCGATAAAATCAAGTATATTTGGCTCCGGCGGTAGGGATCGAACCTACGACCAATTGATTAACAGTCAACTGCTCTACCGCTGAGCTACGCCGGAACTTATATCGGGGGATATAGCAATAGCTTTCCGAGACGTCCAGAGGGTTTTGCCACTTTTTTTCAAAAAAGTTTTACATATTGATTTTAATGCTAAATTTGCTTTCTGGTGACGCTGCTCCAGCGCTGCAAACTTGGTTTTTACCGGTTAAATCAATCAAATGTGCAAATACATTGCGCGTTGCTGCCTCGAGCAAGGATTTGGGGGTGTCGGTATAGATAATCTCAGCCAATTGGCGGGGTGTTTGTGCGCCTTTTGTCAATGCTTTCAGGATATCTTGTTCGCGTGAGTTTCGATGCGCGATTAACCAATCTATGCGCGTATTGGGGGTGCGAATGGTATCGCCATGCCCGGGGTAAAATGCAGCCCAGTTTTTCGAGCTAAGTTTTTGACAAGACGCCATGAAATCAGTCAAATCACCTTCAGGAGGTGACACCATTGAACTGGCCCAACCCATCACATGGTCACCACTAAAGAGACTATCGTTATATGCAAAACAAACGTGGTTTCCCATGTGGCCGGGCGTGTGGATCACATCTAGGGTATAATCACCGATGGTGAGTGTGTCGCCGTCTTGCACTTTATGATCTGGTTGAAACCTGTGATCAATGCCTTCTCCGCCGCCGGCATAGCCAGATGCAATCAGGGTTTGCATCGCGCGGCTACGTCCTGCATCCGATGGACCAAAGGCATAAATCGGGGCGTTGGTTTCGCGTGATAGGCGGGCGGCAAGGGGGGAATGATCCACATGTGAGTGTGTTACCAGAATATGGGTCACTTTTTGATCCCTATCCACAGAGGACAAGATGGCATTCAGGTGCGCGTCACTTTCGGGGCCAGGGTCTATGATTGCGATGTCGCCAGACTTGGGGCCAAAGATGTATGTATTTGTCCCGCGAAATGTCATTGGCGAAGGATTAGGGGCAACAATGCGCGCAATCAGGTTATCTAATCTATCAAGCTGCCCAATTTTTGGATTGAACTGACCGAGTTCCTGCGACATTTCAGTTTCCCTTTGATGTTTGTTCCATTACATCTAAGCGGTATGTTTCAGAGGATCAAATCTTATCTACCCAAAAGCCTTTATGGGCGTGCCGCACTGATTTTGGTGCTGCCGGTCGTATTTTTGCAGCTGATCGTTTCCGTTGTATTTGTCCAACGCCATTTTGAAGGTGTCACCCAGCAAATGGCGGAATCGGTCGTAAGCGAAATAACGTTGATTGGTGATGCTCTTGAGGCCAAAGACCTAAGCGAAGCGCAACGACTTGGGCGGTTGTTGCATATCGATGTCGAGCGCTATGACGAAGATCGCTTTACCTTTCAGGATCGTCGTCGATTTTACGACTTCTCTGGTTTGGTTGTGCGCCGAATTCTAATGTCTGACACTGCTGTGCAAGGTGTCGATTTGCCGGATGATGCTTGGGTGCATGTTAATCTTTGGGTCAAGGGGGATAATTTTTTACTCTCTTTTCGGCGGACCAAAGTGTCGGCGTCGAACCCACATCAATTGATCGTCAATATGTTGGTGTTTGGCGCGTTATTTACGATTATCGCTTTTATTTATTTACGTAATCAGCTGCGCCCGATCAAGCGACTTGCCAAAGCGGCGGATGCCTTTGGGCGTGGACATAGTATTCCATATCGGCCAACCGGAGCAATCGAAGTGCGCTCTGCTGGTTTGGCATTTTTGGACATGCGCGCGCGGATTGAACGTCATATTGAGCAGCGCACAATGATATTATCTGGGGTGTCGCATGATTTACGCACGCCTTTGACGCGGCTCAAGCTGGGTCTATCCATGCTAGAAGACGAAGACCGCGAGCCGCTTGAACGCGACGTCGAAGATATGCGCCGGCTTCTGGATGAATTTCTGTCTTTTGCGCGTGATCAAAACCAAGATAATGGTTTGGCCGAACAAATCGATGTGAATCTTTTGCTTGATACGATTGTTCAAGATGCGCAGCGTGGCGGAATTTCGGTGACTTTCAATCCGTGTCCAAATTCGCGCACGGTTTATATTCGCTCGGCATCTGTGCGTCGAGCGCTTGAAAACCTAATTAATAATGCGGTGCGATATGGGGATCGCGCCGAAGTGTCAGCGATGCTGAGCGATCGGAGCTTGATCATTAACATCGAAGACAATGGGCCTGGTATTCCGAAACTGAAGCGGGCAGAGGCGTTAAAACCCTTTGTGCGCTTGGACCCATCGCGCAACCAGAACCAAGGCACGGGCGTCGGGCTTGGGCTTTCTATTGCCGCTGATATTGCGCGTTCGACAGGGGGCGGTTTGCGATTGTTGGATAGTCAACGGATGGGCGGATTGCTGGTCGAGCTAAAAATCGGCATCTAATATAAAAGAGTTGGTAGGCCCGGAGGGATTTGAACCCCCAACCAAAGCGTTATGAGCACTCTGCTCTAACCGTTGAGCTACAGGCCCTACCTTGAGGCTACTGCTAGCATATACAGCGGCAGGGTCAAGTCTGAGATTGAATGTTTTGCGTATATAGGCTACGGCGTCGCCAACCGCATGAAAGGACGTATCATGACCTCTGGAAAAAATGGCCTTACCTATGCTCAAGCTGGTGTCGATATCGATGCCGGAAACGCATTGGTTGAAAAAATCAAACCTGCTGCAAAGCGCACGAACCGAAGCGGTGTGATGTCGGGTTTGGGTGGATTCGGTGGTTTGTTCGACCTAAAGGCCGCAGGGTATTCTGATCCTATTTTGGTGTCTGCGACCGATGGTGTTGGCACAAAACTTCGCATTGCAATCGACACGGGCGAATATAGCACGATCGGAATTGATTTGGTTGCAATGTGCGTGAATGACTTGATTTGTCAGGGTGCCGAACCTTTGTTGTTCTTGGATTATTTCGCAACTGGTAAATTGGACGTCGAAGCAGCTGCCGTCATAATCGAAGGTATCGCCGAGGGCTGTGTGCAATCGGGATGTGCATTGGTTGGTGGGGAAACCGCTGAAATGCCTGGCATGTACGAAGAGGGTGATTTTGACCTTGCAGGGTTTGCCGTTGGTGCCATGGAACGCGGTCAAAGCCTGCCTGAAAATGTTTCTGTAGGTGACGTGCTTTTGGCGTTACCATCCAGTGGCGTGCATTCGAATGGCTATTCGTTGGTGCGGAAATTGGTGGAAAAATCTGGTCTGGCTTGGGGCGATGCATGTCCTTTTGCCGAGGGCACATTGGGTCAAGCCTTGCTTGCGCCAACACGGTTGTATGTCAAACAATGTATGGCGGCTATCTCGGCTGGTGGCGTTCATGGTTTCACCCATATCACAGGTGGTGGTCTGACCGAAAACATCCCACGTGCCTTGAACGACGGGCAGGGGATTGCAATAAATCTAGATGCATGGAGCTTGCCTCCTGTGTTTGGATGGTTGCAGCAACAAGGCGGTATTAGCCAAGCTGAAATGTTAAAAACATTCAACTGTGGTTTGGGAATGGTTGTGATTGTTGCCGCTGATAAGGTGAACGATGTGCGTGCCGCGCTCGAAGCTGCGGGCGAAACTGTGTTAGACATCGGAACTGTCACGGACACTGCTGGAGTGCATTATTCAGGGACACTTGCGTGAAAAAACGCGTAGGCATTTTTATTTCGGGGGGCGGATCAAACATGGTCCGCTTGGTGGAAAGCATGACTGCTGACCATCCTGCCGAGCCCATTGTCGTGTTGGCCAATAGTGCGGACGCAGGCGGGCTTGCCAAGGCCCGCGCCCTTGGCGTTGCCTGCGAGGCGGTAGATCATCGCCCCTTTGGCAAAGATCGGGTGGCTTTTGAAACCGAACTTTTGAAAACTTTGGCGCCTTATGAATTGGATATGATCTGTTTGGCTGGCTTTATGCGGGTTTTGACCGATCATTTCATTCGCGCATGGGATGGGCGAATGTTGAACATTCATCCCTCTTTATTGCCTAAATACAAAGGCTTGCACACACATCAGCGTGCATTAGATGCGGGTGATGCGGTTGCAGGGTGCAGTGTTCATGAAGTCACAGCAAAGCTAGACGATGGACCCATCTTGGGGCAGGCCACAGTGCCAATTCTGGATGGGGACACAGCCGAAACCCTTGCCGAGCGTGTTTTGGTCCAAGAACATTTGCTTTACCCGACCGTTCTACGCAGCTATGCCCTAGGGGACAGACGACCAATCAATCTAAGTTCTTAGTCATGTGTTTTCATTGGCGGAAAAATCGCCTATGTCTGGTGCCTAAGGGATGATAAACAACTGAAAAAGTGCCTTGAATGCAAATTTTGACATCGACCCAAGAACTCGCCTCTTTTTGTGAAACAGCATCCCATTGTGATTATGTGACTGTCGATACAGAATTTCTACGCGAACGGACGTATTATTCCAAACTGTGCTTGCTGCAATTGGCGCTGCCAGGGGAAACGGATGACAACGCAGTGTTGGTGGATCCCTTATCCGAAGGCATGTCGCTAGAACCGCTCTATGATCTTTTCCGTAACGACTCTGTGGTCAAAGTATTTCATGCTGCGCGGCAGGATTTAGAAATATTCTTTGTGGATGCCGGCGTTATTCCAAAGCCGCTGTTTGATACGCAAGTGGCGGCGATGGTCTGTGGGTTTGGGGAACAAGTCGGGTATGAAACGCTTGTGCGCAAGATTGCCAAGGAAAGTGTTGATAAATCTTCCCGTTTCACGGATTGGTCTCAGCGTCCTTTGACCCCTGCACAGCAAACTTATGCTTTGGCGGATGTCACGCATTTACGTCAAGTTTACGAATATTTGGCTGCCAAGCTGGAAAAAACCGGACGCGCGCGGTGGGTTGCAGAAGAGCTGGATGTTTTACTCGCGCCTGAAACCTATGTGTTGTTGCCTCAAGACGCATGGAAGCGGGTGAAAACCCGGTCAAGCTCGCCACGGTTTTTAGCCATTGTTCAGGAATTGGCGACCTTCCGCGAAGCCTATGCCCAAGAACGCAATATTCCACGATCACGCATTTTCAAAGATGATGCGCTGATCGAGCTCGCGTCAACAAAGCCTGCAAATATCGACGACCTCAAGCGGTCTCGGTTGTTGTTACGCGAAGCGCGCAAAGGCGATATTGCCGACGGGTTATTAGCCGCGATCAAACGCGGCGTTGATCGCCCAGCAGACCAATTGCCCAAAGTCAAATCTGACAAGACACAGCCACAGGTTAATCCCGCGCTTGCCGATTTATTACGTGTGTTGCTCAAGGCAAAGACCGAAAATATTGGCGTTGCTGCCAAGCTCATTGCATCGTCTGCTGATCTTGATGCCTTGGCATCCGGCGCGCGCGATGTTGGCGCGCTCAAAGGATGGCGGTTCGAAGCATTTGGTGAAGACGCATTGAAACTATGCAATGGTGAAGTTGGTCTTTTCGCCAAAGGTAAAACTGTTCAGACCTTTGATATTAAACCATAAATATTTTCCAGAGGACCAAAATGGCAACCGAGGCATTTGAAGAGATCGTAGAAGATTTTGAATTCCTAGAAGACTGGGAAGACCGATATCGTTTTGTTATTGAATTGGGTAAATCCATGACCCCAATGGAAGATGCCCTCAAGGTTGAGGCCAACAAAGTTCATGGCTGTGCAAGCCAAGTTTGGCTGCAAACCTTTGTGGATGGCGGTGTTTTCCGCTTTGATGGGGACAGTGATGCGCTTATCGTGCGTGGGTTGGTCGCGGTACTGCGTAATTTGTTTAATGGCGTTGCGCTTGGGGATGTCGCTAAAATTGATGCACATGCGGAATTGGGGCGGCTTGGGCTAAATGAACATTTGTCGGCGCAGCGTTCTAATGGGGTGCGCTCGATGATTGAACGTATCAAATCAACGGCAGCTGCGACCTAAGCTTGTTCTTTGAGCGCGATTTCTAAATCACCATAGCCCGTATGACGATGTTCAAATGCCAATCCTAGCCGATCAGCACAGTCTTTGGCTTTGCTGATAAGCGTGTCGGATGCCATTTGTGATTGATAGACAAGCGTCGTGTAATTCCCAAAATACATGTGTTTAAGATCGGGATGACGGTCTAAACCAAGCGGTTCCCACACAAAGGCATCAAATTGGCGAACCAAAAAGTCAGTTAAATAGAAACACGTAACTTCGCCTTTTTCAGCAAAGTGTTCATTGCCTTCGAAAAAGGAATAGCAATGCGGACCAGCGACCATCTCGATGCCCATATCAGCGCAAGCGGCCTCTAACAGGCCACCTGTTCCGCAATCCGCATAAACCACGAATATTTTATCGTATTGTGCGCGATTGGATTGAACCGCGTCTCGGACCAAAGGCGTGATTTTTTCGGGTGTATTGTGTAAAATAGCAGGGAGGCATTTCAAATCCATGTGGCTCCAGCCATTGGTTTTGATGATATCCAATATTTCACGTGCAAGGGCGCCACAGGCCAACAATAGAATTCGGTCGGTTCCATTGATCAACGTCGTTTCCTGAGACGTCAATTCCAAATCCGTTGGCAGCATAGTATTCACCCCATAAAAAAGCCCGCGTCACAGATGTGCGCGGGCTGTTGTTTTTGGCATCAAACGCTTATGCGTTTAATTGGTTATGCCGGCGCGCGATTTGTGATTTTGCTGTTTCAACAGCAACCGCGGCGTCACGACAATAGGCGTCTGCGCCAATGGCTTTGCCGAATTCTTCGTTCAATGGCGCACCACCAACGAGAACAATATAATCATCGCGAAGCCCTTGTTCGACCAAGGTATCGATCACGACTTTCATGTATGGCATCGTCGTTGTCAAAAGCGCGGACATGCCCAAAATGTCGGGTTTTTCTGCTTCTAGCGCTTCTAAATACGATTCAACGGCATTGTTAATGCCCAAATCGACAACTTCGAAACCCGCGCCTTCCATCATCATGGAAACAAGGTTTTTGCCGATGTCATGGATGTCGCCTTTGACAGTCCCGATTACCATTTTACCAACACGAGGCGCGCCCGTTTCAGCAAGAAGCGGTTTCAAGATCGCCATTCCGCCCTTCATGGCGTTCGCTGCCAAAAGAACTTCTGGAACGAATAGGATACCATCGCGGAAGTCTTGACCAACGATTGTCATGCCACCCACAAGCGCTTCGGTTAGAACACGATACGGTGTCCATTCACGCGAAAGAAGAATGTTCACGCCTTCTTCGATTTCCTCTTTGAGGCCATCGTAAAGGTCATCAAACATTTGTTGAACCAGTTCGTCGTCATCTAGTTCTGATAGGATGATATCGTCTTCGTCTGACATCGTTGCAATCCTTCGTTAGGACCCATTGGGTACAGTTACTTTCAGCCACCTTTGGCGAATATGCGACACTATGACTAGGTTAATTGCGACATAGGGCGCATAAAAGCCGACTTAGTGCATTTATTTCCGCAAAAACAGATCTATAATTTTCAAATAAATCATATGGTTTCTTGCCCTCTTGCGTGTTTTACCAATCACATTAGCCAATCATCGGGACCTGACTCAATTGTGGTAGAATGCGCCCTTATTTGACGTGTAAAACCACATTAAAACGCAACGAATGCGTTGCAGATGTCCCTATGTTGGTTTCAGCCACCTGATCCAAAAGGAAGGTAGCTGAAAATACTGGGATCAATCCTGTGTGCGACGGGATCGACGGGTGCGACGGGGGGCCGCTGTGTCATCACCTGTGCCGTCACTATCGGATGTGAATGCCCCCAGACGCGCTTGAATGTCATCAAGGCTGGGTTTTGGTCCCCGTGGTCGGGTTTCAAGTGCCTCACGCATGTGTTTAAGGTGATCGGGCATTGTTCCACAGCAACCACCAATGATCTTGGCACCACTGTCGCGAGCCATCACCGCATAATCCGCCATTAGCTCTGGTGTGCCATCATAGCAGATGTGACCATCCACATATTTTGGAATACCTGCGTTGCCTTTGGCGATGACAGCTTGGCTTGGGGTCATTGCACTAAACCCTTGAACCGTGCGTAACAAATCAGAGGATCCTGTGCCACAGTTCGCCCCAAAGCCAAGGGGCGGGTTTGATAACGCATTAACCATGTCAACCATTGCAGATGACGTCATACCCATCATTGTACGCCCAGCTGTGTCAAAGCTCATTGTTCCGCACCATGGCATATCCGCCAAAGCAAAGGCTTCGGCGGCTGCGCGATATTCTTCTGGTGCAGAAATGGTCTCTAACCATAACACATCTGCACCGCCTTCTTTTAAGCCTTCAGCTTGTTCGTGAAAAATTTCAACAGCATCTGCATGGCTTAGGCTGCCTACAGGCTGCATGATATCGCCTGTTGGACCAACGGAGCCTGCAACAATAACTGTACGTCCTGCTGTGTCTGCAACCTCACGTCCGAGTTCCGCAGAAATCCGCGACAGCTCGCGGGCGCGATGGCCTGCATTGTGTAATTTGAGCCGAGAGGCATTGCCGCCAAAGCTGTTGGTGAGAAACAAATCACTGCCGGCATCGACCGCGAATTGATACAGTTTGCGAATGTTGTCGGGATGGGTTTCATTCCACATCTCGGGCGCATCCCCCGAGGACAGCCCCATGTTGAACAAGTTAGTTCCTGTGGCGCCATCTGCCAAAAGCCAGTCACGTGAATTTAAAAAATCGGCGAATTTGGTCGTCATATCAGGCCTCTTGTGCGGTTTATGGTCTGGTGACGTAAAACAAGAGGTGATGCAATTGCATAATTTTCACATTGTGCATGAATTTTGTGCATAATCTTGGCCAAAGCGACGAAACCGCGCGGATTAAACAGGTTTCTCAAGGCTTGACTTGCGAGAAGCGCGCCCATGATTTAAGAGGGCGTCAAGTCGGACTCAGGTCTCTATATAGAAAGTTTTCCCCATGGCGCGTCGCAACAAAATCTACGAAGGCAAGGCAAAGATCATTTACGAAGGAACCGAGCCAGGTACGATCATTCAGTATTTCAAAGATGACGCAACCGCTTTCAATGCCGAAAAGAAGGATGTGTTCGAAGGAAAAGGCGTTCTTAACAACCGCTTATCCGAATATTTCATGACAGGCTTGGCTGCTATTGGGGTGCCGACGCACTTTATCAAACGTATGAATATGCGTGAACAATTGTGCCGCTCTTGTGAAATTATTCCATTGGAAGTGATTGTCCGCAACTATGCTGCTGGCTCTTTTACCAAACGTTTAGGCATAGAAGAAGGCACACAATTGCCGCGTCCGATCGTGGAATATTGCTACAAAGATGATTCCTTGGGCGATCCACTGGTAAGCGAAGAACACATTGCCGCCTTTGGGTGGGCGTCCCAAGTTGAAATGGACGATATTCTAAGCTTGGCCTTGCGCGTCAATGATTTCTTGTCAGGCGTCATGTACGGTGCAGGCATTCGCGTTGTTGATTTCAAAATCGAAATTGGCCGCGTGTTCGAAGGCGATTATGCGCGTTTGGTCGTGGCTGATGAAATTAGCCCGGATAGCTGCCGACTTTGGGACATCGAAACAGGTCGTAAATTGGACAAAGACGTGTTCCGCCGCGATCTTGGTAGCTTGACAGATGCCTATACCGAAGTAGCCCGTCGTTTGGGTGTTATGCCAAATTCGGCAACACCGATCAAACCGACTGTTATCAATTAATTCTATCGAACCGCGACAAAAGGAAGACCACTAATGAAAGCTCGTGTACATGTAATGTTGAAAAACGGCGTTCTTGATCCCCAAGGTGAGGCCGTTCGCCATGCTCTTGGTGGGTTGGGCTTTGACGGTGTTCAGGGCGTGCGTCAGGGCAAAGTGATCGAACTTGATCTTGCTGGGGATGATGCGGAAAAAGCCAAGGCAGATGTCACAAACATGTGTGAAAAGCTTTTGGCCAATACGGTCATCGAAAGCTATACAATCGAGATCGCATAATGAAGGCGGCGGTTGTAGTATATCCGGGGTCAAATTGTGACCGTGACATGAAAATGGCGCTAGAAGGCGTTGGTTTTGATGTCACTATGGTTTGGCACAAAGATGCAGAATTGCCTCAGGGATTAGACTTTGTGGCTGTTCCGGGCGGGTTTTCGTTTGGTGATTATCTGCGCTGTGGTGCAATTGCCGCGCGTTCGCCAGTGTCGCAATCCATTGCGGATTTCGCAGCCAAAGGCGGTCATGTTTTGGGCGTTTGTAACGGATTTCAGGTCTTGACCGAAGCGGGTCTTTTGCCCGGTGCCTTGTTGCGCAACGCAGGTTTGAAATACATTTGTCGCACTGTCGGCTTAAAGGTTGAAACAACGTCAAGCGTGTTCACCAATGCCTATACCCAAGATCAGGTAATAAATATTCCGATTGCGCATCATGACGGTAATTATAACGCTAGCGCGGATGAAATTGCGCGTCTGCGTGGTGAAAACCGTGTTGCGTTCAGCTATGTTGACAATCCAAATGGGTCTCAGGGTGACATCGCTGGTATCCTGTCGGAAAACCGTCGTGTCCTTGGTATGATGCCGCATCCAGAGCGTGCGTTTGAACCGGCACATGGTAATACCGATGGTAAGCCATTTTTTGCCAGTCTGATCGAGGCAATGGCAACCGCGTGATGCATTCGCTGAAAAACGCGGTATGATTGGCCATCATGGCCGATAACGTAGATCAAAACCCATTCAAGAAAACGTCCCGCTTCGGGGGGGCGTTTGCGTTGTCTTTACGCGTCGGCTTTGTTGCTCTTGTTGTGTTCGCAGGCGTGACGTTATGGTTGTCGAATTCCATTTTGACCAACCGCTTTACGGCGTCGACCAAAAACAAAGCTGAATATCGTCTTGCACTTTATGGTGGCAACTTGTTGAGCGAACTTCAAAGAAGCTCGATTGTTCCCCAGCTTTTGGCCCGTGATCCGGAATTGATTGGGGCATTGAATTCAGCCGATTATTCAACCTCAACCCAACGTTTGATCAGTTTCGTAGATGAAATTGGCGCGGCCTCGTTGATGTTGCTGGACATCGAAGGCCGCACTGTTGCTTCGACGGATCGCATTAATTTGGGGGCACTCCACACAGACAAAGGCCATTTTGTTGACGCTTTGAAATCTAGTGGCACAATTTTCAGCGTCACCAAAGACGAAGGTGGTGGTAATCATTTTATCTATTCTCGCCGGATCGAAGCGCAAAATGATCTGCTGGGTGTTATTTTGGTCGAAGTCGATTTACAGAAATTTGAACGCGCTTGGGCAGGGGTCACAGATGCTGTTTTGGTGACTGATAGTGTTGGCGAAATTATGCTGTCTACGGAACCTAAATGGCGTGGTTTGACCGAAGATGTGGCGCTTATGCGTCAACCGCCACAAGGCGCAATTGAACGGGCAATGCGGATCACCGAAGGCTGGACAACATTCGTGCCAGCGGATGCCTATGTTCAAGGCGAAGCCGTGATGCGTGTGCAGGGCCGGATTGCCTTTCGTGGGTGGCAAATCACATCCTTTACGGCATATTCAAGCGTGCGGGATCGGGTGAACGGTATTTTGGCGCTAGAAGTCATGGCCTTTGCGGTCTTGTTTGTGGCTTTGTTTTATTCAATCAACCGACGCACCGTTTTACGGATGATGTTTTTCCAACGTGAATCACTTGAACTTCGTAGCCTAAACAGCCGCTTACAAAGGGAAATTGCTGCACGTGAACGTGTTCAGCGTGACCTCGAAGTGGTCGAGCAATCCCTTGCCCAAAGTTCCAAGCTTGCGGCACTTGGGGAAATGTCTGCAGCGGTTAGTCATGAACTTAATCAACCGTTGGCTGCAATGAAAACCTATATGGCTGGGGCCGTGCTTTTGTTGAAACGCAAACGCCCAGAAGAAGCGTTGGCCGCATTTCATCGCATTGATGATTTGATCGAACGGATGGGCGCGATCACCAAACAGCTTAAATCCTATGCGCGCAAAGGCGGCGATGGGTTCAAGGTGTTTGACATGCGCGACGCGGTTGCGTCGTCGCTTGGTATGATGGAACCTCAATTGCGCCAGTCCAATGTCATCGTTCACAAGGTGCTGTCCGATACCGATGTTTTGATGATGGGCGACCGGATGCGCATGGAACAAGTGTTGGTGAACCTTTTGCGCAATGCATTAGACGCCACCAAAACAATCCAAAGTCCGGAAATCGAAGTCATGTTGTCCCAAGGGGATCATATTCTGGTGCAAGTGCGTGATAATGGTCATGGCATCGACGATCTTGAAAACCTATTCGAACCTTTTCACACAACCAAACCCTCTGGCGAAGGTGTTGGGCTAGGCTTGGCTATTTCGTCGGGCTTTGTCAAAGAAATGGGTGGGCGGTTAACCGCGCATAATGCCGATGGTGGGGGGGCTGTATTTGAAATTCAACTCCCCATATTTAAAGAACAAAGTATAGAACGAGACTACTTAAAGGTAGGGACAGAATGAGCAAGGCCATGAAAATCGCAATTGTAGATGATGAAAAAGACATGCGCCTTTCGGTGTCTCAATGGTTGGCATTGTCCGGCTATGATACGGAAACATTTGCGTCGGGCACCGATGCTTTGGCTGCGATTGGTCAGGATTATCCGGGTATTGTGATTTCCGACATTAAAATGCCTGGCATGGATGGAATGCAACTTTTGAAAAAGTTGATGGGCCAAGATAGCGCATTGCCAGTGATTTTAATCACAGGACATGGCGACGTGCCAATGGCCGTCGAAGCGATGCGCATTGGCGCGTTTGATTTTTTAGAAAAGCCGTTTGATCCCGATAACATGAGCCGTATGGCAAAAAAGGCATGTAATGCGCGGCGGTTGACCTTGGATAATCGGCAATTGCGTCGTGAATTGTCCGATGGCTCACAGCTTATGAAAAAGATCGTTGGCAAGTCTAACGCGATGGAAAAGCTCCGCGAAGATATTTTGGATCTTGGGCAATCCGATGGTCATGTCTTGATCGATGGGGAAACGGGAACCGGCAAAACTTTGGTTGCGCATGCGCTGCACGCTGTTGGGGCGAAAGCGGGCCGCAAATTTGTTTTGATCTCTTGCTCTGCCTTTGATGAAGATGCGCTAAACCGTCGTTTATTTGGACCAGTGCATTCCGAAGATTCGTTTCTTCCTGCTGTCGAAGAGGCCCGTGGCGGGACATTGGTGTTAGAAGATATCGAAACCTTATCGGATGCGTGTCAGGGCAAGTTGTTACAGGTGCTAAACGATCAAGGTACGCCTGCTGAAACACGTATTTTTGCAATTTCAAATCTGCAAGAAGCGGGTCAAACCGTTGAAACACGCTTGCGCAAGGATTTGTATTTTAGATTGGGCCAATTGCACATCACAGTTCCGCCATTGCGTCAGCGCGGGGATGATATCCTTGTTATGTTCAACAAATTTTGCTCTGAATTTGCAGAGGAATATGGCTGTGAAGCCCCTTCAATTTCTGCTCAAGAAGCAGCGCAATTGTTGCAAGCTCCTTGGGCTGGAAACGTGCGTCAGTTGATCAATGTTGCTGAACGGGCTGTTTTGCAATCGCGTCGGGGTGAGGGAACGATTTCGTCGCTATTAATGAGCGATCCCAACGATGTGACGACTGTTGTCACAACCGAAGGGAAGCCGCTCAAGGAATATGTCGAATCTTTTGAAAAGATGTTGATTGAAAATACAATGCGCCGTCACAAAGGATCGATTGCCAAAGTGATGGACGAGCTCTGCCTGCCGCGACGTACCTTGAACGAAAAGATGGCAAAATACGGCCTGCAACGCGCAGATTTTCTATAAAGAAACGCCCCGAAGCGGGGCGTTTTCGTTTATTTTGCACGTTGTAACATTCCAAACAAATCGCGCGGATCATCGGGGTCTGCCAGCATATCAAGCGGGATTGAAAAATCGGTCCCTTTGATTTGGTCTCGAACATAGCGTAGGGCGGAAAAATCTTCGATGGCAAAGCCGACGCTATCGAACAAGGTGATTTGTTTATCCGACGTGCGCCCTTGGGTCGCCCCGGTAATAACCTGCCATAATTCGGTAACTGGGTGGTCATCCGACAATTGTTGTATTTCGCCCTCGATCCGGGTTTGTTCGGGATATTCTACAAAGATATCAGAGCGATGTAGAATGTCTGCGTGCAGCTCGGTTTTTCCCGGACAATCGCCGCCAATTGCATTTATGTGCACACCGCTGCCAACCATATTATCGGTTAGAATTGTCGCATTTTGTTTATCTGCGGTACATGTGGTGATGATTTGCGCGCCTTCCATGCTTTCTTCGGCACTGCTACATTGCACCACGGTCAGTCCCATATTAGTTAGGTTCTTAGCCGCTTTTTGTGTGGCTTGGGGGTCAATGTCATATAGCTTTACAGTTGTGATGCCGCAAATTGCTTTCATGGCGATACTTTGAAATTCACTTTGCGCCCCATTGCCAATCATCGCCATTGTCGTCGATCCTTTGGGCGCAAGATATTTCGCCGCCATCGCCGAGGTCGCGGCCGTGCGCAATGCCGTCAGCATGGTCATTTCAGACAATAAAACGGGATATCCATTCCCAACATTGGCCAAAAGCCCAAAGGCCGTCACGGTTTGAAGCCCTTCTTTCGTATTCTTGGGGTGACCGTTCACGTATTTAAAGCCATACACTTCGCCGTCAGAGGTTGGCATCAGCTCGATCACACCTTCCTCGGAATGGCTTGCCACGCGGGGTGTTTTATCAAACAGGGCCCATCGTTTAAAATCGGCTTCGATATAGGATGCCAGATCGGTAAGAACGGTTTCAATACCAATGTGATGCACAAGCTTCATCATATTCTCGACAGAGACAAATGGCACAAGGGCTTTATCAGAAGGAAAATTGTTCATCGTGGTAACTCCGAAGAAAAAGAATGCGTTGGACGATCAAAAACGCGACGCCCCAAAGCCGATGCAGCAAGGTCAACCATAACTTGGGCTGTGCGTCCGCGTTCATCGAGGAATGGGTTAAGCTCTACCAAATCAAGTGAGGTCATGAGCGCGCTGTCTGAAATGATTTCCATGACCAAATGGGCTTCGCGCATTGTTGCCCCCCCAGGAACCGTGGTTCCGACAGCCGGCGCAATCATGGGGTCTAGGAAATCCACATCAAGTGAAACATGTAACATGCCATTGGCGGCTTTGACCTTGTCCAAAAACGCATTAAGCGGCGCAACAATCCCGGTTTCATCAATTTCGCGCATATCGTGATAGGACACTTTGCTTGTTTGCAGCGTGGTTTTTTCAGCGCCATCGACAGAGCGCAATCCCAAGATACAAACGTTTTCGTCTTTGACAGGCGTTAGGTTTGGTTCAAAGGCTTCAAACCCATCGCGGCCCGTCAAATAGGCAAGGGGCGTGCCATGCAAATTTCCTGATTGCGTGGTGTAGGGGGTGTGAAAGTCGCTATGTGCATCCAGCCAGAGCACAAACAAAGGGCGGTCTTGTGTGGCTGCATATCGCGCAGCAGCAAGACCAGATCCCAATGAAAGCGCATGGTCGCCCCCTAAAAAGATGGGAAGCCCATCGGAAAATGCGCTTAGTCCATTATCGGCCAACGCACGGGTCCAGCCCACTGTTTCACCGAGTGAAACCAAATGTTCTGGCCCTTGGGCAGTGTCATCGGGAACACAGACAACATTGCCCATGTCGACGACACGATACCCCAAATCCGTCAAAGCCGTGGGAAGCCCAGCAATCCGATAGGCGTCAGGTCCCATGAGGCAGCCTTTGCGATGCTTGCCGCTGTCTACGGGGGCTCCGATTAAAATACAAGTTGTATGTGTCATGGGGTTTCTTTCTTTTTGATCTGATATTATGTACAAAAGAATAAGTTTATAGACATCAATCTGCACATTATGGCAGTATAGTTCCGATATGGAATAAAAAATGGTCAATTTGAATGTTAGATGATGTAGATCAACGATTAATTTCCGCATTGCGCCATGATGCGCGTGCGTCTTTGTCTGATTTGGCTTTGTTGCTTGGTGTATCGCGGACCACAATCCGTTCACGTATCGAACGTCTCAAGGCCACTGGCGAGGTGCTTGGATTTTCGGTTGTGTTAAAGGACGATGCACAACGAGACGCTGTGCGCGGGATGATGATGATCGGGATCGAAGGCCGGGGTGCCGATCGGGTCATTCGACACTTGAACGGCTTTCCTCAGGTGCGTGCGGTTCACACAACCAATGGACGCTGGGATTTGATTGTTGAAATCGGGACCACCACGCTCGAAGATCTGGATCACGTCCTTAGCAAAATCCGCCGACTGGATGGTGTATTGAACAGTGAAACGAACCTATTGCTGAGCACCCGTAAGTCAGCCTAGGCGCGTTTCCACGCCATCAACCAAAGTCCACAGAGCAGGGCAGAGGCCAGCATGTTCCACGATGCCATGGAAAGAGTGAAAAGCTCCCAGGGCACTTCATCACACCGCACCAATGGGGCATCCATGATCTGTGCCAACAGGTCATCAATGCTTAGGCCATCAATCGAACCAGATGTGCAGGTTGTCGGACCTTCCCACCAGTCACGTTCAACACCTGTGTGATAGGCGCCAATTGCGGACGTCACGGCTGTGCTAAGTGCCGCCAAAGCATATAAAACGCGATGTCCAAAAGCCCAGATAAAGCCCGCAATGACATGCGGATACCTTTGCCAATAGCACATCTTACAGGGCGGCATGCCCCCTATGTATTGAAACCCAAGCGCACCAAGTAATAGCGCGATTGATCCAAGCCCCGCCAAAAGCGCTAGGTTTCGAGATGTCATAGGTATCGTACTCCTACAAATCCGCCGATCAAGATGATGATAAACAGCAAAAAGACCCAGCCGAGATATTTTTCAATAAATGTTTTAATGGGTGCGCCAAATATCCGCAGCAAGGCAGCGACAGCAAAGAACCGGATGGTGCGTGCCACAATAGAGGTTAGGATAAATGTTGCCAATGGCATCGACGTCGCGCCTGACATGATTGTGATGACTTTGAATGGGAAAGGGGTCACGCCTGCGGTGAGGATTGTCCAAATGCCAGCATCGTTGAATTTTTGTGCATATTCGGCAATCGCGTCGGCTTTTCCAAGGGCCAACAAAATGGGTTCGG
>JAHEJA010000031.1:17278-41719 GCA_024639125.1 Paracoccaceae bacterium
ACTTTGAATGGGAAAGGGGTCACGCCTGCGGTGAGGATTGTCCAAATGCCAGCATCGTTGAATTTTTGTGCATATTCGGCAATCGCGTCGGCTTTTCCAAGGGCCAACAAAATGGGTTCGGCGATTTGATCATAGGCAAAAGCCCCCAGTGCATATCCGAACAAAGCCCCAAGTACGGAAAATGTCATTGCGACAAACGCATAAAGCCATGCCCGACGGGGCGCCGCGATAATCATTGGAATCAACATCACGTCGACAGGAATTGGAAAGAAGGAACTTTCAATAAAGGCAATGCCCGCCAAAACCCAAAGAGCGCGGGGGTGCGCCGCCAAAGCGAGCGTCCAATCATACAAAGATCTAATCATAATTTATCCATATTTGAGTTAGGGTTAGTGATCATGCAAAAGATTTGTCGTCAAGTGCACTTTGCCTCTTGCGGTCTCTGAAATCTTTGACTAATACGCCTTCATCAAACGTGCCCAAGTGGCGGAATGGTAGACGCAGGGGATTCAAAATCCCCCGCCGCGAGGCGTGCCGGTTCGAGTCCGGCCTTGGGTACCACGTTGATCTTATTGGAATTCTCGGTTCGCGCCGTTGTATTTCAATATGGCATGTCAGGAGTGTGTTACGAATGTTTTCGTTTCCCATCCCAATTGTTTTTAAGTTGCGCATAAATTTTTAATTTAGCGCAACTTGATAACACTCTCAGCAAATATAATTCCGTTATCGACAATAACCGGCAAACCAATACAGCCGACGCGAACACCATTTGGAAGAGGGATTTCACATATCTCGGGACCCATCATGGTTTTATATATTTCACCGTTGTGACCGTTTTACAGTCCTGCGGTGTCATGGGGTCCCGATAGTTCAATTATGGATCTAACGACTTCACTTAAAAACCGTTGCTTTGAAATAGGCTAACGATTGGTTGAAATTGCCTGACGGAACGCTTCAAACGATGCTTTGGGTGTGCGGACTTGCGTTTCGTAATCGACATGCACCAGCCCAAAGCGTTTTTCGTAGCCAAAGGCCCATTCGTAGTTGTCCAGCAGGGACCAGCCGAAATAACCCTGCATTGGTACACCGTCTGCAATGCACCGGAGAACGGCCTGCAAATGGTCATCGAAATATTTCACCCGAACAGGATCATCGCAGCGACCATTTTCGATGGTGTCGTCATTTGCCATGCCGTTTTCGGTGACCATCAAAGGAAGATCAAAGGTGTACTCAGCATGGATGCGCTTGAGCAGCATCTCAAGGCCCTCAGGATAAATTTCCCACCCCATTTGGGTTTTGGGCAATGGACCTTCAACCCCGTCCATGTGCGGCCAAGGTTGCTCAGGTGCGGCCTTGACGATGCCGCGTGTGTAGTAATTGATACCAAGCCAATCCAGTGGCTGGCTAATCAGATCCATGTCATTCTCATAGCCGTCGGGCATGTGCTGGCCAACAGCGTCGATCATATCCTTTGGGTAATGCCCCTTAAACAAGCTATCCATGAACCAACGGGTGTGGATTGCATCAAAGGTTTTGGTGGCGGCTATATCGTCGGCATTTTGGCTCGCGGGTTCGCCGTGGCCAAGGTTAAGAACTATGCCAAGGTTATCTTGCCCGTGATCGCGCAGGACCTGCATCGCGGTGCCATGGGCCAATTGGATGTGGTGCATGGCGCGCATGGCCGCACGAATATCGCGCAAACCGGGCGCTTGTCCGCCAAGGAAATGAGACAGCCAAGCAACACACCACGGTTCATTGATCGTTGCAACCCGCTCTACACGATCGCCAATCCGCTCGATCACAGCGCGGGTCATGTCGCCAAATCGCAGCGGCGTTTCACGGTTCATCCATCCGCCTATATCCGCCATCGCAGAGGGCAATTCCCAATGATACAGTGTCAGGTTCGGCTTGATCCCGCGTTCTGTAATGGCATCAACCAATCGGTCATAGTAATCAAGCCCGTCTTGGTTGATTGTTTTACCGTCCGGCATTACGCGCGCCCAAGACGTGGAAAAACGATAGGCGTCAAATCCACCAGACTTGATGATATCAAGGTCTTCGGCGTAGCGATGGTAATGGTCACAAGCGACAGATCCATCATCTGCGCCAACGACATTACCGGGCGTCGCCGCCCAGGTATCCCAATGGGACGAGCCACATTTGCCAAATTTGCTGCCTTCAATTTGATAGGCGGCGGTCGCGGCCCCGAACATAAAGCCTTCGGGGAAATCTTGACGGGTAAAACTAAATGCCATGGGTCTTCCTTAAATGCGCTGCTCAGAGGCGGTATCAAACATCGACGCACGGCTTGGGTCAATCCCGATTTCCAAGGTATCGCCGGCTTTTACAGTGGCATTTCCATCCATCCGGATACGCATCTGGACATCGGCTAAGTTTGCATAAACCATCGTGTCCGATCCCATTGGTTCAACCAAATCGACCAAAACCGATGCTGTGACGGGCGCCTTTGCTGCCAATTCTCCGGTGATGACATGTTCGGGGCGAATACCGACAGTCGTATCGCCAGACGCGCCTTGGTGGGCGAATTCATACCCCTCCATTGGTAAACGTAAATCGCCCGCTGTAAACGTCGTGCCATCAAGCGTGCCGCGCAGAAAATTCATCGAGGGGCTGCCAATGAAATCTGCAACATACAGGTTCTGTGGACGGTTATATATTTCATCAGGCGATCCCAATTGCATAATTTTGCCACCCTTCATGATGGCGATCCGATCGGCAAGTGTCATCGCTTCGACCTGATCGTGGGTCACATAGATCATCGTATTTTGAAGCTGCTGGTGTAGGCGCTTTAGCTCGACACGAAGGTCAGCGCGCAGTTTGGCGTCAAGGTTGGACAAAGGTTCATCAAATAAGAACACATCGACGTCACGCACCAGCGCGCGCCCAATAGCGACACGCTGGCGCTGACCCCCGGACAGGGCTCCGGGTTTGCGTTTGAGCAGGGGCTCAATCTGAAGCACTTCGGCCGCACGCGCGACGCGTTTGGCAATTTCAGCTTTGGGCATTTTAGCGTTCTTAAGGCCAAAGGACAGATTTCCCTCTACGGTCATCTGTGGATAGAGCGCATAGGATTGGAACACCATTCCAATGCCGCGATCTGAGGGCTGTGCCCAAGTGACGTTTTCACCGCCGATAAAGATTTGCCCGTCCGTAATATCCAGCAATCCGGCTATACAGTTCAACAACGTGGACTTGCCGCAACCAGATGAACCGAGCAGCACCAGAAATTCGCCCTTATAAATATCTAGGTTCAGCTGCTGAAGCACTTTGACATCGCCAAACTGCAAATCAAGATCGCGGATTTGGACGGACGGGGTGTTAGTATCAAGCATAAGTTAGCCTTTCACAGCGCCAGCAGCGATGCCGCGCACAAAGAGTTTGCCAGAGACGAAATAGATGAACAGGGGGACAAGTCCGGTCAGCAGGGTTGCTGCCATATTGACGTTGTATTCCTTTACGCCTTGGACGGAATTCACGATGTTATTGAGCTGTACGGTCATCGGATAGGTGGCTGGTTTGGTGTAGATCACGCCAAACAAGAAATCGTTCCAGATGCCTGTCACTTGCAGGATCATTGCGACCACGAAGATAGGCAATGACATTGGGAGCAACACTTTGAAATAGATCCCCCAAAATCCAGCGCCATCCACCCGGGCGGCTTTGAAAAGCTCTTCTGGGACCGATGCAAAGTGATTGCGGAACAACAGCGTCAGGATCGGCATGCCAAAGATTGTATGAACAAGGACCAAACCGCTCAGCGATCCCATAAGGCCAATTTCGCGCAGTAAGATAACGATGGGATAGATCATGATTTGATAGGGAACAAAGGCGCCAAGGATCAGGATCGTAAAGAATGTATTAGAGCCTTTGAATTTCCAATTCGCAAGCGCGTATCCATTTACGGATGCCACAATAATAGAAAGCAGAACCGAAGGCACCAAGATTTTCACCGAGTTAAAGAACCCACGGCTTAATCCGTCGCAATTGATACCGGTGCAGGCTTGGGACCATGCTTTAACCCATGGTTCAAAGGTGATCTCCATCGGAGGAGAAAAGATATTGCCCATACGGATTTCAGGCATCCCCTTGAGAGAGGTCATAACCATCACCCAAAGCGGTAAAAGATAATAAACCGAGACCACCATAAGTGATCCATAGACGATGATATTTGTGCGGGAAAATGCGCGCTTAGGTTTGGGACCGCGCGGCCCGTTTTTATGTAAGTTATCCACGCTTTTTGCCTCCAAATTCGAGATAGGCCCAAGGGATTAGGATCACGACAACAGACACGAGCATCATAGTTGATGCCGCAAAGCCTTGGCCAAGGTTCTGGGCGCCAAACATATAGTCCATTACGTATTTTGCCGGCACTTCGGACGCGATGCCCGGACCACCGGAAGTTTGTGCAACAACAAGATCGTAGAGCTTGATAATGCCTGCTGCGATTAGCACCAACGCGGTTACAAATACCGGACGCATCATCGGAATGATCACGCGAATATAGGTTTTCACTGTGCCGATGCCGTCCACGCGGGCGGCTTTCCAAATGTCTTCGTCAATGCCACGCATACCGGCCAGAAGGATCACCATAATCAACCCCGTGCCTTGCCATAGCCCCGCAATCAATAACCCGAACATCACCAAGTCGGGGTTGTTTAGCGGGTCAAACGCGAAATTTTCAAAGCCCCATCCGCGCACCACAGCTTGAAGGCCGAAATCAGGATTTAATATCCACTGCCAGGTCAAGCCCGTCACAATAAATGATAGAGCAAATGGATATAGCAGGATTGTGCGAAATGTATTTTCGAACCTGATTTTACGGTCCAGCAATGCGGCTAGTGTAAAACCAATCACAAGCGTGAAAACCAAAGAAAATACGCCAAAAAGCGCGAGGTTCTCGATCGAGATCATCCAGCGCCGCGTACTCCATAGCCGTTCATATTGGTCAAACCCCACAAACTTCCATTTAGGAAGAAGTCGGGACGAGGTAAAAGAATGCGCGATTGTCCAGAGTGATCCACCCAAGAACACAACCACGGCCGTGAACACCATAGGGATCGAGGCTATCTTTGCGCTGAGATTTGAAAAGAGTCGATTTGGCCGTTTTACGGTCCGAGACTTAGACATAATGCCCCCCATTCACGTCAAAAATTGGGGGCTGGCCTGTGTGACCAGCCACCAACGGTGTTTAGTTTGCGTTTTTGATGATGCTGACATAGGCCGCTTGAGCGTCTGCTGCGGACATGTCTGTCGCCCAGAATTCAGACATCAGATCGTTAATCTGCTGATCGGTATCCGCATCAAATGTCTGACGGTTGGATGGCATGATGCCCCCGTCTGCCAAAATCTGAAGACCCTTTTGCATGCAAGCATTTGCAGCAGATAGATCAATGTCACCACGCACAGGCAAAGAGCCCTTGGCAAGGTTGAAATCTACTTGCATCTCTTTAGAGATAAGCAAAGAGGCAAGCTCCATCTGAGCTGCTTTAACTGATGGATTGTCGATCACAGGGAAATAAAACGCATCCCCACCCGTATCGAGGATTTCGTTGAACCCCATGCCCGGCAAGCAAGAGTAATCCTTGCCGGCGATTTCGCCTGCAACCTGAAACTCCCCCTGAGCCCAATCGCCCATGATTTGTCCACCAGCGGTGTCTTGGATAACCATGTTGGTCGCCAAGTTCCAATCCTGGACATTGGAATCGCGCGCCAATTCGCGTGCTTCAGCAACGGCCACGAATGCGCGTGTCCATGCCTCGCTTGCGGCTTCGTCGGCGTTTTTGTTTGCCGTGACTTCAAGAAAGCTGTCCACGCCGACAATACCAAGCACCAATGCGCCGAACGCGATGGATTGCTGCCAGCCTTGCTGACCCATTGCCAATGGCACGATGCCCGCCTCTTTTAATTGTGCGGACCCTGCAACGAATTCGTCCCAGTTTGTTGGAACAGGTAAACCAGCAGTTTCAAATGCACCGTGGCTGACCCACAACCATTGAGCGGAGTGGATGTTCATTGGGACGCAATAGACCCGACCATCAACCGTGCAGCTGTCGAGCAATGAAATCGGATTAATAATGTCACGCCAACCTTGGGCTTCGGCCAGTTCGGTCAGGTCAGTCATCAAGCCAGCTTCGATTAGCTCTTGCGCTTGGCGGCCGTGGTTCAATTGTGTTGCGCCCATCGGTTCGCCACCGATGATCCGGCTGATGATAGCTGGAATGGATGTGCCACCGCCGCCAGCAATCGCGCCGTCGATCCATGTGTGGTCGGTGCCTGCGTTAAACGCTTCGGCGACTTTTTTAACAGCCGCAGCTTCGCCACCAGAGGTCCACCAATGTGTGACTTCTAAATCTTCGGCTGCAAGGCTTGATGCCGCCAATAGTGCGGTTGCGGACATGAGTTTTGTTATGATCTTCACGATTCAATCCTCCCTAATCTAAATCGTTATAGGTAAAACTATATCGTTTTAGACTTGATTCTCTAGGATAATTACCTAAAGTTACGAAAGGAGCGCTGTGTCTTGATCTATTGCGTTTCAAAGATGTCGAAAAATCATTCAAATCAATGCGCTATTGCAGCTAACGCAGGGGGCCAAATGTCAAAGCCGACATTGAAAACGATCTCAAAGTTAAGCGGTCTAGCCGTGCCAACGGTTTCTCGTGCGTTAAGCGATGCGCCAGATATCAGCATCAAAACCAAAGAAAAGATTCGCAAAATTGCGACAGAAATTGGTTATGTGCCAAACCGCGCCGGCGTAAGATTGCGCACTGGGCGCACCAATGTAATCAGTTTGGTTCTTTCAACTGAAGACGAAATCATGAACATGACGGCGCGCCTGACCGCATCCATAGCAAAAGGCCTAAGAGGGACGCCTTTTCATTTGAACATGACCCATTTCTTTCCCAGTGATGATCCAATGGTGCCGATTAGATATATTGTGGAAACTGGATCCGCAGATGCCGTTATCTTTAACGCAGTGAGACCGAACGATCCGCGCGTCGAATACTTGGTCGCCAAGGGTTTTCCCTTTGCAATGCATGGGCGCTCACAGTTGGTTGAAAGGCAGGCCCATTTTGATTATAACAATGATGCGTTTGCGCAACTTGCTGTTGAAACCCTTGTGAAGCGGGGCAGGCGGCATCTGCTTTTGATACCGCCACCGATCACACAGTTTTACAGTCAGGAAATCATCAAAGGAACAAGAGAGGCTTGTGGTCGAAACAAGGTCAATTTGGTGATTGCCGAAGGCGTGACCAGCGACAGCACAATCGAAGAGGTGCTAGAGTTTACCAGATCAACATTGGCTAGAAATCCGGCGATTGATTGCATAGTGACGGCAGCGCCGAATGCGGCGATGGCGGCGACCGCTGGCCTTGAAAAGGTTGGGCGCGTTATTGGAAGAGATATCGATTTGGTCGCAAAAGATGCCATAACGTTTCTAAAGCTGTTTCGAAACGAGATGATTATTATTCGCGAGGACGTCGCACGTGCCGGTGAATTCCTTGCTAAATCGGCGATTCATGCGATCCGGTCACCATCAGAGCCTAGGATGCGTCACTTGGATACACCGTTAGAGGTCATTGAAACTTAGGATTTCGGTGTTTTGAACCGTAACACAATAATTGTAAGGCAATTGAACATTGCGAACCAGCTTATCAAACGGTGCGACTGCTACAGGTTTACATGATTTTCCTTGGTTGAAAATCAAGGTGATTCTTTGAGTTTTGCAATTAAATGGCGTTTTGACTTTAGGTAAATTACAACTTTAAGATGTTAAATTAATATTGTTTCGCCTGATGAAACAATCTTTTTCGAAAAAATTCAAAGAAATTTAGATTGAAATTTAATCCTTTTATCTTTGATTTTGTTGATAAATATTTCTGATGAATGATCCATTTTGATATTTATCTTATTCTTTATGTCCATTTTTGCATAAAAAGAACACATTCTCCCCATTAGATGTATCACACCTATACTTTATGGGTAATAATTGTAGCGCATCTATATGTGGGGAGGTGCGTCCGTAGGAAGGTCAGGCTATTTTTTAGTCGGTCTAACTGCGTGGTTTTGAGTGGTAAACGCCGGTGTGTCAGCACAGGCGTAAAGTGGACCGGGTGACGCATGTTCGAAGGAAATGTGACTATCGGGGATTTTGCACAGCACAAGCGTGTGACGTCCTTGACTAATAAAGAGGCTACGCAATCGCGTTCTGGTGCCTATATCGGTGCCTTTGCAAAAGATTGTATGATCTCAACGTTAAGAGGTTTGGTTGCTGTTGGGGAACTGCAATCGTCTGACCTTATTTTTACGCGAGACAACGGTTTTCAAACTATTAAATTTGTTGGCAAACGGAATGTTGATGAAATTTCATTGACTGGATCGGTGCGTATCCGTGCGCATTCGATGGCTCCGTCCGTTCCTACGCGGGACGTGACTTTGTCTGCGGATCAACATGTTTTGATGACTGACCATCAACAATGTGCGTTTAATACGGAAAAATTGGTAATCTGTCGGGATTTGCTTCAACAGAATTCTAATTGTTTCCAATCAGACCACGTCGAAGCAGCCTATGTGATCGAATTAGATCGCGATGAGGTTATTCTGGTTGATGGACTATGGGTATCGACAACACTTCGTGTTCAAGAAACGATAACCCCGTCTAGAGTAAAAACAAACACTGCACTTGCCGAAGTTCTAGAAGAAGCGGCAAGCGTCGGAGCGCGCCCAATTGCGCGCTTGAAACAAGCGTAACGAGTTCAAGGTCTATGTGTTTTCGCAAAATTCATGAACACACATAGACCTTAAAGTTTGCGCAATTTATACATATTTGCGTCTTATGATGAAAAGGTTACCGCAGTGGTCCAGTGTATTATTTTGGACACCTCGGTTTCATGTTGTTTCAAGAGTTTGCGTAGGTTTTTCGCATTGGTGTGTTAGCTCTTTGAGCTTTGGTTTGGGTCGAATTTCATAAATCATTTTTAGGTGTGGAATTCGACCGCACCAATCGCCAGTTGGTCCATTCTTCGGGTGTGTCTAAATCTGTAATCGCATGCGTTCCTGCAAGGGCGGCTTTTATCAAACGTGATTTATTGGCCTGAATTAAGGCTTTAGCGCCTTGATCACCGGTTAGGATCAACAATTCCGGAAATAGATCTTTGGGAAAACTTACAGGATGTCCGGGTTTGCCGGATTCTGTTGTTCCTTGGACAAGATGATTTGGATTTTGGCGTGCCATCTTTTGGATCAACGCGATGTCGTTACTGTCAAGTTCTGGCATGTCGGAAGGCATAATCATCAAGTGATCAACATCGGTTTGAAGTGCCCATTTTGCCGCTATTTTGATAGAGGCGCTTAGCCCTAATGTGGCGTCCGGAACGGGCAGGGGAACCTGCTGATTTGTCAGCAAGCTAGCTCTGGTATGATCAAGGCTGGGCAGTGTAACGGCGAGGCAATCAACATGCGGTGCGCAGGCTTCAATCATCCGAAGCAATTGCGGAACACCATCAATCAATTCCATAAGCTTATCGCGGCCGCGCATCCGAGAAGACTGCCCGGCCGCCAAAAGGACGCCTGCGTATTTCATGCCGAAACCTTAGCAGGAGCGTGACGAAAATAAAGGCGAATTTTATCCACGCATCCGCGCATTATCGGTATCAAAAAGCGGTGTCTCAATAAGCTTTGCTGCGCGCATCGACCCCAAAATTTCGATTTCCACCTCTAACCCTTGTTGCGCTAATTCCCGAGGGATCAGTGCATAGGCGATGGATTTTTGCGCATAGTGCGAATAGCCACCAGAGGTGCAGAAACCTTGGACCTCTCCGTTGATCCAAACGGGTTCATAGGCGACGACGTCGGCATCGTCTGCATCGACTTCGAAAATAACCAGTTTGCGTTTTGCACCTTGGCTGCGGTCTGCTTCGGCAGCTGCGCGACCAATATAATCAGCATCCTTTTTCCAAGCAATAAATCGATCAAGGCCCGTTTCGCATGGTGTATAATCCGGTGAAAATTCACGCATCCAAGAGCCAAAGAATTTATCCGTTCTCAATGACATCATTGCGCGCATTCCGAATGGAACCATATCGAAGTCTTGTCCAGCTTCCCAAAGCGTGGACCAAAGCTGACGTTGATCGGTCAAGTGGCAATAAATTTCATATCCCAGATCCCCAGTATAGCTGACACGTTGCACGATGCAGTTGACCATTCCGATGGTCATAAATCGGACATCCATGAATTTCATGTCGGAAAAATCGTTCAATGTGCATTTTGCCAAAACCTTGGCGGCATTTGGTCCTGCGATTTGAAAACCGTTGACGGTGTCGGAAATATTTTCGATCTGCACATCACCGCTGGCATTCTGAAGGAACCATCGCATGTGATAGGCCTGTGCGCCATAAGACGCGGTAACCTGGAAGAGATCTTCCGCCAAACAAGACACAGTAAAGTCGCCAATAATTCGGCCTTTAGGGGATAACATAGGCGTCAGGCTTAGACGCCCAACTTTGGGAATGCGTCCCGCCATAATGCGATCAAGCCATGCGCGCGCATCTTTGCCGCTGATGCGATATTTGCCAAAGTTATGCACTTCGTTGATGCCCACGCTTGCGCGCACTGCGTTGACTTCGCGTGCGGTCGCGTCCCATGCATTTGATCGACGGAATGACGGCGTTTCATAACGGGGTTCATCGCCTTGAGCAAAATAGTTCACAACCTCTAGCCCGAATTGCGCGCCCCAAACCGCGCCCATTTTGTCAAAGACGTCGTACATCGGTGTTGTTCGTAGGGGACGCGCAGCCGGAAGCTCTTCGTTAGGGTAGCTAACAGAAAAGCGTTTTTGGTAATTTTCGATAACCTTTGGCAAAGTATATCCAGAGTTAATCCAGTCACCGAACCGCGCGACATCCATGGCCATTGTATCGCGTTCGGTTTCCCCTTCGATCATCCACTGAGCCAGCATCAGTCCAACGCCACCGCCTTGGCTAAATCCGGCCATGACACCGCAAGCGGACCAATAATTCCGCAAGCCCGGGATTGGCCCCACCAAGGGGTTTCCGTCAGGGGCAAAGGTAAAGGGACCATGGATCACGGATTTGACCCCAGCTGTTTCCAGCACAGGAAAGCGTTTGTAAGCAAATTCAATACTGTCGTTAATTTTGTCAAAATCATCGGGCAGCAATTCGTGACCAAATCCCCAAGGTGTGCCTTTGACAGCCCAAGGTTTGCAGGGTTGTTCATAAAAGCCAATGCACAAACCACGCCCTTCTTGGCGCAGGTAGCTTTCGCCTGCGGGGTCCATGACGTGCGGGTGTTCTTCGCCACGGGCGACAATTTCAGGGATATCATCCGTGACGATATATTGATGCTCCATAGGATGAAGCGGTAAATATACGCCCGCCATTGCGCCGACTTCGCGGGCCCAAAGTCCACCGGCATTAACGATATGCTCTGCGTGAATTGTGCCTTTTTCCGTCACAACATCCCATGTGCCATCGGCACGTTGGTTGGTTTCGATGACTTTGCAATGGGTTTCAATCGTCGCTCCGCCCATGCGCGCCGCCTTGGCATAGGCATGGGTTGTTCCGGATGGATCCAAATGACCGTCAAGCGGATCATAAAGTGCGCCGATTATCCCGTCTGTATTTGTGATGGGGGCTATTTTTTTAATATCCTCTGGACCTACAATTTCGGTTTCCAGACCCATATAGCGGTGCTTGGCCCGTTCAGCCAAAAGCATATCAAAACGTTCTTTGTTGTCTGCAAGAGTGATCCCACCCACATGGTGTAGTCCACAAGACATGCCTGTGATTTCTTCTAATTCTTTGTACAGTCGGATTGTATAGCCTTGAAGGGCAGCCATGTTGGTGTCGCCGTTCAATGTATGAAACCCACCAGCCGCATGCCATGTGGAACCCGAGGTAAGGTCCGAGCGTTCGATCAACATCACGTCGGACCATCCAAGTTTGGTCAAGTGATAGAGAACGCTACATCCAACGACGCCGCCGCCAATTACCGCTACTCTGGTGGTGGTTTTCATACCTTGCTCCCTTGATTTGTTTGATACTGAGAATTTAGAAACGGCGCTTGTGACGCAAGCGCAATTGCGACGTATTGTGTCGTATATAGCGGAGCGAGCTTGGGGGCATGCTGCCCCCAAACCCCCTATGAGTATTTTTTCAAAGATGAAATTGCATTTGTTGTATCTTGCGACCAGAGATGTCGCCTTTGAACGATTGCAGACCGATAATTATCGGCAGTTTAAGGGAAATTTATCTGGAGAGACCCAAATGAAAACCCATGCACAAGCGGTCGTGATTGGTGGCGGCGTAATTGGATGTTCAATTTTGTATCATTTGACCAAATTAGGGTGGAGTGATGTTGTAATGTTGGAGCGTGATGAATTGACATCCGGGTCAACGTGGCATGCGGCGGCAAACATTCATGGATTGCATGACAGTACGAATATCAGTCGCATTCAGCACTATACGATGAACCTTTATAAGGAGCTGGAAGTTGAGACGGGCCAAGGGTGTGGCGTGTTTCAACCGGGATCTTTGTATTTGGCACAAACAGAAAATCGTGAACATCAATTGCGGTTGCAGGCGGCCAAGGCCAAGCTTTATGGGATGAATTTTCACGAAGTGTCGCGTGATGAAGCCGAGAGGCTGCATCCTTTGGTCAATTTTGATGGTATCCGTTGCATTATGTGGGAACCTGATGGTGGTAATGTGGACCCGTCGGGCGTTACCAATGCCTATGCCGTTGGGGCACGACAGCGCGGGGCAGAGATTTATCGATTTACGCCTGTTACGGGGACAGAGCCGCAAGCGGATGGAACATGGATTGTGCGCACGCCAAAAGGCGACATTCATACACAATGGGTGATCAATGCTGCGGGTCTTTGGGGGCGCGAAGTTGCGCGTATGGCGGGTATCGAATTGCCGCTGCAGCCAACAGAGCATCAGTATTTTGTAACAGAAACGATTGCAGAGATAGACGGATTAGATCGCCGGCTTCCATCTGTGGCGGATCGCGATGGTGAATATTACTTGCGCCAAGAAGGCAAAGGTTTGTTGGTTGGCGCTTATGAAAAGAACCTAAAGTTCTGGGCCGAAGACGGGACGCCACCCGATTTTGGGCATGAGCTTTTTGACGATGATCTAGAGCGGATCGAAGAAAATATGATGCGGGCAATTGATCGTGTGCCAGTTGTTGGCACCGCGGGTATCAAGCGTGTAATCAATGGGCCAATGATTTGGTCGCCAGATTCCAACGTGTTGTTTGGCCCTGTGCCAGAGTTGCGCAATTATTTCTGTTGCAACGGAATTATTCCGGGCTTTAGCCAATCTGGTGGCATGGGGCTTTTGGCGGCGGAATGGATCATTCAGGGTGAAACAAAATACGATATGTTTGCATGGGATGTGACACGTTTTGGGGATTGGGCGGACAAGGCCTTTACCAAGGAGCGGGTCGGGGATCAGTATGCCAAACGCTTTAGCATTCATTTTCCAAACGAAGAGCGCGACGCAGGGCGGCCTGTGCGTACGCGTCCCATCTATGAGACGCAGAAATCAATGGGCGCGGTGTTTGGGCTAAACTATGGATGGGAACATCCACTTTGGTTTGCGGACACGCCCGGCACCAAGGATACGAACGGGTTTACCCGTCAAAATTGGTGGGCACCTGTTGGTGAAGAATGCAAAATGCTGCGTGAACGGGCAGGGATCATTGATATTTCAAACTTTGCCAAATACCGCTGTTCTGGGGCAGGTGCCGAGGCATGGTTGAACGCAATCTTTGCCAATAATATGCCCAAATCCATTGGTCGGTCGTGTTTGACACCGTTGATTTCTGTGCGCGGTGGGATCGCTGGCGATTTCACTGTAACGCGAACTGGAAACGAAGAGTTTTGGATTATCGGGTCTGGTATGGCGGAGCGGTATCATCAAAGATATTTCAATGCGTTAGAGCGTCCAAGTGATGTAACATTCGAAAGCAAAACGGTTGCTATGTGTGGTTTTAACGTGGCTGGTCCAAAATCACGTGAATTGCTGCAACGCTTGACGAATGCGTCGCTTGCCACTGCGGATTTCCCTTTTATGCGATCACAGCAGATTTCCATAGCGGGTATTGATGTTCTTGCCTTGCGTGTGTCCTTTACCGGTGATCTGGGCTGGGAATTGCATTGCAATAGCGAAGATCAGGCCGCGCTTTATGATGCGCTTCTTGAGGCAGGGCGCGATTTTGGTGCCGGCCCAGTTGGGAGCCGTGCGTTGATGTCGATGCGGGTTGAAAAAGGCTATGGCAGCTGGAGTCGTGAATATAGTCCGGAATATTGGCCGCAAGAGGTTGGCTTGGATCGGCTTTGCAAGATGGATAAGGATTTCTTGAACAAAGATGCAGCAGCAGAGGTCATGAAAAATGCCCCACGTGAACATTTGGTGATTTTGCATATCGACGAGGATGCCGTTAACGCATCGAATGCAGATGCGACCGGGAACGAACCAATTTTCAAAGATGGGATTGGCATAGGTAAAGTAACGTCTGGAACCTATGGCTATACTGTTGGTAAATCTTTGGCGCTGGCTTATGTGAAAAATGCAAAACCGGGGGATCGGGTAGAAGTTATGATCCTAGGCGTGGCGCATGGGGCGACGATTTTGTCAGAACCGCCCTTTGATCCGAAAGGTGAAAAGTTAAGAGCCTAACATACAAACGGCGCCCCTGAGGCGCCGTTTTCGTCTTTGAGTTAGGGCTTCTTATAGCGGTTTAATGCGCAGCTCTATAATTCGGTTGGCTTCGCGTTTGGCCACCTCAAAGCGGAACCCATGAAAGCTGAAAACTTGGCCGACTGTGGGGATCATTTGGGCTTCGTGGATAACAAGGCCCGCGATTGTGTTGGCTTCGTCATCGGGCAGGTTCCATTCTGTTGCGCGCTTAAGATCACGCAGGGTCATAGCGCCGTCAATCACATAGGTTCCATCATCCTGAGGTTGGATAATATCAGGTTGATCCGGGTCAAATTCATCCGTAATTTCGCCTACAATTTCCTCTAGGATGTCTTCGAGAGTAATCAACCCTTCGAGGCTTCCGTATTCATCAACCACTAGGGCAAAATGCGTGCGACGACGCAAGAATTCGCGCATTTGGTCATCAAGGTTGGTCGTGTCGGGAATAAAGTATGGCTCCATTGCGACCGCATTGATATCAAATTTGTTCAGCTCGCTTAAACGTGCATCGGACAGGGAAATGAATTGATACATGGCGCGTGCCAAATCTTTGGCGTGAATAACGCCGATGATGTTCTCGGGTTCGTCTTTGAAAACCGGTAATCGTGTGTGGTTGCTTTCCAAACATTTGTTCAGAATTTCCAATGGCGGCAGGTTGGCATCGATCATTTCGATATCTGAGCGGTGCAGCATGATTTCTTCTACGGTTCTGTCAGATAGATCAAGCGCGCCAAGAATACGATCGCGGTCTTCTTTTTGGACCAATCCTTCGGAATGACCAAGGTTTAGGGCCCCTGCGATTTCTTCTCGTACGGCGAGGATATGCGAATCTGGATCGGTTTCGACGCCAAAGACATGAAGCACGCGGCGAACCAACCAGCGCACAAGGGAAACAATCGGGGCAAAAACGCCAATAATGATCCGGATCACAGGCGCGACCCGTGCAGCGGCGGTTTCCGCATTTGTAATGGCATATGTCTTGGGAAGCACTTCGGCAAAGATCAACACCAACACAGTCATCACAAGCGTCGCCAAAGCCACACCGCTTTCGCCCAACAGCCGCGTAAAAAGCGCTGTAGTCAAAGATGTCGCTAAAATATTGACCAAGTTATTGCCAAGCAATACTGACCCGATCAGACGTTCATTGTCTTCTGTAATTGCCAATGCTTGTTCAGCACCATGGGATCCCTTGTCGGCTTGTGCGCGAAGTTTTCCGCGCGATGCAGCTGTCAGGGCTGTTTCACTGCCCGAGAAAAATGCAGAAAGCACAAGCAACAAAAAGATACCTGCAATGGTAATCCAGAAAGCATTATCAATAATCGGTGTAATCGGTTCCATTTTGGTCCATGTTCCCTTAAACTCTGTGGTGTTATGGGGACTTTCGCCCTGTCATTCAAGGGATCATTCTATGCAGCTGTGTGATTTGGGGCACCTTGATCGTGCTGTTTTGCTGTTTGGTGGACCCTATTCGAACGTTGACGCAGTGACGGCTTTGATCGATCGCGCCAAAGGCTTGGGAATTGATCCCAGTCATATGATTTCAACGGGTGATACTGTCGCCTATTGCGCGGCCCCGAATGAAACCTGTGCATTGATACGGTCCTTAGGCATTCCAACTGTAGCAGGGAATTGTGAGCAACAATTGGCAGCTGGTGCAGTGGATTGCGGGTGTGGTTTTGAAACCGGAACAGCCTGTGATCTTTTGTCCGTTGGTTGGTTTGGGTTTGCATCTAGCGTCATTCAAGACGACCATAAAACCTGGATGGCCTCTTGCCCCGATTTGATCACGTTTACTCATTGTGGAAAGCGCGTCGCGGTTCTGCATGGGGGGCTTAGCGATGTGTCCAAGTTTATCTGGAGCACATCACCGACTGAAACATTCATGACGGAAATAGACCTCATTCGGGATGCTGTGGGGGATGTTGATATTGTGATATCTGGTCACAGCGGGATCGCGTTTGAGCGATATGTTAACGGTGTCCATTGGATCAACGCGGGTGTTATCGGCATGCCCCAAAATGATGGGCGCCAAACAACGCAATTTGCGGTTCTGGATCAGGCGCAACTTAGATTTCATGAATTAAGTTATGATGCTGCTCAGGCGGCTAGCCGGATGCAAAAACATTGCTTGACCCAAGGCTATCATCAAAGCTTGTTAACGGGCTATTGGCCTTCAGAAGATGTCTTGCCACGTGACTTGCGTGGACGCGCCAAGGGGTGATGATCCTGAACAAGGCTTTCCAATCGCTCGCTTAGGACATGCGTGTAAATTTCCGTCGTTGATACATCCGCATGGCCCAAAAGCGTTTGTATGATCCTAAGATCAGCACCGTTTGCTAACAAATGCGTGGCAAAGGCATGGCGGATTGTATGGGGTGTCACACGCGACACATCAATGTTCGCATAAAGTGCCAGCTCTTTGATGCGCGCATAAAACCAATGGCGCGTTAAATGGCCAAGTTTACCGCGCGATGGGAAAAGAAACGCCGAAGTCGGTTTACCGTTTGTTCGCAAGAGCGCGTCTTCCTCATCCCGCAAACGAACCCATGTGTGCAATGCGTCCTTGGCTGGTCGTGACAATGGAACAATCCGCTCTTTGCCACCTTTGCCCGATATCAGCAACATAGCAGGGTTCCCACGGGCCGCAGATAGAGGCAGCGACATCATTTCACTGACGCGCATTCCCGTGGCATACAGCAGCTGCATCAAACACGTATCACGCCAAAGGTCATTGCGGTTTTTGCCCATGTTCATCGCCGCATGCAACAGCGCATCAACGTCTTCCATCGACAATGTTTGAGGAAGCTTTTTTGATTTCCCCGGGCCATTGATTTGAATGGCCGGATTGTCGTCGCGCCAATTTTCTTCGACTGCAAATCGATAAAATTGTTTTAGGGCGGACAATCGGCGCGCGCGTGTGGATTTAGCCATTCCGCTTTGATCTAATTCAATCAAATACCCTTCGATGTCCACCATCGTTAGGGTCATCATATCGCGCCCGTCTGCCCATTCATAAAAATGCCGAAGATCGCGGGCATAGGCCAAAAGCGTGTTTTCGGCGGCCCCTGCTTCTGCGGCTTTGGCGTCTAAAAATGTTGAAATAAGCCGCGGGGACATGCCTAAAGACCAGCTAAATATGACAAAGCGGCGCGGCGTGCTGTGTCTTCTAGGCCAACATGGCGCAAGGTTGACAAGGCCTCCATCAGATCCTGCAAATCGCCTGAACTGCCTTTTTCGAATTGGGCAATAGCGTTCAAGATGACTTCGCCCAAGCGACCTTGGGACAACAGCTCCATGACGCTGTGATGGATGCGGGGTTCCAAAAATGCCTGTGAGATAGCCGTTTCTATATCGCTTTGCGGGATGATTTTTGACAAATCTCCGCGTGCAATTGCAGCACGAAACATGAAATTTGGATCGCTGTCTAGAGCCGGCATTCCGGCATATTTTTCGTATTCAGGTGTAAGAAACCCTGTTTCTAAGACAGCAATCGGCACTTGGCTGATGTCCAAGGCCAAAACAGTGGGTTCAACAAAGAGACGCGCAAAAGTCGCGCTTAGCTTGCCATCCTCAAATGCGCCTTTTGCAGTTTGAAAGCTTGTCACGATGGCGTCTTTGTCGCCTGATTTTAAATCTTTTTCTAATCGGGTTATGGCGCGTGCCCTATCCCAGACACTGCCCGAGGCTGCGGGTGTTCCCAGCGAATAAATACCCAGCAAACGATTGTCGCTTAATGCGCCTGTTTCTGCCAGCCGTTCTGCCGCACGCAACTGTGCATGCCACCCATTTTCACCCGAAAGCTGGCTGACAGAAAAGGCACGCACAAGCACAGAGGGGCTTAGCGGTTCACCAATTGCTTCGTATAGTCGAAATTCCAAGGGCGACGGTGCCAAATTAGGTGGCATGTTAGCTGCAAGCACATTGTCGCTGTCGGTTTCTAAAAACAAATGCAACAATGCAGCAATGCGCGGTGTTAAGCGTCCCAATGCTTCTGCTGTTTCCAATACTAGGACCGCAGTTAACCAATCCCCTTTGCGCGCAAAGCAATAAATACGCGCAGCCTCATCGCCATAACGGCTGCCAAGTTGCAAAACTTGATCACATGCCGGGTCCAATGCGTCCGTCAGCAAGGATAAATCGAATAACACAGGCACCATTGGCGCAGGTAAGGGGGCGGCGCGTTCAACCAATGCCAAGGCGGGATCTATGGCACCATAATCCACCAATTTTTGCACGCGCGCCGCTAAAAATTCAAATTTGCCGTTACTGTCGCTTGGGGCATCTGCTTCGGCCAAAAGCAAACTAAAGGTAAGCTGTTGAATTGCAGGATTTTGGCTGATTTCCAAACGTTCTAATTGATGTTTCAACGTATCTGTTTGGCTGTTACGCCAGAGCGAAACAGGCAGTCCGGTAACGCGCGAGGGCAACAGCCCAACAGAGTCAGATTGCACAACATCCAAAGGTGTCACGGAAATTTCCGGCCTCAGGGCGCCTTGTGATACATAGGGCTGCGATGCGTCGGGGACATCTGGCACACTATTGGATGGCTGATTATCGTCCAACCAATCTATAGCCGACATCGGAGCTTGGGCGAACAAGGGCAGCGGCAATAAACACAATAAACATGCGATCCTAGCTCCCATCAAGAATCACCGGTACACTGACTTGGGTTTTTGTAGGATTAAAATTAACGTTAAAAAATTCACCCAAATATGCATAAGCAACCAAGGCGATAAAGGCCAAAATCAAGAGGTAAATTAGCCATTTGATCAGTCTTCCCATAACGTACCTCGATGCCTGTGGTCTTTTCCTAATCATCTTTATATATCAGCTTGCAAGGAAGTTCACCTCACTTCTGTGAAGTGCATTGAATTTTAGCCATAGATCGCCAATAAGGGTCGCATGACATTCGAGCTAAAAAAGACGATTGCCCTTGTGGGTATGATGGGTGCAGGAAAAACAGCTGTGGGCAAAGCTCTGGCTGCCAAACTTGATGTTCCATTTTTGGATTCGGATGCCGAGATAGAAATAGCGGCAAACCGGACAATTGCTGAAATTTTCGAACGCGACGGTGAGCCGTTTTTTCGCCAAAAAGAAAGCCTCGTTATCAATCGCCTTTTAGAAGGCAGCCCCTGTGTGTTGTCTACGGGCGGTGGGGCGTTCATGTCGGCGGACAATCGTCAGGTTATGACAGAAAAAGGCGTTTCTGTGTGGTTAGATGCCGAAGTTTCGGTACTTTGGGGACGTGTAAAACACAAAGACAGTCGCCCGCTCTTGCGCACCGCTGACCCATTGCAAACGCTTTCGGATTTACATACGAAACGCGCCCCAATTTACGCGCGCGCAGATATTGCTGTGCCGTCTTTGGGCAGCTATTCCATCGAAGACATGACGGATCATGTTATAGCGGCACTTCTGCAACGCCCCGATGTGTTAGAGGACAAATAAAATGCAAAACGTTCACGTAAATCTTGGTGCGCGCTCTTACGATATTTTGATTGATACCAATCTTATTGAAAACAGTGTGCAACATATCCAAGATTTGCTTTCGCGTCCCAAAGTTGCAATTGTGACAGATGCAAATGTGGCCGAGTTGCATTTAAAGCCGCTGCAATCCGCCCTTGACGCTGCTGGGATCGCGCAGTCTGCTTTGGTGCTACCAGCCGGAGAAACCACAAAATCTTGGGCGCCATTTTCCCAAACAGTTGAATGGCTACTTGATCAAAAAATAGAACGTAAAGACATCGTAATTGCACTTGGTGGTGGGGTTATTGGTGATTTGGTTGGCTTCGCTGCGGCTGTTTTGCGTCGTGGTGTGCGGTTTGTTCAGATGCCAACATCGCTGCTTGCGCAAGTGGACAGTTCCGTGGGCGGTAAAACAGGCATCAATGCGCCACAGGGCAAAAACCTAATTGGGGCGTTCCATCAGCCATCGCGTGTTTTGATTGATATTTCGGCATTAGATACGTTGACACCCCGTGATTTTCTGGCGGGTTATGGCGAAGTTGTGAAATATGGACTTTTGGGGAACGCGCCGTTTTTTGATTGGCTTGAAATAAATGGCCCAAAACTGGCGCAAGGCGACAAAGTTGCGCGCGCCGAAGCGGTGCGGATTTCATGCCAAATGAAAGCGGATATCGTGGAACGCGATGAAACAGAGCAGGGGGATCGTGCTTTGTTGAATTTGGGTCATACGTTTTGCCACGCGCTCGAAGCAGCGACGGGCTATTCGGACCGTTTGTTTCATGGCGAAGGCGTCGCGATCGGATGTGCATTGGCGTTTGAAACGTCGGCGCGTTTGGGCTTGTGTTCCCAAGAAGACCCAAGTCGCGTTCGTGCGCACCTGCGGGATATGGGCATGAAAGTTGATTTAAAAGATATCTCTGGCGACTTACCCAATGCGGATGTGTTGTTGGACTTGATGTCTCAGGACAAAAAAGTTGTCGATGGAACGCTAAATTTTATTATGGCCAAAGGCATTGGCAATGCGTTCGTAACCTCTGATGTGCCCCGTGATATTGTGCATCGTGTGTTGTCTGATGCGCTTGCGGACTGTGGCTCGGTCTAACCCTGAACATCACATAAAAAAGGCACCCGAAGGTGCCAATTTTTTAAAACGGGATTTCGTCGTCTAGATCACGTGCTGGACCACTGTTTCCGCCGCCTTGGCCACTATCGGATGGGCCGCTATCATAGCCACCGCCGTAGCCGCCATCAGAAGGGCCGCCATAGGACCCACCACCAGAATTGCCGCCGTCATTACGGCCCCCAAGCATGGTCAATGTAGAGGTATAGGGGCGCAGCACAACTTCGGTTGTATAGCGATCTGCACCGGATTGGTCTTGCCATTTCCGAGTTTCAAGCTGGCCCTCGATATAGATGGTTGACCCTTTGCGTAGATACTGTTCTGCCACGCGGACCAAAGGCTCAGAGAAAATAGCAACGGAATGCCATTCTGTGCGTTCACGACGTTCGCCTGTGTTGCGGTCTTTCCATGTTTCTGACGTTGCAATGCGCAGGTTACACACTTTGCCACCATTAGGGAAATTGCGCACCTCTGGGTCACGACCCAAGTTGCCAATCAAAATTACCTTGTTCACCGAACCAGCCATCTATGTCTCCTGTCGAATCTTGAAACGCGCTTTGTAGTGTTACACCATCCTACGTCCATGAAGAAAAGGTTAAACTGAATTGGAATTCAAGTATTCCTGCGCGTGCCTTTGCCACTGGCGATGCTTATGGTTGTTTTTAGGTGAAAACTCTGTATCTAAAGTTATAAAGTGAGGACATCTAAGAGTGATCAGAGCAATAGTCATATGTGCGGTCTGCATGTACGGGGGCGTGGTTTTTGGCGAAACCCCGGGGATGCAATATCAATTGCAATTGCGCACATTGGATCTAAGAGCCAAGCAACAATATTCAAATTCCGTTAAGCTAAAGCCGCCTTCGATATATATCCCTGGCGCGCCCGAAGATTTACCGGATGGTGCGGCATATTCTGGTCCCTATGTCAGCATGGCGCGCCGGATGGCACAGAGACATCAAATTCCCGAAGCGCTATTTTTAAGGCTGATCCACCAAGAAAGCCGATGGAATCCAAATGCTGTGTCGCCAAAAGGCGCAATTGGCTTGGCGCAATTGATGCCAGATACCGCGCGTGGTTTAGGGGTCAATCCACACGAACCAAGTCAAAACCTAGAAGGCGGAGCGCGCTATTTATCGACGCAATACAAACGGTTTCGCTCTTGGTCATTGGCGCTTGCGGCTTATAATGCTGGCCCCCAAGCGGTCGAACGCTATGGCGGCATCCCGCCATATCAAGAAACGCAAAATTACGTGCGGATCATAATGCAACGCTAAGGTTATGGGCCGTCGTAGTGGCGTTCAACTTTGGCCACGCGAAGCACAAAGTGATCATACCAACGATCGCGACCGATCTTTTGGGCGATTTGGTGTTTGCTGTGCTGATGCCATGTCTTTATGGATGCCTCGTCCTGCCAATAGCTGACAGTAATTGCAAATCCGTTTTCGTTTCTTGTGGATTCAATTCCAAGATATCCTGGCATGGTTTCCGCCAGCGTGACCATCTGGGCCGCCATTTCGGCATAGCCGTCTGGCGTGTTTGCCGCTTGGTTTGCGAAAATCACAGCGTAATACGGGAGCGGCGGCATTTTGGCAAAATGTGACATAGCCCGAACCCTTTGAAAAAACGCCGCTCTGTCAAGCGGCGCTCTTTTTATTCAGCAGCGATTTTGATCACCGGTTCCATTCTTGAGAGAATGTCATCACTCAGGTGGCATTTTATCTGATGACCACCGTCGATCGTTTTAATAGTTGGGACTTCTTTTTCACAAAGCCCGTTTGGCACCTGTGATTTCCAACGACAACGTGTCTGGAACGGACAGCCGCTAGGTGGGTTCATCGCAGATGGAATATCGCCGTCCAGCACGATGTGTTGCTTTTCGATGCTGGTATCAGCAATTGGAACCGCGGACAGCAATGCTTCGGTATAGGGGTGATAGGGGGGCGAGAACACTTGATCGGTGTCGCCAATTTCCACCACATGGCCCAGATACATGACCATCACACGATCGGACAAATAACGCACAATCGACAAATCGTGACTGATGAACAAAAGAGTGGTTTTTTCGTTGCGTTGAATTTCCATCAACAAATCTGTCACAGCCGCTTGAACGGACACATCAAGCGCTGACACAGGTTCATCGGCAACCACGATACGTGCGCCACCTGCAAAGGCGCGCGCAATGCCTACACGTTGTTTTTGACCACCAGACAGTTGACGCGGCATACGATCCGCAAAGGCCCGTGGCAGTTTCACCAAATCAAGCAGTTCCAGCATGCGTTTGCGCCGGTCTTGATCCGTTTTGCCAATCTTGAATATTTCAAGCGCCCGAATGATTTGACGACCCACTGTCATCGATGGGTTCAAGGTATCAAACGGGTTTTGAAAGACCATTTGCACATCGGATACGGTTTTCGTGTCGCGTTCTTCGATAGGGGTCTGTTCGATGTTTTTCCCATCGAGTAGAATTTGACCTTCTGTAGCGGTTTCAAGGCCCATAAGGACTTTGGCAAAGGTGGATTTACCACAGCCCGATTCACCCACAATGGCTAAGGTTTCGGATTCCCGCGCCGTGAAAGATAGGGTTTCATTTGCCTTAACCACCTTTTTGGTACCAGAGGATCCAAACAAGGCATTTGCCGCCACTTCGTAATATTTCTTAAGATTATCCATCTCAAGAACGACTTTACCAGGGGGGGTCTTTTCGAATGTCTTGCCTGCCGCAATCGGGGCATTCCAATCAATTTCCGAGAACCGTAAACAGCGGGACGCGTGACGGTCATCGCCTTCGATGTCATGCATTGAAATGGCATCTGTGTCACAAAGACCCGCTTTGAAATAATCACAACGAGGACCAAAATTACATCCGTTAGGGCGTTCATGTGGCAATGGGAAATTGCCTGGAATTGCCACCAAGGGTCGCGAATTTTTGTCAGCTCCGGGCAAAGGGATCGACCGGAAAAGCGCTTGGGTATAGGGGTGCTGCATCTTGTCAAAGACATCTTTGATGGAACCATGTTCGACGGCTTCACCAGAATACATGACGCAAATACGATCACAGGTTTCCAAAACCAGACCCAAGTTGTGCGAAATAAACAGCATCGATGTGCC
>JAHEJA010000032.1 GCA_024639125.1 Paracoccaceae bacterium
CAGAGGCATGCAATACCCCCCCTAGGTAGGGTTCATCACGAACAGCTTGTTCGGCTTCGGTCAAAATTTGTCCCCAAACGGGATCAAGCTTTGCCAAGTTCAGTTTTGCCTCTGACATTTTTGCCGCTCCTAAAGTTTTCTAAAGGATATATGTAAGCCATTTGCTTTGCAATCAAGAGATACCCTACGAAATCCTACGACTTAGTGCTTTAGTTTGTCCAAAATAGACCACAAAGTGCCTATTCCCCACTTAGGATGCGCACGTCTAAAACGCTTGCGATATTTATCAGCACACTTTGCACGATTCCGAAGAATGCCACGCATATAGCCCCGCAATGACACGGGCATCGCGTCAAGCCATGCCCGTTCCACCTCTAAATCCAGTTGCGTAATACGCCTCATTGGACGGCACATACTGTGCTAGGACCAGAACCATAGCGCGACGACACTTGGGCAACAGAGAACCACAATGGGCCGTTCGCAACACTTGCCGAAGGAAGCATGAGCCTAAGCTTTGTATCCGTGACGGTTTGTTGTAGTAAACGGTCCGTACCTTGTCCCAAGACAACGTCAAACACCGTTCCATCATCGGTGATCGGAATATCCGTATCCCACCACCGATCAGCCGATACACGACCGCGTCTGATCCAGCGACACTTTATTTCATTGCCAACAACTGTTGCTGTAACATGGCAAGGCGAAAGAGGCCGTAAACCAATGCCCTGAAACGTCGTAACTTTGCTCCGATACACATCTGTTTCAAAGGACGCTGAGGTTGGACCAAACAGGTAGCTGTTTTCCACACCCAGATCACTTTCGCTTATGGTCAGTTGTTCAATATTGTCATCTAACAAAACAAACTGTGTCCCTGCATCCCATTTATGAGGCATTTCAACATTGGTTCCAAACTGCCCTCGGACCAATCCGCTTAACCGATAGGTTTTTGGGGCAATCAACTCTGCTGTTTTGAATTGCATGACTTCCCAAACGCCATTTGCATGACCAATCGCGGCTCTATTGCCGCCGGATAACAACGTCGCTCGGGACACGCTTGACAATGTTCCTTCGCGTAGCTGCACCTCGACAGATCGTCCAGTGTCTATCCGATCAATGGGACCAGCTGTTAACGCAGTCAATAATTTCCCAATCGTAGAGGGATTGCCAATGATTTGATCCAATTCCCATTCATCCCGCCCCTGATCTTTGTACAAGGCAACAGGCGCAGTCCAAGGACGTGCAGATGCCGCCACATATGGGGCATGGGGGGACGATGTCTCAGTTATCTGCGGTAAATCCAGAAAAATTGCTTCTACCGGCTGCGCAATACTCTGGGATGCCAATGACGCAGGAAATGATTGATAATGTGATGCGCTTTCAGTCGCGACACAGCGTGTGGCTTGCACAATCAAATAGGCTTCGCGCTCGATATGATCCACACGGTAATATCGTTCTTCATCGCCCCTAAACTTAAAAATTGTGCCAACGGAAATATCCCGTAGCGACAAAGGCAAAGCAAATTTCACAGTTTCCGATGCCATTTGCGCATCGTTCAACCAGCGCTGAATGGTTTGCTGCCCTTCTGAGCGCGTCATCACCAAGGGCATTTCATTTTGGGCAATAGACGTGGTTTGCTGATCGGGTAATACCGTTTCTTCGCTCACGATTTCAAAATCTCCGTCAGCCTCGCTAAAGGTTAATTGAACCCGTCCAACAAGGCTTGGTTCACGGTTGCGCGAATAGGAAAGAATGCTGTCTAGTTCCGGCGTATCTACCAAGCTGTTTGGATCGACAATTATGCTCTTAGCCGCATTTCGCGTGCGAAATATCAAAACCCCGTTTTGTTCGGAAATATCAATCCCATATCGCAACACAAGTGGCTGTATCATCGAACGGCCATCACTGGGCGCTTTTAAATCATAGCCCCGCACAAACCCATATGCTTGGGATACATCAAAAGACGTTACCCCGCATTTTATGCAAATTTCAGCAAGCACCGATGCCAGCGACTGGGCGGAACTTCGGCCATTCACCCAATGCCCACGCTCATAGTTTGGGCCATCACTCCAAACCCCAGAGGCATTCGGAAACCACGGATATGGTCGCGCATCCCATGCCCAAACAAAAGACTTGGACGTGTCTAACATTGGTGCATTATACACATGGGAAATCGGGTTTTTAGCGCCGTCCTTCCAATAGGACGTCATCGCTTGCAGATATGCCATTTGCATTAACTCATCTCGGTTACCATTTGAAAAATATGGCATTTCCGATTCAGATGATTTGGGATCAATGAATTTGTTTGGCTGGTTTGTAGCCTTATCTAAAGCAGCGCACCCAATTTCAGTAAACCAGATTGGTTTGGACTGCGCGACCCATGATGTTGGGCTAGACAGCCTCTGGCCATTGCGCCGTTCAAAATGTTCATTTTGCCACCAAGACCGAATATCTTTGTAGCGCCAAACCCATGGTTCCTGATAATAGCCATCTTCGATTGGCGTCCGGATTTGGTCAATACGGTCCTGATCAGAGGCATAATACCAATCAAAGCCTTCGCCACCTTCGATATTTGATTTCAGATACTCCAAGTCATAGATTGACCCAAAATTCGCATCCAGATGGGCATCCCCATCGCGCCAATCAGACAGGGGCATATAATTGTCGATCCCAACGAAATCTATGGCGTCATCTGCCCAAAGCGGATCAAGGTGGAAATATAAATCACCGCTTCCATCTATTGGGTGATACCCAAAATATTCGCTCCAATCCGCGGCATAACCAATTTTTGTATCACCCCCCAAAATTGCACGGACGTCACGCGCCAAAGAAACAAGTTCTTCGACCGCAGGAAAGCTATCCCCCAAACCACGGATCTGCGTCAATCCACGAAGTTCCGAGCCAATACAAAACGCATGAACACCGCCTGCTAGCTTGCAAAGCCACGCATAGTGCAACACAAAGCGTCGATAGCTCCATTCATTGGGGCCAGAATAAATCAAGTCACCCTTTTCAATCCTGAAATCACTTCGCAGAACGGTCCCAAAAAAAGCCGAGACTTCGGCTTCGGCCTCGGTTTTGCGATCCGTTGTTCCCTCAACGCCGGGGGCACGGTTTAATGTTATTCGACCGCGCCAAGGCAATGCAGGTTGCGTTTCACTGGGTTGGTAGGGATTTACAAGATCATTGTCTTGTTTTTGATCCATCAAGATAAAGGGATAAAACATCACGTCTTGGTCTTGATCTTTTAGCGCTTTAATCGACTGAACAACCGATTGATCCGTTGGGGTTCCACCGTACAATGGGTCGCCGTCTCGCGTGGATACAGTTTCGGCATCCGCACGTCCAACACCACTTACACGCCAAGGCATTTTTTTACTGTCTGCTTGTTTATGTTCGACTTTGGGGGCAATTTCACAGCGCGCGCAACGCAAGTCATTTCCAAACCAGCTTACGATCAACGATGTCGATTTACATTTAGGAAGTTCGTTCGTTAACATGTCTAAGGACGTTGCAAAATCAGAGCGTTTGGAGGCAGAATGTTGATTGGCCGCTTGATAAAGTCCATCGCCAAAATCATAAGAAACGGATTGGCTTGCCAAAGCATATTCGCCGCTTCCTGGGATAAGCGCAACAGCTTCGACAATCTGCGACGTTTCAGGCGCGCTTAGCCCGTTTTCCTGTGCTGGCCGACACACTTCGAAACTAAACTGAGGAATGCGATTTCCAAATTGATATAATGATAAATCCTCGAACACGACATATGCCATGCCACGATACGCCGGCACGTGACCCTTGCCTTCGATCGCTTCGATTTTTGGATCGGGATCTTGGTCCCATGTCCCTTTGTATATGCGCATATTCAAATCAGTTTTTGCAACTTCAACGCCATCGGCCCAAACCCGAGCGACATCGGAAATTTCGCCGGGACACAAAGATAGCGCCAATGAAACGGAATATTTATAAGTCTTTAATGTTGGCTCTGCTGGCGCCCCTTTTGACGCTTTGCCGCCGCCCGCTTTTTCGATGGTTTCTTTAAACTGGGATGCCCAAATTATTTGACCGCTCATTCGCGTGCGCCCGAACACCATCGGAATTGGAACACCTTCTCCAACAGAGGACATGCGGATGCGATCTAATTTGCCGCTTTCGACAATCTCGCCCCCCCCTGCGGATAAACGATTATCAATGGAACGCCCGATCATTGCACCAGCAAAGCGGCCCACAGCCGTCATCGACAACCCAAGTAGGCTTCCTCCTATCGAACTTCCCAGACCTGCGCCAAGCGCGGAAAAAACAACTGTCGCCATGGATTATGACTCCCCTTTTGGAATTCTGAAACTGGCAACGATGCGGCGTTGCCATGATAACGTCAGGTTGCTTTCCACAACCCCATGTCCGTCATATGCGTGAATAAATGAAACATGCGTTTGGCTTAGAATGCCTATGTGTTTAGCAACAGCACCTTCACGCATGCGAAAGAGCACCACATCACCAGAACAGGCGGAATTTAATGGAATTGGGCACAGTATGCGCCCAAGATGCCGCCACAAGGTTTCAGTTTTGCTCACTTCATCCCATGTCGCGGCATATGAAGGGATAACACAGGGTTCCTGACCGTGGATTGAACGCCAAACCCCCCGCAACACCCCAAGACAATCCGCACCGACATGTTTAATTGACGATTGATGATGAAACGGTGTTCCAACCCATGACCGCGCTTCGGCGACGATCGTCCGTTGATGGGGGGTCATCGCCGTGTCCCACCAGATTTCTCGGACGATTGTGTTGGATGAATAAGCATCCAATCTTGGGACGGAATATCGGGGAAACCTTGAAAGTTTAGCGCATTTTTAAATTTGGCGGAACAGGTCGTAAATCGTTTATCACACCCTGCAATCAAACGATATGTTACCGCGTGATCGGGTTCCAAAACAGGATGCCAAAGATCGATTTTCCGATTAGATGTCGTGCCCGTATCATTTTTAACCGGATAGCATTTTGTAGCCCCGTGATCATAGGTAACTTCGAGTAGACCATTTGAAAACCACCCAGATGCAAAACGGGTAAGGCCGTCGAACATAAGGCACGAAGCCGTACGAGACTCAAGCGGAGTGACAGCGGTTGAAAATGCTTCATCCCCTAGATCCACGCCACAATGTTCTGTGCCCAGCACGGCTGAACAAGGTTTCTGATACACCCGACCAATAGGACGGTTCAACCCAACCGCTATACCCTGAAGCTCTGCATGAAAGGCCCCGTCTTTTTGGGTGATTTCAGAAATAGTTCCCCGAAATTCCATATACCTGTCTGATGGGTTCTGCCAATTCACGCGCCAAGATTGAACTTCTGCCCCATCGTAAAGCCCAAATTTGATATCGCGTTCGCTGATCGCATCATCACTAAGCACACCAATCGCTTCGGTATTGTCGATCGACAACCCAGATGATTGCTGCAACGCAACCGTGTGGCCTCCGGCCTGTGGCTTGAAAGTCAAACCATCAAACGACAAAGGCCGGTCATGATCGGTAAAGCCTAGCTTTTGATTGTTCGTCTTAACAATAACCCAAGCATGACAGAAAGTGGTAATTTGGCTCATAAACGCACCTCAACGATTGGAACGGCGGGAATTTGACCGGCTTCAAAGCTAGAAATTGAGGTATGAATAACATCAGTATCAAAGCGAACAGGAACGTCGAATTCAAATCCCGCGGTGACTTCTTGATCCTGTGGCGGAGCAACCTCAAAGGTGATCTCACCTGACTGAGTATCAACTGTGAAATGCTGTCCATCGATCAAAGCATCCCCTTGAACCGCAATCATCACGGTCCCGTAAACTGGCTTTGTTATCGTCCGTTGAAACGAATGTGATCCAGATTGATACGTCTTGCTTAATTGAAACTTTCGTCTTTCGCCGTCACCCATGCCAATAACTTGATCCTGAGCACCAAGAGCATGAGACGGCAAGCAGGACTTAAAATCCGACCAATCTTTCCAGCGGAACCCGTACAATTGCCCATGACGCGCTTCGAAAAATGCAATGAGCGCGGCGATATCATCCAGGGAACGCATCCCAATACCGGCATCATAACGCCGTCTTGATTGGACCCATGGAGAATTACGTTCTTCGAACCCGTTGGCAAGCGTCACAACTTGGGTCTTGCGCTCGGGTCCACCACTGGATCCAAAACTAATGTTAGCTGGAAATTGAACTTCGTGAAAAGACATGCTGCCCCCTATCTATGTTTTTGACCACGTCCCAAGACTCGCGACATCTGCGCCGCAATTTGGGATTGCGATCGTCGAAAGCTTTCTGCATTTGGGGTTGAAATATTCATCACAACAGAGATCGGTTGCGCCTGTGATTGCGTGCGCACGCCCAATTTACCATCCGCACTGCGGGCAAGCGGCATTATCGCTTCTGGCCCTGCTTCACCCATAAGCCCAGTCCCGCCACGCATTGGAAAAAAAGTCGGCGCATCGGCGATCCCACCCGTTGCAAATGGCGTGACCCGACCCTGACTAAAAGCCGCACCGTTGGCAAACGGCAAGGCATCTCCAAACAAAGATTGTGCACCAGCGCTAAGCAAACCAGCCGCGTGCGACGTAATAGGTTTTACAGCGGCATTATAGGCCGCATTTACCAAGGATTGCCCAACCAGCTTGAGCGATTGCGTCAGCGAATTCCCATCAAAAACCGCACCATCAATAGCAGATCGCAAACCCCGATTTAACGCAGTCTCTAACCCTTGCGCGCTTTTGCTAACCGAAGCGAAACTTTGATTAATCTTGCGCAATTCAACATCAAACGAAGCCGCCAGTTCAGAGGCATTATGGAATTTCTCTTCCAAGGCATCGATTTGCGATTCCATTTCGATAAGTGACTTATAATCAGACATTTAGTTTCCTTTTTCAAAATCAGAAAACAGGCGCTCCATCGCTGCCACATCCTGACGCGTAAGCGGTAGACGCGCTAAGTCATGCCCCAACATGATGCGAAATTCGACAGGTGTAAGTGCCCAAAATTCATCAGGTTTCAGATGCAAATGCGTCAATGCGACCCTAAGCAAGCTTGGCCAGTCAAATCCAATCATGCGTCAACCTTGGGTAGCGCAAAGGCAACTGCTAACAGTTGGGCTGCCACTTTTGCAGCTTGGGCCAACCCTCCACCAAATTCAGCAGACGCAAGCGTGTTTAGATCACCGGTCCACCCTGCCCCTTTGAGCCCTGCAAACAGCAATAATAGGACGTCTTTGGATTTATAGTGACCCATCTCGAAACGGTCCACCATCGCAACCAAACTGTCCGACTTGAGCAATTGTTCCAGGCTGGCCAACGCGCCCAAAGTCAGCTTTAGCCGACACTGAACGCCGTTAATTTCAAGCGATACTTCGCCCGCAAAAGGGTTTGCCATGCTACACCGCCATAAAATCCAAGGCACCGGCAGAGGACAAAGACAGCTCGTAAGTTGCTTCGCCATTAAAGCTACCTGCATATTCGAGCGCCGTGATTTGAAAGGCACCTTGGATAATGCCAAAATCGGGGATCAAAACTTGGAAATTTGGTGTTTCGGCTTGAAAAAATATCTGCCGGGTGCGTTCATCCGTACTGTGATCTTTGAAGACGCCCGATCCTGACAAGGATGCAGAGCGCACGCCGGCCCCACCTAGCAATTCACGCCAACCGCCTTGGCTTTCCAAGGATGTCACGTCAATGGTTTCGGCATTAAAGCTGATGCGTGTTGCCCGCAATCCAGCCAAAGTTTGAAATTGGCCATCGCCTGTTAAGTCAACTTTCAACAATAGATCTTTGCCATTTTGAGCTGTCATAGTCTTACTCCGTTTCGTCGTTGTCGATGCGCGCGCGAAAGCTCATATCTATCCTGCGCGTTTGGCTATCTGTGTCGCGCCGAGCAGTGGCGCGCTGAAAATTCAAATACGTGAGGCTACCTGCCAAAAGTAAAAGGCTAGAGCCCAACAAAACCTTGCCGACGGCTGCGGCAACTTGTTTGGCTTCGAGAAATCCCGAATGCGTTGTGATGACGGAAATCGTGAAATCATGAAGCGTTGCGGAATGTGTTTTATCCGAAGCATCTTGGACCGTTTCAGACCCAAGCGAGACAAACATATCTGGCAGGCTACCGGATGGTAAGGCATCGAATATGTTCTGAGACACCAAAGCGGTCACCTCTGGGTCATTGATCAGAGCAACATAAACCGCCGACTGAAGCGCCGCCGAATGTTCATAACTCATACGACTTCCTCCTCGTGGGCAAAACACGTCAGATAGCGTCCTGCTTGATCTGTTTCCCCAACAGCATTGATTGTATAAATGCGAAACCCCTCGCGAAAGCGTTGTCCGGGTTTAGGACGCGTGTCTGACCCAACCGGGGCTGCGCGGACCGTGATCTGATACTCGCTACGTGCAAGTGGCGAAGTTTCCCCAGAATGTGTTCGGGCAGAGCGCGTTAAAACTTCGGCCCAATGGCGCCCAAGCCCATTCCACGCCGTGTGAAATCCGCCCGCGCCGTCAGACGATTTGATCGGGGTTTCCAATGTTAAAAGTCGGGCCAAATGCGGTCGCTCGGTCATTGTCCGCCCCCCAAACTTAGGCGCGCAACTTTGTAACGTTCAATCAAACTCACAACACCAAAAGGTGTACATCCGGATCCAAGCGTCGTTGCATGACGATATTCATAATAATGTGTCGCCAACAGGAAAATTGCCTGTGCCAAATCCGCCGGCAAAACATCCCAATCCGTTGCCATTCCGGCCTGCAAACTAACACACAGTTTGCCGCCTTGGGGAATATTGGGAAACGGCCCTGATAATTTTGAAGACCTGTCCGATTTTTCCAAAGTGTACAGCGTATTATCTAAATCAATAATGCCTCCTAATCCATTGTAAAGCTTTACTTCATCAACTGAATGGACTGGACAAATAGGCAGCGAAATACAGCGATGAGGACCGCTTTGATCAAATTCATATTCAAATACACGGCGCAGAATAACACGACCAATACGGCCTTCTATGCTAACAATAGCAGCGCGTAGAAACCCTCTGAGAACTGCATCCTGGATGCTGTCATCAGAAAACCCACGCCCCAATTTCAAGTGGTCTTTGAACGCATCAACAGGAAGAACTGCATCCGCAATTGTGGTTTTTTCGATAAGTATCATTGAAGTCCTCAAGTCAGTGCGAACAATTCAAAATGGGCGCGAAGGGTATGCTGTGCTTAGACGGAGGAGACCGGACACAACATTCATGCGCACTTCGCGCCCCAAGGGGATAAAATCACCCCTCATTCACCGCTCAGGCGGCAAATTTCAGTAGCTTGATGGCAGCAAAATCCGTGACGTCCCCACCAACGCGCTTGGTTGCATAGAACAAAACATTTGGCTTGGCGCTAAAAGGATCCCGCAGAACGCGCAGATCAGGACGTTCAGCAATGGTGTATCCAGAGGCAAAATCCCCAAAAGCAATCGCCGGTGCCCAATCATCAATATCTGGCATGTCTTCGGAAATTAGCACTGGGTAGCCCAACAAACGCGCAGGTTCGCCAGCCGCTAGACTATCGCTCCATAGAAAGCGACCATCTGTATCTTTGAGCTTGCGCACGGAACCCGCAGTTTTTGAATTCATTACAAACGTTGCATTCGCCCGATAGCGCGCACCAAGTGCATAAACCAATTCAACCAAAGCATCTGCGGGGTTACTTGGGTTGAAATCACCCATCGCACCCGTGGTCACATGGCCCAACTCGCCCCAGGCTTCTTGACCTGTTGGTGCGGAATTATAGGTGACAAAACCTTTGGGTTTATTCACGCCATCCCCAGATACAAATGCGGCCCCTTCGGATCGCGCAAATTTATCGACAATTCGTGCGGCAAGCCATCCTTCGATGTCAAAGGCGCTGTCATCCAAAAGCCGTTGCGACGCTTTGGGCAAAGCGGATAATTCGTGCAAAGGGATGCTGATGCGATCAACTTTGGGCGTGTCACTTTCTCCAAGTGTGTCGCCTTCGCTAGACCATCCAGCGCCAACATCGGTGTGATCCACCAGTACGTCATAGGAACTTGCATCGACCGTCACAACATTGGCAATAGCCCGCAAAGACGATGCGCCCTTTAGGCTGGATTGCACCGTTTCGGATGTTTTAGGGTCGACCAAGAAACCGCCATCACTATTCACAGCCGTGGACAACCCCTTAAGTTCAACGTCCAAGCCGCGCAGCCCGTCATCATCGCCTGTCCGGATATAGGCATTAAATGCTTTTTGGTGCGGCGCACCTTGGTCAACTGCTGTTGCTAAAACAGGGCGTGACAAAGTTTGAGATTTTCGATCCAACATATTTATTCGCTCTTCCTGATTGTCAATTTTAGATTTCACATCACTTTGAAAGGCATTGAAATTATTCATGAAATCATGAAATGCACCTTTCACCTCGGACACAGAAGACACAGGGTCTCTGGTCCGAGACTTGGTCTCGGAGTTTGGCATTCACATTGTCCTGTTTGGTTAGGGTAAAGTTATAGCGTCACTGACGCAGTGACCGATCTAATCAGCTCGGCCAATTCGGTAATTTCTGGAATAATATCATCGCTCTTTCCTGTGATACGAGCCGAAGGAAGCATAGGAAACGTCACTAGGGAGACTTCCCATAGGTCCAATTCAACCAGCTCGCGTCCCCCAGATTTGCGAGGCAAAGCGCGTGTTGTACGATAGCCAATTGAAAGCCCATCCAATGCGCCAGCGTCAATCAGAACAGCTGCTTCTTTGGCTTGCTGCACACCATCTAACAAGCGACCTTTTACATATAGCCCTCTGTCGTCTTCATAGACCTGATCCCAAACACCAATTGGCGCGGTCGGGTCGTGCTGCCATAACATTTTGATCTGGCGCCCTGCCTTGGCAATAGCCGCCAAGCTCGCGGCATAAGCGCCTTTCTTGACGATATCTCCGCCTTGATCTGTTGATCCAAACAAGCTTGCATAGCCTTCAATTTGTGTTCCGTTTTGAACACTTAGGCTACCTTCAGTTTGGCAGTATTTGACTTCTAAATCCCACATAGATGATTTTCCTTTAGGACATTCCAGTAAGCACTTGTTGCGCAGCTTGGGCCAGAATTACTCCGACAACACCGTACAGTGTTAACCACAGCCGCTTTTCCAGTCGCTCGATCAATAGTTCTATTTTATCCAAGCGGTTGTTAAGGCTTTGAAACTGTAAGTTGTTCAATTGTTCATGGGCTTCCAGTCGCAATGCTGGCGCACAGTCGAACCCTTCGTAAGTTGCCATCTTAGCCCCCTTGCACGTGGGCTAATCCCAAAAGAGCACGTTTTTCGTCATCACTTAGGAAACTGGCGTCCGCAACCCGTCGCCAATGCGCATCGCGTTCACTGGCAAGTGCGGGAACATGATCCAAATCAGGCGCAATATCCAATGGCTCGCCATAGTAGCTTGATAGCCAGTTCGCCAAATGCGCTGTGACTTTTTGCACCAAAGGCAGAACAGTGAGCCGATAAAATGCCCGATTTGCTTCTTGGTAATTGGCATATGTTGCATCGCCCGGAATGCCCAAGATCATCGGAGGAATTCCAAAGGCAACAGCGATTTCACGCGCAGCAGCTTCCTTGGTTTTGTGAAATTCCATATCCGAGGGTGAAAAACCCATTGGCTTCCAATCTAGCCCACCTTCAAGCAACATCGGACGTCCAGCATTACGCGCCCCTTGGTGATTGCTTTCGATTTCAAAAACCAATCGATCATATTGTTCAGGCGCAAGCGTGCTATGCCCGTCTGGTCCATTATAAACCAATGCACCTGATGGGCGGGCGGCATTGTCCAACAATGCTTTGGACCAACGGGATGCCGCATTATGAACATCCATAGCTTGCGCCGCAGCTTGCAATGGCGATAATCCATAATGATCATCTTGCGGATGAAAGCTTTTGATGTGGCAAATTGCCGAAGGGTGCTGCGACACATCAAAGCGATGTTTGCGTGCACCAACCGTATAATCATAAGCAATAGGCCAGCCGTCTGCGCCGGGCACCAAAGACATGCGATCCGACCGTAAGACATGCAATTCCGCCGGCGATAAATCATCCCCTAAAACAAGCTCTAAGTACCCGTTGCCACTTAATAAAATTTGCCCATAAAGTGCTTCTAGCAAATCCGCCTGCGTCTGGCTTGGGTTTGGTCCCCGCAAAAGCGATTTCACGGGATGAACATCATATGTATCCCCTTGCGCCCGAAAAATGAGCGGCAAGGCAGCAGCAGCTTCGGAAATAAGTTTTACCGCGCGAAACCCAATAGGATTAGAAGAAAACCCCACCTTGGTTAGGCTAACTGTGTCGCGTGGGCTCCATGCGACGCGACCCGAACTGGCGTAGGCCACGACAGGGCCAGTGGCGCTTGCTTTGCTTTCGGGGATAGCGGGTTGCGCCGTCGTGCGTCGAAACAAGTCCTTTAATGCCATGTGGCGTGCTCCTTTTTCGTGTGTCCTGCGTCGTTAAAAATCACTATGGGGGACAAATGCTAATCAATAGACAGTGCAACGTGCGCGCTGTTGCGTCACAACACACGTAAACTTGGCTGACGAAACAGCCGCGCTTCGTCCAGCATTAGATCACTAAGTGCCCAGACCAACGCATCCACCCGATCCGGGCTGCCTTTGCCTTGGTAACCATGGCGTGACATCTGGCAAAGCTGGTCTTCTAGTTTACCCAAACCACGGGCGTGGAATATACGGCCCTGTTCGTAAAGCGCGGCAATAGGTTCTGCGCGTTGGCTTTTGCCACGGGTCGCGCGAACAGCCCGATACGGTAACATTGGATCAATCTGACGCAAAACGGTTTCCACCAAATCGCCTCCTTGATTGACCTCGGCAACCACGCGATCTGCTTTATAGGTTTCAACCAACTCAACCGCGCGCGCGGCCCATTCCAAGGGGCTTTGCGATCCGAGGCTTTCATCAGCCAACACATAGGCACGCCACGTCTGAGGCGGCCCCTGACGTTTTAACCCCGCCACAATCAACCCACATTCATCAGATGTTTTATGACTGGTTACAGGGGGATCAATTGCGACGACAATGCGATCCAAATCAGGGATATGAGACGTCTGACAATTGCGCAACATTGCTTCGTTCCACATGGCACCCTCTATTGCTTCTAACATAATCCCATCAAGTTCTTGGCGACCTAAACGTGTGCCTGCATAGCGCGCACGCACCTCTTTTAGAAAACTATCAGCAAGGTTTGCTGCGTTTGCTTCGGTGGCTGCATGGGTCGAAACAGTTGTCTCAAGTGATAAAATGGTTTTCAAAACATCTGTTGAGCGCGGTGTCGTGGTTACACATTGCCGAGGATCATCACCCAATCGAAGCGCAAACTGAAGCATGTCCCAAGTGTCTTGGGCACGTTTCCATTTGCCCAATTCGTCGCACCACGCGGCGTCAAACTGAGGACCGCGTAACGCTTCTGGATCTGAGGCGGAAAATGCCGTTGCGCTTGCGCCATTTGGCCAAACCAAGCGACGTTTGCTTGCTTCCCATTTGGGACGGCGATCTGGCGGCGAAACGGCTAAAATCCCGCTATCCCCAAAAATCATCACATCCCGCACTTGTTCATAGGTTTCCCCAATCAGCGCAACACGCTGCGCACGCCCCGGATCCAAGGGGCGCGGTCCTTCGACTTGATTGCGAACCCATTCGGCGCCTGCTCTGGTTTTACCGGCGCCACGGCCCCCAATACAGACCCATGTGCGCCACGGCCCATGCGGGGCTAATTGATGATCGTGGGCCCAGAATTCAAACAAATACGGGAGAGCAAGAAGCTCTCCCTCTGTGAGTTCATTTAGAAACCTTTCTTTCGTGGCAGCATCGGCGGAGGCGATCCAAGCGGCACCCGACCTGATCCCTTGCGGCATCAAGATCAAGTCCGTAGTCCCCAACAATTCCGAGTGCTTTTCTATTGCGTTCTGCACAGGCAAACTCCGCTTCTTTGGCCAGCTTGAGCCATGATCTGATGTCAGAGAATAGCTTGCGGGCGTCGGTTTCATTTACAGTGTCCCCGGCGCTTATCTTCGACTGAAGATATTCCAATTCAAAAACAAAACTTCGTAGTTGAACGGCAATCGTGTCAATCGATTGTTGAACACTGTCGTCATCAGAGTCCGGGGTAATAAGGATCATGTGCGATACGTTTCCTTTCGTGACTGATCCTCCGCCTAAACCAACGAAAACCATAGCTTTCGCAAAATCCGGCATGGCAAATTCGCCATCAATTCATCAAAAAATCAAATCAATTCAAAAAGAAGCAACGCACGATGCATAAAAAAACGCACTCATAAGAGTGCGTTCTTAGATGTTTAACAGATGCGTTTCACTATTCGTTTTTTGCAGCTTCTATCGCACGCCACTTGGCAACATTTTTATTATGCTCAGCTAATGTTGTCGCAAAGGCATGTCCACCGGTTCCATCTGCCACAAAGAAAATGAACTTTGATCCGTCTGGATCAAGCGCCGCTTCGATGCTGGCTTTGCCCGGATTTGCGATTGGCGTTTTTGGCAGACCACGATTTGTATATGTGTTCCATGGTGTATTTTTGCGTAGCTCACTTTGGCGCAACCCACGCCCCAAAATGCCTTGTCCCAATGTGATGCCATAAATCACCGTTGGGTCCGTTTGCAGCGGCATTTCACGCTTTAACCGATTGACGAAAACACTTGATACCGTGCGCCGTTCACTTGGTACTGCTGTCTCTTTTTCGATGATGGACGCCATTATCAAAGCATCCTGCGGTGTCGCATAGGGCAACCCATCAACGCGATTTTCCCAAGCATTCGCCAAAATTTGAGATTGGCGTTCACGCATACGGTCAATCACCGAGGCGCGCGTGTCCCCAGCCTTAACTTCGTAGCTATCTGGCGCCAAGGTTCCTTCTTCGGGAATGTCTGAAATACGACCGTCTAACACCGGGATTGCGTTCACGGCTTGCACGACTTGCCAGGATGTCACACCTTCGGCAAATGCTACTCGGTGCCGCGTATCAGGTTCCTTAACAAGCTTATCAAAAGCCGCGACAGGGGGTTCCCCAATTATAAATGACCCAACTTCGTTTAATGTCTGTGTCACAGGATCAAGTTCACGTATTTGCACGCCGCTCGCAGCGATGCCCACGCGATACACGATTTCGGTGCCACAGGTATTCGCACCAGAATGTGTCACGATATCAATGATTTGTTCCATCGATGCGCGTTCAGGAATAAGAAAGCTTCCGGCTTTTAATTGGCTCGCCTTCTTTTCGTAATCGGCCCCAATTCGGAAAATACGATCATTGCTAATTGCATCCGCGTTCAACAATTCTTTGGAGACCGTAGAAATGTATGACCCCGGTTGCAAACGATAACAAATCGCTTGCTCTAGGGGGCCTTCACCCTTGTAAACAGATTGCCCCCAATAAACGACGCCTGACATGACCAGCAACAAAAAGATCAACGCCGTCAGTGCATTGGACGCAAATGCACGCCACATTAGCGCACCTTACCCATAACAAGGCTTGCGTTTGTGCCGCCAAATCCGAACGAGTTTGACAAGGCCACATCAATTTTACGATCGCGTTTGGTGTTTGGCGCCAAATCAACTTTGGTATCGACCGCAGGGGTATCTAGATTGATTGTCGGAGGCGCGACTTGGTCCCGAATAGCAAGAATAGAAAAGATCGCTTCGATCGCGCCAGCGGCGCCCAAAAGATGCCCTGTCGCCGATTTGGTTGATGACATAGTCACACGCGAAGCCGCATCCCCCATCATGCGTTCAACAGCCCCCAATTCAATCACATCAGCCATAGTCGACGTGCCATGAGCGTTGATATAATCGATATCTTTCGGCTCTAGTCCGGCTTTTTTCAACGCAGCGCGCATTGCGCGTTCGCCACCATCGCCATCTTCCGAAGGAGCTGTGATATGATATGCATCACCAGACAATCCATAGCCTAGGATTTCTGCGTAAATTTTGGCTCCGCGCGCTTTCGCATGTTCATATTCTTCTAGAACGACAACGCCCGCACCTTCGCCCATGACGAACCCATCACGGTCTGCATCATAGGGGCGCGAAGCTGCTTTGGGATCATCCGCGCGTTTTGTTGACAGTGCTTTACATGCGTTAAAGCCAGCAATGCCGATTTCTGAAATCGCGGCTTCTGCACCACCTGCAACCATAACGTCCGCGTCGTCAGTCATGATCAAACGCGCCGCATCGCCGATTGCATGCGCCCCAGTTGAACAGGCCGTGACAACCGCGTGGTTTGGACCTTTAAATCCGAACCGGATAGACACTTGGCCCGAAATCAAATTGATCAAAGCACCCGGAATAAAGAAAGGCGATACGCGACGTGGGCCGCGTTCATGAATAAGCACAGCCGTTTCCGCAATCGAATTCAACCCACCAATACCAGAACCGATCATAACCCCAGTGCGCAGGCGATCTTTTTCTTCGGTTGGTTTCCAATCTGCGTCACGAACCGCCATTTCAGCCGCCGCAATCCCATATAGGATAAAGTCATCCACCTTGCGGCGTTCTTTTGGCTCCATCCAATCGTCAGAGTTGAATGTGCCCTCTGTTCCATCGCCAAGTGGCACTTCACAAGCGTATTTGGTAACCACACGTTCCGCATCAAAACGGGTGATTGGGCCAGCGCCAGAGTCCCCTGCTAACAATCGTTTCCAAGTTTCTTCAACACCGCATGCCAAGGGTGTAACCAAACCAAGACCTGTGACAACTACTCGACGCATATTGATGCCCCCATTATTCGCTATATATCTGTTATGTGACATACCGCGTCTTGCCCCCAAGGAGCAAGAGCAAGCACGGCATTCTGCCCAATTTGGACCATTTTGCACAACAAAAAAACCCTCTGCCAAGAGGCAAAGGGTTCAAATCAATCAAAAGATTGAAAATTCTTATGCTGCTTCAGAGATGAATTTAACCGCATCACCAAAAGACTGAATGTTTTCAGCCGCATCATCAGGAATTTCGATACCGAATTCTTCTTCAAATGCCATAACAAGCTCGACTGTATCCAAGCTGTCTGCGCCAAGATCGTCGATGAAAGATGCATTTTCTACAACTTTGTCTTCATCTACACCTAGGTGCTCTACAACAATTTTCTTTACGCGGTCTGCGACGTCGCTCATTGTTTCATCCTCATAGTTTTGGGCATCTGCCCTAAATGATCCCCGTAGGGCGATAGTAATCCCCAACGGGGCGGTTTAGTCAACCTGAGTTTCAGGTCTCCACCGTCAGCGCCAAAAGCACCCTCGGTAAAATCTGTGACGCCTATAGCATATGCTTCAAAAATGGCAAATGCTTTCCTTTGGAAAATTAAATAACGTCACAATTTAGATATTTATAAAGGCTTCAGCTTACCCAAAGTCAACGAAAACATCAGATACGCCAAAACTTTGCCTTTGCTCCCCGTAAAGGATATTTTCGCCACAGGGAATCAACGAGCGCCATTGATCAAATGACGCTCATCACTCTATCAAAGCATCGCCATGCCACCGTTTACGTGCAAAGTTGTGCCTGTAACATAACCCGCCTCTGGGCTAGCAAGATATAGCACAGCCGCCGCGATCTCAGCTGCATCGCCCATGCGACCCGCAGGCACTTGGGTCAGGATGTTTGCTTTTTGATCATCGTTCAGCTTGTCGGTCATCGCCGTTGTGATAAATCCTGGGGCGACGGCGTTCACCGTAATGCCACGGCTTGCAACTTCATAAGCCAAGGATTTCGACATCCCCACCATCCCAGCTTTGGACGCGGCATAGTTGGCCTGTCCTGGGTTTCCAGTGGCACCAACGACCGAGCTGATGTTTACGATCCGGCCCCAACGGGATTTCATCATGCCGCGCAACACGCCTTTGCAAAGCTTCATTGTCGCGGTCAAATTAACGTCAATCACCGATTGCCATTCATCATCCGACATACGCATAAATAGGTTGTCACGCGTGATACCAGCGTTATTGACAAGGATATCAACGCTTCCCATAGCGTCTGCTGCTTGTTTTGGCAACGCATCAACCGCCGCAAAATCGCTAAGGTTACATGTCAGAATATGGACGCGGTCCCCGAGTTCAGCAGCCAAAGCTTCTAGCGGCTCAAGCCGCGTTCCACTAATTGCAACCGTTGCACCAGCCGCATGAAGCGATTTCGCGATTTCGCCACCGATACCGCCTGACGCCCCAGTGATAAGTGCATTTTTTCCAGTTAAATCAAACATAATCTCTCCTTAGCTTAGAGGCTTGCAGCCGCAGCTGTTACATCGTCTGGTGTACCGACAGCTTGGCATGTGATATCGCGATTGATGCGACGCACCATGCCAGACAGCGCTTTGCCCGCGCCGATTTCCCACATATCAGTGATGCCATTGGCCCCCATAAATTCCACGGATTCGCGCCAACGGACTGACCCTGTGACTTGTTCGACCAACAAAGCGCGGATCATATCCGCATCACTGACGGCCTGCGCACGCACGTTGGCAATCACGGGTATGGACGGGTTGTTGATCGTAACATCCGCCAAAGCTGCTTGCATAACATCGGCAGCAGGCGCCATCAGAGAGCAATGGAAAGGTGCGCTGACTGGCAAAATAACCGCGCGCTTGGCGCCATTTGCTTTTGCAATGTCAACAGCACGTTCCACAGCCGCTTTGTGACCTGAAACGACAACTTGTCCTGGGTCGTTATCATTTGCAGCTTGGCAAATATCACCCTGAGCGGCTTCTTGTGCAACCGCCGTCGCCGCTGCAAAATCCAAGCCCAACAAAGCCGCCATTGCGCCAACACCTACAGGAACCGCTTTTTGCATCGCTTCACCGCGGGTCCGTAACAAACGCGCAGCATCGCCAATGCTAAACGCACCTGCGATTGCCAAGGCCGAATATTCCCCAAGCGAATGACCTGCAACGTAATCAGCGTGGGCGATAGACACTCCTTCGGCTTCCAACGCACGAAACGCCGCCAAAGATGTCGCCATCAATGCAGGCTGCGCATTTTGGGTCAAGGTCAATGTGTCAATGTCGCCTTCCCAAATCAACGCGCTTAGCTTTTCACCAAGTGCCTCGTCAACTTCGTCAAATACCGCTTGAGAAGCTGGATAAGCCTCGGCCAAGGCTTTGCCCATTCCAATACTTTGTGCGCCCTGTCCGGGGCATACGAATGCTCGTGCCACTTTAGTCACTCCTTACGTCGTTTTGACCTCAGATAACGAAGCAAACCTTGCCTCGCAATGGTTTATGGGCAATTTCCCGATTTTTCGCAGGCCAATTTATATAAATGCCACGACGCATGCCCAAACAGTGGCAGAACAACAAACAGCCCCAAAAACCAAGGAATCATAGCAACAAAGGTCGCCAAAGCAATCAAAGCAGCCCATAACATCATCGGGAAAAAGTTATATTGCACACACTGAAAAGACGTAATCATGGCTGTTACAAAATCGACTTCTCGATCTAGCAACAGCGGCAAAGAGATGACTGTGATCATATAAACCAGCACAGAAAACGCAGCCCCAACAGTCGTTCCCATAGCCAACATCCCCAAGCCATTGGGGGTCAAGAACACTTCGTAAGAGGTTGAAATATTTGTCATCACTGACAATCCCATGAAAAGTGCAAAAATCATATGTCCAAGGAAAAACCAAAACATCAAGATAACGATGATCACCGCCGAAATAGACGGCAGCTGGCGCCGGCTTTGATGGATCACGACCCCCATAACCCCCGTCCAGTTCAGGGGGATGTCATTCTGCAAGCGGCGTGACACCTCGTATAATCCAACAGCGGCAAAAGGACCGATTATTGGAAAGCCACATATGGCTAAAATCAGCCAATAGGTTTGCCCCGTCGCATAGGTCACATAAGCCATGATCCACCCAATCGCGACATAAACAAAGGCAAAAAACAATCCAAATTGCGGGGCGCGTTTTAGATCAGAGAAGCCATTTTTTAATGCCTGACGCAGCATTGCACTATCCACAACGCCCATCTCTGGAACACCGAATTTCGGTTCGCGATTCATTGCTTGCCCCCCTGCTTTAAATACATATGACTAAAGGCTTGCAAATCATAGCATGCAAAGCAAGCTGCATTGTCAAAATGAGACAATATGCACAGATGGCACTTTTCATTTTCCACTCAAGCGGCTAGGCCAGATATATGACATTTTTTAGAAAATATCCCTTTGGTATGACCCTTGCGCTGAGCGTTTTGATCCTATGCCTCACGCTTTCACAACCAAGCAGTCAATCAACAGGGTTCATCAACGACAAAGTGGCGCATTTTTTGGCATTTGCCGCGCTTGTGTTTCCCTATGGATTTGCCCGACCACAGGGATATATCCCCGCTGTTATCTGGGCGATCATCATGGGGGGGGCCATTGAATTAATCCAACCCCACGTCGGACGACAAGGCGATTGGAATGATTTTTACGCTGACCTCTTTGGCATACTCGTGGGCATTGTTACCGCCAAGTTACTGTCGCGGTTTACGCAGGGCGCGCATTAGGCCAGTCGGTCGCACTATGCCAGTCTTGCGCAATCGAGAGCAACGCAGCATCGCTTGAGCGCCGCCCAATAACTTGAAGCCCAAGTGGTAGCCCGTTTTGACCAAATCCAGCCGGAATATTCACCACAGGCAAACCGATTAACCCAGCAGGAACAACAACCTGCATCCATCTGTGATAGGTGTCCATTTCCACTCCTGCGATGTTTTTTGGATGTATCCAGTCCACTGGAAACGGCCAAAGCTGTGCAGAGGGCAAAATCAAGGCATCATAGGTATCAAATAGGTCTGCGGCTTTGGCAAACCACTGCGATCGTGTGACAGACGCGCGATGAACGTCTAGTGCACTCATGGCCAATCCACGTTCAATTTCCCAAATCGCAGCTGGCTTTAATAGATCTTTGGTGACTGGGTTGGCATAAAGCGCCCCTGCACTGCCTGCGACGGCCCATGACCGCAAAGTTGTCCAACTTTCCCAGAGTTGGTCCCCACTGAACGGCGCAGCTAAGTCATCGACATCTGCACCTAGTTTGCGCATCTGTTCAATGGCAGCCAGCGACCCATCAATGATCCCGTCTTCCATAGGTAGATGCCCGCTCCAGTCCCCTAGCCATGCAAAACGTTTGCCTTTAATGGAACCGGTCATTTCAGCCAAGAAATCGTGCCCCTCAAGCCCATGTGGTTGGCGTTGATCCTTGCCCGACTGTGTGCTGAGCAAAGCAGCCAAGTCACGCGGACACCGCGCCATTGGCCCATTGGTCGCAAGTTGATGTAGAAAACTATCGCCCACAGGTTCAGAGGGCACCAATCCCCATGTCGGCCGAAAACCATAAACATTATTCCAGCCAGCAGGATTGCGCAAAGACCCCATCATATCGGACCCATCCGCAATAGACACCATCCGCTTGGCAAGCGCGACAGCAGCCCCCCCAGAGGATCCGCCTGCTGATTTGGTGGAATCATAGGCATTGCCCGTTGCGCCATACACTGGATTAAACGTATGCGATCCAAGGCCAAATTCCGGTGTATTGGTTTTACCAATAATGATCGCGCCAGCGTCCCGCATCCGCTGCACCACTAGATCGTCTTTCTGTGCCATTTGGGTTTCAAAAATAGGTGACCCCATTGTGGTCAGAAACCCCTTGGCATTGGCCAGATCCTTGACCGCGAGCGGCAATCCATGCATCCACCCTTTGCGCGGGACTTGGTCAGCCTGGGCCGCCTGAGCCATCAAATCATCGCGCTCAGCCAAAGCTACAATCGCATTCACCTCTGGATTGACATCGTCAATGTGATCAAGAGTTTCTTGCATCAGTTCAACAGCACTGATTGCCTTTGTTTCCAAAAGCTTAGATTGTTCAATCGCAGATTTATCCAAAAGGCCCATGTAAAGCTCCCGTCTTTTGTGCAACCCTTTCAACATTGGCAACACTTGGCAAGAGGTCAAAAGCAAAACCCTTGCTGTTTGTGGCAAGGGTTTTTTACGTTGTTTACGGTTAAGAAGCCGTTTCATTGGTTAGCTCTTGCATCGATTGATCCAAATTGGACGTTGTGCGATTTATTTCCTCGATCGCCACAGATTGTTCACGCGAACTCACGGAGACATCTTGAATGGTTGACGAAATTTCAAAAATGCTTTCGGCAATTTAGTTCAGCGCCTCCCCAGATTTGTTGACAATATCCGAACCGTATTTGACTTGCTTTGTGGATTGAGAAATCAACGACGAAATATCGCTTGCGGCTTTTGCAGAGCGTGCAGCAAGCTGTTGAACTTCTGCGGCGACAACTGCAAACCCGCGGCCTGCATCCCCTGCGCGTGCGGCTTCGACGCGTGCATTCAAAGCAAGCAAGTTGGTTTGAAACGAAATTTCATCAATCAGTTTTGTAATTGATGAAATTTCAGAAGAGGAATTACGAATATCACGCATCGCTTCGACGGCATTACGAACAGTTTCTGTTCCATTCTCTGACTTCATCTTAATGTCTTCGGCTTTGCTACGCACTGTTTCGACGCTTTGCGCAACGCTGTTAACCGACGTCGTCAATTGCTGAATAGACGAAGCTGTCCGTTCAAGTTCGCTCGCAATTGTCGCAGATCGTTTCCGATTGGCGGCAGTTTGCTGAATTTCACGTTCAAGCCGAGCTTCGCGGTTCTTTTTGGTTTGGGCTTCGCTTTCGCGCGCTTTCTTGGTTTCATCACGGAAAATGGTCAAACTGGCGGTCAAATCTCCGATTTCGTTCTTGGCGTATCGAGGCAATTTTACTGTCAAATCCCCTTCGGCCATTTGTTTGGCAGATCTGGCAAGGCGATTAATCTGTGCACGTATTGCCAAGGCAACGATCGCCATAACAGCCAAGGACACCGTCAAAGCGAGTGCGCTAAACACGATTGATGTATAAATAGAAGAGCGTGTCGTTGCCAAGTTTTCTGCAACAATCACCATCACTTGATCAGAGAACGTATTTGCAATGGACTGCAGTTCTTTCAATCTTGCCAACTGAGCTTGATAGAAAATATCCCCTGTAACAGCAGATATATTTCCCCATATTCCATAGTTAATTGCTAAATCTCTCATTGCTTGAATGTCGGCAATTTTGGACGAGGATTGGTATTGCAGCCAAGGCTTTGCCATATGCTCTGGTGCAATTTCTTGGAACAGCTGCAACATGACGTCTTGGGATACTATAAATTTCCCCAATACTGACAGCTCTGCCTGTTCAAATTTACCTTTGTAAAACCCAATAGCACCGACAGCCAATTCAGAGCCCGCATAGGAATTCGCACGCAACATATGTGTCCAGGCCAAAAGGCCTTCGGTTACTTGGTGATTGTCACTTAGCTGAGAAATATTGGCAATAAATTTCAACATAGCCGAAATGTGATCTTCATAGAACGCATGGACGGCTGCAACATCTGTTGTCCCGGCATCCACGCGCGCGCGAAAACCCTTAAAGTCATGGCCGAAACTCGTAAGCGTTGTCCATTCTTGCTTTAGCTCATCAGTGAGAGCGTTGTTACCAATCTGTTTATTATTTTCAAAAACGGCTTTGAGCGCTTCATCCACTTTTGCCCGCTGTTGCGGCAATTCAGAGGTCTTTAATGTGCCTTGGGACTGAACATTAATTTCACTTAGGGCATATTCAACTTGCAATGCAAAAATAGCCTCAGACATTTCACGCGCCAAATGAAAGACTTCATCCACTTGTGAAATATTCTCATGTGCTAAAATATTTTGTCGGACCAATTGACCGCTTTGAATAACTGCCAAGGAAAATGGAACTAAACCGACAATGGCCAGAACCAAAGCAAGCTTCATGCGTTGAACAATAGAAATAATGTATCGGATCATTTTGTGCCTCTGAATTCGGTCGTGTTAGGAAATTCCCACTCGAATTCAGTAACGACACAAAACGCAAACCCGTTACGTGTTTATCACATTCTACACGTTCACATTGGTATAGAGCGTATCTTTTCAGAGTATGTTGATTGAAACTCGACGACTTAATCGTCGGCCAAGGCCTGTGCGCGGGTCTTTCCGGATACATCCATGGCCAAGGTAGCCGCCATGAAGTCATCCAAATCACCATCCAACACACCTTTGGTATCTGATGTTTCATGCCCCGTCCGAAGGTCTTTTACCATTTGATAGGGTTGCAAAACATAGGATCGAATTTGGCTTCCCCAACCAGCATCACCCTTGTTTTCATGCGCTTCGTTGATCGCGGCGTTGCGACGATCAAGCTCCATCTGATAGAGACGCGATTTCAACGCTTTCATGGCAATGTCACGGTTTTGGTGTTGTGACTTCTCAGAGCTTGTCACAACAATGCCCGTTGGATGGTGTGTGATCCGCACAGCTGAATCGGTGGTGTTGACGTGCTGCCCACCTGCCCCAGAGGAGCGATAGGTATCGATGCGAATATCGGATGGGTTCACTTCGATTTCGATATTGTCATCCACAACGGGATAAACCCAAACCGAACAAAACGACGTGTGCCGTTTAGCGGCACTATCAAAGGGTGAAATTCGTACCAACCGATGCACACCGCTTTCGGATTTTAACCAACCATATGCATTGTGACCGGAAATTTTGTATGCGACCGATTTAATACCGGCTTCTTCGCCGGCTGTTTCCGATTGCATTTCAACTTTGTAACCTGCTTTTTCCGCCCAACGCACATACATGCGCGCCAACATGGACGCCCAATCACAGCTTTCGGTTCCCCCTGCCCCAGAATGCACTTCGAGGAAGGTATCGTTGGAATCCGCTTCGCCGTTCAACAGCGCCTCAAGTTCCTTGGCTGCGGCTTTTTTGGCAAGCGCGAACAAGGCTTGTTCCGCATCAGCAATGACTTCTGCGTCGCCTTCCATTTCCCCCAATTCGATCATCTCGACATTGTCGGACATGTTTTGTTCTATATCATTATGTATCGTGACCGCATCGACCAATGCCTGACGTTCGCGCATCAATTTTTGCGCGTTTTCAGGGTCATTCCAAAGGTCTGGATCTTCGACACGGGCATTGAATTCTTCTAGGCGGTGCTGCACAGAATCCCATCCCATGCGTTGACGCAACAGTTCCAGCGATTTTGCAATCTCGTTTACGGTATTTTGAACGTCAGCGCGCATAATTTGTCCTGCCTTTTGCCTTTGATCCGCCTGATAAACTACCCCGTTGAAAGGAGCAAGATCAGTAAAGCCCGCCCGAACTCAAAGTTCCAAAGCTGGCTTTTGGTCCGACGACAGCTTGCTTGCCTGCGGATGTTGTTACTTGTTTTGCGGTGTCACTACCGGGAGTGATAAGTTCAAAGTTACTGCCCATTGCAAATCCGCCATCAAACGTGACACCAAAGACAGGCTCTTCTCCCTCGCGGAAATATTCGGCAACGACATTATCGCCCGTTGCATCATCCGACAGACGATCCCCTGTGAAGCGGTCGATTTTGATAAACACACCACCAGGAGGAACAGAAAACTCTCCGCCGCCAAATTTCTTGATCGCTTCTTGCATGAATTCTTGGAACACAGGGCCACACGTGCCGCCACCAGATGCCCCTTTGCCCAATGATTTTGGCAAATCATACCCGATATAACACCCAGCCACGATGTTACTTGTAAAGCCAACAAACCAAACATCTTTGGAATCGTTTGTTGTCCCCGTTTTACCTGCCGTCGGAACAGGAAGTTTGACATAGTTAGCCGCAGTCCCGCGATCCACAACACCCTGCATCATGCTTGTCAGCTGATACGCGGTGATGGCGTCCATAACGCGTTCACGATCAGAAACAATGCGCGGACCATTGCCTTGGGGTATTGTTTGCGAATTACAATCCAAACATTGACGTTGATCGTGGCGATATACCGTTTTTCCGTAGCGATCTTGGATACGGTCAACAAGCGTTGGATCAACACGTTCACCGCCATTGGCAAACATCGCATAGGCCGCAACCATTTTATATAATGTGGTTTCCTCTGACCCCAAAGAGTTCGCAAGAAAGCGGCCTAAATTGTCATAAACGCCGAATTTTTCGGAATAATCGGCAATAACATCCATTCCAACCTCTTGGGCCAGACGAATAGTCATCAAGTTACGCGACCGTTCAATACCGGTTCTTAACGGTGTAGGACCATAGAATTGGTTAGACGCGTTTTTAGGCCGCCAAAGACCCTGAGGCGTATTAATTTCAATCGGAGCATCGATCACAATGGTTGCCGGTGAATATCCGCTATCCAAAGCAGCGGCATAAACAAACGGCTTAAAACTTGACCCCGGTTGACGATTGGCTTGCGTGGCGCGGTTGTAAACCGAGCTTTCATATGAAAACCCGCCCTGCATCGCCAAAACCCGCCCTGTGTTCACGTCCATTGCCATAAAGGCGCCCTGAACACGGGTCGATTGGCGCAACGTCCAGCGGATAAAGCTACCGTCGCTGTCAGAGGTCATCTTGCGCACATGCACGACATCGCCAACATCCAGCAAATCAGACGCACGTTTTGCAGCCTTGCCTAGTTTACCATCCTTAAGCAATTTGCGCGCCCATTCGACATCTTTGGCAGGAAGTGTCTGAGGCGACGGCTCGCCTTCGATTCCAAGACGTGCATCATTTCCATCAAAGCCAAGCACGACCGCCGGATACCAACGCCCGTTTAAATCAATATCACGGGCAATCGTGACCTTTGCCAAAGCCGCACGCCATTGTTCATCAGTGGTCATATCCTTGGCATCTATGGTTTCACCAGTGCCCCGCCACACGCCTTGGGCGCGGTCATAATTTTCTAACGCGCGACGCAGGGCCACAGCAGCGACATGCTGCATTTCGGGATCAATGGTTGCACGTACAGTCATGCCACCAGAAAAGAATTCGTCCTCGCCAAAGTTACGGCTAAGCTGACGGCGAATTTCATCTGTAAAATAGTCACGCGGCGGCAAAGCAGAGCGGAAACTATCAAAATCACCGTTTTGAACGGACAAAAGCGGCTTTTGAATTTCGGCTTCGGCCACAGCGCGTGACAAATATCCGTTCTGATACATTTCACGCAGAACGTAATTACGCCGCTCCATCAACCGCTCTTTTCGGCGCACAGGGTGGAAATCCGATGGTGCTTTGGGCAAGGATGCAAGCATCGCGGCCTCATGGGGGGCCAGTTCGCGCAAAGTTTTATTGAAATACGTTTGCGCCGCAGCCGTGACCCCATAAGAGTTCTGCCCCAAGAAAATTTCGTTCAGATATAGCTCAAGGATACGCTCTTTGCTGAGTGTGTCTTCGATACGGGTCGCCAGAATAATTTCTTTGATTTTACGCTCTGCCTGGCGCGAACCATCCAACAGGAAATTCTTCATTACCTGCTGGGTGATCGTGGAGGCCCCCCGCACGCGGGACCCGCCAGAGCGCACAGCATCCACAGCAGCAGACACAATACCACGAATGTCATATCCGGGATGTGTGTAAAAATTCTTATCTTCGGCAGAAATAAAGGCCTGCTTGATTAGGTCAGGGATTTCATCAGAGGGCGTGAACAATCGGCGTTCGCGGGCGAATTCATCCATAATATTGCCTTCGGATGAATAAATACGGCTAATTGTCGGCGGCTGATACTGGGCCAAAGAGTCATGGCTGGGCAAATCGCGCCCGTACATCCAAAACACCGCACCAATGGTCAAAGCAAATGCGATGATTCCCATGGTTAATGCCGTAAAAACAGCCCCAAAGACAGAAAGTACAAACCTGATCACACAGCGCCCCAATCATAGTTGAGCTTTGTTATACTCTGACTATGCCCCAAGGTCAAAATGCGAAATCAACCGATTTGGCAAATACTCGCTGCCTTGTTTGCGTATTTCACCTTGGTTATTGGCGCACTTGCGGCGCAAGGATGTCTTCGGCTTGGACCCAGGTTACAATTCCTTGAGCAAGACCAGCTGCAAATTTTTGGCGCCACTCGGAATTTTGTAAATTTTTCAGATCGTTCCCAGTGGACATAAATCCCGCTTCGATCAAAACCGATGGAATATCCGCAGCCTTGAGCACAGAAAACCCTGCGCGGCGATGGGGACGTGAATTCACGCCGACGGATTGCGATTTAAATCCTTTGATCAACTCGGTCGCAAGCCGTTTTATTTTTGGTGCGTTTTCGGTACGCGCAATATCGATCAGAATATTTGCAATTTCATCATCTGCATCGCTAAGATCAACACCAGACAGCAATTCGTCGCGATCATGACGCGCGGCCAGCAAAGCCGAAGCTTGATCGGTTGCATTATCCGACAATGAATAGACCGTGACACCCCGTGCGACACCTTCGGTGACCGCATCCGCATGCAGCGAAATAAAAACATCCGCCCCCAAATCATAGGCCATCGAAACACGTTCTTCGAGCGACACAAAATGATCTGCATCCCGCGTCAAGGCCACGCTCATGCCATCAAAGCGCAAGATCGCTTCGCGCACATCTCTGACCAGCAGCAGCATAAGATCAGCTTCTTTTAATGTGCCAGACATTGCTCCGGGGTCCAACCCACCGTGACCTGCATCCAAAACCACCAAGATGTCTTGGTCATTTTGATCAGGGCTGTAGGTGATTGAAGGTAAGGGTAAATTTTGACGCTCGGTTTTATCAGGCGCCCCAGACGAGGCTACAAAGTCTTGTTCAGTGACCAAAGCCAGCCTAAACGAAAGCGTTGCGCCACCGCCATTATCGGCAACGCTCAGGCCAATATCATCCGCTAACATTGGGTTCGCAAGATCCAACACAATGCGTGACCATCCAGTGCCCAACGACCCGTAGCGCATTGCAAGAATATGATCGCTTTTTATGAATTGCTCGGGCAGCAGCCCAGTAAAATCCAGCTCTTTAAAATCTAACACCAACCGATTGGGATCCGTCAGATGAAAAACGCGATATGGCACGCCTTGGCTTAGCTGTAATGTGACCTGTGCAGTGTCAAACAAACCGTCACGTGCCATAGATTTATCAGGATCGATCCGCGCCAGCCCCCCAAGGGTCTGTGCTGCTACAGGATGCGCCATTAAAACCATGAAAAGGATCGCCCAGCGCAGCATGGTTAAATATACCCTTTTGACGCCATGAATTTTTGCAACCGATCTAGTCCTTCTTGGATGTCCGCAGTGCTGCGCGCATAGGAAAAGCGCACTGTGCTTGCGCCGCGGATTGGGTCAAAATCTAGACCAGGTGTCACGGCAACGCCAGCAACTTCTAGGATTTCCTTGCAAAAGCCCAAGCTGTCAGTGGTAAATTCGGATACATCGGCATAGACATAAAATGCCCCATCCGGGGGCGCAATTTTGCGAAACCCAGCCTTGGGAAGGCCGTCTAGCATCAACCGCCGGTTTTCGGTGTAAACCGCCAAATTCGCCGTTAGCTCATCTGAGCAATCCATCGCAGCAAGTGCGGCCACTTGGGACACATGTGGCGCGCAGATGAACATATTTTGGGCCAGTCGTTCCACATGGCGGATATGATCTTCGGGAACGACCATCCACCCCACACGCCATCCTGTCATGGAAAAATATTTGGAAAAGGAATTGATAACATAACAGTCGTCCGTCAGCTCAAGCGCACTGACGGCTTTCGCCTCGTATTCGATACCATGATAGATTTCATCACTGATAAACGCCGCACCCTTGGAATGGGTTGCATCAATCAAGCGGCCCAGCGCAGATTTATCCAACATTGTACCTGTTGGATTTGCAGGGGATGCTACCAAAAGACCCGCTATATCTATGGTATCAAAATCCGCACTGACCGGTTGCAATCGATTGTCTGGCGACGTTTGAATATCGATCGGATCCAGATCGAGCGCCTTGAGGATTTGACGATAGCTTGGATACCCTGGCGCACCAATGCCAACTTTATCACCTGCATCAAACAAAGCCGTAAAAGAAAGAATGAACGCGCCCGAAGATCCCGGTGTAATTACAACCCGATCCGGATTTAGATCGACATTATACCATTCTCCATACAGCTGTGCGATACGTTTGCGCAAAGCAGGAAGGCCCAGCGCCACAGTATACCCCATCGCATCAGAGTTCATTGTTTGGCTTAGGGCATCACGCGCGGCTTTGGGCGCAGGTGAACTTGGCTGTCCGACTTCCATGTGAATAATATGGCGGCCTGTCTCTTCGGCTTGGCGTGCGGCCTCCATGACATCCATCACAATAAAGGGATCTACGGCACCACGGGTTGAGTTTTTCATACGAGCGTTCCACATTACTGTTTCATCACACTTCTTGCGAAGGATAGGGATAAGGTCAATGCGGTATTTGAAACATTTCTGTGTACTTATGATGGCAGTCATCACTTTGCCCTATACCGCACAGGCCCAAGGGCTCTTGCGGGATGCGGACATAGAATATGCCTTGGACCAAGTCGCCAAGCCCGTGCTTCAAGCGGCGGGGCTTTCTCCGTCTCGGGTGCGTATTCTTGTTGTCGATGATATGAAGATGAATGCCTTTGTGATCGATTCAAAACAAATCTTTGTCACAGCCGGACTGGTTTTAAAAACCGAAACCCCTGAAATGTTACAATCCGTCATAGCGCACGAAGCGGCACATATCGCAAATGGGCATATATCGCGACGACTACAAAACATGCGTGCCACCCAAACCGCCGCTGGGTTTGGATTGGTCTTTGCCGCCGCTGCCGGGCTTGCGTCTGGAAATGCCGATGTCACAACGGGGCTGGCTCTTGGGTTAAATGCTTCGGCAAAGCGTGTGTTTCTGGCTCATTCACGCTCGGAGGAAGCGTCGGCAGATCAAGCAGCGTATAAATATATGAAACGGGCGCAGCTTAACCCACTTGGGATGCAACAGACATTGTCATTGTTCGAAGGTCAGCTGAACCTGACAACACAACGCCAAGACCCCTATATCCAGAGCCATCCTTTATCGCGGGATCGCCTGCGTGCTGTGGAAACGTTAATTGCCTCGGATAGCATGGCCTATGGACAAAACCCATCGCTCTATTGGCATGCGCGCGCCCTTGGCAAACTCTCGGCGTTTATTCGAGGTCCCGATTGGACACTGCAACGGGCAGACAAAAGCGTGACCAAAGATATCGCCCATATGCGCAAAGCCGTGGCATTATCGCGTCAGGGGAAATTGGACCAGGCTTTGGCAGAAATGGACAAGGCTCAGGCGCTTCGCCCCAAGGATCCGTTTCTAATGGACTTGCGGGCGGAATTGCTGATGCGGGCGCGCCAATTCAAAGCCAGTGCGCAAACCTATGCCAAGGCCGCCGCGCTTGCGCCGAATGCGCCGCTTATATTAGCGGGACAAGGACGCGCTCTTTTGGCCAGCGGGGATGTTCGCGCCGCACAAACAGTTTTGGAAACGGCACGATCCCGTGATTTTCGCAACATACGCCTGCACCAAGATTTAGCCGTGGCTTATGGAAAGCTTGGAAACAACGGAATGGCCTCTGTGGTTACGGCGGAACGCTATGCCTTGCAAGGCAAGCTAAATGACGCCAAGTTGCACGCAAATCGCGCAGAAGCCCTGTTGCCACGAGGCACCCCTGCATGGCAAAGAGCGCAAGACGTGCTTTCCGTAGCATCAAATCGATAAATATAGAAAAAGGACATAAACCGAGATGAAGAAATTTTTGATGATTGGGCTTTCTGCCTTGGCCCTAAGCTCTGCACAATCTGCATCTGCCCTTGATCTATCTGCGATGAGCGCCGAAGAAAAAGCCGCCTTTGGGGATGCTGTGCGGGGCTATCTGCTGGAAAACCCCGAAGTGATCTTTGAAGCCGTGGATGTTTTGAAAGCACAACAAGTTCAAGAAGAAGCCAGCCAAGATGCAAACTTGGTCAATGTGAACGCCAAAGATATTTTTGACGATGGCTATTCCTATGTTGGCGGCAACCTAGAGGGTGATATCACATTGGTGGAATTCATGGATTACCGCTGTGGCTATTGTCGCAAGGCCCATACAGATGTGATGCAGCTGATCGAATCCGATGGAAACATTCGCTACATTGTAAAAGAACTCCCCATTCTTGGGGATGCATCTGTGCAATCGTCCAAATTTGCAATCGCGGTCAAGCAGCTTTATGGCGATGAAGCCTATAAATCCATGTACGAGGCTTTGATCAACTTTACGGGCGAACCGACATCTGATGCTTTGTCACAACTGTCCGTCACCTTTGGTTTAGATGCAGCGAACATCCTTGATCGTATGGAAAGCGACGACGTTTTGGCCGAGATCGCAAATACGCGGGCTTTGGCACAACGTTTAAATATCAACGGCACCCCAACTTTTGTTTTGCAAGACGAATTGGTGCGTGGTTATGTTCCCTTTGAAGGGCTTCAACAAATCGTAGCCACAAAACGCGACTAAAGGGAAAAGACAGCCAATGACCCATGCTAACAAAACCAAGTTTTCGCTTTTTGCGCTCGTTTTAGCCATTGGCTATTCGATCTATCAGTTTATGAACACGGATTATGCCTCTTTTGGGTGGCATTTCCGCTATCTGACAATTTGGGGTCTTACCTTGGCAATGGTCTGTCATGGCACGCTTTGGCTTGATCGGCGCACACAGAGCAAAGAACGCTTTCTTCCGCTTATTGCGGCGACTGCTGTGTTGAACATCATGGTCATGTATCTTTACTGGAAACTATTCTTTACCGATCCCACATTGGTGAATGGTGAAAATAGCCCCGTATGGTTCCAAGAATACTATCTGCATCTGGTTGGTCCGGTGCTGATCGTTTTTGATGCGTTGTTCTTATCAAAAGCTGCGCGGCATATTCGCGGGCTCATGTATTCTGTTGTGATCTGTTTGGCCTATGTTGCATGGTCCGAGATATTGGTGGGACCCTTGAATGCCAAACCCGTTGGATCTGTGACCTCTGGGCTTCCTTATCCGTTCTTGAACAATATGGATATGATGGGGCGTGCGACGTTCTATGGATCAACAATCGCCTTGGCGATTGCGGTCTTTGTGGTCTTGTGGATCATTTGCTTTATCGCACGCAAACTTAGCAAAGCGTCCTAAAGAAAGCGCGCAAAGCATCACCCGTTTCCTTTGGATGCTGATCCACAAAGAAATGACCACCCGGAATACCTTGGGCAGTATAGGTTTGCAGCCGATCTGCCCAAGTCGCACCAACGTCATAGGCTTTACCCATGGCGCCATCTGCTCCGAATAGAACCAAAGCAGGACAGGTCACTTGGCGTCCCAAGTCAGCTTGATCCAAGGCCAAGTCAAAATCAATCGCAGCGCGGTAGTCATCACACATAGCACGTATACAGTTAGGGTCATTCCAAGCTGCGCGATACGCCGCCATTTGATCGGGCGCAAAATCACCAAGCTGTGACGCCCCCCACCCAAGCAAACAACTTTGGTAATAATAATCTGGATCAGACGCAATCAAGGTTTCCGGAAACGGATGTGGCTGCGCCAAAAAGAACCAATGGTAATAGGCCCGCGCGACGTTCTTGTTTAGATCATCGAGCAATAATTGGGTTGGAATAATATCCATAACGGTCAAAGACAAAATAGCATCCGGCGCATCCAAAGCCATACGATGCGCCGTGCGGCCCCCGCGATCATGGCCGACCAAATGGAATTGATCAAACCCCAATGCGCGCATCAACCCTATTTGATCTTTGCCCATGTTGCGAAACGAATAATTTTCAACACCTTTGGGTTTGTCAGAGGCTCCGTAACCGCGCAAATCCGCACAGACAACTGTGTAATCTTGGGACAAGTCTTGGGCGACCTCTGCCCACATCGCGTGGGTCTGAGGAAATCCGTGCAATAAAAGAACAGGTGCGCCCTGCCCCTTTATGCGGCAAAAAATATCCACGCCGTCCACATTTATCAGACGATCCTCAAACCCTTGGAACATGATGAACCTATTTCCTTGCGACGGCATCTAGAATGCGCGCCCAGCTGCGCATCCCCTTGTGAAAACTATCAAGATCGTATTTTTCATTCGGAGAATGGATTTGATCGTCATCTTTGGCAAAACCAATCAACATTGGGTTCACACCGGTGATGTTCTGAAAATGTCCAGCGATCGGAATGGACCCGCCGCAGCCAACAAATGCAGCGGCATCTGGGAATTCATCCGACAACGCCCCCCGTGCCGCTTCGAATTCCGCGGCATCCGTTGCCATTACCGAAGCACGTGACGCCCCGTGTGGTTTGAATGCCACCTGACAATCGCTCGGGATCATACCCCGCACCATTGCGCGAAAATTTTCACGAATTTTCAACGGATCTTGATCCCCAACCAAACGGAAGGACACTTTGGCACTGGCAAGGCTCGGAAGCACGGTTTTAAACCCATCCCCGGTATAGCCACCGTTGATCCCGTTAATTTCGCACGTCGGTTGCGACCAAATCATTTCAAGCGGTGTGCGCCCGACTTCTCCTGCTGGTAAGCCAAGCCCCACATCGCCCAAAAACGTGCCATGATCGAAATTCAGCGCATTCCATTGGGCCGCCATGTCGGGATCAAGTTCGTGAACACCATCATAAAAATCGGGCACTGTAATGCGACCCGTGTCGTCATGAAGACTGGCCAAGACGCGGGTCAGTACGCGAATAGGATTGCGCGCGACACCCCCATACATGCCAGAATGCAAATCTTTGTTTGGACCCGTGATTATGATTTCTTCACCAAGAAGCCCCCGCAACATTGTCACAATAGCAGGCGTTTTGCTTTGGAATAATCCAGTGTCACAAATCAACACGATATCTGACCTTAATTCGTCTGCGTTTTCCTGCATGAACGGAACAAGGCTGGGCGAGCCGCTTTCTTCTTCGCCTTCAAAGAAAAAAGTGATTTTGCACGGCAATGACCCATGTTCCGCTTTCCATGAGCGGCAGGCTTCGACAAATGTCATCAACTGACCTTTGTCGTCTGATGCTCCGCGGCCCCGGATGACTTTTCCATTTTTGGTGTCTTCAAGCGCCGGATCAAACGGATCCCGATCCCAAAGATTCAGCGGATCCACCGGCTGAACATCATAATGCCCGTAAAACAAAACATGCGGACCATCGCCATCGACATGCCCAACCACCATCGGATGACCGGGTGTGGGCCGCTTTTGTGCATCCACACCAAGGGATTGCAAATCCTTGACCAACCAATCCGCAGCCGCGTCACATTCGGATTTATATGCCGGATCGGTCGAAATGGAGCGGATCCGCAACAATTCTAGCAATCTATTCGTGGAATTTTCTAAATCTGCGTCAATCCGCGCCAGCACAGCCTCTAGCGACATGGCTCTCTCCTGTTATGTAGTGATTCACATGCACCCTATCAGGGTCGCGCCGCCTGTAAAGTTCGACTTGCTGAAAGATGTCATAGACGTAATGCCAAAAAAACCTTTGACACATTAAGCAATATGAATATGTTGACGAGACACACGAAACCGATCCCTTGCCACAGTGGCAGGAAAGAAAGGACGCCAGATGGATTATAATGATCAACTGGATCATGCATTGAACCGCCTCCACGAAGAAGGTCGCTACCGCACCTTTATCGATATCGAGCGCGAGAATGGCAACTTTCCTCATGCTATGTGGCGTCGCGAAGATGGGACACAAACCCCTATCTCAGTGTGGTGTGGTAACGATTACCTTGGAATGGGGCAGCACCCCAAAGTGTTGGCAGCCATGCACGAAGCGATCGATGCAACCGGTGCTGGGTCGGGCGGTACGCGCAATATTTCCGGCACAACGGTGTATCACAAACGCCTAGAAGCCGAACTTGCTGATTTACACGGCAAAGAATCGGCTCTGTTGTTCACCTCTGCATATATCGCCAACGATTCGACGCTCTCGACGCTTCCAAAGCTATTTCCAGGTTTGATCATCTATTCAGACGCATTAAACCACGCGTCCATGATCGAAGGGGTTCGTCGTAATGGCGGCACAAAGCGTATCTTCCGCCATAACGATGTGGCACATCTGCGTGAATTGCTTGCGGCGGACGATCCTTCCACCCCCAAATTGATCGCGTTTGAATCGGTTTATTCAATGGATGGTGATTTCGGCCCCATCAAAGAGATCTGTGATCTGGCCGATGAATTCAATGCGTTGACATATATCGACGAGGTACATGCTGTTGGCATGTATGGTCCACGTGGCGCAGGCGTTGCAGAACGTGATGGGTTGATGCAACGCATTGATATCATCAACGGAACATTGGCCAAGGCTTATGGCGTTATGGGTGGTTATGTTGCAGCCAGCCACAAAATGTGTGACGCGGTTCGCTCGTACGCACCGGGGTTCATTTTCACGACATCGCTTCCCCCTGCGGTTGCGGCAGGTGCCGCGGCTTCTGTTGCGCATCTCAAGCAAGATCAAGAATTGCGCGAACGGCATCAACTTCAGGCTAAAATTCTAAAAATGCGCCTAAAGGCAGCAGGATTGCCAATTATCGATCACGGCAGCCACATTGTACCAGTCATTGTTGGCAACCCCGTGCATACGAAAAAGCTATCGGATATGTTGTTGTCTGAATTTGGAATTTACGTTCAGCCCATCAATTTCCCAACGGTCCCACGTGGTACCGAACGGTTGCGGTTCACGCCGTCTCCGGTCCACGGAGCGCAAGAAATTGATAAGCTGGTAAAGGCAATGGACAAACTATGGTCGCATTGTGCGCTAAATCGTGCCGAATTGAGCGCCTAACTGATATACCAAAGTGCATCCTCTCTAGACCTGTGGTATGTAAAAGGGGCAAATGCGCACAAACCATGATTCGTCATGATTTGTGTTCATATGGGAACTTGGGGCAATTGGTATGATCAGACGCAGAAATGTCTCTTCTCAGCAAGAAGACATTAAATTCGTCAAAGGCTTTGATGACTTTGAAATGACGCTTGGTGATTTGATGCGGGGCGAACGTGCAACGCTCGGAAAATCGCTTTTGGATGTTCAACGCGAATTGCGGATCAAAGCAAGTTATATCTCTGCCATTGAAAATGCTGACCCAGACGCCTTTGATACCCCAGGCTTTATTGCCGGCTACGTACGGTCCTATGCCCGATATCTAGGCATGGACGCAGAAGATGTGTTTTTGAAATTCTGCCAAGAAAGCGGATTTTCAACAGCGCATGGAATGTCTGAAAAGGCGGCAGGACGCAAAGCTGTTGCTGCTGTGCCTGTGTCATCAAAATCTATTTCGAACGATACCTTGTTTTCCCGCCCGAATGCTGGATCAATGGCCACATCTGCCGGAGTGTTGTCCAATATTCAACCGGGGGCAATTGGCTCTGTATCCGTCTTGGTCGCTTTGATTGCGTCCTTGGGTTACGGCGGCTGGTCGATTTTGCAAGAAATCCAAAAGGTCAAAGTTACCCCAGTAGAAAACACCCCTATTGTGTTATCGGATCTAGGCGAAATGGCGAACGATAACATTGATGCGATGTCTCCTAATGTCGATCAAATCGCAAGCCGCGAAAAAATTGATCGCTTGTACCGCCCAAACGCGCTTGATGTTCCTATTCTGGTATCGCGCGATGCCCCTATTTCCACTTTGGACCCACGGCAAAACGGGTCCTTTGCTGCGTCAAACGGCGATACATCTACGGCGATTGCATCCGTCATTGCAGATGTTCTAAGCCCGAACATCGCAGATATTCAAGCAGATGCACTTCAAGCGTCGATGCCACAAGTGCTTGAAACAACGCCACCTGAGCTGGCTTTGTTTGCAACACGTGAAGCATGGGTTCAGGTTAAATCCGCTACAGGCTCTGTGATTTTTGAAAAAGTGATGGCTGCTGGCGAAGAGTATGTTCTTCCGCAAACCGAAAACGCGCCGTCATTGCGCGCTGGCATGTCTGGCTCGGTTTATTTCGCTGTAAATGGCGATCTATATGGCCCAGCGGGGCGTGGAACCAGTGTCGTAAAAGGCGTGCCGCTCTCGGTTGATGATCTTACGGCGACATTTGCGCTTGCCGATATCGAAGTTGATCCTCATTTGGGCCAAGTTGTTGCGCAAGCGGATATTTCATCTTTCACATTAAAACCAAACGAAAACTAATCCCACGGTTGCTTCGGCGTCGCTTCGGCATTATGTCAGAATAAATGGCTTTGATGGGAATTCCGTATGTCTATTAATCATATCCGTCCTTGGCGTAATATTGAGCGCCGCAAATCCCGTAAAATACACGTCGGTAATGTGCCTGTTGGTGGGGATTCCCCGATCACCGTGCAAACCATGACCAATACGGTCACAACCGACATCAAAGGAACAATCGCCCAAGTCCAAGCAGCCGCGGATGCCGGTGCAGACATTGTACGTATTTCCGTTCCCGACCAAGACAGCAGCCGCGCGTTAAAAGAAATCGTCAAAGAAAGCCCGGTTCCAATCGTAGCGGATATCCACTTTCATTATAAACGTGGGATAGAAGCCGCCGAAGCGGGCGCTGCGTGTTTGCGGATCAATCCGGGCAATATCGGGTCCCAAGACCGCGTCCGCGAAGTCATCAAAGCCGCGCGTGACAACAACTGCTCTATGCGGATTGGCGTCAATGCCGGTTCTCTGGAAAAGCATCTTTTGGAAAAATACGGCGAACCCTGCCCCCAAGCGATGGTCGAAAGCGGCCTTGATCATATCAAAATCCTAGAAGACAACGATTTCCACGAATTCAAAATCAGCGTCAAAGCCTCTGATGTGTTTCTTGCCGCCGCTGCTTACCAATCCTTGGCCGAAGCAACAGACGCCCCAATCCACCTTGGGATCACCGAAGCAGGTGGCCTTATGTCCGGGACGATCAAATCATCCATCGGCCTAGGCAATTTGCTTTGGATGGGCATTGGCGACACAATCCGCGTTAGCCTGTCTGCCGATCCCGTACAAGAAGTCAAAGTTGGCTATGAAATCCTAAAAGGATTGGGTCTGCGTCATCGCGGCGTCAATATCATTTCCTGCCCCTCTTGTGCGCGTCAGGGGTTTGACGTGATCAAAACTGTGGAAACCTTGGAACAACGGCTCGAACATATCAAAACCCCCATGAGCCTGTCTATCATTGGCTGTGTCGTGAATGGCCCCGGCGAAGCATTGATGACCGATGTTGGTTTTACCGGCGGCGGAAATGGCAATGGCATGGTCTATTGGGCGGGCAAACAGGATCACCGGATCGATAACGAACAAATGGTCGATCACATTGTCGAACTCGTGGAAAAACGCGCCGCAGAAATTGACGCCGAAACCGTTTAATCCGAGCGAGGACGTTGGCTTATAGAAAGCTTTGCCGCCAATATAAGCCAAGGTCCGCCATGTAGAAACAGATCAAACCAATCCATGGGCTGCGTCAAAGCCCCCCGCGACAACATCATTAGTTTTTCAACGACATGTGGCATCGGCGTGAACGGGGCAAGGCCAAGCGTCAAGCTGGCGATCACCACCACCGAAAATGGGATCTGATCCAAGAATTTGCGCATTGTGATGGCTCCTACGGGCATGAAGGCTTGCGAGCCGACCTTTTAACCGTCAATCTAACCTCAACGCAACACACATTCAATAAGAGAAATATGAAAATGGGACTGATACAGGAACAAGCGCAACGGGTTTGGCAACGCACAGTGTGGTCTTGGGACGGCGTAAAACACGTCTGGCAGACCGAAGGCAGCCTGAAACAATGGATCGTTGCGAATATTATCTCTGCTGGCTTGGCGCTTGCCCTGCCCCTAAGTGCGGCGGAAACCGCGCTGATTTGTGCGGGTGGCGTGTTGGTTTTGGCGGCGGAATGTATGAACACTGCGATCGAACGCGTGGTGGATGACATCGGCACCGATATTCGCCCTGCTGCCAAACAAGCCAAAGACACAGCAAGCGCCGCAGTTGCGATAACAGCGATTGCTGTTGGGGTGGCTTGGGCTGTGATCCTTGGGGCGATGCTGATTTAAAACAGCAGCTTAGCGATGGACAAGGATTTAATCTGGGAAAAAATGGCGCGGTTGACGGGGCTCGAACCCGCGACCCCCGGCGTGACAGGCCGGTACTCTAACCAACTGAGCTACAACCGCGCGTAAGCGTTGGGATAGGACGTTTGTAAAAGAACGTCAATGGAAATAAAGACTTGCTCCCACATTTTTTTCACCCCATCCTAAAGGCGCGGTTTAAGAATAATATTTGAAACGGGATGCATTGAATGACACAGGCAGAACGGGCCTATCAAGAGGCGCTGGAACGGGTTAAAGAAGCTGCTGAAAAGCAACTGTTCTTCTTAGATCTACGCATCCCTGATCTTGACCGCCTCCCCCCCGAAATCGCCAGTTTGACGGCGCTGAGAAGCCTCAACCTTAGTAACACACAGGTCAGCGATCTGGCGCATATCGCCAACCTGACGGCGTTGGAAATCCTCAACCTTAGTAACACACAGTTCAACGATCTGGCGCATATCGCCAATTTGACGGCGTTGAAAATCCTCAACCTCTCCAACACACAGGTCAGCGATCTGGCGCATATCGCCAACCTGACGGCGTTGAAAGCACTATACCTTACTGAAACACGGATCAACGACCTGACGCATCTCACCAACTTGACTGTGTTGGAAGGCCTCGATCTTGACCACACAGCGGTCAGCGATCTGGTGCATATCGCCAACTTGACAGCGTTGAAAGCACTATACCTAAGTGAAACACATGTCAGCGATCTGACCCATATAACCAGTTTGACGACGCTGGAAACCCTCGGCCTTGTCAACACACAGGTCAGCGATTTGCGCCCCGTTTTAAAATGCCGCAATTTAATTAGCACAGAAGAAGATAGGGGTTTATATTTCGATGGATCATTGGCAACACAGGTTGATCCAGAGTTAGACA